>MESE01000094.1:0-187416 GCA_001770855.1 Burkholderiales bacterium RIFCSPLOWO2_02_FULL_57_36
CGTGGCGGCACAGCTTGCCGACATCGGCAACAAGCCTGCGTTGGTCCGTTCGTTTTTCAAGCATCCAAGTGTCGCCTATATTTCTGACTTATGAGTAATCAGGAAAGCGCGAACCTCTCCAACATGTCCGCCGCCGGCCGTCAATGTCGGGAACGGCTCGTCCATTCCTTGGCCGAATTGGTTATTGCGTAACTTGACCAGGTGCGATGTCACGAGCGTTGTGTCCGCCTTACTTGTGACCGTAGCAGTCGGCTCGCTCACATCGCGCGGGCGAGACTGCCCAGCACGACCGCCGCAGCCGACAAGCTGAGCGGTAACTACGGAATGGTGGTCACTGGTAGTAACGGTGCCAAAAGGCACTTTAACGCTGGTGCCGACTACTCCGGTGTAATGCTTGGCCAGCATCGCCATGACCAGCGCCTGTTCACCACGATGTGCCCCGGTAATGGTTGCAATTGGTGCATCGACTGATGCTGTACGGTCGGCGCCATGATGAGTCAGATGCATCAGGGTGGGAGATACAAGCCCGAAGCGTGGTGCGCCCGCCATGACAGTGTGCAGCGGTTCATCGATCTGCTGGCCGGTGCTGTTCTCGGGAAACTTCACGATAAATGGATCAGCCGAATTAACGACAAACTTCATGATGCCCTTGGCGATTCGGCGCAGCGTCGCGTCTTTCAGCGGCCGCTTGCGAGTAAAAATTGACGGGCAGGGGATCGACCAATCGATGCATTCGGCGGCCGTAGCCCAAGGCAACAAACCGCTTTTCGCGAATCCCGGCAACTTTGGATTGTCATGAGTCGGCGATGGCCAGACGATCGGCAAACCATCGCGGCGCGCGAAAATGTATAGACGCTTGCGAATAGTTGGCGTGCCATATTTGTAAGCTCTGAGAATCCGGTGCTCGACTTTGTAACCCAGTCCAGCGTATAGCCGGCCCATTGGGAAGTCGGCACCGAGCGCATCATAAATTTCAGGTATATCCGGATGATCTTTGGCCAATCCTGTTGAGAGTGCATCTATGAAGGCACGGAAGGTGCGGCCTTTCTCGGATTTAATGGGCTTCCCGGCGTCATCCAGCGGCCCCCAATCCTGAAATTCTTCGACGTTCTCAAGTGCGATCGCGCGCGGCATCTGAAACGTTCCCCATTTCAGCGTAACCCACGCAAGGCCGCGAATCTTCTGCTCGCGCGGTTTCCCGCCCTTGGCCTTGGAGTGATGCTTGCAATCCGGGCTGAACCAGGCAAGACCGATCGGGCGTTGGCCTGTGACGAAGCCGGGATGAATGTCAAACACATCTTCTTGATAGTGCGCAGTTCGAGGGTGATTGGCAGCATGCATGGCCAACGCTTCGCCGTCATGATTAATGGCTACATCGACCGGACGGCCAAATGCCTGTTCAATGCCCTCGGATGCACCGCCGCCCCCGGCAAAGTTATCGATGTTCAGTTCGTTGCCGAGGTCAAGCGGCAGGCTTAAAAAATCTCGCTTCATGCAAACTCCCTTAATTGTTTTCTATATGATTTTGTCAATTGCCGATTTACCGAATGTCCGCGCTGAAGCACGGCATTCGCCAGGCGCGCACGGTCGGCATGACTGGCATTCGACTGGCCCAACAATCCGAAATAGCTGTTCGCCGATGCATAGACGTCGCCGGCATCCATGGACAGAATCCTGCCCACTGCTTGTGCGACTGTCCGTCGGCGCGACCGGGTATTCCATGGCTTGATCACATGGCCGACGAAATCGACGCCGCGATCGACTGGCTGCAAAATGGTTTTGCTCGGGTTCAGACGTGCATGCAGCACGCGTGGCAGGAATGCATCGATCTCGGCATGCGCGGCATTGAGCCACTGCGGCGAATCGTGCAGCAAAATGAAATCATCGACGTACCGGATGTAATGCCGGGCGCCAATGCGGTGCTTGGCATGCTGGTCGAGCACGTCCAGGTAGACGTTGGCGAAGAACTGCGACGACAGATTGCCGATCGGCAGGCCAAGGTGTGCCGGCTGGTTGGTCAGGCGCTTGTGCGGCGGCACGCGCTCCAGCAGGGATGCATTCCCGCGGTACTCGAAGTCTTGGCGCGGATCGTGGAACAGGATCACATCGGCAAGCCAAAGCCACCATGGTTCTTGCACGCGCGCAGCGATCAGGTCCCGCAGGACATTCTTGTCGATGCTGACGAAGAAGTTCGCCAGATCGCATTTCAGGTACCAGGCCGGTCTTGTCCAGTTCTGCGTGATGCTGCGGATCTTGGCTTCCAGTCGGCGCGCTGCGTAAAGGGTGCCGCGCCCAGGAATGCACGCGCAGCTGTCGGCGACAAACGAGGAATAGAATCGCGGGGCGATACGGTTGTACAGCAGGTGATGCACGATCCGGTCGCGGAAGTCTGCTGCCCATACTTCACGGGCTTTCGGTCTGGTGACCACGAAACAGATTGACTTGCCCGGCCTATAACTGCCGGCGGCCAGCTCGTCATACAGGCGCGACAAATTACGCTCTAGATTCTGCTCGAAAGCCAGGGCGGTTTCTGTATTGCGTTTGCTTTTCCGGCAGTCGAAGTAAGCCTGGACCAGATCAGGAAAAGAAAAATCAGCATGGTGGCGCTCGGATTGATCTGCGGACGGCGCGAGCGCGCAGCGCTGCGCTCTTGTTGTTGTTGTTCTGGTTGCCGTTGTTGAAGTTCTGATACCAGGCATAATCAGAGTTGGCTGCGTGCTGCGTCCTGTTGTGCTATCTACGTCGCCCTGCCGAAGGCCGGAGCCGATCAACGGGGAAACTGCGCCAGACCGTACCTGGACACTGCCAGAGGTATCTGCGATGCGCATGTCGGTGGCCTTGTGAGCCAGCGGCACAACCAGATTAAAAGTTCGTTCAGTCATAGTGGCCGTGACCCTTATGAAGCAGACGAAAGTGCGGAACGGCGCCATCCACCCGCCTGCTTGCCGACGCTATTGGTCAGATCGATTGCTTTGGCATACTGGCCGGTCGAAATCATCCGCTTGTCTCGTGAGAGGCGCAGCAGTAGTTCGGCGACCTGCAGGCGCTCGATCAGTTCGCCCAAGTGCGGCGCTTTATCCCGAGCGCTGTTGGCGCGGAATATGAGCACCACAATCTCAACGCATTCCTCACTGATCTTTCCGCCAATCGATGCCTTGAAATTGCGTGGCATGTTCTTGACTAAATCAGTGACAACGTCGAGAAGATCGTAGGCGACCTTATATATCGGCAGATTGGTGTGGAGTGCCATGCTGATGAAATAGTTAAATTACAAAATAATTAATCTGCGGACGGCGCGAGCGCGCAGCGCTGCGCTCTTGTAGCTGTTGATCTGGTAGCCGTTGTCGAAGTACTGACACCAGGCATAATCAGAGTGGGCTGCGTGCTGCTCGCAGGACCAGTACCAATTTGGTTTGAATTGTTCCTTCAGATTGGCGTACAGAAGCGCCTGTTCACGGCGCGTCGGCAATTCACCGCCAGCCTTGACCGCCCATTCCACGGCATTCGCCCAGGTGATTTCCTCGGCTTCACCGGACAGCAGGATCAGGTGATGGCTGGAAGCACCATCCTTCCCGATGATGATGCCGGCATAGTGTTCGCCGTCGTTCAGATCGATTTCAGCTTCGGGCAGCGAGAAAAGACGCTTTTCTTTGATCTGCACTTCGAATGCTGCGATTACTTCGGCCAGCCGGTTGTGCTCGGTTTTGATCGATTCAAGCGTGATGGTGGTCATGTGGGCGGACTCCTCTGAAAATTGATAAAGGACTAAATGGCTAATCTGCGGACGGCGCGCGCGCGCAGCGCTGCGCTCTTGCCGTTGCCGTACTGGTCGCCGTCGTCGAAGTCCTGACACCAGGCACAACCAGAGTCGGCTGCGTGCTGCGTTGAGCTCCAATACCAAGCCGGATCGAATGCTTCTACTGCGTCAGCCTGAAACACCTCTGCGGCAGTCTGCGCAGGCAATTCACTGGTGTAGGGATAAGTCGGTGGAACCGCTGACACATTGATGCCAGAGCGCGCATAAAGATAATTTTCTTCGGCGGTTGGCTTCAGGTTTCGATAGAGGATTTCGAGTTCGTCCTGCGATGGCAGGTACCAGTCGTCATGTCCGGCAATGTGCAGGTCCAGTGACCATTGCGCGAGTTTGCTTCCAGCTGCAGCCATCGCATGGGTATTCGCCAGGCCATCGTTGTAAGACAGCGCGCCATCAACAGTTTCCCGGGAATCATTCCAGACTATGTCTGCATGCTCGCCATCAGCTTTGGGGGCGACGATCAGTGCGAATACCTGTTCGCCGATTTTCACGCGGCCAGCGTAGAAGCCGCCGGCCATCGAGGTTCCGAGGATCGCTGTGATTTCTTGAATGGAGGATTTCATTATTTTCCTTGGTTGTTTTGCTTCTGAATAATTATTGAAAGGGCGGAGCCGTCCGCCAGGTACTTCGCTCAGGGAGGGACTTTTCTCCGGCGGCGGCTCCATTGACCGTTAAGCAGGTACGGCGATCACATCCCGCAAGCCATTGCCGGCGGCAGGACCGACAATGCCGTCCTCTTCCATTTGATCGAGGATGCGTGTCGCAACCAGCGCATCGATCTTCAGTTCGCGCTTGACGATCGATATGGATGCCTTATTGAGCTCGCGCACGAATGCGACGGCCTTGGCGTAGAGCGCGTCGTATTGGTCCGCCGATTCGGTTTCGGATGCTGGCCCGGTGTCGGAGTTCTCATCGCCTGCCTGGGAACTGGTCAGCAGATCTACTTCGCCTTGCTGGAATTCAGCCTTTCCTTCTTCACCGTCGCCGTAGTCTTCCGGCTCATCCTCGGCTTCCAGACTGACCTTGATCTGTTTGTCCATCAAGAACAGCAGCTTCGTGACATCGACTTCCAGCGGTTCGGATTTCTGCACGCGGCAAGTGACGATGACCGTGCCGCCTTCCTTGCATGTGAACCGGAAGTTATTGCACTTGGCAGCGATGAAAGCGATGTCTTCATCGTTCGAACCATCGACAAACACGCTGAAGCGCACGAACGGCATTTCCAGCGCCCACTTGATTTCGCCCATCTGCGGATTGCGCAGGGTCGGTGCGTGGCTTGGATCGATCATGTCGATGGTTGCGCCCGGATCCTGCGTGTAAAGCGCATCCCGTAGCGTTGGCGAGAATTTCAACAGCACAGCATTCGATGTCTCGAATTCCAGCTTCAGATCGACGGCGAGAACCTTTTCATCACCGTGGATTTCTTTCCGAGGGTTCACATCGGCAAGTCGCAACGATTCTTTGTTTAGGCTGAACAATTTTCTCTCCTGGAGTAGTGGGTTCTGGTTGAGGGGATGCGGCGTTACGCGATTAGCTGATTTTTTCGTACGGATACACGTCCGGGAACGGCTTGATGACTTTGCCGAAGTGCGAGCCGATCGATTCAGCATTCTTGATTGCGCCGAACTGCTCGGTGCCAAAATTCGAATAGTGGTAGACGCTGCCCGGGCCGGATTTCGACTTGAACTGGATGGCCAGTGTGTTGGTTTCCGGATCATGGCCGATCGCTTCGATCTGGGATGACTCGACGGCGTTGAGTGCAATTTCCGGGCGGATTTTGATTGAGGTGTCCATTTTTTTCCTTATTTTTGAGGGTGATTAAAGATTGACGGCAATGCGGTTGCCAGCCGCTTCGAGATCCATGTCAAGCAGCCATGCGACCACTTTGCTTTCATGAACGCGGAAGTGCAGGGAAAGAACTTCGATGATCTCCTCGTCGGTCGGACCGGTGGCGGTTGCCTTGGCGGTGAATGGCATGGATGCTGCAGGGTTGAGTTGTGTAACCGTTGCAGTCGGTGCGGCGCCGGCCCGTTCCGCGGTAAGCGGCGGGTAGACGACGGCTGGCGGTTGCTCAGCTTCCACACGCTTTGCAGCGGCTTCCTCCTCACGGCGCTGTTGTGCGGCTGCCAGCATTGCCTGTTGGCGCTCGGCAGCAGCTTTCTCCTCCGCTTCGCGCTTGGCTTTGGCCTCGGCCTTGATCCGCTCTTCTTCTTGAATTCGCGCACGCTCGGCAGCCAGGCGCTTTTCCTCAGCTTCCTTGTGCTCCGAAATGCGCAGCCGGATCAATGCGGTGCAGTCGTCATTCGCCTTCAGGACGATCTGTGCCGCATCCGCGAATAGGAACGGATGGTCGACCGCGATGTCGCGCAGGGTATTGAGGTTGAACTGGATCTTGTCCGCGATCGCGTTGGCTTCGATCTTGAACCGGGACAACTCGGTGTCCACAGCGTCGCGCAGGCTGGCGATACTTTTCTTGCCCTTCATCACGCCAGCGAAGTCGACCGGTACAGTGGGCATGTACGGCTTGCCAAGGCGCTTGTTCAATCCGTCGATATGCTCCGCAGCCTTGTCCTTGGCGCCCTGTTGAATCTCGATGCGGATGGTTTCTTTGCGGGCCTTGACGAGTTTTTCCAGCATCAGGCGCGTGGTGCGCGCCATTTCGCTGTACATCGCCACGGTCTTGGTCATGTCGTCAATGTCGGCCGTCTGTGCCAGTGCGCTTGCTTCGGCGGCTTCCAGTGCATCCTGGGCTTTTTGCAGCACCTTTACCGCTGCTTCACAGTCGGCAAACGCCTGGTCATCGGACGGGTTCTTGTCGATGTCCTTGATGAACGACTGCAGGCGATCGCCGAAGATGGTCAGATTGGATTGCAGTGTGATCGCACCGTTGACCCGAATTGTCAGTGCAGGCAGGTCCATGACCGGCGCGGCAACGGCGGCCGGCAGTACTTCGACGTGCTGATATTCAGCAAGGTCTATTGTGAACTGCTCCCAGCCTGCGATGATTTCTTCGCGAAGGGCCGCGTCGGGGTAGTACAAGCAATGCTGTTCCTCGACCAGCCGCTCACCTTCCCACTTTGATGCCATAAACAGGACACGGTGGCAGTCAGCGACCATGCACTGCTGTTCCATCTGTACCCGATAATGCTTGAGCAGCACGTTACCGGACCAGCGCTCGCGGTGCTCTGGTGCGATTGTCTCCATGTCGGCGAAACAAGCGCGCAGCTCATCGTTGAGGCTTTTGTGCTCAAACGCTGTGCTTTCGTCCATGGTGAGCCCGTCGAACGACGCGCTGAATTTCCCATGAGATCCAACGACGGGATAAAGATCCTCCTGGATAAGTGCCTCGCCGATCGGACGGGCCAGTGCCTCAAAGCGGTGCCCATTGTCGAAGAGTGTTTGCGTTGCGGAATCGACTTCCTTCACGGCGCCGGTAGCGCACTCGTGCAGCAGTTGTGATCGTGTCTTGTAGGGCGAGCATCCCAGCATCGCAGGTGCGTCACTGGCGTTGAAGTGGTTGGCGCGGTAGGCGTGCCATTCGGCGCTGCCTTGGATCAGGTCATGGGTTTGCATTATTCTTCCTTTTTATTGTTGAGGGTCAGTCGTTCTCGTGCGCCCAGCTGTCGATCGTCGTCTTCTGATCTTCAGTAAGCAGGTGCTTGGTTTGAATGGTCGAGATCAGATCCTTGACGGTCTTTTTCTTGTCGATGATCGTTTTGCGCCAGGTCTCCTTGTTTTTCTCGAAATGCTCCGGGGTGCAGGTTTCGACCTTCTTTGCGGCATCGGCCGGTGCGGTTTGCTCGGCCTTGTTTTGGATCACGCTTTGCCAAGTCGCTTCACCATCCTTGATGGCGCCGTAGATGCCGCGCAATGTCACAATCTGAGCCGGCGAGCACTTGCCAAGGTCATGGCCCAAGTAGTTGGTCAGGTCGGTTGCGTTGACACCGATAGCGGAGAACGCATCGACGATCTTGCGGCGCTCTGCATCGGGATCCTTTGCAGCTTCGTCCAGGCGAATGCGTTTGATGATGTCCTCAGCTTCGTCGCACAGATCTCCCGGGATGATGCGTAGGCCAATGGTGCGGATCGCTTTCGAGATAAGGGCACCTCGTTTGTTCAGGATGTCGTCGTCGGTGCCCAGAACGGTGTACACCGGCTTGCCGTAGCTGTTGTTGCGTACAGACAGAAACGAACCGTCGCCATTCGGCTTTGACCGCTCCACCGTCTTCGACACACGCACATCGAGCGGGTAGGTAATATTGGCTTCCAGATCGGTTACCGATACCCGGTGCACTTCCTTCTGCTCATCCTCAAAAATCATGGTCGTTTCGACCAGCACGTTTTTCATGCAGCGCAGCGCGACTTCCACAAATCGGATACCAAGCCCTTCGACACCCTGGCCGATCGGCTTGATGTAATAGGCGCTCTTGTTGTGCGCGAAGGATGGGCGATGGCATTCCTTGATAAGATCGGTGCGCACCTGGTCCCAATTGCGCGGATTGCGCATGGCCATGATGTAGCGCGATTCGACCATTGCCTTGGACTGCGCGGCGATGGCGCTGGATGCTGTCTCTTGCACTGCGAAAGTCGCTTGCGATTCGCCGAATCCTTGGCGGACGGTCAGCGCTGTTTGATTAGTTGCGTCGGTCACTTGAATCTCCCTTTTGTTTGAAATGAATTGATTACAGATTGATCTGCGCGGACCGGGCCATGGCTGCCTGCTTTTGGTAGTACGCGACGTTCAGGTGGGCTTCGCGCGCTCTTTCCTGCTCAACATCGGCGCACAGAATGTAATGACGCTCGGCTCGCGCAAGGCGCCAGCGATTGAAGCGGCGGAACAGCGTTCGGACTGAGATTTCAATGACGACGGGCGGCGTGGTGATCTTCATAGCGCACCCGATTGGATGATCACGACCACAGCCGCAGGAACGAACAGAGCCAGGCCGCAGAGCACACCGGACAGCAGGGCGCTCATGCTGGCACCGCTGCTTGCTCTTCAACGACAAGATCGATCGCCGCGTCGTAGTTGCGATTCCAGCCAGCTGTAATCTCGTCACGCTCGGCAGCGGTTGCATCTACGTACGACTTCAGGAACTTGGCGCGGTCAACCGACTTGACGGCTTGATAGCGTTCGGCGTCAGTAATTGGGGTTCTTATGTCTTTCAATTTGGTCTCCCTGAATTCGTTGCGGGGCTTTCACCATGTCCCCCATGGGCCTGTGCGCGTTCAGGCTCGCGTCATTCCCGGCGTTCGCCGGAAGTCTTAGCTGCAGCGCTTCACCAGAAACGCGCCCTGATTGAACAGGTCGCGGGTATCGCGGACATACTTTGCAAATCCGTAGGGGAGGGGCATCGAGTCACCAACGCGCTTGCCGGTCGCAACCTCGATCACGTGAAAGCCGATGCCGGCGATCCGCTTGAGTTGTGCATTCCGTGCTGAAACTTGCGCTGCGTGGTACATGTCCATCTCCCTGTTGGTGCCGGTTTTCCGTCCCGGTTGCCGTCCTATTTCCCGTCCGCTTAGAAACTCATGGTTCGGGGGTTCGGTCGTCGGTGTTAGTTCTGCCTTAAACAAATATTAGGCGAACCTAACATTAAAGGCAAGAATTATTTTAGGTTCGCCTAATAATATTTATAACAGGCAAATCGGAGGCGAAAAAAAACCGCCGAAGCGGTGGGTCAGGCGGGGAAGTTCAGTTGTACGGAATTACCGTACAACTGAAATGGACGTAAAAAAGCCCTGCGGCTAGGGCAGGGCTTTAGGCTGGGAAATTGGAATTAAAGCCAACCGAAGCCTTTTGCCATTATTGCGGCCAAGCCCAGAGCAACAGCAATGATCGCGCCGAAGAGTATTCGAAAGTCGGTTGTACGAATCGCGCGAACATCTTCCTTCAGCTCTTTAATATCTCGCTGAATATACTCGGTAATTGCTTCCAATTTTGCTACGCGTGCTTCCATACCACCATCATCCGGCGGGCCGCCTTTCTTGTCAAGACGGTCTTTCATGCGCTCTAACAGGTCGAAATTGACATTGCTCATGCTTTCTCCCAAGTTTCTTGAACGACCTTAATCGCGTGCTGCAGATCCTTGAGGCCTAATTCTATTTCTTTGAAGGCTTTGCTTCTGGCTTCGTCGTTGGGGCACGCATTCGCCAAATAATTCAGCGCTTTGCCATGATGTCCAGAAATAGTCATTAGATCCAATATTAGGCGCTTTGTAGTTGCATCCATTATCGTCACCCGTTCTTCTTCACACTCTGAATCTGATCATTAATCATTATTTCCTCTTAAACTCACAAATCACCACAGGATCACCTCTGCCGATCCCGCCACACCAGCAGCACGATCGTACTGATGCCGCCGGCGATGAAGAAGGCGAGCGGCAAGTTCAGCACGAACAGGGGATATTCGAATCCGCCGATGAAATACAGCACCAGGTAAGCGCACAGGGTCGCTATGATGCCGACGATGAGCGGGACGTACGGATTAAGTTTTGACGGACGCCGCCGGTAATTCATATGCCTATTTTCCAGAAGTGGAGGGTGTTGGAACAGACCCTGCCTTCAGTCGGAATGTTTTATCATCAATGCTCGTCGATGCGTAGCCGTATGCAGCGTAAGCCTTAGCAATCGAAATGATGAGCGTGGCTTGCGCCTGCCGGTTATCGACTATACCTTGTTTGATCTCTAAAGCTGATTCCTCTTCAGACGTCGAAAGCCCTAGTTTCTCTAAGCGGTACGGCATCCCAAGCGATATTGCGACATCGACTATGGATGAAGCGATCCCGGCCAAGCCTTGGTGCGCCTCTATAAGTGCGTACGAGGCATCCTCATTTTCTAGATTTGATGCAGGGCTCCGTAGGCGGTCAACCGCCTCTTGGAATTCCATCGCTGCTTTTTTATACAATACCGTCGCATTTTCGACAGCTTTTTTATTTCCTGACTTGTAGGCTTTATCAATCAACGCTGTATGTTTCTTTACTAAAGCGCTCCCTTGAATGGCGAATGAGCGCAGTTCTGCCGCATGCTCGACCACCATATTAATTTCATCAGGACTATATTTAGGAGTTGATTGGCGGGCTGCTTTAATAACTGCCATTTGCTCCGGGCTAGCATTTGAACTTTGCTGTTTCGCTTCTTGAGAGCAGCCATTCAGTGTGGCAAAAACCAACCCGATAATGAGGTAATTTTTCATTTTTATTATCCATGCGGCAAGCTGGCGTGCCGGTACGCCTAAAACTGTTCACTCTTCCACACAGTCAATATCTTGCCGAAAACTTCTAAATCCATTTCTCTGGTGATGTCGAATGGATCATAGTCTGGGTTCTTAGATTTGGCCCGGTAAATAATTCCGCCGTCTTGCGTGGGGATTCTTTGCACCGTTTTGATGTAGCCATAGTTACCGACCCGGAAAAAATAGATGGCGTCTTCGTGATCAAACGTCGTGATGCCCTTGTCAAGTAACAGCGGGTCGCCAGGATTAAACATCGGTCGCATGGACGGGCCGAATCCAGTCACGATACAAAGATTTTTCACGCCCGTATGATTCCTCACGTTCAGGCGTAGCCACTCGAGATCGACGCGCCAACTCTTAATAATTCCTGCCAGCCCATCCAAGACTAAGCCATTACCCATCGCGCCGCCAGCATTGTATTGAGGAATCATCACCTCATCGGAACCTTGCGGAGCGACAAGCTCAAGATCGTGCGCACGCCTGTGTTCATGGCGCCTGTCTGAGTCTATTGCAGGCAAACCTTGAAGGCTTTCAAGCTCCGCAAGATCTTCGTCCGAGACACCGAGAATCGCTTTTAATCGAGGGGTTGCAGTCCCAAATCCAGAGCGGTTTTGCGGTCCGACACCATCTAAAAGCCAATCGCTATTGATATTTAGAATATGACAAATTTTCACAAGATTTTCCGCTCGGAGCTTGTCAATGCCACCGTCTTCAACCGCCTTTTCCCAATCAGTCACCGTGGGTGCACTCACGCCCACAGCATTAGCAAAGTGGCTTTTCCTTTTGTAGCCCGCATCAAGGCGAGCTTTAGTAAGTCGTTTTTTCCAATCCATTAGGCAATCCTAATATTTTTATAGTAAGGGCAGCCTAAAAATTCCTTGCTTTAAACATTAGGTGCGCCTAAAATAAAAAACATGGATACCCAAATCGCAAACACAATCATCGACCGGCTCGGAGGCACATCCGAGACCGCCCGCATCTGCGAGGTTAAGCCTCCATCGGTGTCGGAATGGCGCACTGCTGGCATTCCAAAGGCCCAACTCAAGTTTTTAAAGCTTGCAAGGCCGGATGTTTTTGAAGATCTGATTGAGCCACAAGATGTGAAAAATCCGGAACCCCATCGCCGTGCGACCGACAAGGAGGCACCGTGAAGACACCACAAATCAAATCCGGCGTCCGGAAGATCACAGACCGTGACCTCAAAAGCCGCCCACTACGCCGCTTTTGCGTACCTGCAGTTGGTCTATTGCTTGTTGAAGTTTTCTGCAGCCATCCAGAAATGACACGCTGTTTCCGGACCCTGGTTCCGCCCCATAAACATTGTCCAGGCTTGAGTGATTCCGAAAGGCTTGATTTAGCGCTGTCTTGTCTGGATGCGTCGCGATCAGTGAATGGACTGCAGCGCTCATTGCGGCGATGGCACCGGTTATTTCGGCCAGGCGGTTCTCGAGCTCGTTCACTGACTTGACGAGTTGTTGTTCGTTTTTCATAGGGGTTTCCTTGAGTGTGACTTGATGTGTGGAAACTGAAAGATAGCATTTTTGGAAACCCCGTCTCTTTTTTTGCCTGAAATCTGAAGTTTGATTTTTATCAAATTCTTAACAGCAACAGCAGTTTCGTTTTTTTTGCCTGGGGAGGCTATTCAAGTGAACTCAAATAATAAGAACGCGGTTGAACAGGGTCAGTTACCACTGGTCCGCAATGCGGCCAGAACCGATGTCCCGGTCGATGTCGTTGCGAAGCAAAAGACGCTTCTGGGCGCAATCAATCTTTGTATTACGGAGTCAGGGCTAGAGGATAAAGAGATTTATCTGACGCTCGGAATTGATGCAGGGCACTTCTCGAACCTGCGCAAAGGAACTGGCCATTTTCCAACCGAGAAAATTGATCCGCTTATGGATTTGTGCGGGAACGAAGCGCCATTGATCTGGTTGGCAAACAAGCGCAACTACGGCTTGGTATTGCTGCAGTCGGAAGCCGAGCGCCGCGCTGAACAGTTGCAGGAAATGCTGGCTGCAGAGCGACTGAAAAACAAAACGTTGATTGAAGCCTTCCACGGCAGGTCGTTTGCATGAGCTTCGAGATTCAATCTCGCGCCGCAATCATGCGGTCCGCGTTCAACGCCGCAAAAGCCGGGAAAACGGTCAATGACTGGCCGCTGTCGATGGAGCCATACCAGCATCTATGGAAGTACGAATTCACCGAAGCACAACGCAAGCTGGGACTCACCAGCACCGAGACGACTCTTCAAGGGGAATGACATGGGCACATGGGGATTTGTGGCACTGGTGGCGGTACTGGCTGCGAGTTATCTGGTGTCTTGCAAGCTTGGACTGAAGCACATCGTTGATAACGATAGCGACTTCCTTGTCGCGGTGCCGGACGATGCTCGAGCAAAGCTGGATGACGGAATCGAATGGTATCCATCCTATGTTCTGCCGGAAGCAAAAGGCCAGTACTGGACCAAACATCCAGAAGCGCCGAACCATGTTTTCGAGGGCACACGCTGGAACGGGAACATGTGGATTTCGGAAGACGGGCACCCATGCTATTTCCAGTCGCGGGATTGGGCATACCCGGTTGAGCAGGCGGCAGCATGAAGATCGAAAAAGATGATCTCGTGATGGCTGTTCATTCTGACGTGGCTGAGTCTCTCGGAAAGATTGGTACGGCTGCCGTGTTCCTTGGCCCCGTATATTTCCCTGATCACGGTCTGTTTCCGTCGTGGCACGTCCGGTTCCCAACTCCCATTCGAACCATTAATGATGATTTTGGCACCGACTTTGCCATTCCGGAGTTCGCCTTGATCCCAATCGCTGGAGCGCGCCACAGCGACGTTAATACGGTGGATCAGCCTCTAGAGGTTCCAGCGTGAGAACGGCCGTCACGGAAACAAGCCGTGCGGCGCATCGGTCGCTGTCGGTCCGGGACTATCTCCAGCCGAAAGAAGCCGCAGTGATGAAGCTCTTCACTGATCACAGCATCACGCTCACGCGCAAGCAGATTTCCAAACTTCTGAACGCCAGATTTCCGGATGAATACGACATCAACGTCGTCACCGGCCGGGTCGGCTCGCTGATGGCAAAGCCGACTCCGCGCCTGGTCGTTCGCGGATATTGGAAAGATCCGAAGACGCACAAAGAGCAGGAGTTGCTTGGAATGCCGCCACCAATGCCGAAGGTGCAAGAACCGTTGTTTCCTGAATTGGCGGTTGCATGAACGACGATTACCTTCAGTTTCTCAAGACAAAGGTCAGGCTCGCTGCAGCGGCTGGTTTCGATGTGCCGCTTTCTAAAATCAATCCGGCATTGAAGCCGCACACCCGCGCCATGGTGCAGTGGGCTGTCGCCGGCGGCCGTCGGGCGATCTTTGCATCGTTCGGGTTGCACAAGACTGCAACGCAGATCGAGACCATGCGGATCATCGGAGCCGAGATCCAAAAACCGACGCTCATCACGATGCCGTTGGGCGTGCGGCAAGAATTCAAACGCGAGGCCGAGCTGCGGTTTCACGGAGAACACGCGGTCAACCTGCGCTTCATTCGCACGGATGCCGAGATCGATGACCCACGCACGATCTACATGACCAATTACGAATCGATCCGCGAGGGCAAGCTCACGCCGGCGCTGTTCGGAGCCGCTACATTGGATGAAGCCGCTGTGCTTCGCAGCTACGGCAGCAAAACGTTTCAAGAGTTCATGCCATTGTTTCAACCGGTGCAGTACCGCTTTGCAGCGACCGCGACACCCAGCCCGAACCGGTACAAGGAAATCATTCATTACGCCGCGTTCCTCGGGATCATGGACAGCGGCCAGGCATTGACGCGATTCTTTCAGCGTGACAGCAGCCAGGCAAACAATCTGACGCTGTACCCGCACAAGGAAGAAGAGTTCTGGTTATGGGTTTCCAGCTGGGCGCTGTTCGTGCAAAAGCCGTCCGATCTGGGTTTCAGTGATGAAGGCTATGACCTGCCGCCGCTCGATGTCCGGTACCACGAAGTGGCCAGCGATTACGCTGCGGCCGGCGCTGATCGCGATGGTCAGAACCTGCTGTTTCAGGATGTCGCACTGGGCGTGCAATCCGCCTCTGCTGAAAAGCGCGAAAGTCTGAATTCACGCGTTGCCAAGCTGATGGAAATCCGCGCCGAAGATCCGGATGCGCACCGCATCATCTGGCACGACCTGGAATCCGAGCGTGAAGCGATCGAGTCAGCAATTCCGGGAATGACCTCCGTCTACGGCTCACAGAACCTGGATGATCGCGAACAGCTGATCGTGGATTTCTCAGACGGCAAATATCAAGAACTGGCAACCAAACCAATTATCGCCGGATCCGGTTGCAACTTTCAACGACATTGCGCATGGGAAGTATTCCTGGGCATCGGCTTCAAGTTCAACGACTTCATTCAAGCGATCCATCGCGTCTACCGTTTCCAGCAAACCAAGACCTGCCGCATCGACATCATCTACACCGAGGCTGAGCGCGAGGTACTCCGCACGCTGCAGCGCAAGTGGCAGCAACACACCGACATGGTCCAAAAAATGACAGACATCATCCGCAAGTTCGGCCTGAACAATCTGGCCATGCAAGAAACGCTTTCCCGCGCGATCGGCGTGGAGCGTCTGGAAGTGAAAGGTGAGCACTTCGCCGTTGCCAATAACGATTGTGTGTTGGAGGCTCGCCTGCAGCCGGAAAACAGCGTCGACCTGATGGTCACTTCGATCCCGTTCGCCAATCACTACGAATACACGCCGAGTTACAACGACTTCGGCCATACCGAAAACAATGATCATTTCTGGGCGCAGATGGATTTCCTGACGCCGGAACTGCTGCGCATCCTGAAGCCCGGCCGGATTTACTGCTGCCACGTCAAGGACCGCATCAACTTCGGCAACGTCACCGGTGCCGGCCTGCCGACGAGCAGCCCGTTTCACTGTGAAGCGACCATGCACGCGCTCAAACATGGGTTTGATTACCTTGGGATGATCACGATTGTTACCGACGTCGTCCGTGAGAATAATCAAACCTACCGGCTGGGCTACACAGAAATGTGCAAGGACGGCAGCAAGATGGGTGTCGGCTCCCCGGAATACGTACTGCTGTTCCACAAGCCGCAAACCGATCGCTCACGCGGTTATGCCGACGCACCGATCAAAAAATCGAAGGATGAATACTCGCTGGCCAAGTGGCAGGTCGATGCGCATGCATTCTGGCGTTCCAGTGGTAACCGTTTGCTGACCGCTGATGAAATGGCCCAGTTGGGTCCGGCCAAGCTCGCAAAGATGTACACGCAGTTCAGTCTGGCCAACATCTACGACTACGAATTTCACGTCAAGATCGGTGCGGAGTTGCAGGCCAAGAACGCATTGCCAAGCACCTTCATGTCTTTGGCGCCCGGCAGTCACCATCCGGACGTCTGGCATGACGTGAACCGCATGCACACGCTGAACGGTGCCCAAACCAACCGCGCCGTTGAAAAGCACGTCTGCCCACTTCAGTTCGACATTGTCGACCGCCTGATCGAGCGTTACAGCAACCCGGGTGAAGTGGTCTATGACCCATTCTGCGGACTCGGTACCGTGCCGGTGCGCGCCATTAAAGCAGGTCGCCGCGGTGCCGGGTCTGAACTGAACTCCGCTTACTTCTTTGACAGTGTGCACTACCTGCAGCTGGCCGAGCGGGAAGTGTCGATGCCGAGCCTGTTCCAATTTGAGGAGATCGAGACGGTATGACCGCCATCGCCATCGCCAAGCGCACCGACCTCGACCTGACGGAGCAGCAGCGTCAGGTGCTGGCCGGCGTGCTGTTCGAAATGCTGGGCGGGTTGACCGAGCACGATCAAAAGCGGTGGAAGGGATTCTGGCGTGAACTGATGGCGGCAGGATCCGGCGAAGTGTTCTCGGTCGACCTTTCGATCATTCGGAACGGGATATTCCACCGGCGTCACATGAAGCTGGAAAGCACGCTGTTCGATGCACAGGAATGCTATTGCAGTTTTGAGCAATTCAGAAATTGGTTAAAGGTCGGCTCCGGATTCTGTGACTGGAAAGTGGTGCGTGGCCAGCTGGTGCCCGAACCGAGATCGATCAGCTACGACAAATGCGATCAACAGACGATGGAGCAGTTCCATACCGACGCAATTACCTTCCTGCGTTCACAACATGCCCAGCATCACCTGTACCCGCATCTAACCCCTGCGAAATCCGAAGAAATGATCGAAACCATATTGGGGAGCTTTGAGGCATGACCTTTCGCAATCCCATGTTGCGCCGTGCAGTCGCTTCGCTCCCGTGCCAGTGCTGTGGTGTCTGGGGCTACAGCCAGGCTGCGCATGCGAACTTTTCGCAGATGGGGAAGGGCGGCGGCTTGAAGGCGTCTGACGCCGCGCTGATGGCTCTGTGCGCTGACCGGCCGGGAATCGTCGGCTGTCACTTCAAGCTCGATAACTACATCGGCATGACATACGAAGAAGCCGTGCAACTCACGGTGAAATGGATTGCGTCGACGTACATGGCGTTGATCGAAAACGGACTATTGAAGGTGGCCAAGTGAGCGTAGAAGCTATCTCTTGGGCGCTTGGCAAACCGATCAAAAGCTCACCGGCTAAGTTCGTGCTGGTCGTCATGGCCAACTGCGCCGATAGCGACATGGTGTGCTGGCCGTCCATGGCGCACATTGAAAGCCAGACGTCGCAGGATAGAAAAACCGTTCAGGAAAACATTCGGCGCTTGCGCGAATGGGGTTTTATTGAAGACACGGGATTCCGAAAAGGATCGACGAAGCAGGTCATTGTGTACCGATTGAAGGAGCCCGAAAACGGGCATGTTGAAGAAGCCCAAAAACGGGACGCTTCAAAAGATGAAACAGGCCCAAATTTCCCACATAAGAGGCCCAATTTCCCCGGTAAAGAGGCCCAAATTTCCCATGAAAGAGGCCCAAAAACGGGCCACGGAACCATCAAGGAACCATCAAAGGAACCGTCAGGGAACCGTCAATTAAGCGGCGCCGTGAAATTTGACCCGTCCCAAGTTCTGATCGACATGGGTGTTGACGAACAAACGGTCACGGATTGGATGGCACATCGGAAGGCGAAGAAAGCGCAGACGTCGATCACCGTCATCAAGTCCCGAATTGCCGAAGCCGGCAAGGCCGGTTTGTCTCTTGATGACGCTTTGAAGTTGGAAATCTCGCGCAACTGGCAAGGGTTCGAGGCCAGCTGGGTGCTGCCAAAGCAGCAGGTAGGACAAAGCAGATTGCCAGTGACCCAGGCACAGCGCAGCGCCGACAACGAGGAAGCAAAGCGGCTTTTGTTCGGAAGGAAGAATTCGGAGGTGATTGATGTTTGAACGCGACTTTGATGAATTTGTCGAGCTGCTTGACGGCGCGATTTCGTTGAGCCCGAGCTGGAAACCGATTCCACCGGCTGGCAAAGCTCTATTTTTTAACGCGATGGAAATGTATTCGCTTGAGCAAGTGCGGTCGGCGCTGACGGCCCATATTCGCGATACCAAAGTCGGAATGTTTCAACCGACACCTGGTCATCTGATTGGGCAGATCGAAGGTAGGGCTACAAACGATGGCCGGCCAGGCGTCGAAGAAGCGTGGGCGATCTCGCTGGCGGCGATGGACGAAGCCGAAACGGTGGTCTGGACCGAGGAAATGGGAAAAGCGTTCTGGATCTGCAAGCCCATTCTGGACAGCGGCGATGAAGTCGGCGCACGTATGGCGTTCAAGGAATCGTACACCCGGCACATTTCAGAGTCCCGGAAGAATGGACGCGCAGCTAAGTGGACGATCACCCCTGGCAAGAATCAGGAGCGCTACGTCATCGTGTTGCGGGAAGCCGTTCAGGTTGGGAGACTGCCGGCACCGGAAAAAAATTCAAACCAAGCGCTGCTGTTGGAAGGCCCGAAGCTTGAGCAACAGTCTTATCCGGAAGGTTTGAAAAAGATGAAAGAAGAGCTGGCCAAGCTGGAATCTCCATCCGAAAAACTGGCAAAGAAGCGAGCAGCCGAACTTGAAGCCGATCGCATAGCGGTAACAGCGCGCAAGGCTGAACTGGCGAAACAAGCGCAAGAAATCGAGGTTTCCGGGCGCCATAAAAAGGGAGTTACTGCATGAGCAAAGAGATTTTCACCCTGATCATCATCGGAATAGTTGTTTCATTCCTGATAGCTGTTTTCGTTGGTCGATGCATCGCTGTTGGCATGGGAAGCGAGGGCAAGCGATGAATATCTTGGCAATCGACATCGGCACGACCACGGGTTGGGCACTCGGCACCCGTGACGGGGAGATTAAGAGCGGCTCGAAATCGTTTGCGCCGAGCAGGACTGACGGCCCGGGGCAGAGGTGGTTAAAGTTTCGGGCGCACCTGACAGAGCTTGGCCGATCTGTCGGTGAACTCCAAGCGGTCTACTACGAAGACGTACGCCGGCACGGCCCCGGACAGGTTCTTGCTGCTCACGCGTATGGCGGATTTCTGGCACATCTGCAGCACTGGTGCGAAATGAATCACGTCCAGTGCATACCGCTTGGCGTCGGGCAGATCAAGAAAAGCTGGACAGGGAAGGGGAACGCCAAAAAGGACGCGATGATTGCCGAGGCAATTCGCCGCGGTTACAAGCCCGTTGACGACAACCACGCCGACGCGCTGGCAATCTTGGACTTGGCGCGTGCATTGGAATCCGGGCAGGTCGAACTGACGTCAAAGCCGAAAAAGAAGAAACCGGCCAAGCCACGCAAGGCACCAAGCTTTTTTGCGGCGGCAGCATGAGCGATGTCCTGATGTTTGTTCTGGTCATCGTTGCTGTGGTCCTGTTCAAGGGTGAGCCGAGTATTGCCGAATCGTGGCGGCAGCAGGTTGAAATTCAGACGAGGTGCAAATAATGGCCGGCACCAAAAAGCGCAACAAGCGCTACGTGCCCCGGCTGGCAGATGAGGTCAAGCTGAAAGCGCAGCCATGGAAGGTGGCGGCTGTTTTCAACCCGCTGATTGCCATTCTCGACCAGCTCGAGCAGCACGGCACGATCGACGAAACTACGTCCGGCCAGGCGATTTTCAAGAATGTCGACGGTGAGTGGTTTGACAGCACAGCGGCGATTCTCGGTGTTGTGGAAGCCTACGAAATTCACGAGACCAGAACAGGCCGGCTGCTCGGATTGGATCCGCTGCGCCAGCTGGCTAACAAGCTGCAATACGGGATGTCCATTTTTGCGAACGAAACCGAGGCTTGCCGCGCATGTCTTTCGCGCATGAAGGCCGAAACCATCGAAATGACGGCAGGGTACGCAAGAGACCTGATTAAAGATTTTCAGATTAAAGAAGAACTTTTGAGGGAGGCAGTTTGACTACTTTTATCCTAAGCGAAGAGCCTGCAATCAACTGCAACAGCAATAAACCGGAGTCAGGGCGCGTAGTGCTGGACTGGCAGGCGCACGGTCCCGTAATTGGCAGTTTCGAAGGCGAACCGGTAACCAATGCTAAAGGTGACGTCATCAAATCAGCGTGGCAGGTTGCTCGGGCAAAGATCGACGAATCAAAGTTCTATCAAGTCGAGCACGCCGGCTGGTTTTACTTAGAGAGTGTTCGAAAGGCGAGGGCAGCGTGACAGTACTCGAACAGCACATGTATCGCGATCCGCTGGAAGTGCTGATCAAGGAAGAATCAAGAAGTTGCCGGGGCTGCATCCACGAAAAGCAGTTCACCGCTTTTGGTAACCCGGTGATGGTCTGCACGGCCAAGGATGAGAAGCAGAAGCGCAGGAATCACGGCAAGCGGTGCAAAAGTTACGGGGAGAGGAAATGCGGCTAAGTGATGATAGCGCGACCGATCTGTTCCGCCTCATTTGCGGTCCAGAACTAGGAAGCGGCCAGTATCGGCAGGTGTATGAACACATTTTCGATAAGAAACTGGTGGTCAAGCATGATTCGGGAACGAACTGGAGCAACGTCAACGAATTCCAGATTTGGTGCGAGTTCAGAGACACGCCGCTTGGCAAATGGCTTGCCCCAGTTGAATGGATAAGTCCACGCGGGTTATGGATCGTCCAGGCGCGTACTAAGCCGATCCCAATTGGCAAATTTCCAAAGAAAGTGCCAGCGCTGTTCGCTGATCTGAAGCCGTCGAACTGGGGAATGTACAAGGGCCGTCCCGTCTGCCACGACTACGGCAATCATTCGCTTTACACGGTGGGACGTGCATCAGTGTCTCAATTGAAACCAGTCGTTTGGGAGCATCACCTATGAGTACAGCAATATTTCAAACTACTGGACAGGCGCTCCACGTCGCTTTCTTGATCATGTCCGTTGAAGCACGGCAGGAAAGCCCGTTACGCCGCGCGCTGCTGCAGATCATGGGGCAGCAGGAGACGCTGACAACCAAGCAGCGTGACTGGATGAATCAGTTGATCGGCGAAGGATCCGGCACCGTGAACTTTGGCGGGTTGTCATCCGACGAGGTTCGGGCCCAATGCGCAATGGTCACGCAGTCCGTCAAAACACACCTGCCGGCGCCGGAGATGCATGCGATTCACGCGCGGTTCATCCCGACGATGGTCGATGAGCTCGACGGGAAGAGGCGCATTTACTTTTCCCAAGATCGTGGCGATGCGATTCAGGCGCTCGCTAGATGGGTACGCCCCGGGTATCCGAAGATCGAGGAACTGGCCATGGATTATGTGATCGCCAAGGTGTACGTAAATCACTCCCTCACGGAAATCAGCTTTCGCAACCTGGCACAAGACTTCGGCAGCAATCACATGACCTATGCGCGCGCGTTCCCGAAGATAAAGGCGCAGCTCAAGGAATTAGAGGCGATGGCGATCAATCGGCTGACCCCCTACTTTGAATCGACCGGGCTGATCGAGTCGCTGATGGAAGGTAGTTGCCCGTAGGAATTTGTTTGTTATTAATCTTTCCTTGACTTAATGTTACGGCTGCACTATATTTTTGCCATGCTGTAACAAGTATCCCCGAAACCCGCCTTGTGCGGGTTTTTGCGTTTCTGAGCCATGGAGATCACCATGAAATCCGCTTAATACCCCGAAGGGCATGATGCCCGCCACCTTGATCGATTTGGAATGCCCCGCGCCACGGGGCTTTTTCATTTGTACCTTCAAACTTGCGAATTTGTGCAAGTTGGCAAATTTGAGGGTGACAGCCGGTAAGTAGATCCATTGGCACGGAATGAAGGATCGCCAATGTATGGGCGTACCGTGCTCCGCATCGTTGCGGAAACAGGATGGCAACAATTATTGCCGCTGGCCGATGCGAGCTTTCGCTGGAGTGCCGGATTCCCTCAACCTATACGGAGGTTCGTCATGGCCCACTACAACCAGCCCACGAAACGGGAAATCAGGATGTACATGGAACGCCGCGCGGAATCCAAGAAGCCGCCGCCTGACATGAAAGAGATCCGCAGGATACTCGGCTGGGAGCTTGTGGAAATGGCGCGCAACGGTACGCAGCGCCGGTAATACCGTACAGAGTCTCCTCCACTTCTCCAGAAGTGTAGTTTCGCCCGTTATCGGATTAACGATAACGGGTTTTTTATTTGGGGTTCGCATGAGCCTGACCGAAGAATCCATCGAGAACTTGGCAGCCGCGCTTTGCAGGCTCAGCCAACCAGAACACAAACATATCTATATCGAGGCCCTGCAATCGGTCGCTCGGACCGCGCAAGCCGAGTTGATCTTCCAGATGCAGCTCGGTTTCGACAATGCAACGACCGGCCAGAAGACAACGCATTGATTTGCTGGAGCGGACCGCCAGCGCGCTCCAGTGGCGGATGAGTTACGGGCGCAGTCGCTGACGAACCAAGGTTCATGGTGGCCCCAACCGCAGATTATCGCGGGGTGGTCCTTCCGCCGAATATCGCGGCGCTGCTGTGAACGCGGGCAGCGACATAAGTTTCACAGTCTCCAAAGGGATTTTGGGGAATTTCAACCAACCGCCTTAAACAGCCGGTGCTTCTCGGGATGAGAGCCATGGCAAGAAACCACAAAGTAGCTCCTGAAGTAACGAAGTCGCCGGAAAAGCGAAACGACCCCAAGGACCCGCCTCGATGCGGTGCCAAGAAACGCCGGGGTGGGTTTTGCCAGACTTGGGCAATGCCGAACGGGAAATGTCGGCTGCATGGCGGTGCAAGTCCTGGCGGGAAACCGGGCAATCAGAATGCCAGAAAGCACGGGATTTATTCGGACGTGCTCATGCCGGGCGAAGCCGAACTGTTCGACGACATCAAGTCAGATCAGCTCGAGCAAGAACTGAAAATCGCAAAGTTGCAGCTTCGGCGCGCGCTGTTGGCGCAGAACCATAATGGCGACAAGCCGGTACTGGATGAGTTCACAGCCTACAAGGGCAAAGGCTCCAAAAGTAAAACCCGGGAAGAGCGGCATCGGCGGGTGAATTACATCGACGTGATTCAAAAGCTACTCGGCCGTATCGGCGATCTGGAATTGAAGCGGGCCCTATTGCTTGAACGGGGCGGTGCCGGCGATACCACGCCGGACGCTTTCGAGGTGGTCGAATATGACGACTAAGAGAAAGCTCATTGCGCGCGCCACCGGGCCGCAAACCCAACTGGTGAACAGTACGGCGCACTTCCCGGCATTCGTCGGGGGTTTCGGAAGCGGCAAGACGCAAGCCTTGATGCTGCGCGCGCTGCGTCTCAAGCTTCGGCACAAGACGCTGAACATTGCGTACTACCTGCCGACGTACGACCTGGTAAAGCTGATCGGTTATCCGCGATTCGAGCAGATGCTTGAAAACGCCAGGATTCCGTACAGCTTGAACCGGTCGGAACACGTTCTCAAGCTGCGCGGCGCCGGAAATATCATCTTCCGCACCCTGGACAGCCCGGAACGCATTGTCGGATATGAGGTGGCCGACTCGCTGGTCGATGAGTTGGACACCATGAAACTGGACGCGGCGGCATATTGCTGGCGCCAGATTCTTGCGCGTAACCGGCAAAAGAAACAGAACGGCGAAGCCAACACCATCGCTGTCGGGACAACGCCGGAGGGTTTCCGGTTCGTGCACAAGCGCTGGGTGAAGCGTGGCGGTGCTCAATATGAGCTGATTCCCGCCAGTACTTACAGCAACCTGCGCAACCTGCCGGTCGGTTACATCGAATCGCTTCAGGAGGACTATTCCGCGCCGCAGTTGCAGGCGTACATAGACGGCAAGTTCGTCAACTTGGTCAGCGGTTCTGTTCACCCGGAGTTTTGCCGGGTCAAGAATCACACGAACGAGACGATTCGCGACAACGAAGCGCTTCACATCGGCATGGACTTCAACGTCTACAACATGGCCGCGACGATCAGCGTGATTCGGGCCGGGTTGCCGCTGACCCTTGGCGAACTGACCGGGGTTCGGGACACGCCGGCCATGATCGATACGATCAAGCAGAAATACGCCAAACCTGGTCGCTCTATTCTGATTTATCCGGATGCGTCCGGCGACAACAAATCGTCGAAAAGCGCGAGCTTGTCGGACATCAGCCTGTTGAATTGTGCCAATTTCAATGTGGTCGTCGACGCATCGAACCCGAGAGTGAAAGATCGTGTTTTGAGCATGAACGGCATGATTCTGAATGCGGCCGGCGTGCGGCGCCACAAGGTCAACACCGATCTGTGCCCGGTGCTGACGGACGGCCTGGAGCAGCAGGCGTATGACAAGAACGGCGAACCTGATAAGTCGACTGGGCACGACCACATAGTCGACGCGAACGGCTATTTCATCAGCAAGCGGTACCCGATCGAACGCGATCAATTGCGAAAAATCCAAATTGGCGGTGCATAAGTGTCAGTTCAAAACCCACATATCGACTATGCCGCCATGGCGGGGAAGTGGAAGCGGTGCCGTGACGTGGCCGCTGGCCAGGACGCCGTCCATGCGGCGCAGGAAGAATACCTGCCAAAACTGAAGGAACAGACCCCGACCGACTATGAGGCGTACGTCACCAGGGCTATCTTCTACAACGCGACGTGGCGCACGATTGCCGGGCTGCTGGGCATGCTTTATCGCAAGCCGCCGACGATCGATGTGCCGGAATCGGTAAAGCCGTTGCTGGAAGATGTGACCATGAACGGGGTTCCGTTCCACGTTTTCTCGCAGAAGGTGGCAGAAGAAAGCCTGTCCGTCGGCCGTGTTGGCGTGCTGGTTGACTATCCGATGGCATCCCCTGAGATGACGTTGGCTGACGCGGCAGAGCTGAACCTGCGCCCGACCATGTGCATGTACAAGTCCGAAAGCATCATCAACTGGCGTACCCGGCGGGTCAACAATAAAACCGTGCTTTGCCTGGTGGTGCTGGCGTTCAAGTACGTCGAACAGGTCGATGAGTTCGAAGAAAAGTCGGAAAACCGCTTCCGTGTGTTGGATTTGGACCCGACCACCGGCGATACCTACCGGATGCGGGTTTTCACGGTCGACGACAAGGGGAACAACATCCTCTTGGAAACGTCCGTGCCGCTGATGGGCAGCAAGCCGCTCGATTTCATCCCGTTCACGTTCATCGGTGTTGACGACATCACGCCCGACGTTGATGAGCCGCCGCTGATCGACCTGGTCGACCTGAACCTGTCGCATTACCGGACAACGGCCGACTACGAGCACGGCTGCCATTTCACTGGCCTGCCGACTGCAGTGGTGTCTGGATACAGTCCGAAGACCGACGACGAGGGGAGGCCGATAGAAAAGTTGTATATCGGCAGCCAGTCTGCATGGGTTTTTACGGATCCCAATGCGAAGGCGTCTTTCCTGGAGTTCACCGGCCAAGGCCTCGGGGCGCTGGAAAGGAACCTTGATCGCAAGGAAGCGCAGATGGCCATCCTTGGCGCGCGCATGCTGGAAGGGCAGAAGAAAGCGGCTGAAGCGGCCGAGACCGCCGGGATCCATCGATCTGGCGAAAACTCGGTGTTGTCGAGCGCGGCGCAGACGCTGTCGATCGGCCTCAAGAAATCGCTGGAAACCTTCTGCCTCTGGGGTGGCGCCAACGCAGAAGTGACGTTCGAACTGAATCGGGATTTCTTCCCGATGCCGATGGATTACCGGATGCTGAAGGAGCTGGTCAACGCTCTGCAAAAGGGCGGCATCAGTTTCGAAACGTTCTTCGAGAATCTGAAAAAGGGCGAGGTGATCAGTTCCACGATCACCATGGAGGAAGAGCAGACGAGAATCAAGATGGGGCCGGGACCGGTCCCGGCGACGTAGGAGCGACCATGCTTGAAATTCTCTTGATGGCTTGGTGTGTATGGGTGTCGCTGAATCTCGCGCTGATTCTTGTCGCGTCGTTCCTGATCAAGCCGAACCAGCCTTGCTTCACTGGTTTGGTGGTGATCATCCCGACCTGGCTGTACGACGTGCTGGACCAGGCTGAGATCGACGCTGTGATCGCCCACGAGCATGGCCACCGGTATCACGGCCATGTCTGGGAGAACTTCCTGCGCCTGTGCGTGTTCATGCCACAGACCGACGAGCGCCGGCGGGAACAGGAATTCGAAGCCGACCACTATGCCGAGGTGCGCGGGCACCGCCAAGCGCTGGCTTCAGCTCTCCTGAAGTTTCCAGGGCGCGCGCCGGACCGTCAGCGTGTCGAAAAGCTGACCAGCAAGACCTGATGCATTCAATTTTTACGGGGTCGTTACCGTGACTCCGGAGTATCGAAGGCCATTTGCGTGATGCAAGCGGCCTTTTTTTATGGGCGAGACGCCCGCAACAAATATCCGGGAGGGATAAGCAATGAAGATCAGCAAAGCCAAGCCGCTTGTTCGTGGAATCCTCGCATTCGCCTACACCAGCATGCACCAGCACCTCGCTGCCTGTGGATTGATTCTTGGAGCGCTGCCACTGACGGTGGATGCACTCGACACCGTGCCGGAAGCACACCGGGCTCTATACGTCGAAAAGGATGGCAAGTTCCATCTCGACATCACGGGTTTGGAAGACACGACGAACCTGAAGTCGGCTCTCGAAAAGGAACGGAAAGCTGCGCGTGATGCGGATCAGGCCCGTAAAGATTTTGAGAGACGATTTGTTGGAATCGACCCAGACAAGCACAAAGCACTGATGTCGAAGTTCGAATCCCAGGAAGAGGCCGACCTGATCGCCGCGGGAAAGATGGACGAGGTGATCGCAAAGCGGACTGAAAAACGCAATGCGGAAGCAGACCGCCTGGTGAAGGAAGCCCAGACCAATACCGAAAAGGCATTGGAGCGAGCAAAGCAGTACAGCCAGCGCGTTCTCGACAACCACATCCGCGCAGCCGTATCAGGGCTGACCCACAAAGGCGCCATTGATGACGCCCTTCTGTTCGCACGCCAAATCTTCACGCTCGATGACAACGGCGACGCCGTTCAGTTGGACAAAGACGGTGAGGTGGTGCTGGGCAAGGACGGCAAGACGCCGTTCACGCCGGCCGAATGGATTGAAAGCATGAAAGAAAGCAAGCCGCACTGGTTCCCAGCTGGCAATACCGGCGGGGGCTCAGGAGGCGACAAAGGTGGCCGAGGTGGCCGCGATTTATCAAAACTATCTCCTACCGAAAAGCTCACGGCTGCACGGGCGGGGACCAAAAAGTAAAGGGTTCAAATCATGTTTTACAAGCTCATTGCAGTAATCGTGGCGTTTGCGATCGGTCTTGTTTCGGCGGCAGCAAATGATGTCCGCGAGTTGTCCCGCGTATCGATCACCAATTTCCTGTCCGGCAACGGTTTGGTATTGGGCGCGCTGACCTTGGTCGAAGCAGCAAAGCTGGAAACCGGCGATGTTGTGCGCCAGGCCATCATCGAACTGTATGCCGGCTCGTCCGACATCCTGATGAACCTGCCGTTCGAAGGCATTCAAGGTAATGCGATGAAATACAATCGCGAATCCTCGCTGCCTGGCGTCGGCTTCCGTGGGGTGAACGAGTCGTACACTCCGTCCACTGGTGTGCTCAACCCATTGACGGAAGCGTTGGTGATCGCCGGTGGTGACCTGGACGTAGACAAATTCATCGTGGACACCATGGGTCAGAATCAGCGCTCGGTTCACGAAGCGATGAAGGTGCGCGCGCTGTCGCTGGCTTGGACGAAGACATTCATCAAGGGTGACAACCAGTCAGATCCACGTGAATTCGATGGACTGCAAACCCGCATCACTGGCAGCCAGCTGATTGCAGCAGGCTCTACCGCGAATGGTTCCGCCTTGTCTCTGACAAAGCTGGATGAAGCGATCGATCAGACGCTGAATCCGACGCACCTGATTATGTCGAAGGCAATGCGCCGCCGTCTAACGCAAGCATCGCGCAGCACCACCGTGGGCGGATTCATCACCATGGAAGTGGGTGCATTCGGACGTCGCGTTGAGTTTTACAACGGATTGCCTATTCTGGTTCTAGATCTGGACCATACCGGCACTGCAATTCTGCCATTCACCGAAGCCGCGACATCTGGCACTGCGACAGCAACGTCGATCTACGTGATCTCTGCAGGTGAAGGTGGCGTGCTGGGTCTGCAAAATGGTGGCATTGACGTTCGCGATCTCGGCGAGCTGCAAACCGCTCCGGTTTATCGAACTCGCGTCGAGTGGTACAACGGTTACGCCGTGTTCAACGGGCGTGCTGCAACCCGCTTGTATTCGATCTCCGACGCTGCTGTCGTCGCCTAATAAGCGATTACGGCCGAAAGGTGGCGCTTCGCGGCGCCGTCTCTTCAAATCCCTAAATTGAAAGAGCGAAATCATGAATATTTATTCTCAATACACCTACGATGCAGCTCTGCTGCTTGAGGCTGCAGCCGCGCATACCACGGAGCAAACCGACGTCGGCGCAACCATCCTTGACCTTGGTCCCGGCTTGGTCGAAGGTAACCTGGTCATCGATGTAACCGCAATTGACGTAGCAAGCACCGACGAGTATTACACCGTGTCTCTGGAGGGATCAAATGTCGCGGCAATGACCAGTGGAAGCGTGGAACTGGCTGTTTCTCGCATGGGCAATACCACTGCCCCTGGCGATGCTGATACCGGTGTCGGTCGCTTCGTAATCCCTTTCCGCAACGAGAAAAACGGTACTACCTACCGCTACGTTCGCCTGAGCACGAAGGTTGAAGGCACCACACCTTCAATCACGTTCTCCGCCTGGATCGCCAAGGACTAAGCCATGACTCGCACAGTCCAAATTGACGAGGCGGTCAACGCCAACGTAAAGCGCAGCAAAACGGTCGATCTTGACGTAGCACCGTCCGGTTCGTTTGGCGCTGTGCCGGTAGCTTTGGGAGCGACCGCGGTCGCTTCTGAAGCTGGCGATGCAGTTATACATCAAACTACAATTACCCTGACTGCGCTTGCGCAATCCATCGCTGATGCAACATCGTGGGCATCGACAAAGATTTATGGATTTCCTACAGGTCGCATCATCATTTTGGGTTGCAAGGCGAGTCTAGCCCCAACGACGACATCGACCATTGCGTCGACGATTAAGTCTGGTGTCGCTGGTGCGGTGGCGCTTGGTAGCGTGGCAACGGACAGTATTGCGCTTACTGGCACAGAAGTTGATTTGGCGCCGTCCACTGTAACCGCAAATTCGACAACAATCAACGTCGCTGCTGCAGCCGTTGCTCCAGCCCTTGCGGCCTCTGCGCAGTTCGCCGGGCCTTTGAGTATGTACCTGAACAGCTCTGTTGCTGCTGCCGATATTGATGGTGACGGCACGCTAACGTGGTCTGGTACGGTCAAGGTGACGTGGATCAACCTCGGGTAAATTTTTCAAGGGCGACCTCGGCTGCCCTTGATTTTTGGAGAAATTATGGCACTAGTAACCTGTTACGACCCGCAAGGCGTAGCGCATCAGAAAGAATCAGTTGATGCGCGTGAATGCGTTGCCAACTGCGGGTTTTCGCTCACGTTGCCCAAGTCCCAGCCAGTTGAGCCGGCGACCGAAGTAAGAACAGAGGAGGTGCCGGTCGAAACGGTAGTGCAGCCTGTTTTAGAATCGGTGGTAGAAGCTGCCGTTGAACCCGAGCCGGCGACAAGAGGGCGCACTCAAAAGAAAGGCTAATTTATGGCGCTGACCGCAGCTCAAAAAACGGATGTACGTCGCTTTGCCGGGTATCCGATGGAAGGTACCGTTGCGGGCAGCGCCGTCGTCATATACAACCGTACGTATCCAAACGTGACGCTGTCCGATCGGCTCGATCAGTTGACATCGTCCGAAGAGTTGATATTGATAAATACTTATCTAACGAACTTGACGGCGTTGGAAACGGCAATTGTAGGGGTTTCCACAAACCTCGACACGGATGAAGCTGCCGTATGGAAGCACAACAAGAACGAGCGGCAGGACCGTGAAGGGTTATTCAATTCATGGCGTCGCAAGATGTGTGCATTCCTCGGGTTCCCACCTGGACCAGGGCTTGGTTCAGGCGATCATAGGGTCTCTTTGGTTCGAACATAATTAAGGGCTGTATATGGATGGAGCGACCTTGCAAGCGCGGATATATGCCGGGTACGCGAAAGGCGCGCTGAAACTGGGCACGGACTACGGTATTTATCGCCCGATCGCCGCTACCAATCCGCTGACCTCACTGATCGTTACCCAAAAGGCCGCGCTGATTGCAAAAGACCTGAGTTGGATGAAAGTCAATAAGCACGGCGAGATGGTTTGGCTTTGCATAACGGATGGGAGGCAGACGCTGACAGGTGATTACCTTTCCAGTGCGACGGAAAAGTTCTTCATAGCTTCGCAGTTATTGAATCAGCCGATCCTGTGCATCAAGTGCAATCGGACGGTCCGCTTGATGCGCATGCCCGTGAGCGCCACGATCGGTGCCGTTGCCTACCAAGGCGAATGCGCGGCTAGTATGCAGGACATCCTCGGGGCGGCCGGCGCCAACGGTGCTTTCGGTACAGGCTGGCCAGCATCGATTCTGCTGAAGGGTCGTGCCGAAAGCACCGGATCCGGATTGCCTGGCGCTACACGCAATGTCGGCTGGGAAGTGCTTTTGCCTTCGTCTATTGGCGTCACGATTCAGGAAAGCGACGTCCTGATCGATGATTTGGGCCGCAAGTACTCGATTCAAGCGGCCGAACAGAGCGATCTCGGCTGGCGATTGGTAACTGTTGAGGAACATCCATAATGGCCGATTTCACGGAAGTCGCGAACGCGCTCGTGACGGCCATCTCCGCTGTCGTGTATCCCAACGGGACCGCCGCGCCGTCGACTGTCACAGCACCTGTAAAGATATTTCAAGGCTGGCCGCTGCCTGAAACCTTGCGCACCGATCTGAAAGCCGGAAAGATCCATGTATCGGTCTTTCCGACACCTACCGAACGCGCTTTACCCTCTCACGCTCCTGAGTGGGAAGAGCTGACGGTGAATGACGCCACAGTGACCCTTGCGATTGACGGCTACACGGTCACGATCGGCGGCACCGCTGCAGCGAATCAAAACGTTATGTTGCTGATCGATGGCGAGCCGTATGTTTATGCAGTGCAGGCAAGCGACACGCTGACGGCGATTGCAACAGCATTGGCTACCCTTATCAGTGCTGACCGTGCCGCGTCGAGTGTTGGGCCGGTTCTGACGGTCCCTGACACATTCAGTGTGACAGCCCGAGTCGGCGTGCAAGGAACCAGCATTCGCGAACTGCGCCGGCAGGAAAAGGTATTTCAGATCAGCGTCTGGGCCAATTGCCATGACCAGCGCGATCCGCTGGCGATCATCGTTGATCGGGCGTTGGCAGGCACCTACCGGTTGACCTTCTCTGACGGCTCGAAGGGCATGTTGCGATACAGAAGCAGCATTCAGCACGATGATTCGAAACTCGGCATTTATCGCCGGGACATGCTGTACGCGGTGGAATATTCATTAACTGAAACAAGCACTGACACTCAGGTCGTCACTGCGCAAACAGCCACCAGTTCGATACCGCTTGAATTCGATACCGGTACCGCGATTGGCGAAATAGTCATTAACTCGTGAGGTCAATATGAAACTCGTTGTTACCAGTGCTTTTGCCGACTATAAGCGTGGCGAAGAAATTAAAGATCCAGAAGCGATCAAAAAGATTCTTGCTGGCGATCAAGCTCAATACGTGGTCAAGGTGGCGGTCGAGCCAAAAGCAGCGAAGTAATTCGTAGCAATCCAGTTAGGAACCCGCCGCGCGCGGGTTTTTTCGTTTATTTGGCCTCTTTTCAGAGGCTCTTCTTTTAGTGGAGGCTTCAATGCCAGTTGTCCAACAAGGCCAGATCAACACGACGGCATTGATCGTGCCCGACTTGTATGTCCAGATCGTGCCGCCGCAGGTTTCACTACTGAACGGCATTCCTACCAATATTCTCGGCATCGTCGGGACCGCAACCTGGGGACCGGTCAATTCTCCATCGGTGGGCGGCTCGATGTCCGACTACGCACGCATTCACGGTCAGATCCAGAATCGCAAGTACGATATGGGTACGATCGTGGCCACGGCCGTATTGCAAGGTGCCGCGAACTTCCGATTTGTGCGTGTGACCGATGGTACCGACGTGGCCGCATCGATTCTCGTACAAACGGACTGCATCACGTTCACCGCGAAACACACTGGCACGACAGGCAACAGTATTCAGGTAACGATTGCGGCTGGCAGTCAGGCGAGCACCCACCGCGTCACCGTTGCATTGCCTGGCTTCCAGCCGGAAGTGTTTGACAACATCGGCGGATCCGGCAACGCGCTTTGGGTAGCGATTGCTGCGGCGATAAACAACGGCAACGGCGCGCTACGTCCGGCGTCAGAACTGATTGTCGCGACGGCCGGTGCTGGAATCACGGCGCCAACTCTCGCGACGCACACGCTCGCGTCTGGGACAGACGGCGTAACCACGATCACATCATCGGTTCTGCTTGGTGCTGATACAACGACCCGTAGCGGTATGTACAGCCTGCGTAATACCGGCGTATCGATCGGTGTTCTGGCAGATTGCGACGCGTCGGCATCATGGACCACGCAGGTGAGTTTCGGATTGTCCGAGGGCGTCTACATGATCGGTGTCGGCCCTTCAGGCGATACGATCTCAAATGCCGCTACCGTCAAAGCGACGGCCGGGATCGACAGCTATGCGTTCAAACTGCTACACGGCGATTGGATCTACTTCCTTGATACCGTGAACGCGGTCACGCGCGTCGTCTCGCCGCAAGGTTATGTGGCCGGCTGGTTGGCCAATGCATCGCCTGAGCAGTCTTCCCTGAATAAGCAACTGTACGGGATCGTTGCCACGCAACGCAGCGCACAGAACCGGGTTTATTCCGGTGCCGAGCTCCAACTGTTGGGCCAAGCCAATATCGACCTGATCACCAATCCAGTGCCGGGCGGTTCGTACTTCGGCGCGCGATTCGGCCATAACAGCTCCAGCAACCCAGTCATTAACGGTGATAACTACACCCGGATGACGAACTACATCGCCTACACGCTGAACGGCGGCATGGGGCGGTTCGTCGGGAAGTTGCAAGGCACTTCGCCAACGGACCCGACACGCTCGCAGGCGAAAGCCACTGTCGATTCATTCCTCGCAGGCATGAAACAACAAAACATGATCGATGATTCCTCTACGATCTGCGACTTGACCAACAACATCGCATCGCGCATCGCGCTGGGCTATATGCAGATGGATGTCAAAGTCCGATACCTGTCCGTGGTTGAAAAATTCCTCATAAATCTTGAGGGTGGCCAGTCAGTCCAGGTCGCGCGCACCAGCACAGCAACACAAGCCTAATTTTCATTAATCGCAGCATGCCGCCTTCGGGCGGTTTTTTCTTTGGAGGCTCACATGCCTGTTGCTGGTCAAACAATTGGTAAGGACGTCCGGCTGGTCATTGTGACCGCATCCGGCACGCTGGATATTCCGCCTGCAGCAATCACGTCATTTGATGCGCAGCCGGAAACGACAAACGAAAAGCGCATCGGAATGGACGGCGAAGCGCGTCATATTGTCACCCATGCAGGTTGGAAAGGATCGTTCGAAGTCGACCGTTTCAATAGCCTGCTCGAAGATTTCTGGGCAGCTGCGGAGGCTTCCTATTACGCCGGCGTGAATATGCCATTCGGATATATCCAGGAGACGATTCAGGAGCCGAACGGCGGCATCACACAATACCGGTATGAAAAGGTTGTTCTGGATCTGAAGGACCTCGGCAAGAAAGAAGGCGATAAAACTGTGAAGATGAAGATGGACTTCATGGCATCGCGCCGCATCAAAAACCAGTAATTTTCATCGTTCGATCGCGGGCCGGATCCTTTCCGGCCGTTCAACTATCTAAGGACCCGCCATGACTACCCCCAAAGTCACCATTCAGAAACCGTCTGAGCAAATCCTTGCTGCCGCAGCTAGCGATATTCAAACCGTAACAGCCGGATCAATGATCCTTGGATTGAAAAAGCCAAATGTGCTGCAACAGTATCGCGTCGTCGAGATGGTCGGGGACTCTGCAAAGAATCAGGTCTACATGGCCATGATCATGCCGCTTTTCTGGATCGTGCAGATCCACGGCGAGCCGCAGCCGATGCCTTCAACCAAGCGCGAGCTCGAAGCTTTGATTCAACGGCTCGGTGATGCAGGGATCGAAGCGTTGATGACGCACTTCAGCCCTAAGGATGAAGATCAGGCTGCGGACGGCAACGACGCGGAGACTGAAAACGTAAAAAACTAGCTCGGAACCCCGAGCTTCGGCAGGGTTGTTACCTGATCAGCAAAGGGGTTCCGTTCGACGTCGCGTTTTCAATGCCGTCTGTACTTGCAGCGGCGATGTCCATCTGCTTCGGTGAGTTCGATGGCAGCGAGTTTAACTACGGCGAGATGTGCTGGAAGGAGAAGTAAATGCGAGAGTTCAACGATCTGTCTTCCTTCATCCTGCATTTCGCCACGCTGGAAGTTGCAGTACAAAAAAGCGCTGAGCGCGCGCTTGACCGCTCACTGCAAGTGATTGAAGAGACCGCCAAGGCTGAGATTGGACATTATCAGCCGGCAGCAGGTCCGTTCAATGAATGGGCGCAGTTAGCTGAAAGCACTCTCAAGCATCACGAGCGCATGGGCGTTGGCGACTCACCACTGCTTGTGACCGGCGAGCTCTACGCTAGCATTGAACACGAGCGCAGCGGTGGTGAAGGTGTCGTCGGCACCAAGCTGGAAAAAGGCAAATGGCAGGAGTTCGGGACAGACAAGATTCCACCACGGCCGTTCATGGGGCCTGCAGCGTACGTGAATAAAGAGAATATCGAAAAGATTATGGCGCGCGGTGTGACGGCCGGACTGATCGGCGGTAACGCGCTCTTAGGTCACGACATCACGAAGTAGAGCGCCATCAGAAGGCCTGCGAGTGCAGCCAGGCTGATGCTGATCGTCAGCATGCTCATGACCGCGATGAATAACCGGGTGGCCAATGGCATTTGGCATTTGAAGAACTGAAGCTTCGGGCCACGGACATTCGGATACTGGATGAAGCTGAATCGATCAGCGGCCCATTCATGCAAGCGATTGAAAATCTTCATTAGGAACATCCATGTTAGGTCGAAAGCAAAGCCCGGAAACAATCGAAAAGAGGATAGCACCTTTGCGGGGTAGGCCGTTATCCGAGGCTCACAAGAAAGCGCTCGGAGATAGCAAGCGTGGCAGGCCAAGACCCGACGTAAAAGACTGGGCACCAGCCAAGTTTTGCAGGTTCGATGGCGCCACGGTGGCAAGCATTCGCACTGACCGCAAGAATGGTCTGACGTATAGAGCGATCGCAGAAAAATATTCCTGCAGTATTTCCACCGCTCATTTCGCAGTGAACGGCACCGGCATTTATTACGCGAACATTTGAGGAAATAATATGTGGGATGCATATAAGGTCGCAGTCCGTCTTACGCTCGTAAATCACGTCAGCACCGCCTTAGTCGCGATTACCTCACAATTGGGCGGCGTCAATAGAAGTTTTATTGGTGCAAATGCCAGCGCCACGCTGCTGGAGCGCAAGCTACTCGACATCAAGCGCCTTGGTCTCGTAGGTGGTGGGTTGGCTGCTGTCGGATTTGGTGGTTTGGCGCTGATGAAGGGCCCGCTGAATGCAGCAAAGGACTACGAAACTGCGTTTGCGCGATTCAAGACGCTGAACTTGGGCGATGTCGTGAATCGCCAGGCCAATTCATTTGCACTTGGCACAAAGGCCTTCGGCGCGTCGAATAAAGACCTGATGGAGACCTTGCGGGAATCGGTCGGCATGTTCGGCGACATCAATACCGCCATGGCAGTCGCACCGAAATTAGCAGAGCTCAACGCCGCCAACTCAACGCTCTTCAGCGGCAAGATTGGCAAACTCGACACCGGCGCAGTCCGGTCGATCATGCGCTTCAACGATATGCGCGGATTGACTGACAGCAAAGCAGATTTCATGCGTGGTCTCGACCTGTCGCAGAAAATGGTTACCGGATCCGGCGGTGCGCTCAAGTTTGGCGACCTTGAAGCTATGGCGAAGCGGGGCGGCGCAGCTTTCAAGGGACTGAGTGATGACGGCATCATGATGCTGGCCACAATCGCTCAGGAACAAGGTGGGCATTCGACCGGCACGGCCCTGATGAGCATGTACCAGAACTTGATCGCCGGTCGCACGACGAAAAAGACCATGGCAGCGCTGGCCGGCGCCGGATTGGCTGAACTCGGTTCTGTAACGCATGGCAGCGTTGGCGGCAAAGAATACAAAACCACGCAAATCACCAGCATCAAGGGTGAAGAACTATTGCGCACAAATCCCGGCGCCTGGCTGATGGAATACGTTGTTCCGGCAGCCAAAAAGGCAGGCGCAAAAACAGATTCTGAAGTCATCAAATTTGCAAATAGCCTGCTGTCGAACCGCACCGGTTCAAATATGGCTGCGACGTTCACCACGCAACAATTTCAGGCGATGCGTGACTTTGAGATGGTCAAGGGCGCCATGGGTGTAGATGGCACGATCAACGCTAGCAAAAACACGCTGGCAGGCCGGGAAGGCGATTTGCGTGCGAAGTGGCAAAACTCGCTCAATGCGCTGGGAACAACGATCTTACCGCTGGCGATCAAGATGGTCGATGGGCTTTCGTCGGCGCTGCAAACATTCACACAGTTTGCAAGGATGAATCCAGGCATAACCAAAGCAATGGCGTTGGGATTTGTGGCGTTGGCGAGCGCAATGGCCTTTGGCGGTACGCTCTTGTTGCTCATCGCTGGATTTAAAGGTCTCTCCCTTGCAATTGGCGTTATGGGCGGCGTCGGCGGATTGCCGATGGTGGGTGCTGCTCTAACCGCACTGCTGGGGCCTGTTGGATTAGTCGTGCTTGCTCTCGGCACTCTCCTGGCAGCAGCGTATGCCTTTAGGCCGATGAGCCAAGGTGAGATAGATGGCCATAAAACCGATGGCGGCGTGAAGCTGACACCCGATGCCTTGGCGCGATCTAAGGCAATGGGCTGGAACCTGCCTGAATGGAAACCGCCGGAAAACTCAACCGGTTTTGGCCCGAAGGTCTCCTTGAAAGAAAATCCACACGGTTACTACGCGCGGCAAAGACCAGACTATGTCCCGCCTCCCGTAAAAGAGGCTGCCGGCGGTAAGCAAGGGGATGTCTTTCTTGATGGACAGAAGGTAGGTCAAATCGTCAGCAAGCATCAAGAAAAAGCCATGGCGCGTCCACCATCCGGTATGAGCGTTTTCGATCCATCAATGAACATGCGAGCTCTCGGCTCCGGATTTTCTGGGCTCTAATCATGGCTGATACCTTTCTGTTTCTTGGCGACTTCCTTTTTGAGGAACAGGAGATCCCTGAGCGCATCCCGCTGGGTGGCGCTCAAGCGCTGGTCATTCACCGGTTTCCGGGCGGGGCAAAGGTTGTCCAGGCGATGGGGCGGGACGACGCGCCTATTGCTTGGTCCGGGCTGTTCACTGGCGGCAATTCACTCGAGCGCGCCCGCTATCTCGATTTGATGCGCGTCCGCGGCAAATCTGTGAGGCTGACATTCTTCGAATTTGACTACAACGTCGTTATTCGCAGTTTCATCTTCACGGTCGAGCGGTTTTATCGTGTGTCGTACACGATCGAACTCGAAGTGGTGCAGGACAACACACAGCCGCAGACGTCTTTCCCACCGGTCGCGTTCAATCCTGCAGTCGCAGAGGATTTGGCCACCGCTTTGGCTCTGGGAGGCGAGATTGAGGATGACACGCTGTCCGGGTTGCTGTCGACCATGGACAACGCGATCACGGCCGTATCCGATTTTGCGAAAACCACTCAGGAAACCATCAATGGCGTGTTGGCACCGGTGTCCGCAGTGATGCAACGCGTTGATACGATGATTGGTACGGTGGCGAATACAATCAATTCAGTAACAACAATGGGTGGGGTTTTGCCGAATAACCCGATCGCACAGCAGGCGTCTGGATTGATTGAACAAGTAACCGCATTCTCCCAATCTTCAAAGCTCTACCAACTGCGGTCTGTTGCCAGCCGGATTCAAACAAATCTTAACCTGATCGGCGCCGGGCCAAATGTCAGAACCGTGACTGTTGGCGGTGGAACGCTTTTTGACGTGGCGGCGCGTGAGTATGGTGATCCGTCGCTATGGAGTGCCATTGCTCAGGCGAACAAGTTGACGGAGACGACCATCTCTTCCATCACAAATCTGATAATTCCGAACAATCCGCAAAGTAATGGCGGCGTCATTCCTCAATGATCAATCAACCGAATCCACAGAGCGCGGCCCAGCAGCCGCGCGCGCTGGTCTATGCGAATGGCGACCTGGTCGCGCAGGTATTGTCGTTTCAGGTTGATAACAATTCGTTTTTTCAGGCGGACACGTTCCGATTAACACTCGCACTGGCCAGCCAGCCTGTCGATCGAGGCCTTGACTGGTGGGCCTTGCAGGAAAAGCTGGAGATGGAGTTTCTGATTGGCTTCCCTGCCGATCCGGACAATTTTACAAAACAGGAGCTGACCAGCTTCCTCGTCGGGTATGTTGACGACATCGAGTTTGACGAGATCGACGACGTGCTAATTTTATCTGGGCGTGATCTGACGTCAAAATTAATCGACTACAAGCGATCGATTTCGTTTGTTGGTGAGTTGACCGCATCAGGCGTGGTGACGCAGATAGCGATCGAGCGTGGCTTGACTCCGATTGTGACGCCAACGCAAAAGCCTGTTGGATCGTATTACCAAATCTTCCACAAGCTCATCGCATCGGACTCGACCTACTGGGACATCGTCACCAAGCTTGCACAGATCGAACGCTATCAAGTTTATGTCAAGGGAAGTGAACTGCATTTCGAGCCACGTACGGCACCGGATTCAGACCCCTATGTCATCCGTCGGCAGAAGCCAACTGACGATCGAGGCTACCCGATCATCAATGCAACCAAATTGAAATTCACGCGCAATTTGTCGATCGCTAAGGATCTAAAGGTTCGGATTATTTCGTTTGATCAGAAGACAAAGCAAAAGGTCGAGGAAACGGCCCAGCGGACCAGGGTTTATAACAAAACGACAAGCAAAGCGACGAAATTCAGCGAGGTGCAGGAATATGTCTACAACCTGCCGAATCTGACCCCCGACCAGGCAAAGCGCCGCGCGCAGGCGATTTTGGAAGAGTTGAGCCGGCATGAAATGAACATGCATGCTGAAATGCCTGGCGACATCTTATTGACAGCGCAAAACCTTATTAAGGTGGAGGGCACAGGAACGGTGTTAGATCAACCTTATTACGCGTCAACGATCACGCGCATGTACGATTTTTCCGATCACGGTTTCAAGATGCACGTCGAAGGCAAGAACCAAACACCGAACAATCCATCATGATGAACGGACAGCAAAACCTGATGCGCCAGCTTGCACAGATGTCAACGCAAGAACAGGCGAAAACGACGATTTGCACCGTCACAAGCTACGATCCGAATGCCTACAGCGCGAAGGTGATGTCGCCCAGTGGGCAGGAGACCGGATGGCTTCCTGTCACGTCGGCATGGAGCGGGAACGGATGGGGCATTTTCTGCCCTCCAACATCTGGCGACATGGTTGAAGTCCAGTTTCAGGATGATGGCAACGAAGCCGGATTCATCTGCGGTCGCTTCTTCAATGATCAGGACCGGCCGCTTGCTGTTCCAAGCGGTGAACTGTGGCTGGTGCATGAAAGCGGTGCATTCTTCAAGCTGCTGAACGATGGCAAGGCGACGTTTTCTGATGCCAATGGCGCTTCCGTCACCCTCAATGGCGACGGAACCATCACCTCGGCTGCTATCACGTGGAACCATGCCGGCGCTTTCAATGTAGATGGAACAATCACTGCAACTGAAGATGTGATTGCAGCCGACATCAGTCTAGTGGAACACCCGCACGACGGGGTAACGCCAGGCGCAGGACAAAGTGGAGTTCCGATACCAACATGAGCGATCTGAATCATTACATAGGCGACGATCTGAGCCTGTCCGCCACTGGCGATCTTGCTTTGGTGGAATCAACCACGGAAGGAGAGCAGCGGCTATTGCGCAGGCTGCTGACCAATTCGACGGTACGCGATGCTGCAGGAAAGATTGAGTCAGTCGGTGACTATATCTGGCATGCGGACTATGGCGCCGGCGTCCCGAAAGAAATCGGAAAAAACATCGATGTCCGCAGGATTCGCGCACTGATCCGGGGGCAGATTTTTAACGAAGCGATCGTTTCGCATAACCCGGACCCGACCATCATTGTCGAGGCGATCACCGGTGGCGTGAGCGTACAGATCCAATACGTGGACGCGAACACGCGCAAGCCGGTCAGCCTTAACTTCAACATCAATCAATAGGTACAAAATGGCGATCAGCACCAAAGACTTTGCTACGCTCGTACGCGACCAGGTGACGGCGATTCAGGCCAGCTCCTCCAGTTTGGTGAACTTCACGGTCGGCTCGGTATTGCGCGCGATGGTGGAGGCGAATGCAGCCGTAGGCCTGTGGTTTCAGGGTTTGATCGTCAAGCTGTTGTCGATGATGCGTGCCAGAACTGCTACCGAGTCTGATCTGGATTCATGGATGGCCGACTATGGTGTCACCAGGCTCGCGGCGGTCGCGTCCAATGGTGAAGTGACGTTCGCTCGATTCACACCGACCCTGCAGGCGCTGATTCCGTTTGGGACCGCCGTGCAGACTGCCGATGGAAGTCAGACGTTCACCGTCGTCGAAGACGAGAATCATGCTGCATGGACAGCGGCGGGGTATGTCATGGCGGCAGGCATATCGACTCTGATTGTGCCAGCGGACGCGGACACGGCCGGCGCTGATGGAAACGTGAGCATCGGCCAGATCTCAGTCATGGCGGATGCAATTTCATACGTTGATACAGTCACGAACGAGGCAAGTTTCATCAATGGAGACGACGCGGAGCTGGATCCGGCTTTTCGTGCGCGATTCGTCCTGTACATTGCTTCGCTGGCTCGTGCGACAGAGGCGGCAATCGGCTTTGCAGTGACATCAGTCGCAGCCGGCATCAGTTATACCTTTGTCGAGAATGAGCAATACGACGGCACCGTCGACTATGGATATTTCTATGCGGTGGTGGATGACGGCACCGGCGCGCCAACGTCGGAGTTTCTTGAATCCGTATCGAATGCGATTGATGCAGTACGTGGTTTCACGATTCGGTTCGGTGTGTTCGCGCCGGTGGTGGTCAACGCTACCGTGACCTTCACCGTCACGATCGCCGCTGGATACGATGCAACTGCAACAAAAGCTCTTGCGGATGCCGCGGCTACCGATTACATCAATGCGCTTGAACTCGGTGAGGATCTTGCCTATACGCGTATAGCGCAGTTGGCATACGATGCATCGCCAGGTATCACGAACGTGACTGCTGTTGTGTTGAATGGCGGTACCGCCGATCTGACGGCAACGCCGAAACAAGTAATCAAATCACTTTCAGTGGTGGTTTCGTAATGGCGACCGGCGATCAATCCGATTTGCTACAGCGGATCAAGGCGACTATTCCGCGGTGGTTTGGCGACGATGCGCCAATACTCGATGCTGTTTTATCTGGCTGGGCAGCATGCTGGGCTTTCCTGTATTCGCTCTATGCGTATGCCAGGCTGCAGACACGGATTCTGACAGCGACGGACGGCTGGCTTGATGTTATCGCTGGTGATTTCTTTGGAACGGCAATCGTCAGAAAGCAGCATCAAACAGATGCGAGCTTCAGAGCAACCATCATCATCAACCTGTTTCGGGAGCGTGCAACCCGTGCATCGGTAATCGCGATTCTCACGGAATTGACAGGCCGGGTACCGGTTGTCATTGAGCCGCAGCGACCCGCCGATACGGGAGCCTACAGCGTTCCAAACACGGGCTATGGAGTCAATGGTGCCTACGGGTCGATGCTTCTGCCGGCCCAAGCGTTTGTGACTGCTTTCCGGCCCGTTGGAAGTGGTATTCCGTACGTGGCTGGTTACGGCATATCGACTGGTGGATACGGCGTTGCATCGCGAGCTGAATATGGCTCACTTTCAATGATTGAAGATACGGTTACCGATGCTGATATTTATGCTGCGATCGATTCTGTGAAAGTTGCCGGAACAGCTGTCTGGGCACGAATCACCACTTAATCGTCTATTTGAACCATCACCAAGCCACCTTCGGGTGGCTTTTTCATTTCCGGGAGCAATATGGATCGCGTCATGATTTATCCAGGTCAGATACCACTTGAGACGGACCTTCTCAGCACGAACAAACACGCCATGATCGCGTTGAGCAAATTGGCCGCCGCGATTCTGGGTACCAACACGTTGGCCAACGGGTTGCCGTGCACTGCGACCAGTCCAGCATCAATGAGCGTTTCGATCGGTGTCGGCGAGATTTATGCACTTGCGAATATTGACGGCACCGCATACAGCTCGATCGCAGCCGACACGACACATACGATCCTGAAGCAGGGTATCAAGCTTGATTCGAGCGATCTGGCATGTGCGGCGCCGGGCACCGTTGGTCATAGCATCAACTACCTAATTCAAGCCGCATTCAGTGAAGTCGACGGCACCCCAATCGTGCTGCCTTACTACAACGCGAGCAATCCAGCCTCCGCATATGCCGGCCCAAACAATACCGGCGTTGCTGAGAATACGAATCGCGCTGGCACAGTCGTAGTGAGCGCCAAGGCTGGCATCTCGGCTACTACCGGTGCACAGACGACGCCATCGCCTGACGCGGGATATGTCGGCCTTTGGGTCGTAACGGTCGCCAACGGCGCGACCACAATCACGTCCGGCAATATCGCACAGGCAGCAAGTGCACCATTTATCGCAACGACACTTGCGAATTTAGCGCCGTTGGCTTCTCCGGTGTTATCTGGTGTTCCAACTGCACCGACGGCGGCAGTTGGAACAAACACTACGCAGCTCGCGACCACAGCGTTCGCGGTCGCAGAGATTCTGAACCAGTTCACCAAGAGCGGTCAGCAATCGCTTGCAACCAACGGCTATCAGATTTTTCCGGGTGGCCTCATCCGGCAGTGGGGCAAGGTGACCGGCATCATTACGTCAGGCGATTTCGTGCAGCCCATTACATTTCCTTTTGCGTTTCCGAACGCACTGTACGGCGTCCATCCAACACTCATCTCCATCGCATCGAGCGTTGCAATGTCGGTATACGTGACAAACGAGACGTTGAGCGGGGCAGACATTGTGATCGACAAAGACGGCACAGAGGCGTTCGGTGTCTCTCTCTACTATGAAGCATGGGGTAAATAACATGAAAATATTCTTCGCAATGGTTGACGGCCGGGCAGCGTTTTACTGTTCCGCAATCCATGGGGAGAACATCCCTCAGCCCGCCCGTGAAATATCTCCGGAACGGCATGCAGAACTGCTCGCGATGCAAGGCAAAGTCATTGTTGCCGACGCCGACGGGCAGCCGGTCGGCGTCGACGTCGAGATCGCGCCGGACCAAGCAACTCGATCACTTGTAAAGCGCGCCCATGTTGCACTCGACGCGTCCGATAAAACCATCCTTCGCTGCCTGGAACGCGGCGTGCCGATCCCGGCTGAGTGGACCGCTTATCGCGCCGCGCTTCGTACGGTGATCAGCAAGCAAACTGGTGACATGCCGAAACGGCCGGCATTTCCGAAAAGTACCTGAACCTGAACCGGCTTCTTAAAACGAAAGGCAGAAAATGACATATCGGCATAATTATCGTGGCGTATGGGTTCGACGGGAATATATCGACGGCGATCCTTGCTGCGACTTCGCTATACCGAACGATGCGAATGCAGCATTGCCGTTCAATATGGTAGACAGGAACTGGGAAGATCGGTGCGATGTGTCCGATCCAAACATGATCGTTATTGGCCCTGGCATTCATTTAATTCTGCCCTTCGGCCAGGTTGTTTGGGATGCGAACCCATCAGGATTACGGCAAAGCGTGTTTTGGTTAAATGGCTGGTTTCCGCATGATGGCTACGGCGGCTGCGCTAATCAAATGGCGGTGACAAACACCACTACCGATTATCCCTGTCTCTCCGGTCCGATGGAAGTCAAGGAAGGCGACCGACTTTACTTCGTTCAGAAGCAAATCCGCATGGACTATCCACAAGGAACGCCGGTAGAGAGTCGGCCATTCCTCAATATTCTTGGTTCTACCGGTACATTTTGGGGCTTCCACATTTTGGAATGGTCCGACCTTGAACCTCAATAATCCATACCTTGCCTCGGCAGGATTTTTTATTTCTACCTCATGGACCATCACATGGCAGAACCAATGAGCACTTCAGCAGCTGCAGGCGGCGCATTAATAAAAATATTCGGGCTGCCGGTGCTCGCCGGATCGCTGGCTGCAGCGCTGGGATTTATTTTTCTGTGGCCGAAAACGAAAGGTGAAGCGTTCGCCAGGTTCGCATCGTCCATCGTGTCGTCTGCGACCGCCGGGCCGCTGCTGGTGGTTTGGCTGCGATCGTATTCACCTGGCTTATTCGAGTCGGCCAAGGATGTGGCGACAATGTACGGCGCCGATCAAGCGGTCGGGTTCCTGTTTATCGCAGCACCGATCATGGTCGCCGCCGGCTTGCCGGCATGGTGGCTTATCGGCGGCTTTGTGAAATGGTTTGAAAACAGACGCAGCAAAGACATTGGCGAGATGCTTGACGACGCCACCGCATCAATTAAAAAAGCCAAGGAGGCGCTATGACACCGCAACAGCAAACCGTTCTGGACGTGGTCGATGTGTTGAATCGAAAGGACATGCAATGAAACTCAGCACACACTTTACCCTCGAAGAACTGACCTTCTCCGAGACGGCCGCGCGTCACAATCTGGACAACGTACCAAGCCAGAAAGTGATCGAGAACCTCAAGCGTGTGGCTACGGTGCTTGAACAAATCCGCGCCGTGGTCAATCGCCCGATCATGGTGTCCAGCGGCTACCGGTCGCCGGCGGTCAATCGCGCCGTCGGCGGGTCGATGAGCAGCGCACACATGCAGGGCCTGTCTGCGGACATCCGTGCCGCCGGCATGACGCCGCGTGAGCTGGCCGAGGCGATCAAGCATAACGCGGTGAAGTTCGATCAATTGATCCTGGAGTTCGATCGCTGGGTCCATGTCGGGCTGGCCGTCGATGAGCCGCGCAACCAGGTGCTGACGATCCGATTCGGTACCGGCTATATGCAGGGGTTGGTATGAATCCGCTGTCGATCAATCCGTTGTTCCTGCTCGCCGGCGTTGCGGCTGCCGTGACCATTGGATTCGGCGGTGGCTGGACCGCCAACGGCTGGCGGCTCAATGCCGACATCGCCACCTTGAAAGCAGAGCGCGCCAACGAGGTCGCTGTCCAGAACAAGGAAGTGCTCGATGACTTTGTCGCCACGGCCAAGAAAATCAAGGAACAAGCCGACGGTGCGAATGCGGATTTCTCCGTGCTCGGCACCGAGCTGGCCATCATAAGAAAGGAATTCAAGAATGCGAAAGCGACACCTCTGCCTGTTGATTGCCGTCCTGACGATGGCCGGATGCGCAGTCTCACCAGGTCGGTCGACGCCGTCCGAAAAGCCGTTGCTCGACAGCAGCCTGGCGGAGCCGTGCCAGATTCCGGCGGCTCCTGACACCAAGGACTACGACGTGTGGCAGACATGGGTGGAGGAGGAGGTGCTGCCGGCGTTCGGCAAGTGCGCGATCAATCACGCGCGGATCGTGAAGGCATGGCCGAGATAGTGACCGATCCGCGTTTTGATAACGACAAAGGGTATTATTGCCTTTTTAATTCACCGTTATTAGGCGAATCTCGACATGAGTGATCTGCAAGCAATTGGAATCAACGGAATTGGGGCATTTCTAGGCAACTTGGTGTCGGCGGCAGTAATTGCACTCGTAGCCTACCGGTTCAATTCAAAGCGCAACGGCGAATTAGAGGCCATGATAAACGATGGAGTTTCATCTCACGGAATGGGCTACAACAAAGTAGACTTTCACATCATATTCGAGAATAAGACGCCAGTTCCATTGAGAGTCAGAACTATTGCGCTAATGGATCGACGAGTCGGACATTTAGAACTTAATTTTCGACGCCCAGTTTCTCAAGCAAGCTTATTTAATGCACTGATTCATAAAAAAGATGTACCAAAAATCCCGATCTGGGCACACTTGCCATTTTCGTCAGACGACTCCGATACTCATGTATTGCAAGCTTATACAGGGGGCATTTGGGGCGTACAAAAAAAAGAAATTCTGGAGAATGAATGGGATATTGAAAAATGTTGGGTGGTGGTGGAGTATCCAACGTTGTTCGGCGGCTCTGCACTTCTTAAAGTACAGTTCAGCCAGTCCGCAACCGAACTGGTGAAAAGCATGCTTGCAACAATCAAGGCGCAAGCGCAAGGGGTAGGGCCAAGTGTCGAAATATCCGAGTTTACTCAATAAGCACACCGTGCATTGCATAGTGTCTTTAGGATAGCCATTGGCATAATGCTTTATTTTTCTGTTCAGCGTCATAGAGAGTTTCCCTAGCTGCATTAGCGACCCATTTTCAGCTCGACCCATTAAAAGGGACACTACCTGGCATCCACTCTTTGACATCGTCGTGGCTGACATATCCGGATTCCACCCCGTCGCAGAAGTGAAATGCACGGTTTAACGGATTCCAACTTGCATGTCGGGTTGTTCCATCCTTCAGGACGATCTCGCAGATCTCATCGGCTTGTAGGCGAGATAGGGCCGTCTCCGTTTTAATCATCGTCGTCTCCAGGCTCCACCTTTGGCTTGTTCAGATCCTCCCACGCCTTGACGACCGGGTCATCCTTGATTTCGTTCCAAAGCGCCTCATTGAGAAATTGAGGGATGCTGCCGTTACTCCGATAAATCTGATGGGCTCGGGAGACGACAGCGTGAAGTCGCTTGATTTCCCAGAGTAACGCTTTTACGTCCGCATTGGTCCGGTTGCGCTCGCCGATCGCGTGGAGCTCATCAAAGGAAAGTGGGGGTTTGAAGTTAGACATGCAGTGATTTTAGCGCCACTTCTGGTAATCTTGCCTCTTCATACTTTAGGGAGGCTTTATGCCAAAAAACAATAAACCGCCGCGCAAGATTGTTCAAGTGGTGCCGGCCGTGGGATGGGAAGTGGTCTATAAAGATGCCGATGGTGATGAGGATATGGTTGATGACGTCGCGTTCTTCGGGTTGGTTGAAGAATATGGCGAGGAAGGAACCTCAATTGCAGGCGAGGCGGTAAATTATCTTGTGCCTATGATGGTCGACGGCACAGCAATTTCAGAAGAGACAGCCGGTAATTTCTATGAACTACGCCGCAAAAAATAGATCCGTTGGCTGGTAGGATTTTGGTAGAAAGGCCTGTGCTAAGGCCGTTTTTTCTCTTTTTTCGGACGCTTGAGAAATTCAAAAAAGTCTTTTCCTAGCCTCGTATGGACACGTCCTTAAACGCAAAAAACGCAGCCTGCTATTAGATTTTGTCTAATATACAGGCTGCGTTTACATACAGCAAAACGGCTAAGAGCCGCATAAACATTGGTCGGGACGGAGTGATTCGAACACTCGACCCCTTGCACCCCATGCAAGTACGCTACCAGGCTGCGCTACGCCCCGACGAGTTGCAAATTATAGCAGAGCGGGCCTGCTTTAGCCTACCCAGCTGTTATCAAATTCGTTACTGCTACGGCTAAAATGGAAATATGTAATTTCGTTTTGCAAAATGCTCGGCGCCGCTTTGAAGACTATCTTGATTGCAGGCTAGAATAGGCGCGATTGGTTCCTGAATATACCGCCATTCGGAAGGGCATCGTGGTCATTGAATGTCCGCGGCGGCGCAAGTGTTTGAGACTCCTTTCTTCGTTCGGAATGAGGGTGACGTCAGCCATTTGTTAGTTGCTCTTATTCATCGTATTCGCCATAAGCCGTATTGTTCCCGCAACTTGTTCCGCATACTCATGCCTCTTAAAATCAGTCAGCAATTCGATGCCGGTGCAATCGATGTCTTGAACATTGAGAGCCCGCAATCCATTCAACTCAATTTCCGCAAGGATTCGCACGCCGATTGTTCGCAATGGTTTTATTTTCGGTTGCAGGGTGCACGCAACGAGTCTTGCATCATGCGATTTCTGAATGCGGGCCAAACCAGTTTCCCAAGCGGCTGGGAAAACTATCTAGCAGTTGCGAGCTACGATCGCGAAACCTGGTTTCGTGTGCCGACCGCCTATGACGGGCAGGTATTGACGGTCATGCACACTCCCGAACGCGACAGCATTTACTACGCTTACTTCGAACCATATTCGTGGGAACGGCATTTGCAGCTTCTGGGGCGCGTCGAGGCATTCCCGGTTGTGCAGGTAGCCGATATCGGAAGTACGATTGAAGGCCGGGATATGAACCTGATCGTGATAGGCAACCGGTCTGCGGCGAAGAAGGTTTGGGTAATCGCGCGTCAGCATCCCGGCGAAACCATGGGGGAATGGTTTGTCGAAGGCATGATCGATGCGTTGCTTGACAATGCCAATCCGATTGCAAAACGTTTGCTCGAACATGCCGCCTTTTTCATCGTACCGAACATGAATCCGGACGGTTCCGTTCACGGCAATCTGCGTACCAATGCTGCAGGCGCAAACCTGAATCGGGAGTGGATGACGCCGTCACGCGAATCCAGTCCTGAAGTGCTTGCGGTGAAAAACAAAATGCACGGGATCGGCTGCGATTTGTTTCTCGATATTCACGGAGACGAGGCTTTGCCGTACGTGTTTGTTGCAGGGTGTGAAATGCTGGAGGGCTTCACCGCGCAGCAGGCATCCGAACAACAGGCGTTCATTGATGCCTTCAAACGCGCCAGCCCCGATTTCCAGACCAGGCATGGATACGGGGCAGGGAAGTATCGGGAAGACATGTTGAAGCTGGCATCGAAATACATCGGGCATACATTCAAGTGCGTGTCGTTGACGCTTGAAATGCCGTTCAAGGACAACGCCGATCTGCCGGACCCGAAAGTCGGGTGGAATGGGGCGCGTAGTGCGAGACTTGGTGCGGCGATTCTTCAGCCGATTCTGGAATCGGTCCGTTGAAGATAACGCATTCCATGCAAGTCGCAAAATAATTTGGCGACAATCAAATGGAATGACGTTTGTCTCTCTTCTCCCGCAAGCAGGAGAGGATGCCTTAATGAAAACGTTCGGTTGTCTGTGGAGCGTCTTCCGGCATTTCTGCATGAACCAGCTCCGCTTCGCGATCGCAGTACAACGGTGCGCCGCAGTCGTCGCATGATTCCATCGGGAATTGTTCGGAATGGAATTTCACATCGACGATGCCGCATTGCCCGAGCAGGCTGAAAATTTCTTCTAAAGGATTTGCGTAATCGGCTTGCGTGACGGACGGTTCTGCATTAATGGCGTGAAAGGCCATGGCATCGCGCAGGTCTTCTTCGGCATCTTCTTCTCCAAAGAGCGGCCAGACCACACCGTAGACGACATCGCGCTGTTGGTGCAGCGTGAAACTGATTCGATATTCGTCGATCCTGCCGTCAATCGATTCCTCTGCAAAACCGCCGATGATCGCGGACAGTCCGCTGGGCGCCACGCTCAATGTATGGGTAAGGTAGTGCACCGCGGCGCGGATCGAGGCAGGGCGGATTTGTTTGTCGGCTTCGCGGCACGCGACATAGTAGGCTTCGGGCAGGAGCAGTTCGACACCGCAACCGGGCAACATTCTTTCGATGGTCGGCATTGCCTGCGCGCGCCATTGGCTTAAGGCTTGCTGCCGCTCGTTGGTTATGTCGCCTTGTGCATCCGGCGTCTGCCAGCGGAACAGTGGCGCTCCGGCAGGTGCGGCCACAACTGCTACAAAGTAGCGAGTGTCCGCAAGAAACGGCGCTGTTTCCGGCAGGTTGCCAAGCGGGCGCAGCGAATTGCCGGTCAACGCTGCGTGCGCAAGATGGCGGGTAAGCGAGAATGCTTCTGCGTGTGTGTGCGGCAACTGGTCGATTGCAAACAGGTTCGGCGCCATCGCGAGCTTCGTATCCGCCGCCAGCACGTGCGCATACAGATGAGCGGAGAGCGTCAGCAATACATCCGCTGAAATCGGGCCGGATGCGATGGAAAAGCGCGTCCACGCAAGCATCGGCACCGCAATCAGCAATGCATCGAAATACTTGCCGTCTTGTTCGATCGTACACGACTCACTGGCGGCTTCAGCCGACTCGATCAGGGTATCGTAAGTATCCGGGTCCGTCCTGAAGAGATGGTCCAGCGTGGCATCGAGTGCAGCCTGCCGATCGTTTTTCAGCAACTTCTCGATCAGCGTATCGATCTGGCGCTCCCAGCCCCGTTCTTCGAGGCGGCTGCTTGCCTGCGCGTGCGCCTGGGCCAACGATGCCAGGCGCTGGCTGTCGCCGGAGAGTTTTTGAGATGGGTCTTTGGACGGGCGGCGCATGAGCAATCACAATGAAGAAAAAGCAAGAGAAGACATTGTAGAGGATTCGATCAGCGCGGGACGGGTTAAATTGAAAAACGCCGGCGGATGCCGGCGTTTTTGGTGATGCAGAACGCTAGGGAATAACCCGAGCGCGATTTGCCTTATGCGGCAAGCAGCTGACGCAGGACGAACGGAAGAATACCGCCGTGCTTGTAATAATCCACTTCGATCGGTGTATCGATACGCAGCAGGACTTTGACTTCCTGATTGCTGCCTTTCGGGCTGTGAATTACCAAAGTAACTTCCTGTTGCGGCTTGAGATCGCCTTCGAGTCCTTTCAGATCGAAGGTTTCATCGCCCGTGATACCCAGCGAGTGGACGCTGTCGTCACCGAGGAATTGCAAAGGCAGCACGCCCATGCCGACCAGGTTGGAGCGGTGAATCCGCTCGAACGAACGGGCGATTACCGCTTTGACGCCGAGCAACTGCGTGCCTTTTGCAGCCCAGTCGCGCGAAGATCCGGTACCGTATTCTTCACCGGCAAATACCATGGTCGGTATGCCGTCGTTGATATACTGCATCGCTGCGTCATAGATCGACATTTCCTCACCGGTAGGTTGGTGAATGGTAAGGCCGCCTTCGACCCGTGATCCATCCGGCTTTGCCGGGATCATCAGGTTCTTGATACGCACGTTGGCGAAGGTGCCGCGCATCATGATCTCGTGATTGCCGCGGCGCGAGCCGTAAGAATTGAAGTCCGCCTTCTGCACGCCGTTGGCCGTCAGCCATTTACCGGCCGGGCTGGATTCCTTGATCGAACCGGCCGGGGAGATATGGTCGGTCGTGATCGAATCGCCGAACACGCCTAGTGCGCGTGCAGCCGTGATTCCGGTTGCGGCCGGCTTGGGTTGCATCTCGAAGTCGCTGAAGAACGGCGGTTCTGCGATGTAGGTCGATTTCGGCCAATCGTAGACTTCTCCTTGCGCGACGCCCGAGATATTTTCCCACAACTTGCCCGGTGCACCCTTGACGTCCGCATAGTTTTCCTTGAACGTTTTGGCGTTCATTGCGAACTTCATCAGCTTCGCCACTTCGTGGCTGGTCGGCCACACGTCGCCGAGGAAGACGTCGATGGACTTTCCATTCTTGTCCTTGCCTTTGCCGAGCGGTTCGGTCATCAAATCGCGGGTCATGTTACCGGCGATCGCATAGGCAACGACCAGCGGAGGCGAGGCGAGAAAATTGGAGCGGATGTTCGGATGAATCCGTGCTTCGAAGTTGCGGTTGCCGGACAGCACGGCGGATGCGACGATATCGTTTTCGACGATCGCTTCGTTCATTGCCGGGGTCAGGTCGCCGGCATTGCCGATACAAGTGGTGCAGCCGTAAGCAGTGACGCCGAAGCCGAGTTTTTCCAGGTACGGCAGCAAGCCGGCCGCTTCCAGGTACTTGGTCACGACGCGCGATCCGGGAGCAAGCGAAGTCTTGATGTGCGGCGATACCTTCAGGCCTGCTTCAACCGCTTTCTTGGCGAGCAGGCCGGCCGTCAGCAGCACGCTCGGATTGGATGTGTTGGTGCAGGAAGTGATTGCCGCGATCAGCACGTCGCCGTTCTTGATCTTGACCTTGTCCGAATTGACGTATTGCGCATCAAGATCTTCCAGCTTCTTGTTGAACCCGTTCTCGGAAGTCGGCTTCGAAAACAGTTCGGCAAAATTGGCTTTGACGTTGCCGATTTCGATCCGATCCTGCGGACGTTTCGGGCCTGCCAGCGATGGCGCGACGGTACGGAGATCGAGCGCCACGACATTGGTATAGTCGATCTGGCCTTCTTGCGGAATGCCGAACAGTTTCTGCGCTCTGAAATATCCTTCGAATGCGTCGATTTCCGCCTTGCTGCGGCCGGTGCCCTTGAAGTAGTCGATGGTGGCTTCGTCGACCGGGAAAAAGCCCATGGTGGCACCGTATTCAGGCGCCATGTTGGCAATGGTTGCGCGATCGGTCAGCGACAGCGACTGGGTGCCTTCACCGAAGAATTCGACAAACTTGCCGACGACTTTTTCCTTGCGCAGCATTTCGGTAATCGTCAGCACCAAGTCGGTCGCGGTTACGCCTTCGCGCAACTGGCCGGTCAGGTTCACGCCGACCACGTCAGGGGTCAGGAAATAGACCGGCTGTCCCAGCATGCCGGCTTCGGCTTCGATACCTCCAACGCCCCAGCCGACCACGCCGATACCGTTGATCATGGTGGTGTGGGAGTCGGTGCCGACGAGAGTGTCCGGATAATAAACGCTATCCTTTTTGTGCACGCCGCGCGCCAGATACTCCAGGTTAACTTGATGCACGATGCCGAAGCCCGGTGGCACGACACCGAAGGTGTCGAACGCCTGCATGCCCCACTTCATGAACTGATAGCGCTCGTTATTGCGCGAAAATTCCAGCTTCATGTTCAGGTCGAGTGCATTTTTCTGACGGAAGTGATCGATCTGCACCGAATGGTCGACAACCAGGTCGACCGGCACCAGCGGTTCGATGTTCTTCGGGTTCTTGCCCATCTTGGAGGCGACGCCGCGCATCGCCGCCAAGTCGGCCAGCAATGGCACGCCGGTAAAGTCTTGCAGTACGACGCGCGAGACCACGAATGGAATCTCGTCGACGCGGGTCGCGTTCGGACGCCAGTTGGCGAGTTCCCGGACGTGTTCCTCGGTCACTTTCTTGCCGTCGCAATTGCGCAGCACCGATTCCAGGACAATGCGAATCGATACCGGTAAACGCGAGATATTGACGCCGAGTTTTTTCTCCAGCGCGGGGAGCGAGTAGAACTTGCCCTTTTTGGAATTCGAGATGTTGAATTCCTTGAGCGTGTTCAATGTGTTGCGGGACATGGCCTCTCCTTGTTTTTAGAAATCGAACGATAAAAAAAATGAACTTGAATAGCGGTGTCGATGCAGAAGCATCCCTGTATGTCAACGTAATGCTGGATCAGCTCTGCGATTTTTTCGGAGCTGCCTTCTTGGCCGGCTTGGTTGGCTTGGCCGGTGTTGCAGGCGCTGCCGGCGACGCCAGCATCCCCGGCTCGTCGCTGGGCACTTCCTTACGTACCATTTGTTCCGGAGTCTTGCAGTCGTTTGCCAGCTGCTGGCCTTTTTTGGAATCGAGCAATATCCCTTTGGCCGGGATGCCGATCCAGACCAAGCCTTGACGGCGGTTTTCAAAACGGTTCGCACCGGTGCTTGTATCCACACGCTTCAGCCGGACCAGCTTTTTGTTCCAGCGCAAGGCAACATGTTTGTCGTCCGCAGCGTTCTCGAAAATCGTCACGTTGTTTCCGAGCTCACATTTGTAATCGACACTGACCGAGCCGGCAATATCGGGTTCCTTGTCGTCCTCGTCGGTGTCGGACCCGTCCTGTGTTTCAGTGATCTTCAGTTTTTCAGCTGCTTTTTTCGCGGCCGGCTTTGCTGCCTTCTTCGTGGCCGGCTTGGCTGATTTTGCCGGTGCAGGGGAAGCGGTTTGCGCAATTGCGTATGGCGCCGTGATCGCCATGCTGGCGCCCAACAATATAAGTGAGGGCAGAAATTGTTTCATCGTATTGTCTCCAATTATGCGCGGTATTCCGCTGTAGTGAACATAACGTATGTTCGATTCAAAGTAATTTGACGATGGATTCGGATAGCGGCAAGCCGTTCAATTTTGCACGCTGCAGCACGGTCCAGTAATAGCGATAGCTGGCCCGGTCATGCAATTTTCCATTCTGTTGTATTGGCCCCCAATGATTCGCCTGCGCTTCAGTCAAAATCCGCGCCGCTTCGTCGATTTCGTTGCTGCGCGGGACAAAGGCACTCAGTATCGGATTGATCTGGCCGGGATGGATGCTCCACATTCGCGTGTATCCAAACTCCGCCATCGCTCGAGTTGCGTCGTGTTTGACTATTTCGGTGTCCTTGATTTCGGTCGTGACGTTATGCGAAGGTACTTTGCCATGCGCATGACAGGCAGCGGAAATTTCCAGCTTGGCTCGCGTTACCAGCGGATGTGAAAATTGGCCGGGTGAGCGCATCGCTTCTGCCGGAATCGCGCCATAGTGGCCGGAGATGAAATCCATGATGCCAAACGACAGGCATTCAACCTGAGGATGCGCCGCGATCGCACGCACATCGGCCAGCGCGCCGTGGGTTTCGATCAACACATGAATCGGCAGGTCGTCGCGGCCGCCTTGTTTCGCATGACGGCTGACGAGTTCCGCTGCAAGCGCGACTTCGGTCGCGCTATCGGCTTTTGGAATGACCAGATAGGCCAGGCGTTCGGCTGCACCCTGGCAAATAATTTCGATATCTTGTTCAAAGAAAGGACTGTTGAGTTCGTGCACGCGCGCACCGATTCGGCCAAAAAAATTGTCTTTTCCGGCGACGAGCTGCGCCACCAGTCGCGCATGCGCTTCTTCATTGCCGGCAGCGGCGCCATCTTCACAGTCGAGAGTGATGTCAAATATGGGACCAAGCTCTTGTTGAAGTGCGATCGACTTGCGCATCAGCTTCTCGGAGCCGGCATAGTGATCGCAGGCCGGAATTGAAGCCGGTTGGTGCTTGCCTTGAAATAAGACCTCGGAGGGGTGCATATGAAATGCGGTTCGGACTGGTGCAATGATTCGGTGATTTGCCGGACAAGCTGCGCCGCGATATCGAGCGCGCGGCCTATCCGGCCCTTGCAAGCGATTAGCCTACGAGGTGTTTGACGCCTTCGCGTTCGTCAGACAGCTCTTTCAGCGTGATATTGATGCGCTCTTGCGAGAACTCGTCAATCTCCAGGCCTTGAATGATTTTGTATTCGCCATTCTCGGTCGTGACCGGAAAACCGAACATCGTATCTTTCGGAATGCCGTAGGAACCATCCGATGGGATGCCCATCGTGGTCCACTTGCCGTTGGTGCCGAGCAGCCAGTCGCGCACATGATCGATTGCGGCATTGGCTGCCGATGCGGCGGACGACAAACCGCGTGCTTCAATGATCGCGGCGCCGCGCTTGCCGACTGTCGGGAGGAATACGTCCTTGTTCCAGATCTCATCATTGATCATTGCTTTGACCGGCTGACCGTCGACTGTCGCGAATCGATAGTCGGCATACATCGTCGGGGAATGATTGCCCCAAACGCACAGCTTTTCGATCGCCGAGACCGGTTTGCCGATTTTCGCGGCGACCTGCGACAGAGCACGGTTGTGATCCAGGCGCAGCATCGCGGTGAAGTTCTTGGCCGGCAGACTCGGCGCCGATTTCATTGCGATGTAGGCATTGGTGTTGGCCGGATTGCCGACCACCAGTATTTTCACGTTGCGCGACGCGACCGCGTCAAGCGCCTTGCCCTGGACGGTAAAGATCTGTGCATTGGCTTCGAGCAGGTCCTTGCGCTCCATGCCTGGTCCGCGCGGACGGGCGCCTACCAGCAACGCGACATCGATGTCCTTGAACGCGGTCATTGGATCGCTATGCGCGGTCATGCCGGCCAACAGCGGAAATGCGCAATCGTCGATTTCCATCATCACGCCTTTCAGCGCCTTCTGAGCCTTTTCATCCGGGATTTCGAGCAATTGCAGAATGACTGGTTGATCCTTGCCGAGCATATCGCCATTGGCGATGCGGAACAGCAAAGAGTAGCCAATCTGACCGGCGGCGCCGGTGACGGCAACGCGCATAGGGGACTTAGTCATGTTGAATCTCCAAAGTGGTAATGAAAGCTGTGCCGAAACGTACTGATGATTTCAAAGGATTGTAGGTTTCGAAAGACTGTAATGAAAGACTGTAATAATACCGGCGAAAACATGCCGAGTCAGCTTGAGCAGCGTGCCGCGACATCGATTGCGAGCGGTGGCGTATGTTTATGGAAATCAGTTTTTGGTGCGAAATAGTTTGCACGCGAGTGTAGGCTGACATAAGTACTCTGTCAATGCTCATCTTATATCTTATATAAGACATATCACTTAGCAGGTTTTGCTAGACTGCAATGGGTGTTTTGTGGTGAAATCGCGGCTTATGAGTTCCACAATTTCTCAATTGACGAACACTAGCGCGCCAGGTGCTGGAGTTGGAGCGTCTGCTCCTGGAGTGTCGGCCACTTTCAGTCCGTTATACCAGCAAATCAAGGTCTTGATTACGCAAAGCCTGCAGTCCGGCGAATGGAAGCCAGGCGATTTGATTCCAAGTGAAATTGAGTTGGCCAATCGATTCAAGGTTAGCCAGGGAACGGTACGCAAGGCGATTGACGAGATGTCCGCCGAAAATCTGGTGGTGCGCAGGCAGGGCAAAGGCACGTTCGTGGCAACCCATCACGAAGCGCGCGCGCAGTTTCGATTCCTGCGCCTGATGCCGGATGCCGGCGAGGCCCATTATCCCGATAACAGGATCATCGAAGTCAAGCGTATGCGTGCGCCGGCCGAAGTGGCGCGTCTGCTGGATATCAAATCCGGCGATTCGGTGATTTTCATCAAACGTGTGCTTTCGTTTGACGGTAAGCCAACGATTCTGGAAGAGCTCTGGCTTCCCGGTGTGATATTCAAAGGATTAACCGCCGAACGTCTGATCGAATACAAGGGCCCGATGTACGGGTTGTTTGAAACCGAGTTTGGCACGCACATGATACGTGCGGCGGAACGGATCCGCGCCGTCAGTGCGGGCGAAGAAGTTGCCGGCTTGTTGGCGGTTGCTGTCAATACGCCTTTGTTAAGCGTGGAGCGCGTTTCATATACTTACGGCGACAAGCCCGTCGAAGTTCGGCGCGGCCTGTACCTTACGGATCGCCATCACTATCAAAACGAATTGAGCTGAATCAATTAATTTGCAAATGCAAAAAGACTCGCGAACCCGCTTGACAAAAAGATAAATCAGGCGGCGCGCCAATAAATATTGGTGTGGTGCACCAAAATAAGCGAGAATTACAGAATTATCATGCAAAGAGAGGTTTTCTATGTCGGAAGCCGTAAAAAAAGATAGACCGCAATTCCGCAATATTAATTTCTTGAAGAATTTGCCGTTCTACTACTGGCCGATCGGCGCCTATGTTTCAATCGGACACAGGATCAGCGGTTTTCTGCTTGCTGCACTGCTTCCTTTTATCCTATATTTACTTGAAAAAAGTCTGACGTCGGAAATATCGTTCGCCCATTTCCAAGGCATTGCCTCTCACTGGTTTGTCAAGCTCATCATCCTGGCGCTGGTCTGGTCCTATCTGCATCACTTTTGCGCAGGCATTCGCCATTTGCTCATGGATTTGCATATCGGTTTGACCAAAGAGGGTACCGGGCGGACCGCGATCGTAGTATTGGCCATCAGCCTGTCGCTTACCTTGCTGGTTGCATTGAAACTGTTCGGGGTGTTTTAAATGGCAAATAACGAAATTGGAACCAATCGGGTAATCGTCGGCGCGCACTACGGTCTTAAGGACTTTCTGGTGCAGCGAGTCACCGCCGTCGTCATGGTGATCTACACCATTATTTTGCTGGCTGCTTTTTTGACCGGCAATAATTTTAGTTATGAAGGGTGGGCCGGACTGTTTGCGCAGCAGTGGTTCAAGATTTCAACCTTCGTCATGTTCATTGCGCTGTTTTATCACGCGTGGGTCGGTATGCGGGATATCTGGATGGATTACGCCAAACCGGCATCCCTCCGTTTTGCCTTGCATGTTGCCACGATTTTGTGGCTGGTCGGATGCGCCGGGTGGGCGGTGCAGATCCTCTGGAGAGAGTAATCGTGGCAGCAATTAAATCAACTATTCCTTCGCGCCGGTTTGACGCGGTAATTATCGGCGCCGGCGGTTCCGGCATGCGTGCTTCGCTGCAGTTGGCCGAAGCCGGATTGAACGTCGCGGTATTGTCGAAAGTATTCCCGACGCGTTCGCATACGGTCGCAGCGCAGGGCGGTATCGGCGCTTCGCTTGGCAATATGTCGGAAGACGATTGGTACTGGCACATGTTCGACACGGTCAAGGGGTCGGATTACCTCGGCGACCAGGATGCAATCGAATTCATGTGCCGTGAAGCGCCGAAGGTCGTGTACGAACTCGAACACTTCGGCATGCCGTTCGACCGCAATCCGGACGGCACCATTTATCAGCGTCCGTTCGGCGGCCATACCGCCAACTTCGGTGAAAAGCCGGTACAGCGCGCCTGTGCCGCCGCGGACCGCACCGGACATGCATTGCTGCATACCCTGTATCAGCGCAACGTACGCGCCAAGACGCATTTTTTCGTTGAGTGGATGGCGATCGACCTGATCCGCGATCAGGAAGGCGATATTGTCGGCGTGGTCGCGCTGGAGATGGAAACCGGCGATGTGATGATCTTCGAAGGGAAAACCACGATACTTGCTACCGGCGGCGCCGGACGCATCTTCGCCGCCTCCACCAATGCTTTCATCAATACCGGCGACGGATTGGGCATGGTGGCGCGCGCCGGCCTGCCGCTGGAAGACATGGAGTTCTGGCAGTTTCACCCAACCGGTGTTGCCGGGGCGGGTGTATTGATCACCGAAGGCGTTCGCGGCGAGGGCGGGATTCTGATCAACAGCAATGGCGAACGTTTCATGGAACGTTATGCGCCCACGCTGAAAGATCTGGCGCCGCGCGATTTTGTTTCGCGTTCGATGGACCAGGAAATCAAGGAAGGCCGAGGCTGCGGTCCGAACAAGGACCACGTGTTGCTGGATCTGCGGCATATCGGTGCCGACACGATTCAAAAACGCCTGCCTTCGATTCTGGAAATCGGCCACAAGTTCGCCAACGTGGATGCAACCAAGGAACCGATTCCGGTCGTGCCGACGATCCACTATCAGATGGGCGGTATCCCGACCAATATATATGGTCAGGTAGTCGCTCCCAAGGATGGCAATCCGAATGCGATCGTCAATGGCATGTATGCCATCGGCGAGTGTGCCTGCGTGTCGGTACATGGCGCTAATCGCCTCGGCACCAATTCATTGCTCGATCTGCTGGTATTCGGCCGCGCTGCAGGCAATCATGTGGTGCAGAGCAATCTGAAAGAAAAGAGTCACAAACCGCTGCCGGCGGATGTTGCGGATCTGGCGATGTCTCGTCTATCCAGACTGGAGTCGAGTACGGGTACCGAGCGGGTGCAGGGTGTTGCGGACGATATCCGGGCAGCGATGCAGAAGTACTGCGGCGTATTCCGCACCGATGAGCTGCTTCAAAGCGGGTACAGAGCCATCATGGAACTCGATGAGCGACGCAAGCATGTATCGTTCAAGGACAAATCGAAGGTGTTCAACACTGCGCGTGTTGAAGCACTGGAACTCGATAACCTGATTGAGACAGCAAAGGCCACCATCACGTCGGCTGTAGCCCGCAAGGAATCGCGCGGCGCGCATGCGCATCGCGACTTCGACAAGCGCGACGATGTCAACTGGATGAAGCACACGCTATGGTATTCCGAGGGCAATCGCCTCGACTACAAACCGGTCATTACCAAGCCGCTGTCAGTGGAAACCTTCCCGCCCAAGGCACGTACTTTCTAACGAGATCAACCCATGCCACGCACTCTTAAATTTCAAATTTACCGTTACGATCCGGACAAGGATGCCAAGCCTTACATGCAGAGCTTGACGGTGGAACTGCAGGATACCGACAAGATGCTGCTGGATGCATTGCAGCGCATCAAGTCCGATGTCGATGATTCGCTTGCCTTGCGCCGCTCCTGCCGCGAAGGTGTGTGCGGTTCGGACGCGATGAATATCAATGGCAAGAACGGATTGGCTTGCACCACCAATCTGAATGAGCTGAAGCAGCCGATCATATTGCGGCCACTGCCCGGCTTGCCGGTCATCCGCGATCTGATCGTCGACATGACGCTTTTCTTCAAGCAATATCATTCGATCAAGCCGTTCCTGATAAACGACACGATTCCGCCGGAGAAGGAACGTCTGCAAATGCCGGCCGAGCGCGAGGAACTGGATGGCTTGTATGAATGTATCTTGTGTGCGTGCTGTTCAACGTCATGCCCGTCGTTCTGGTGGAACCCCGATAAATTCGTCGGTCCGGCCGGTTTGCTTCAGGCTTATCGCTTTATTGCCGACAGTCGCGATGAAGCAACGGGCGAGCGGTTGGATAATCTTGAAGATCCTTACCGCCTGTTCCGCTGCCATTCGATCATGAATTGCGTGGATGTCTGTCCGAAAGGATTGAATCCCAACAAGGCGATCGGCAAGATTAAGGAATTGATGGTGCGCCGCGCCATATAAGGCGCACGGGAAGGGCGGAGACACTATGTTTCCGCTGTGTTTCGTCCGGTTTGCAGGCAGTCATGCCAATTAAGCCGGATGAAATGAATATGAAGAGAATCCATGTCTATTACCCATCAAGCTGATCCGATCAAGCGTGCTCGTTTGCGCTGGCGCAGCCGTCGCGGACTCCTGGAGAACGACTTAGTTCTGACGCGTTTTCTGGATCAGCACGAATCAACGCTCACTGACGAAGAAGTCGATGCGCTCTCCCGGTTGCTCGAATTGTCGGATAACGATTTGATGCATTTGCTGCTGGGGCGCAAAGAGCCGGATGAAGAAGTGGACTTGCCCCATGTCCATGCTTTGTTGGCGCGCTTGCGCAGTCCGTGACGCGGATTCTTAAAAAGTTTAGACTTTTATCATTGAATTTTATCTATCGACTCACCGTCCATAAGAAGGAAGAGCCATGACCAACTCCGATACCAAAGCCACCCTGTCATTTTCTGACGGTTCTCCCTCGATCGAGTTTCCGATTTACAAGGGCACGATAGGCCCCGATGTTATCGATATTCGCAAGCTTTACGGTGCTACCGGCAAATTTACCTACGATCCGGGTTTCATGTCTACCGCGGCTTGCAACTCGTCGATCACCTATATCGATGGCGACAAGGGCGAACTGCTTTATCGCGGTTATCCGATCGATCAACTGGCCGTCAATTGCGACTTCCTCGAATCCTGCTACTTGTTGCTGAACGGCGAATTGCCGAACCAGCAGCAGAAATTGCAATTCGTCAATACAGTCACCAAACACACCATGGTGCACGAGCAGATGCAGTTTTTCTTTCGCGGTTTCCGTCGCGATGCGCATCCGATGTCCGTATTGGTTGGCACCGTCGGCGCGCTGGCATCGTTCTATCACGACTCGCTCGATATCAATGATCCGCATCATCGCGAAGTATCCGCCATTCGTTTGATTGCGAAAATGCCGACCCTGGTCGCGATGTCGTACAAGTATTCAATCGGACAGCCTTTCGTCTACCCGCGCAACGACCTGTCCTACAGCGCCAACTTCATGCGCATGATGTTTTCCACGCCGTGCGAGGAATACAAAGTCAATGATGTGCTGGTGCGCGCGCTCGACCGCATCCTGATCCTGCACGCCGATCATGAGCAAAACGCTTCGACCTCCACCGTCAGGTTGTCCGGCTCCAGCGGTGCAAATCCATTCGCATGTATTGCGGCGGGCATCGCCTGCCTGTGGGGTCCGGCGCACGGCGGCGCCAACGAGGCGGCGCTGAACATGCTCAAGGAAATCGGTTCGGTCGACAACATCGGCGAATTCGTCAAGCAGGTCAAGGACAAGAATTCCGGCGTCAAGTTGATGGGCTTCGGTCATCGCGTCTACAAGAATTACGACCCGCGCGCCAAGCTGATGCGCGAAACCTGCCATGAAGTGCTGGCGGAGCTGGGCTTGCAGGACGACCCGCTGTTCAAACTTGCGATGGCGCTTGAAAAAGTGGCGTTGGAAGACGATTACTTCGTGTCGCGCAAACTGTATCCGAACGTCGACTTCTATTCCGGCATCGTGCAATCGGCGCTGGGCATCCCGGTTTCTCTTTTCACGGGAATCTTTGCAATGGCGCGTACCGTCGGCTGGATCGCTCAGTGGAACGAGATGATTTCCGATCCGGAACAAAAGATCGGACGTCCGCGCCAGCTCTTTGTCGGTTCGCCGGCGCGCGATGTGCCACCGATGTCGAAGCGGGGAAAATGATCCATTGATAACTTGCTAGGTTATTTACTGAGAATATGACGCGATAAAAAATTCATCGCTATTTTCTTGAACCCGCGCCAATTAACAGTTGGTGCGGGTTTTTTTATTGCCTTGAGCACATGTTTTTAGCTATAGCATTTCACCAATTCTTAAATAGCTATCTATAAAAAAAAGAAAGACATGGCATTGCGTTGCAACATTACAAATCTATAAAAGTTTGTTAATCTGAAAAGTAGCCAAGATTACCAAACGCGAGACACACGTAATATGGCTATGCGGTATCCGTCGTTATAGAAAACGTATCAGTCACCGAAAAGAGTGATGTTTTGCCTCCGCCAAGGAGGACAACATGTATCTATATTTGAGGAGTCGTCCATGCAACTCTCTGTCAAGCATTTGGAGTATTGGCAAAAGAACTTGAGGGTGACAGGCATACTGTTATTCATCTGGTTCTTTGTTACTTTCGTACTGGGTTATTTCGCCAGAGAACTGGCGTCGATAACCATATTGGGGTTTCCGTTCTCCTTTTACATGGCTGCCCAAGGCTCGTTGATCATCTACGTTCTTATTATCTTTATTTATGCACGTTACATGAACCGGCTGGATGTCGAGTACGGCGTAGAAGAAGAGGAGGAATAAGCCATGGCTACAACCCAGAAAACCTTTACCCAACAGTTGACGAAGTACTACACCTTCTACACAGGAGGCTTCCTGGCCTTCGTCGTCTTCCTCGCCATCGCAGAGCAAATGGGGATGACGCCGAAGTGGATCGGTTACCTGTTCTTGTTTGCCACTATCGGCTTGTATGCCGGTATCGGCATCATGAGCCGCACGGCTGACGTCTCGGAATACTATGTGGCCGGGCGTCGCGTACCTGCGCTGTTCAACGGCATGGCGACCGGCGCCGACTGGATGAGCGCCGCTTCATTCATCGGCATGGCGGGAACCTTGTATCTTACGGGGTATGACGGACTTGCGTTTATCCTTGGCTGGACCGGCGGATATTGCCTGGTGGCGTTGTTCCTGGCGCCTTACCTGCGCAAATTCGGCCAGTTCACGATTCCGGACTTTCTCGGCGCCCGCTACGGCGGTAATATTCCGCGCCTGATCGGTGTGATAGCTGCGATCATCTGCTCCTTCACCTACGTGATTGCACAAATCTACGGCGTCGGCATCATCACTGCGCGTTTCACCGGACTCGAGTTCGGCATCGGCGTGTTCGTGGGCCTCGGCGGCATCCTGGTGTGTTCATTCCTCGGCGGGATGCGTGCGGTGACCTGGACTCAGGTAGCTCAGTACATCATCCTGATTGTCGCTTACATGATCCCTCCGGTATGGCTGTCCATGAAGCAGACCGGCGTGCCGGTTCCTCAGGTGGTGTACGGCTACCAACTGGAAAAAGTGACCGCACGCGAGAAGGTTTTGAACGACCCGAGCACTCCTGACGGCGCCAAGGAGGCGGAAGTCCGAGGCATTCTCAAGGCCAGGTCGGATGCGGCCACCGCCAAGCTTAAGGATGGGGATACGGCATTTTCCGCCGACAAGGCTGCGGTTGAAAAACAACTGGCGGATTTGAAAGCATCCAATGCTCCGCCGGACCAGATAGAGAAAGCGCAAGCAGCCGTCGACAAATATCCTGCGGATGTTGACGCTGCCAAGGAAGCGTGGACCAAGGAAAAAGGTTTGGCGGCGCGGGCCGGACCGATCAAGCCGCATGCAGAACCATTTGCGGGAAAGGATGAGGCGGCACGTGACAAGGCTCGTCTCAACTTCCTGGCTTTGGTATTTTGCCTGATGGTGGGAACCGCTGCGCTACCGCACATCCTGATGCGCTACTACACCACGCCAAGCGTGAAGGAAGCGCGCAAGTCGGTGTTCTGGTCGTTGTTCTTCATCTTCCTCTTGTACTTCACCGCGCCTGCCTTGGCGGTGCTGGTCAAGTTCGATATCTACAACAACCTTGTCGGCAGTTCTTTCGCGTCCTTGCCGGCCTGGGTGGCGGCGTGGGCAAAGGTTGATCCAACCTTGATGAACATTACTGACATTAACGGGGACGGCCTGGTGCAACTGGCGGAAATCGTCATTGGCGGCGACTTGATCGTGCTGGTCACCCCCGAGATTGCCGGCTTGCCGTATGTGATCTCCGGCATGGTGGCGGCGGGCGGTCTTGCTGCGGCGCTTTCTACCGCGGACGGTTTGCTGCTGACCATCGCGAATGCACTGTCGCATGACGTGTATTACAAAATGATCGATCCGCATGCAGCGACCACGCGCCGTCTGGCGATTGCCAAGACGCTGTTGCTGGTAGTGGCGTTAATTGCCGCCTACGTCACTTCGCTCAAACCCGGTAACATCCTGTTCCTGGTAGGCGCCGCGTTCTCGATTGCAGCCTCGGCGTTTTTCCCGGCCCTGGTATGCGGCGTATTCTGGCGACGGGCCAACAAGCTGGGTGCCATTTTGGGTATGTTAGGCGGCATGTTCGTCTGTATGTATTACATGTACCTGACTTATCCATTCTTCGGTGTTAACGGGCAGCTGTGGTTCGGTATCAATCCGATCTCCGCGGGTATCTTTGGTATCCCGGTCGGTTTTGCCGGTGTCATTATCGGTAGCCTGATTTCCGCGCCGCCGGCGAGGGAAGTTCAGGAACTGGTGGACCATGTCCGCTACCCGAATCTGGGTGGAACCGGTCCGGTGCCAACGGGCAGTCCTGCTCCGGCGCCGGCATAGGTCCGTAACCTAAAGCAGTAAGAAAAAAGATCGGGCCCGCGCAAGCGGGCTCGATCTTTTTTATGGCAGGGTAATGCGCGTGAGCTAAACTGCCAGGTCCTTCACCAGGTAGGCAAGATCACTCTGATCCGCTTCCTGGATCAACCTGCGGCACATGATCGGATCGATGCGATGCAGGTAGATCACGATTTCCCGCACGCGATCAGGATTATGCGAGCGATGGCTGGCCATACCCAATGCATACCAGGCATGGGAATGCATAGGTTGTAGTCTCGCAGCTTCTTCAAGCGCTTTGGCGGCTTCCTCATGACGCCCGAGTGCCGCATGCGCCAGACCCATTCCATACCAGGCGCGATCGACCGTTTTCTTCAGCCGTACGGCTTCCGAGAACGACGCGATGGCTTGTTCATATTTCCCCTGGCGGTCAAGTACATAGCCGAGATTGAAGTGCATTTCGGCCTGAGTCGGCAACAGGCGAACTGCTTCGAGAAAGTACCGCTCCGCCTCGTCGAATTGTTCTTGCATTGCGTACAGGTGGGCGATGCATGCGGCGGCCTTGGCGAACCGCGGCTCGTAATGCAATGAAAGTCGGTAAGCCTCTATCGCTTTTGCCGGGCGCTTGAATGTTTCAAAGAAACAGCCACGATAGTAATGACGATATTGCTCGAAATTCATGGAGATCCTTGAAGAATAGGCCTGGCCGCATTATGGCGTGTTGAGATAACGGCTTCAACCAGAAGTTGCGCAATCTCAATAGACTTGCCGTCGCAATAGTATGGGGCCATCAGATACAATGGCCGTTAATGGCCCGCAATATTCTGTGGGCATGGGAGATAAATTTCAGATGAATTCACCGGAACTGTTTGTAATCAGCATGATTCGCGTGATAGTGGAAGTTGCCGGCTATACCTTGCTGGGGCAAGGCGTACTGGCGTTATTCGCAGGCAGGTCGAGAGACACTAATGTCGTCTATCGCTTGATGCAAACAATTACCAGCCCTGCAGTCAAGCTGGTGCGCATGATTACGCCTCGTTTCGTTATCGACAAACATATTCCGTTCGTGACTTTTTTCCTGCTGTTCTGGCTCTGGATCGGACTGGCCGTGGCCAAGCGCTACATCTGCATGGCACAGGGCTTGAATTGCGGTCTTTAGGAGGACTTGTGCGCTACAACTGGTAGTCGAGCTGCAAACGGCTCTGCAGCCGGCGCGCCTGCTTGAACGCTTCCTTGAGGATGCGGCGGTCAAGCGGGTTCAAGGCATCGGGATTGATGCGATTCGCACCTTCAGCCAATCCCTGCAATTTGTGCTGATGACGCAGCCGCAATCGTTGTATGTAATAGAAGCTGTCGACAATCGCAGCGATTTCTTCGTTCGAGAAATTCATTTTTCCCGCTACTGATCGCAGGCGCCGGGCTGTATTGGTTTCCGGTATGCCGTAAGCGAGCGCAAAGATTCTCGCGGCATTGATGAACGGCCATAGACCTGCCATCTTCAAGTCGATGGTATGTGGAAATTGTCCTGTTTTTTGCACTCTGAAATCGCGAAAGACGCCGAGCGGCGGTTGGGATTGCAGCGCATTCGCCGCCATCTGTTGCAGGAACAAGGAGTTCTTGCCGCAGGCATCCAGTAACCAGTTACGCAATGTAACGGTCAACTCATGTTCTCCATAAAGCGGTCTGAAATCGAAAAAAATCGATGCGAATAGCAAGGCTTTTGGCCGCGGCGTCTGTATCCAGCCGGAAAATTTCCGCTGCCATTCGTTCAACGACAGGCACCACATTGGATTGCCCGCCATGATATCGCCCTTGCACAGCAGAAAGCCGCATGCGTCCAGTTTGCGGTTCACCGCTTGCGCGAACGGCAGAAACTGCTGCCGCGCACGATCGGCGTCACTGTCCGCCGATTCAAACATGATCGCGTTGTCCTGATCCGTCGTGAATGTTTGTTCGAAGCGTCCTTCCGAACCAAGCGCAATCCAGCACCACTTTACCGGAGGCAGTTCGAATTCGGCCTGGGTCAGTTCAATGATGCGCAGGGTGAGCAAGTCGTTCAGGGTGGAGATGAAATGTGTCAGTTGCTCGGCGCCGATGCCCTGGGCCAGCATGCTGTCGGCCAATTGCCGAATGTCGCGCGCCGCATGTATGAGGACATCCATATCCCGTGCGCCGCCGATTTCGTTGCTGATTTCCTTGATGCCGGTGCGCTGCAGTGAAAACAGATCGTTCTGCGACACAATACCAAGCAATCGTCCTTGTTCGTCGACGATCAGTATGTGACGCAGGCCGTGCCTTGCCATCGTAAGGGCCGCCTGGTACGCGGTGGTGTGCGGATCGAGGGTAACCAGGTCACGCGTCATTACGTTGGCGATCGGCTGTTCGAGATCACCGTTGCGCAATGAAATGCGCCGCAGCAAATCCTGTAGCGTAAATATCCCGAGCGGAATTAGCGTTTCCGGTTCGGCAATCACGATAGACCCGATGCGGTGCTGTTCCATGATTTGCAGCGCTACGCGCACACTGAATTGCGGCGCTACAGTAACCGGCGTACGCCGAATGATGCCGGACAGCGGACTGTGCATCGTTTGATATTCGCCCTGAAGAGGCGGATGCGGCTGTTCTCCCATATGTTTCCTAGTATTTGGCCTTGGCGTAGTAAGTACGTTCGGATGCCTCGCGCGCTTCACGTAATGTCTTGATGCCTTGCTCGGCCAGCAGTGGAATCATTTTGAGAAATATTTCGCCGGTGACGATGGCGTCGCCCAGTGCGGTATGGCGCCCGATGACATTGATGCCCAGCCGCTCCGCGATCGCCTCCAACCGGTGCGAATCCTGGTTGGGATGAATCACGGCGGACAGCAGCAAAGTGTCGAGTAAAGGTTGATGGAAGATGACGCCGCTGGATTGTTCCTTCATCTGCAGGAAGCGCATGTCAAATGCGGCATTATGTGCAACCAGTACCGTATCTTCGCAAAACGCGTGAAAATCGGGCAGTATCCGGTCGATGGTCGGCTGGCCTTCCAGTATGTCCCTGCTGATGCCGTGGATGCGTATCGATTCCGGCGCAATCGGCCGCCGCGGGTCGATCAATTGTTCATACGTTTCATTTCTGAGCAAGCGTCCGTTGACGATGCGGGTTGCGCCGATCTGAATGATTTCATCTCCGGCGGACGGTTCCAGCCCGGTGGTCTCGGTGTCGAACACCGTGTAGGTCAGTTGCGTCAGAAGCCGGTCGTCGAGGGCATGGGTTTCCGCACTCCGGCGAAACAGATCGAAATCATAATATTCCGGACGGCTTGCGCCGTGCGGCGCGACCAGGTGCGATGCTTCCGGAGTAGCCGTTGCAGGAATCAGGATGCGAAAGAATGAGCGATGGAGCGGCTTGTCGCGCTGGAACCAGAGTTCGCCGCCGTGCCGTTCCGCCACCTCGCGCAGTGTCAACGTACTGCTTTCGCCATTGAAGTGCATGGGTTCCAGTTCCCATGCCATCAGCGTTTCGCTTCCGATCACGGTGCCGGTCCAGATCAGATCGAGATGTGCCAGGCGGCCGGCCCGAGCAAGGCGGAAGCGTACTTCGCGCACCTTGAATTCCTCCTTGAGACGCACACTGACGTAGGTCAGTGCCTGAAGCAGCGAAAAGCTGTCGGTCTTGATCCATACTTCATCGTCGATATCTTCGATTTTGGTCGGCAATCCAAGGTGTTGTTCGATATGTCGCCGCGCTGCATCGATCAGGTCGGCGCCGCGCATTTCTTCAAGCGGCCAGCGTACTTTAATCGCGTCCGAGAAATCGGTGACGGTTTGATTCAGCCGCCTGCTCATTGTGTCCACTTCGTCGCGCATGATGCCGATGAAGCGATCGCGTTGATAGGCTTCCATGTCGGGATAAGCCAGCAGGTTTTCCACTGCGGCTCGAACGTTGGCGAGCGAGGCGCGCCCGCCTTCGGTAAGCAATTGCAGCATCAGGTCGCGCCGACTCTCGATTTCGAAGGCCCGAGTGATATTGTCGAGAATCAGTACATAGCCGCTGACGGCGCGTTCGCCTTTCTGACTGGATTCCTCGCGGCTGCGCTCCGTCTCTTGCTGCGTACCCAGCACCGGCGCCATTTGCACGCGGATCAACTGAGCTTCAAGGCTGGTGACGAAATTCGCGACCGGCTGTGTTGCGCCGCGACGGGTCTGATGATGGATCTTATCCAGGGCATGATTGATCAGGCTGCGCTCGATGATCGCAAAAATTGAACGCCCCAGGCCGATCAGCGCGCCGCCTGATCCTGTTTGCGAACCCTCTCCCAGCGTTTCAAACAATTGCCGTGCGCGATTGTTGTAGAGCAGAATGCGTCCGTCAAGGTTGCACACAATCACGCTTTGCGAGAGTTCCGACATCAACGCCGCGAACCGGTTTTTTTCGGTTTCGACCGACGCTTGCGCGTCGCGGATTTTAGCCAGCACATCGCGTTGCAAGGCGTCGCGCTGATCAGCCAGTTCATTGATGGCGGCGGCCAGGCCGCGCATTTCCGGAGTGCCTTCCGGCTGCAGGCGCAGCGCGTAGTTGGCGCCCAGCATGACGCGCACTTGTTCGCCCAGTTTGCCGGGCATTCCGACGTAACGGCGGTAGATCTGTTCGAAAATCATGCCGAGCGCCACCATCATCAGCAGCAAGATGAATATTGCCACGCCCGCACGTTCTTCGAGAAGGCGCAAGAGAAGCTGTTTTTCAGCCGGTTCGAGCGTCGCCCATAGTGCGGCATAGAGCAGGGCAGTGACACCGCCCAGCAGGCCATAGAATCCGGCCAGAGCGACCGGGAACGATGGCTTGCCTGTCATTGGGGTACGTCAAGGAGCTGCTTGATCTGAGTCACCAAGTCCTTGATCGAGAATGGTTTGGTCATGTAGGAATCCGCGCCAAGCGCCAGGCCTTTGGCGATTTGGGTATCCCGTCCCTTGGCGGTCAGCATGATGATCTTGACCGATTGCCAGGCCGGATTGGTCCGGATCTGCTGGCATACCTCGAAGCCGTCCTTCTTCGGCAACATGACATCAAGCAGGATCAAGTCCGGCACATGTGCGGCCATCGCATCGAGCGCGGCTTCGCCGTCAACCGCCACCTCGACATCAAACCCTTCACGCTTCATCAGGAACTCAAGCGAGACCACGATATTGGGTTCATCGTCGGCGATCAAAATTCGTTTATTCATTCTCTACCTGTCTGCGCGGTTGTAATGCGCCATTGTCGGTCTGTTCATCCATTGCCCGATTGAGCGGCAGCGTGAAGGAAAAGGTCGATCCCTTTCCTTCCAGACTTTCAACCCATAGCATTCCGCCGAAATGTTCAATGATCTGGCGGCTGATTGGCAATCCCAATCCGGTGCCGCGCGGCTTGTTGGTAAGTGTATCGCCGACTTGGCGGAACCGCTCGAATATCAGTTTTTGGTCGGCTGCTGCGATGCCAGGCCCATTGTCGGCAACATCGACTCGCAGCATGCCATCCCTCAGGCGCAAACGTACCGCAACGTGCCCGGCTGCAGGGTCACAGAATTTCACGGCATTTGACAACAGGTTCAACATCACTTGAATCACGCGGTCGCGATCTGCCATAACCATCGGGACGGTATCGGGCAGGTCAAGATCGAGCCGTACTCTTTGCTCGATGTACAACTGGTCGGTTGCATCGACCGATTCGCGGATAACGTCCCGCATGTCCAGTTCGGTGGTATGCCATTCGGCGTTGCCAGAATCAATTTTCGCCATGTCGAGCACCTGGTTGATAAGCCGCGTCAGGCGCTCGGTTTCCTTGGTGATGATGGCCAGGAAGCGCTGGCGTTCGGCCAAATCGATCTTCGGGTCGTCCAGCAATATTTCGGAGAATGCGCGAATCGAAGTAAGCGGGGTGCGCAACTCGTGGGTGACGGTGGAAATGAAATCGTCCTTCATGCGATCCAATTCCTTCAGCCGCTCGTTGGCGGCGCGCAATTCCGCGGTGGCTGCCTCCAGTTCGCGCGACTTGTCTTCCAGTTTTACCGAATAGGCCCTTACCTGCGATGCTTCGTCGAGGATATTCATTACTTCATCCAGCCCAAGCGGTTCCTCTTTTGCCACCGATGAAACCATTACGCGTGCCGATGCGGCGCCAAGAGCGCCGGCCAGCAAAGTTTCTGCGTAGTGCACCAGTTCCGCATCCGCCTCCAATTGATCGATTGAAGCCAGCCCGCGACGTTGGGCATATGCGAGAAAGGCTTCCTGAGCACGTTCCGGACCGAGAAAGCGCCCGATCAAGGGCAGCAGGTCGCTGACGCTGGCGCTGCCGCGCCAGACCCGCGCGCTCTCGGTATTTTCGGCGTGACGGCGGAATACGTCCACAAACAGCGTTGCCTGGCTGGTTTCCGTTGCTCCCGGCTTGCTTGTGAGAGAAAAACCGATGTAGCAGCCGATGTTGGCCAGCATGCTCCAGAACATGCTGTGCGATATGTCATCCAGTCCGGTCAAACCAAACAATTCCTGCGGCCTGAGCAAGGATAAGCCGAACAAGCCGTCGCTGATGAAATCCGCAGGCAGCCAGCCGGACTTGGCGAAAGAGGGAAGCAACAGCGTATAGGCCCATACGCAAAAACCTGCCGCCAATCCGGTAATGGCGCCGTTCCTGGTGCCGTTCTTCCAGTAGATGCCGCCGATAATTGCCGGGGCAAACTGCGCTACCGCGGCAAACGAAATAAGACCGATCGCAACCAGTGCATACGCTTCGCTTGCGGCGCGAAAATAGATATACCCCAGCATCAGTATGCCGGCGATGGCCCAGCGCCGGATCGACAACAGCAGTCCGGAAAGGTCGCTGCGCTGATTCAGGCGCAACCATTTTTGCCGCAGCAGCACCGGCATTACCAAGTCGTTGCAGATCATGGTGGACAGCGCGATGGTTTCCACAATCACCATGCCGGTGGCGGCCGACAGGCCGCCGATGAATACCAGTAGCGTAAGCGCTGCCTGTTTTTCCACCATCGGCAATGTCAACACATAGGTGTCGGCATCGACTATCCCGTTCGGGAAATGCATCAGGCCGCCAAGAGCAATCGGCAGCACGAAGATGTTGATCAGCAGCAGGTACAGCGGGAACAGCCAGACTGCCCGCACCACGTGCTGTTCGTTGACGTTTTCCACTACCGCAATCTGGAATTGGCGCGGCAGGAACATGATCGACAACAGGGACAGGAAAGTCAGCGACCACCAGCTACGGAAACTGCCGCCGTCCTCGGCAACCGTCATCAGACCACGCAACTCCGGAATCGCCTCGGCGCGAGCAAAGATATCGCCGAAGCCGTTATAGATTCCGAACGTGACAAACACGCCGACCGCGAAGAACGCGAGAAGCTTGACCAGCGATTCAAAGGCAATCGCCGCCACCATGCCCTCGTGGCGTTCGGTGGCGTCCAGATGGCGTGTGCCGAACAGGATGGTGAAGGCGGCCAGGATCATCGCAATATAGAGCGCGCTGTCCTGCCACAGCGGTTGTGCGATCGCCTTGCCCGGCAGGCCGGGATAGTGCAGCAGGATGGTGAAGCTGTTGGATACGGCCTTCAACTGCAATGAAATGTACGGCACGATGCCGATCACCGCAATCACGGTTACCAGGCCGCCCAGCATGTGGCTCTTGCCATAACGCGACGCAACAAAGTCTGCGATCGAAGTGATGCGGTTGACCTTGCTGATTCGAATGATCTTGCGCATCACAAACCACCACAAACCTGCCATCAGGGTCGGACCGAGGTAGATCGGCAGGAAACCGATGCCGGTGGAGGCGGCGCGGCCGACGCTGCCATAGAAGGTCCAGGTGGTGCAATAGACCGCCAGCGACAGTGCGTAAATGGTTGGATTGGCGATGATCGAGCGACCCGCGTCGGCTCGTTTGTCCCCATAGCGGGCGATGGCGAATAGCACGCCCAGGTAGGCGAATGATACGGTAACGATCACCCAGCCCTGAAGCATGAATTAATTCCTTCGCCGTTCAATGACATACGCCATCAATGCGATCAGGAAGGCCCAGGCGCTGAAGATGTAAAGGTAAAGCAGTGGAATGCCGAAAATCGACTCCCGGCGGTTGAACAGGAACAGGACCGGGTAATTGAGCAACACGCATCCGAGCAGAAAAACGGCCACCAGACGTTGGCCCGTAAGACTCGATCGACTCATGATTCCCTCCCAGAAGCCACTATGTCCAATGGATTATAACGCCCGGCATGCTTGCGCAACCTGGCGAAAGAGCATGAAAGTTATTGCAGGCAATCGAGGAAGCAACCTTCGGCCAGCATATAAATATGATATTCTCTCGAAACCAAAGAACACACTTCAGGTCAACGCAGCCCTTCCCCACAACTTGATGTGCAATCCGCTAACCGGTCAGGCCGTGTCGCGGAAGGTTAAATTAACCCGCTAATCTCGCGAAACGCGAAGAAAGGTGAGCAAGATGATGCAGCAATACTTCTCCAACTCTTATTTGTTTGGAGGCAACGCCCCGTACGTCGAAGAATTGTACGAGGCGTATCTCGACAACCCAGGATCCGTTCCGGATAACTGGCGATCGTATTTCGATGCGATGCAAAATGTGCCAGCCGTTGACGGCTCGAACCGGCCAGACGTCGCGCACGCATCTGTAATCGCATCCTTTGCCGAACGCGCCAAACAGGGGCCAATCCGTACCGTCACCGCGTCCGCCGATGCTGAAATGGGCCGCAAGCGCGTCGCTGTGACTCAGTTGATCGCCGCTTACCGGATTTTGGGAAATAACTGGGCCAATCTCGACCCGCTGCAACGTCAGGAACGCCCCGCCATTCCGGAACTGGAGCCGAGTTCCTATGGCTTTACCGATGCCGATATGGATATCGTGTTCAATATCAGCAATACGTATTTCGGTACTGAAACGGCTACCCTGCGTGACCTGCTCAATGCATTGCGCGATACCTACTGCCGCGCGATCGGTCCCGAATTCATGTATATCAGCGATCCGACGCAAAAGCGCTGGATTCTGGAACGGCTTGAGTCGGTAAGATCGACGCCGAACTTCGGTGCGGAAAAGAAAAAGCACATTCTTGATCGCCTGACCGCTGCGGAAGGCCTTGAGCGTTATCTTCACACCAAGTACGTCGGCCAGAAACGATTCTCGCTAGAAGGCGGCGAAAGCTTCATTGCATCGCTGGATGAAACCATCCAGCGCGCCGGCGAGAAGGGCGTGCAGGAAATCGTGATCGGCATGGCGCATCGAGGCCGCCTCAATGTACTGGTCAACACACTCGGCAAGATGCCGAAAGAACTGTTTGCCGAATTCGAAGGCAAACACGGTGACGATCTGCCGGCGGGCGACGTGAAATACCATCAGGGTTTTTCGTCCGATATCACCACCCCCGGCGGCCCGGTCCATCTTTCGCTGGCATTCAATCCGTCTCACCTGGAAATCGTCAATCCGGTCGTTGAAGGCTCGGTCAAGGCGCGCATGGAGCGCCGAGGCGACAAGGACGGGTCGCAGGTGCTGCCGATTCTCGTGCACGGCGACGCCGCGTTCGCGGGCCAGGGCGTAGTGATGGAGACGCTCAATCTCGCGCAAACCCGAGGCTACGGCACAGGTGGAACGGTGCATATCGTCATCAACAACCAGATCGGCTTTACCACGTCCGATCCGCGCGACTCCCGCTCCACGCTCTATTGTTCCGATGTCGTGAAAATGATCGAAGCGCCGGTATTGCATGTCAACGGAGACGACCCGGAAGCCGTGGTGTTTGCAACCCAGATCGCACTCGATTACCGGATGGAGTTCAAGAAGGATATCGTGGTCGATATCGTTTGCTTCCGCAAGTTGGGGCACAATGAACAAGATACGCCGGCGTTGACCCAGCCGTTGATGTATAAAAAAATCGCGCAACATCCCGGTACCCGAAAAGTGTACGCGGACAAGCTGGCAGCCCAGGGCACCATTCCTCCGGACGGCGGAGATGCGATGGTCAAGGCATACCGGGATGCGATGGATGCAGGTCGTCACACCGTGGACCCGGTCATCTCCAATTTCAAGAGCAAGTACGCGGTTGACTGGATGCCGTTCCTGAACCGGAAATGGACCGATGCAGCCGATACCGCGGTGCCGATGGCTGAACTCAAACGTCTGGCGGAGCGCATCACCACCATTCCCGAAGGCTGCAGAGTACATTCGCTGGTTGAAAAAGTACTCAGCGACCGGGCCGCAATGGGACGAGGCGAAATGAATCTCGACTGGGGCATGGGCGAGCACCTTGCCTATGCTTCACTGGTATCTTCCGGCTATGCCATTCGGCTTACCGGCCAGGACGCCGGACGCGGCACCTTTACCCATCGGCATGCTGTCTTGCATGATCAGAATCGCGAGCGCTGGGACGCAGGAACCTATATTCCATTGCAAAACGTGTCCGAACAACAGGCGCCGTTCGCTATTATCGATTCCGTTCTTTCCGAAGAAGCGGTGCTGGGTTTCGAATACGGCTATTCGACTGCCGAGCCGAATACGCTGACCATTTGGGAAGCGCAATTCGGTGACTTCGCCAATGGAGCGCAAGTCGTGATCGATCAATTCATCAGTTCCGGCGAAGTCAAATGGGGCCGCGCATCAGGCCTTGTGCTGATGCTGCCGCACGGCTATGAAGGGATGGGGCCGGAGCATTCGTCGGCGCGTCCCGAGCGGTTTCTCCAACTGTGCGCGGACAACAACATGCAAGTCGTGCAGCCGACTACCGCCGCGCAGATTTTCCATTTGCTGAGGCGGCAGATGATCCGTTTGTTCCGCAAGCCGCTCGTGATCATGACGCCGAAATCCTTGTTGCGAAACAAGGATGCGGGATCGCCGATATCGGAATTGGCGAAGGGCGCATTCCAGACCGTCATCGGTGAAACGGATGAAAAAATCGATCCCAAGAAAATCAAGCGCGTGATCGCATGCTCGGGACGGGTGTATTTCGATCTGGTCAGCGCCCGCAAGGAACGTGGGCAGTCCGATACCGCGATCATCCGTATCGAGCAGTTGTATCCATTTCCGCACAAGGCTTTCGCGACGGAGTTGAAAAGATTCCCGAACTTCACGGAATTGGTCTGGACCCAGGATGAGCCTCAGAATCAGGGCGCATGGTTCCAGATCCAGCACAATATCTTTGAAAACCTGCAGGATGGGCAAAAGCTCGCATACGCAGGACGGCCGGCAAGCGCGTCACCGGCTGTCGGCTATTACGACAAGCACTATGCGCAACAAAAGGCATTGATCGAAACTGCTTTTTCAAAACTCAAAGGTTTAATCCTCACCAAATAAAAACCCGGCGGCGCGCTAGAAGCTGGCGCGTCGCATGAACAACCCGAAACGGAGAGTTACATGGCAATTCTTGAAGTTAAAGTTCCGCAGTTATCGGAATCCGTTGCAGAAGCGACCTTGCTGCAATGGCATAAAAAAGTGGGAGATGCAATCAGTCGAGATGAGAATCTGATTGATATTGAAACCGACAAGGTTGTTCTCGAATTGCCCGCTCCTGATGGAGGAGTGATTACTGAAATCGTCAAGCCGAACGGCAGCACGGTTGTCGCGGGTGAAGTGATTGCCAGGATTGATACTGACGCCAAGGCCGGCGCCTCTACTTCCGCGGCCGCTACTGTGGCTCCGGCTCCATCGACACCTGTTGCGTCCGCTCCAGTTGCAGCAGCTGCGCCCGTGGCGACATCGAGTGCATCGGCCGGCATTGCGATGCCTTCGGCGGCCAAGATGCTGTCCGAAAACAATATGTCAGCAAGCCAGGTGGCCGGCACCGGTAAAGACGGCCGCGTGACGAAAGGTGATGTGGTTAGCCTGCTCGACAAGAAGCTTGCTCCCGCGGCGGCTCCGGTCAAGGCTTCAGCCGCCGGCCCCAGGCCCGCTTTGCAGCAAGTGCCTTCGCCAACGATGAATCTCGGCAATCGGCCCGAAGAACGTGTGCCGATGAGCCGCTTGCGCGCACGCATCGCGGAGCGGTTGCTGGAATCGCAGTCGACCAATGCAATTCTGACCACCTTCAACGAAGTCAACATGTTGCCGGTGATAGAACTGCGTAACAAGTACAAGGACAAGTTCGAGAAGGAGCATGGCGTCAAACTGGGCTTCATGTCCTTCTTCGTCAAGGCAGCCGTCGCTGCGCTGAAAAAATATCCGGTTATCAATGCGTCGGTTGACGGCAACGACATTGTCTATCACGGTTACTTCGACATTGGAATTGCGGTCGGATCGCCGCGCGGTCTGGTGGTGCCGATCCTGCGCAATGCCGACCAACTGTCGATTGCCGACATCGAAAAGAAAATCGGCGAGTTCGGCGCAAAGGCCAAGGAAGGCAAGCTCACGCTGGATGATCTGACCGGCGGTACTTTCTCGATTTCCAACGGCGGTATATTCGGCTCCATGTTGTCCACCCCGATCATCAATCCGCCGCAGGCGGCGATTCTTGGCGTGCATGCGACCAAAGACCGCGCGGTCGTGGAAAACGGACAGATCGTGATTCGTCCCATGAATTATCTTGCGATGTCCTACGATCATCGCATCATTGATGGACGCGAAGCGGTTCTCGGCCTGGTTGCGATGAAAGAAGCGCTGGAAGATCCGGCCCGCCTGTTGTTGGATCTGTAACCTGAAAAACAAAAGGCACCGGTGCATCGAGTGATTTCGTGCATGCCGGTGCCTGCTGGTTTAAAGAGAAAGAATAAAAAATGTCGAAAAGTTTTGATGTTGTCGTGATTGGTGGCGGGCCTGGCGGATATATTGCGGCGATTCGCGCCGCGCAACTGGGTTTTTCCACCGCATGCATCGATGACTGGAAAAATGAAAAAGGAGGTCCGGCGCCTGGCGGTACATGTACCAACGTGGGGTGCATTCCGTCCAAAGCACTGCTGCAATCGTCTGAGAACTACGAGCATGCCGGTCACGGCTTTGCCGAGCATGGGATCGAGGTCAAGGGGTTGAGCTTGAACCTGCCACAGATGCTGGCGCGCAAGGATGCGGTCGTCAAGCAAAACAATGACGGCATTCTGTATCTCTTCAAAAAAAATAAGATCACGTTCTTTCATGGCCGCGGCGCGTTCGCCAAGGGCGACGCCAACGGTTATGAGATCAGGGTAACCGGTACCGCTGAAGAAACGATCGTCGGAAAACATATCATCGTCGCGACCGGCTCCAGTCCGCGCGAGTTGCCGGGAACGGCATTCGATGAAAAAATGATCCTGTCCAATACCGGTGCGCTGGCAATCTCTCCGGTTCCGAAAAGACTCGGTGTCATCGGCGCCGGTGTCATCGGATTGGAAATGGGAAGCGTCTGGCGCCGCCTCGGTGCGGAGGTAACTGTGCTGGAAGCATTGCCGGCGTTTCTGGGGGCGGTGGACGAGCAAATCGCGAAAGAAGCGCACAAGCTGTTTGTGAAACAGGGATTGGCTATCCAGCTCGGCGTCAAGATAGGCGCGATCACGCCAAATAAAAAAGAGGTTACGGTCGAGTACGTCGACAGCAAGGGAATTGCGCAAAAGGCGGTGTTTGACAAGTTGGTCGTATCGATCGGCCGGGTTCCGAATACCACCGGATTGAATGTCGAAAGTGTCGGTCTCAAACTGGATGAGCGGGGTTTTGTTGGCGTCGACGGCGACTGCAAAACCAACCTGCCGAATGTATGGGCGGTCGGCGATGTGGTGCGCGGACCCATGCTTGCGCACAAAGCCGAAGAAGAGGGCGTTGCCGTCGCCGAACGTATTGCAGGCCAACACGGTCACGTGAACTTCAATACAATTCCCTGGGTCATATATACATCGCCCGAGATCGCCTGGGTCGGCAAGACCGAGCAGCAATTGAAGGCAGATGGCGTGGCGTATCGCGCGGGTACGTTTCCATTCATGGCAAACGGTCGGGCGCGTGCCCTTGGCGATACGTCCGGCATGGTGAAATTCCTGGCTGACGCAAAAAGCGATGAAATTCTTGGCGTACATATCGTCGGGCCGATGGCATCGGAATTGATTTCCGAGGCGGTCGTCGCAATGGAATTTCGCGCTTCGTCGGAGGATATCGCTCGCATCTGTCATGCTCATCCGTCGTTGTCGGAAGCAACCAAGGAAGCGGCATTGGCGGTTGACAAGCGATCGCTTAATTTTTGAGGAGCATGCGATGCGTTACCCGATCCTTTTACTTTCATTCGCGCTTGCGGCATGTGCGACGACTGGATCGGGCAATGGCACGGTGTCAATCGAAACGGCAAACAATGGCCAGCCGTTGCCAGGCGCAAACTGCAGCGTCCGCAGCGGCGCCGGCAACTGGGACGTGATCACGCCGGCTACAGTGCCGGTCGGCAGTCCGAGCGGCGATTTGCGCGTCGTATGCAACAAGAGCGGATTTCGGACTTCCGAGGTGGTTTATCGGCCGTCCAGTCCCGTGAATTCAAATATCGGGATCGGAGCCGCTAGCGGGGGGCGTGTCGGCGTAGGTATCGGTCTGGGATTTCCGATCGGTTTTGGTGGAGGCGGATATCCGACCAAGATCACGGTGGACATGAACCCTCAATAATTTTAATCGGTGATTCATAGCCCTAGCGACAAAGTCTCGGAATATTTCCCGTTTTAAAATTAAATGCCTTAAGTAAAGGCAATCATTATGGGCGAGCAAAGACTCGCCTATTTTTGCGCCGGTTCTGACAATGGCCGCAAAATGAAGACAGCAAGGGTGGAATCAGCTTGAACAAAATGACTGTCCGCGAGTACTACGAGCACGTGCTTTCAGAGCGGGGTTTCACTGACGACAATGCACAGAAGCTTGCTGTTGATCGGTTGCAACGTGCATACGACGACTGGGTCGGATTCAAGTCGAAACGTGCGACCACTTTCAAGCGCTTGATCAGCCGCCCTGAAGTTCCACGCGGCATTTACCTGTGGGGTGGTGTCGGCCGGGGGAAATCTTTTCTCATGGATAGTTTTTATCTGGTCGTACCGGTCGTGCGCAAGACCCGACTGCATTTCCATGAATTCATGCGCGGCGTACACCGCCAGCTGGACGACTTGAAAGGCGTGGCCGATCCGCTGGATGAAGTTGCCCGCCGTATCGCAAAGAAGTATCGGTTGATTTGTTTTGATGAATTTCATGTGTCCGATATTGCGGATGCAATGATTCTTTATAATTTGCTGCGGGCGTTGTTCAATAATGGTGTGTCATTCGTAATGACCTCGAACTATGCGCCGGATTTGCTGTATCCGGATGGATTGCACCGGGACCGGATGTTGCCTACCATCGCATTGCTGAAGGATAAGCTGGATGTGTTGAATGTCGATGCAGGCATAGACTACCGAAGAAGAGCGATGGAGCAGGTCACGGCTTACCATACGCCGTTGGGCGCCGACGCGGATCGTGCGTTGCGTCATGCGTTTGCCGCGGTTGCGGAGACCGTCGACGAAGAACCGCGTATTAGGATCGAAGCACGCGAAATCAGGTGTTTGCGCCGAGCAGGCGGCGTTATCTGGTTTGATTTCGCGACATTGTGCGGCGGTCCGCGCTCCCAAAACGACTATCTGGAAATCGCAAGCCGGTTCCACACGGTCATACTGTCCGGAGTGCCGTGCATGTCGGCCGCAATGTCGTCGGAAGCGCGCCGCTTTACCTGGCTGATAGACGTGCTGTACGATCACAAAGTGAAGTTGCTGATGTCAGCCGAAGTCGAGCCTGAAGAGTTATATATGCAAGGTATGCTGGCAAATGAATTCCATCGTACGGTCTCTCGAATCATCGAAATGCAGTCAAGCGAATATATGCAAGCCGATCGGCGCTGCGTTATGGAAACGATTGCCTGATCGACACCTGAAACAAGCGAGTTTGATTACGTGAAAACCAAAGCTGGATTTATCCCGAATATGCCAACCTTTCTGAATACATCCCTGATGGCAGCCGTTCTCACGCTCTCGTTTGCGCAACCGGCCGCTGCGCAAGGCGGCGCCGTGCATGAACAGAGTTTTTCCGATTCAACCTCGGCCGGTATCGTTGAGCGATACCCTCCCGGATCAATTCGATCTGTCGAGCACGCCGATCGGGCGCTGACCGATGTTCAACAAGAGCGCGCCCGTGTTGAGGCGGAATATACCAACGAAGAGCGCGCCTGCTATCCAAAATTTTTCGTCACATCGTGCGTGGATGCAGCAAAAGAGAGGCGGCGTCACGCCTTGGCGCAGATCCAGCAAGTTGAAGTCGAGGCGAATGCATTCAAACGCCGTGCGCGAGTCGAGGAGCGCGACAAGGCTTTGGCAGAAAAGGTGCCGAAGGCAGCTCCAATCATAAAGCCGCCCAAAGAGGCGAAAGGCCCCAAAGACGGTGAAGCTGCCGTAAAGGAAAATCAGGCAAGTGGGGAACAATCTCCAATCCGATCTGACGGGCCGAAACCCGCCAGCCGGGGAACCGCAACCCCGGACCGAGCCGCACAGCACAATGCAAAGCTCGAGAAATTGAAGGAGAGGGAAGCCGCGGATACGCAAAAGCGCGCCGAAAACGTTGCCGCATTTGAAAGGAAGGCACGCGAGGCCGAGCAACGCCAACGTGAAGTTGCGGAAAAGAAGGCGGAGAAGGAACGCAAGCGCAGTGCGAAAGCTAGTACCGCCGCGCCTGATTAAACCGCGCGCCGCATCTTCTCGGCTTTATAGTCTTTGACTTCCTTGGGCGGCGCAACCAATTTTACGATTGCAAGGGTGCAGTTGTCGGCGTTGGTTCCAGCCGAACGTTCGCGGGTTTTTTTCACAAGCATTTCCGACGCTTCGCGAGGAGAGCCCATGGCAACCGCGGCGCCAAGCTCCGCTTCGCTGAAATAATGCCAAAGTCCGTCCGAGCACAGCAAAAACGCATCGCCCGCCTTCAATCCGTCATATCGTTTAATCGTCACGAATGGGTGGCTGGTGCTGGTGCCGAGCACATTGACCAGCAGGTTGGATAAGCGGTGATCCTTTGCGTCTTCACGCGCGAGCTTTCCTTCGCTGACCATTTTTTCAACATAGGAATGGTCTATTGTGTGTTCGACAAAATTTGGTCCGTTAAAACGATACAGGCGCGAATCCCCAACATGCGCCCAGATCGCACTTTTTTCCGGCGTTATTACCAGCATGACCATCGTGCTGTGCGGCTGTTTTTCGGAAGAAATGCCGCTCAGGTTGATCACGGTATGAGCCTCTTGCCCAATCGTATTCAACATGGTCTCAATATCGTCCGTGAGCGGAGAAAAGTGCTCGAAATTCTGTTTGGCGGTGCGTATTACTTGCTCGGCGGCGAGCGCGCCACCGGTCAGCCCGCCCATGCCGTCCGCCAGCACCGCCATCATATAACCGGGCGCCTTGGGCGCGGCAAACAAGGCAGTTCTGTCTTGCTGTTCTTTGCGATCGCCGATGTGCTGGCCTGTCGCCGCTTCGATCTTGTATTGGCTCATACGTCAGGGTAGATTAAACTGCATGTTGGCAAAGAATGATTGAGCGTAAATTATTGCATGCGCAGCCCTATTTTTTAATCATTGAAATAATTTGTTTCCTATATGCTACAAAGTGACTATGAGCCCACCTGACGATATACGGCGCAGGATTATCGAACTGGAGATCGAACATCGCGACCTGGATGCCATAATCGAATTGTTGGCCCACGATACGAGGCCCGAAGAACTGCAATTGCGACGTTTAAAAAAGCGCAAGTTGCAGTTGAAAGATCATATTACGTTGCTGAAGATGCAACTAATTCCCGATATTCCCGCTTAAATGTTTTCGACATGATCAAGCGGTCCAGGCACTGTCAAATTGAACCGCTGTTGAAAATCATGTTGTCGTTATCTCGCCAAGCGAAAACAGACCACCTCAATACGCACGCAAGCGTCATTTAAATTGTCAGCCATATTAAATCAGGACTTACCCGATGTGATTGCGCCAAGCGCGCAGGACACCCAGATCGACCGGATTTTCGGCGAAGCGGGCGCGCTTGGGCATGCGGTTGGCGGATATCGGCCGCGCCAGTCGCAGACTGAAATGGCAAAAGCAATTGCGCAGGCCATATCTGACCAGAAGACTCTGATCGCGGAAGCGGGTACCGGTACCGGGAAGACTTTTGCCTATCTGGTGCCGGCGCTTTTATGGGGCGGCAAGGTTATCGTATCGACCGGGACAAAGAATCTGCAGGATCAATTGTTCCTGCGGGACATTCCTACGGTACGCAAGGCGCTCAACGTACCGGTGTCGGTGGCGCTGCTGAAAGGGCGTGCCAACTATGTCTGTCATTTCCATCTCGAGCGGACATTGCAAAATGGACGGCTTACCTCGCGCGATGACGTAGGGCACTTGCGCGAGATTTCACGGTTCATGAAAACCACCGCAAGCGGCGACAAAGCCGAACTGTCGAAAGTCCCCGAGACAGCGCTCATCTGGAACCTGGTGACCTCGACCCGGGATACTTGCATGGGCGCGGAATGCCAGTTCTACCAGGATTGCTTCGTGATGAAAGCGCGCAAGGAAGCGCAGCAAGCCGATGTGGTTGTGGTCAACCATCATCTGTTCTTTGCCGATGTGGCGCTGAAGGACACTGGAGTGGCTGAACTGCTTCCGTCCGCGAATACGGTTATTTTCGACGAGGCGCATCAATTACCCGATACGGCCACGCTGTTTTTTGGCGATACGGTATCGACCTCGCAGTTGCTGGAGTTGTGCCGCGACGTCCTGGCGGAAGGTTTGTCGCATGCCCGCGATGGCGCGGATTGGGCAAAAGCAGTCACGCCGGTCGAGCGTGCCGCGCGCGATCTGCGGCTGACTTTTCCGCAAGATATAGTGCGGCTTGCCGTCAATCAAATAGCGCCGTCCAGTACATTTTTCCCGGCCTTCGAAACACTGAAGGTAGAACTGAAAGGAATGGTCGCGGTATTGGCGGGCCAAGCCGAACGTGCCGAAACGATTGAACAATGCCGGGCGCGCGCGGTTGAGATTTCCGGAAGGCTTGAATCCTGGAATTCAAAAAGCGACAAACAAGATGGCAAGGGCGATGCGGAACATGTGCTTTGGGTGGAAGCTTTTTCTTCGTCTTTGCAGTTGCATCGGACACCGTTATCGATTGCGCCGATTTTCAGCAAGCAGCGCGAAGGATCGCCGCGCGCGTGGATTTTTACCTCTGCCACGCTGGCTGTAAAAAACGATTTCAGTCATTACACATCTCAGATGGGATTGCAGGACGAATCCGCCCGATCCTGGCCGAGTCCCTTCGAGTATGACCGGCAAGGCTTGCTGTATGTGCCGGAAAACCTACCGCAGCCGAACTCGCTCGATTACACCGATGCGGTCATTGATGCGGCGTTGCCGGTAATCGAAGCGGCACAGGGACGCACATTCCTGCTGTGCACCACGCTGCGTGCGGTCAACCGTGCTGCGGAGCGGTTGCGGGAAGAGTTCGAAAAACGCAAGCTGTCTTATCCACTCTTTGTCCAGGGTGAAGCAGGCCGCACCGAGTTGCTTGAGCGTTTTCGCGCCGCGGGAAATGCCGTGTTGATCGGCAGTCAAAGCTTTTGGGAAGGTGTGGACGTGCGGGGCGAAGCGCTGTCGGTTGTCATTATCGACAAACTGCCGTTCTCGCCGCCGGATGACCCGGTACTGGCCGCGCGGATTTCAGTGATGGAAAAGCAAGGCTTGAACGGTTTCATGCATCATCAGTTGCCGGAAGCGATCATCAACCTGAAGCAAGGCGCGGGGCGTCTGATCCGGGACGAAACCGATCGCGGCGTGTTGATGATTTGCGATCCGCGGTTGATTTCCAAAGGGTATGGAAAACGGATCTGGCAAAGCCTGCCGCCCTTCAAGCGGACGCGCGACCTCAATATTGTGCGGGAGTTTTTCGCGAACAGTCCAAGCTGACGAATCCCATGCAGATTTTCAAAGAAACTGCATGGGAGTGTGGTGCAACAGCCGATTATTTCTGTGGCTGAATCACGATCTTTCCCGTGACCTTGCGCGCTGCCATGTCGTTCAGCGCCTGCGGCGTATCCGCCAATGCATAGCGTCCGGAGATATGCGGCTTGATCGTTCCGTCGGCCAGCCAGCCCATCAGTTCGCGCATCGCGGCTGCATTGGCTTTTGGCTCGCGTCTGGCGAATTCGCCCCAGAATACGCCGACCAGGGAAGCGCCTTTCAGCAAGGTCAGGTTCAACGGTAATTTCGGAATCTCTCCATTGGCAAAGCCGATTACCAGATAACGGCCGCGCCAGGCGATGGAGCGAAAGGCAGGCTCGGCATACACGCCGCCGACTGGGTCGTAAATGACGTCCGGGCCTTTGCCATCCGTGGCTGCCTTGATTGCTTCGCGCAGATCTTCGGTAGTGTAGTTGATGACCGCATCTGCGCCATGCGCTTTGCATACTTCAAGTTTTTCATCCGACGATGCGGCTGCGATTACGCGCGCGCCCAGCGCTTTGCCGATTTCGATTGCGGCCAGTCCGACACCGCCGGCGGCGCCCAGAACCAGCATGGTTTCGCCGGCTTTCAATTGCGCACGATCGACGACGGCATGATGCGAGGTACCGTAGGTAAGGGTGATCGCGGCGGCAATATCGAAATCCATGCCGGGCGGCATAGGCATGACAGCCTGAACCGGCACGACGATCTGCTGCGCGAACGCGCCTTGCCCGGCGAACGCAATGACCTGATCGCCGGGTTTGACTTGCGTGACGCCTTCACCGACGGCACGCACCACGCCTGCCAGTTCGCTGCCTGGCGTAAAAGGAAGAGCGGGTTTGACTTGATACTTGTTTTGAATGATCAGTACGTCCGGAAAGTTCACCCCCGCCGCTTTGATATCGATGGCCACTTGGCCGGGACCTGCCGTGACATCGGGCAGATCTTCCACAACCAATGTTTCGGGTAATCCCCAAGCTTTGCAGACGATGGCTTTCATGTAGTCTCCTGTATATGTCTTAAAAAAAGAACGGTCGTTAGATTTTGTGATTATGCCGCAATTTAGCAATTTGTTCATCAGGCTGTGATGTTGCTTCAGGTAAAATCTTCATATGAAAATATTGATCAGTAACGACGATGGCTATCTTGCGCCAGGAATCCTCGCTCTGGCCGATGCGCTGGCTCCCATCGCCGATATTACGGTCGTGGCACCGGACAGCAATCGGTCAGGCTCTTCCAACTCTCTTTCGCTGGATCGGCCTTTGTCGGTCTATCGTGCCGACAACGGATTTTATTTTGTCAATGGTACGCCGACGGATTGCGTGCACATCGCCTTGACCGGCGTTTTGTCGTTCAAACCGGACTTGATCGTGTCGGGGATCAACCAAGGCCAAAACATGGGAGATGACACGCTGTATTCCGGAACGGTTGCGGCTGCTACCGAAGGTTTTTTATTCGGCATTCCGGCGATTGCGTTTTCACAAGTGGAAAAGGGCTGGGAGCATCTCGATTCCGCCGCAAAAATCGCAAGGGACGTTGTGCAGCGGCGGTTTGATTCCCTTCGAAGGCCATATTTGCTGAATGTGAACATTCCCAATTTGCCGTATCAAGAAATCAAAGGCGTTGCGGCAACCAGGCTCGGTAAACGGCACGAGTCCGAGGGCGTGATCAAAAGCGTCGATCCTCATGGTCGTGAAATTTTCTGGATCGGTCCGTCAGGCGCAGCAAAAGATGCCGGCGAGGGTACCGACTTCCACGCGACTGCGGAAGGGTGGGTGTCGATTACGCCATTGCAGATCGATTTGACCCATAGCGCCCAGCTGGATGCACTCAAAAAAGGCTTGCTATGAGCGGCAAGACCAGGCAGTTTCCGCTGTCCCTGGCCTCATTAGGCAACAAGGCTTCGCGAACTGTGCAGGCGAAGACGGTCGCTGTGCAAAAAACCGCTACGCCGCAAACCGCGACTCAAAATGCCGCGCAATACGGCGCTCGCGCGCTGCCGCAATCACCGTCGCGGATCATTCCCGTGGTCCGGCCTGTTCATGGTTCATCGGACTCTGATAGGGCTATGCCGATGGTGTCGGAGGCGGTGCGCAAGGCAATGGTGGCGCGTATTGCAAAACAGGGCGTCAAAGACACCAAAGTATTGGCGGCGATGGAGGCGATACCGCGCCATTTTTTCCTGGAGCCGGCATTGGCCAGCCAAGCCTACATCGACGCATCATTGCCGATCGGCCATCATCAGACAATTTCTCAGCCCTATATCGTCGCCCGGATGATCGAAGTCATGCGCCACAACAAACAGGGTGGCGTACTGAACAATGTCCTGGAAATCGGCACCGGCTGTGGTTATCAGGCCGCGGTCTTGTCATTGCTCGCGAAGGAAGTGTATTCGATCGAACGCATCAAGCCATTGCATGAACTGGCCAAAGCTAATCTGCGCCCATTGCGCATTCCCAATATCCGTCTGCATTATGGAGATGGTATGCTTGGTTTTTCAAAAGTGGCGCCTTTTGACGGCATTATTCTGGCCGCTGCCGGACTCGAAGTTCCTCAGGCCTTGCTGGATCAGTTGACCATCGGTGGCCGTTTAGTAGCGCCCGTGGGCGGACGCCATCAAATACTGCAACTTATTGAACGTGTCGGCAAATACGAGTGGTCTGCCTCGACGCTTGAAGATTGCCATTTCGTGCCATTGCGTCCCGGTACCGTAGGATGACGTAATGTTGTAATGCAAACAACGAACATGATGAGAATGAGAAATATACGAATTGGATTTTTGGGATTATTGATTGGTGCACTTACGGCATGTAATACGACGCGCCATGCCGCGCCGATTGTCGAGCGCACACCCGCAACGAGGGCGCTGGACGCAGGAAAACCCAGGCAGGTCGAGGCGCGGAATTATTATGTTGTAAAAAAGGGCGATACCCTTTACCGAATTGCGCTTGAGTTCAATCAACATTACCAGGATCTTGTCGCATGGAATAATCTTGCGAGCGCCAACGACATCAAGATTGATCAAATCTTGCGCGTTTCTCCTCCTGATGCGGGATCAAGCGCAAATGGCCCTCAGACGGGCACCGTAGCCAGTACGTCCGGAGTCGAAGTCAGGCCGCTTACAGCACCTGTGGCACCGGCAAGCAGCGCGGCAAGCAACAAGACCGGGCCGCGCGGCGATAAACGGCCATATTCTGAAACTGCATTGGCGGAATTGCAAAAGCCTGACGCATCTGTTTCGGCAACCGCCAAGCCGGCTGAACCGCCCGTCGACACCGCTGCGACCCAGAGCGGGGACGATGAAGGCATCGCCTGGATATGGCCGACTGATGGAAAGTTGACAGGTAGCTTCGATGGTGGGAAAAAGGGTATCAGCATTGCAGGAAAGCTGGGCCAGCCAATTGTTGCAGCAGGATCCGGCACCGTGCTTTACGCAAGCAGTGTCCGGGGGTATGGCAATCTGGTGATCGTGAAACATACAAGCAATTTTTTGTCGGCTTACGCACATACCAAAACCATCCTTGTAAAGGAGGGTCAAACCGTTAACAAAGGCCAAAAAATTGCTGAAATGGGCAATTCCGATGCGGATACGGTCAAGCTTCACTTTGAAATCCGCCAGCAAGGAAAGCCAGTCGATCCAACTAAGTTCCTTCCTGGCCGCTAAGCTAAATGACGCAAAACCCCAACGACGATCAGGATGATGATGCAGTATCGGATAATTTATCCGACTCGCCGCTTCATGCCGATAGCGATACGGATGCTGAGTTGGCGGAGGGGCGCGAAGGAAAAGAAACCGGTGTCACAATTTCGATCGACAACGTCGATGAATTGAAAACGGTATTGGCAGCGGAACTATCCACTGATACCACGCAACATTACCTGAATCAGATCGGTTTGCGGCCCTTGTTGTCCGTGTCGGAAGAAGTGCATTTTGCAACGCGGGCAAAGCAAGGGGATTTCAATTCGCGCCAGAAAATGATCGAGCACAATTTGCGGCTCGTGGTGTCGATTGCAAAGCACTATATCAATCGCAGCGTGGCGCTGCTGGATTTGATTGAAGAAGGCAATTTGGGCCTGATGCGCGCAATTGACAAGTTCGAACCAGAACGTGGATTCCGTTTTTCAACCTATGCAACCTGGTGGATTCGCCAAAGCATCGAAAGAGCAATCATGAATCAGGCGCGTACGGTGCGCCTGCCGGTACACATGGTGCGCGAATTGAATCAGATCCTGCGTGCAAAATATCATCTCGAGGCGCAGCATCACGATGGCAAGGATGCAACTGCCGAGGATATCGCCTATCTGGTTGGGCGGCCGGTGGAAGATGTGCAGGATATTCTTGCGTTGTCCGAACACGCCACATCGCTTGACGCACCACTCGACAATGATCCGCAGGCAAGTTTGATGGATATGTTGCCCGGCGATAGTGAGGATGGCCCCGATTCACGCGCCGAACATCATGAAATTACCGTGCTGGTGCGCGACTGGCTGGCCAAGATGCCAGACAAGCAGCGAATCGTGATTGTTCGCCGGTTCGGACTGGACAATGACGATCCCGCGACGCTCGAAGAACTGGCATCGGAAATGGGCGTCACCCGCGAGCGGGTACGGCAAATCCAGCAGGAAGCACTAGTGAAACTCAAGCGCGCATTGGCTGCACGCGGTGTAGGCAGGGACGCGTTGTTATGATTCCGATTCTGGTGTTCGACATCGAAACGATTCCCGATGTCCAGGGTTTGCGCGCACTGAACGGCCATCTTGTTACGCTGACCGATGGCGATGTCGCGGCAACCGCATTTGCCGCGCGTCGAGAAAAGACCGGTTCCGATTTCCTGCCGCATCACCTGCATCGGATCGCTGCGATTTCGTGCGTATTTCGGGACGATGAAGGATTTCGCGTTCGTTCCATTGGCGGGCCGGACGATCCGGAACAAAAGCTGGTACATGATTTTTTTCGCGTTATCGACAAGTATACGCCGCAGCTGGTTTCGTGGAACGGCGGCGGATTCGACTTGCCGGTATTGCATTATCGAGCGCTTGTGCACGGTGTCGCGGCTTCGCGCTATTGGGAAATGGGCAATGAGGATCGCGACTTCAAATGGAACAATTATTTAAGTCGTTACCATACCCGGCATCTGGATCTGATGGACGTGCTGGCACTTTATACCGGGCGCGCGAACGCACCGCTCGACGATCTTGCAAAATTATGCGGCTTTCCAGGCAAGCTGGGCGTCGACGGGTCGCAGGTGTGGAATCTGTTTCAGGAAGGGCGGCTGCAGGATATCCGGAATTACTGCGAGACGGATGTCGTCAATACTTATCTGGTGTATTGCAGATTCCAGTTGATGCGCGGTGAAATGACACAATCTTCTTACGATGCCGAAATTTCGATGATCCGCTCTAGTCTTGCCGAGATGAGCGGGCCTCATTGGAAAGAATATCTGGCAGCGTGGCCGTAACCCCGATCATCAACACGTTGTCTCCTTTTTGATTTGCACTTGATGCCGGTTTGAATGCAAGACCGGCAGTCTGATTTTTCCTATGCCACACAATATCATCGATATCGAATCCCTTGACATGGAGGCCCGTGGCGTCGGTCACCTCAAAAATGAGGACGGCAGTTCCGGCAAGGTTATCTTCGTCGAGGGCGCGCTTCCGGGTGAACTGGTTAGCTTTCAATCCTTCCGCCGAAAGGCAAAATGGGAAGCAGCCACGCTGATTGAAGTTCACCGGGAATCGGCGTTGCGGGTAAAGCCGAAATGCATCCACTTCGGCATTTGCGGCGGCTGTGCAATGCAGCACCTGGAATCGTCCGCGCAAGTCGCGACCAAGCAGCGCGTGCTCGAAGATAACCTGTACCACATCGGAAAAGTGAAACCCGGGCTTATGCTCAGGCCAATATATGGGCCGGACTGGGGTTACCGATATAGAGCACGCCTCTCGGTGCGCAACGTACCGAAAAAAGGTGGGGTGCTGATCGGTTTTCACGAACGAAAATCCTCGTTCATCGCCGACATGAAGTCATGCGAAATACTTCCACCCCATGTCTCTGCCATGCTGATTCCGCTGCGTCATCTGATCGCATCGCTATCGATTATCGACGAGATTCCGCAAATCGAGCTTGCAATCGGCCAGAGTAAAACCGGGCCGGTTACGGTGCTGGTGCTCCGAATCATGGCGCCGCTTGTCGCGGACGACGAGGTGAAGCTGAAGGCGTTCGCGGATGCGTATCGGGTGCAGTGGTGGCTGCAGTCCAAAGGGCTGGACACAGCATTTCCGTTCTATCCCGCGGATACGAGATTGGAATACGAATTGCCCGAATTCGGCATCTCGATGCCCTTCAAGCCGACCGACTTTACCCAGGTGAATCACCAGATCAATCGGATCATGGTTATGCGGGCGCTGCGTCTTCTGGATGCGCGACCGGATGAGCGTGTGGCCGATCTTTTTTGCGGCATTGGAAATTTCACCTTGCCAATCGCGACACAGGTGCGCCAGGTGGTCGGTATCGAAGGCAGCACTACGCTGACGGATCGGGCCTTGCAGAATGCAAGAGAGAACGGACTGGAAAGCAAGGCAGCATTTTATTGCCGAAATCTGTTTGAAGTGACGGCGGATGATTTGCTTGAATTGGGAAAATTCGATCGGATGCTGATCGATCCGCCGCGGGAAGGCGCGATGGCGGTATGCCAGGCAATGGCTGATCTGAATGCCGTGCGGCCGGAGATGCTGCCGAGTCGTATCGTATATGTTTCCTGCAATCCCGCGACTCTGGCGCGCGATGCAGCGCTATTGGTGCACTCGTCAGGTTACCGGTTGACGAAGGCTGGAGTGATCAACATGTTTCCGCATACTGCCCACGTTGAGTCGATTGCCGTATTCGAGCGCGATGCTTAATCTTTAAAACGCAATATTCATCCAATAAAAAGCCGACTCGAAAGTCGGCTTTTTATTAGTTCGAGTAGAGCTAGTCGCGTTCGCCGCCGAAAATTCCGAGTAACGACAGCAGGTGGGCAAAGATATTATAGACACTCAGGTAAATACCAAGCGTGGCCGTAATATAGTTGGTTTCGCCGCCATTGATGATGCGCTGCACGTCATAGAGTATGAACGCGGAAAAAATTCCGATGGCTACAACCGATATGGTCAATTGAAGCGCCGGCAACTGCAAATAAATGTTGGCGACGGCAGCAACGATAATGACCAGAATGCCCATGAACAGCCATTTCCCCAGTCCTGAAAAATCGCGCTTGGACACGGTTGCGACCGTTGCCATCGTTGCAAAAATCGCCGCCGTTCCGCCAAACGCGGTCATGATCAGCGATGCGCCGTTCGAAAATCCGAGAATATTGCCGATCAGGCGCGACAGCATCAATCCCATGAAAAAAGTAAAGCCTAGCAACAGCACGACACCCAAGCCCGAGTTTTTGGTTTTTTCAATGACATAGAAGAAGCCGAAGGCAATTGCGAGAAATGCAATGAGTCCCATAAATGGACTGCCTGAAAAAAATGTGAATTTAAACTGCACGCCCAGCCATGCGCCAAGTATTGTCGGAATCATTGATATCGCCAGCAACCAATAGGTGTTGCGCATTACGCGATTTCGTACCGTAGCGACGTCAACGGATGCACCGTAAGCTTGTTGCAATTTCTGATTCATATGTCCTCCAATATTGTTTTTAAGACTATGCTGGACAGCAGAATAACATGCATATGACTCAGAGGGGACGACCAAAGCCCCGTCCGAACCCTGAAAATAAGAGTCTGCCATGCACCGAAGTGTTTTCGCCATCCCATATACAGGGTGTTTCATGTTAAAATTAAAGGTTAGTTGAAGTCTTAACCAATGGTCTTAACCCTTTCATTTTATTGGAGTTTTTACAGATGGCAATCGAACGCACCTTGTCGATTATTAAACCGGACGCAGTCGCGAAAAACGTGATCGGCCAAATCTATTCCCGTTTCGAAAACGCGGGCTTGAAAATCGTCGCTTCGCGCATGACGCAATTGTCGCGCGCTGAAGCCGAGGGGTTTTACGCGGTGCACCGCGAGCGTCCTTTTTTCAACGACCTGGTCGGTTTTATGATCTCCGGACCGGTGATGGTGCAAGCATTGGAAGGCGAAAATGCGATCGCCAAGAATCGGGATCTGATGGGTGCAACCGATCCTAAAAAAGCAGAAAAAGGCACGATTCGCGCCGATTTTGCCGACTCGATTGATGCCAACGCGGTACATGGTTCGGACAGCCCGGAAACCGCCGCGACGGAAATCGCATATTTTTTCCCGGCCCTGAACGTTTATTCACGCTAATCCAGCGTCCGTTCATTCCAAGCGATGTCTTTGCTTGAAGAGTGAGCGGCGGAAGAAATGGATATATGACGACTCTCACCAATCTGCTGGACCTCGATCCCGCGCAACTCATTGCTTATTGCGGTGAGTTGGGTGAGAAGCCGTTTCGCGCCAAGCAATTACAGCGCTGGATTCATCAGTTCGGAGCCAGCGACTTCAATGCAATGACGGATTTGGCCAAATCGCTACGCGACAAGCTGGCGGGTCGCGCCGTTATTTCCGCCCCCGCTGTGATCAGCGATCACACTTCCACCGATGGCACCAGAAAATGGCTGCTTGACGTCGGTGCGGGCAATGCCGTCGAAACTGTTTTCATACCCGAAGAAAATCGCGGTACGCTGTGTATTTCTACGCAAGCAGGTTGTGCCGTCAATTGCCGCTTTTGCTCGACCGGAAAACAAGGTTTCAGCCGAAATTTATCGGTCGGTGAAATCATAGGGCAACTATGGATGGCCGAATTCGCGATACGTAAAAGCAAGGGACTGGAGCCCGGACCCAAAGGCGAACGACAGATTACCAATGTCGTCATGATGGGCATGGGCGAACCACTGCTGAATTTCGAACCGACCGTGACCGCGATGAAGTTGATGCTCGACGACAATGCCTATGGCTTGTCGCGTCGGCGCGTGACCTTGTCAACCAGCGGCGTGGTGCCGATGATCGACAGGCTGGCGCAGGAGTGCCCGGTGGCGCTGGCGGTATCGCTGCATGCGTCGAACGATCAGTTGCGCGACGGCCTGATTCCATTGAATAAAAAATATCCGATTAGTGAACTGATGGCTGCCTGCCGACGCTATCTCGACTATGCGCCACGGGATTTCGTCACGTTCGAATATTGCATGCTGGACGGGGTGAATGATTCGGATCTGCATGCGCATGAATTGGTATCGCTGGTAAGAAATGAGCTGAATCCGGTTCCCTGCAAGTTCAATCTGATTCCCTTCAATCCTTTTCCCGAGTCGGGACTGACGCGCTCCAGCAATATCAGGATCAAGGCATTCGCCCAGGTATTGATTGATGCGGGGATAGTGACCACTATCCGCAAAACGCGCGGCGATGATATCGATGCGGCTTGCGGGCAGTTGGCGGGCGAGGTGCAGGACCGGACGCGGGTGCAGGAGCGCATGCAAAAAATGACGGAGTATCAGAATAAGTACGGCAAGAATTTTGGTCGAATTGTGGAGGTTTCTGCATGAGAATGACTGGGTTCAAATCAGCAGCCATGAGCGTCGTTGCGATTGTTTTTTTGATCGCGGGATGCGCATCTACCGAGCCGGCCGGTGGCGGGCAAGGCGAACTGAAAACCAGTTCCGACCAATCCGAGAATCAAAGGCGGGCGGAAACCCGGTTGCAACTGGCGATCGGATATTTTCAGCAAGGACAGTTTAATGTCGCACTTGATGAAATCAAGCAAGCGCTGCAAATAGAGCCCAATTATGCCGATGCATATAGTGTGCGCGGATTGATCTATATGGAAATAGGCGAAACTGCTCTGGCCCAGGATAATTTTCAGCGTGCGATGAAACTGGCGCCGAACAATCCCGATCTGAGCAACAACTATGGCTGGTTCTTGTGCAAGAACGGACAGGAAAAACAGTCGATTGCCTATTTCGACGCGGCGCTCAGGAACCGGAGCTATCAATCTCCGGCCAAGGCGCTGAATAATGCAGGCGTATGCAGCATGAAAATAAAAGATTTTGTTGCCGCCGAAGGGTATTTGACGGAGGCATTCCGCCAGGAGCCGGGGAATCTCGACACCAACGCAAATCTGGCCAAACTGCATTACACCCTTGGCGATTATCAGAAGGCGCGCTTTTACGTCAGCCGTGCTACCAAGGCGGATACCGTAAGCGCGGATCTCTTGTGGACGGCCATCAAAGTCGAGCGCAAGCTCAACAACCGGCCAGGCGAAAATAGTTTTGCGATTCAGTTGCGCCGCCGTCACCCCAACTCTCCGGAATTGGCAGCATATCTACGTGGGGCGTTCGATGAGTGATACGGCTAAGAATAAGTCGACGGGCAACGAAAAAAAAGAACATCGGCAAGAAGAAATTATCCACAATGAATTGTCGCCCGGGGCACAATTGTCGGCGCGGCGCCAGGCACTGAACTGGTCGATAGAGCAGGTCGCAAGTCAACTGAATTTGGCTCCGCGCCAGATTCAGGCAATTGAATCCGACAACTATGCTGCCTTGCCTGGAATGGCAAGTGCGCGCGGATTCATCCGCTCCTATGCCAAATTATTGAAGGTTGATGCGACTCCCTTATTGCAGATTGTTGCAAAGGAAGCGACAACTGCCGAGGATGCGGTGCCATTGCGGCGCGCATTACCTGCCATACGTTTTGCGGAAAGCCGTTTGTCGCCATCGGGGAAAAGCTCCTTGCTGGCGCGAGCCGCTTCCGTCTTGTTGCTGCTTCTCTTGCTGGTCGGAGGACTACTCATCACGCAGCAAATCGGTATGCATTCGATATTGCCGCCGTTTATGCAATTTGGAACAGTTAATAACCTGGGAGTCCTGCCTGCGTTCGGTACCGTGGAGACGGCGGCGAAAGAGGCGCCGGACACAACGAACGAAGCATATGCCGCTGCTGAAAAATATCCATCCGGTATCCGGTCGGGTTCGGATGAAAGCGATAATGTGAAAAAAAGCGATATCGCTTTCAATGACACCGCTGTAAATGACGCAGCATTCGCGATGCAGCCAGTGGCAGTCGAAAATACTGTCGTTGCACCTGTGGCTATTGCCAATGGAGACACAAAAAATCTGCTGACGTTAAAACTGCGCGAAGACTCATGGATTGAAATCACGCGGTCCGACAACAGCACCTTGGCTGCGGTGCTTCTCAAGGCGGGTACAACGGAATCATTCAAAATTACCGGCCCGGTAGCGGTAATTATTGGCAATGCAACCGGGGTCGATGCGACATTGCGCGGCAAGCCGATTGTATTAAAACCTGATGCGAAAAATAATGTCGCCCGGTTAAACCTGAAGTAGGAGAAGGCATGTCATCAGTGAAATTTCCAATCGTTTCCGGTCCGCTTGCAAGGCGCAACAGCAGGCATTCGGCAATCAGTTACGGAAAACGGCGAGTTGCGGTTGGCGGCGGAGCGCCGGTGGTCGTGCAATCGATGACCAACACCGATACGGCGGATGTAATTGCGACTGCCATTCAGGTAAAGGAGTTGGCTGTCGCTGGTTCCGAGCTGGTGCGAATTACCGTCAATAATCCGGAAGCCGCAGCCGCGGTTCCTGCAATTCGCGAGCAGTTGGACCGAATGGGTATCGATGTGCCGCTGGTTGGCGATTTTCATTACAACGGCCACAAGCTGTTGAATGACTATCCCGAGTGTGCAAAGGCACTTTCCAAATACCGGATCAACCCCGGCAATGTAGGACAGGGGGCCAAGCGCGATATGCAATTCGTGCAAATGATTGAAGCGGCCTGCAAGTATGATAAACCGGTGCGCATCGGCGTCAACTGGGGCAGCCTGGACCAGACGCTGCTGGCACGCATCATGGATGAAAATGCGCAGCGCAGCACCCCGTGGAGTGCGCAAGCGGTAATGTATGAGGCTCTGGTCATGTCTGCGATTGAAAATGCGCAGCGGGCGGAAGAGGTCGGATTGGCCGGTGACCGGATTGTTTTATCATGCAAGGTTTCTGGAGTTCAAGACCTGATTGCGGTGTATCGCGAGCTGGCGCGCCGATGCGATTATCCGCTGCATCTCGGCTTGACTGAAGCGGGCATGGGAAGCAAGGGTATCGTCGCATCCACCGCGGCGCTATCGGTGTTGCTGCAGGAGGGTATCGGAGATACCATCCGCATTTCACTTACTCCTGAGCCCGGCGGGGACCGCACCCGGGAAGTGCTTGTCGCCCAGGAAATCCTGCAGACCATGGGGTTGCGCAAATTTGCGCCGATGGTGATTGCGTGTCCGGGTTGCGGTCGCACGACGTCGACAGTGTTTCAGGAACTCGCAGACAGAATTCAAACTTACCTGCGCGACCAGATGCCAGTGTGGAAAGTCCAGTATCCCGGCGTCGAAAGCATGAATGTCGCGGTGATGGGTTGCATTGTAAATGGGCCGGGTGAATCCAAGCATGCCAATATCGGTATCAGCTTGCCTGGCACCGGCGAGTCTCCGGCGGCTCCGGTCTTCGTCGATGGAGAGAAAACGATTACGTTGCGCGGGGACCGCATTGCCGAAGAATTCCAGGCGATCGTACTTGATTACGTCAAAAGCCACTATGGAAAACAAGCTGCCCTCATGTGATCGCGGCACAAACAATTTGTAGTTAAGCCGTCAAAAAATGTCAGAAAACAAGAAATCAGAAAAAATCGCCGGCGTGAAAGGGATGAACGATATCCTGCCCGCCGATGCTCCGCTGTGGGAGTTATTCGAAAACACCGTGCAAACGGTCTTGAAGAGCTACGGATACCAACAGATTCGCACGCCGATCGTTGAACCTACCGCGGTGTTTGCCCGCGGTTTGGGGCAAGTTACCGATATCGTCGAAAAGGAAATGTATTCCTTTACCGATTCGATGAACGGTGACCAGTTGACCTTGAGGCCGGAGAGTACCGCCGGCGTCGTGCGCGCGGTGCTTGAGCACAATCTTACCTACGACGGGCCGAAGCGGCTGTGGTATGCGGGGCCGATGTTTCGCCATGAAAGACCGCAGCGGGGACGCTATCGTCAGTTTCACCAAATCGGCGCGGAAGCGATCGGATTCACCGGCCCCGATATCGATGCCGAGTTGATCATGTTGTGCCAGCGCCTATGGGACGATCTCGGCCTGGATAACATCAGGCTTGAACTAAACTCGATCGGCAATGCCGACGAACGCAGTCGCCATCGTGCCGACCTGGTGGCCTATTTCGAGCAACACAAGGAACTGCTGGACGGCGATGCCCAGCGGCGTCTGCATTCGAATCCGCTGCGCATTCTGGATACCAAAAATCCCGCCATGCAAGAAATGGTGAATGGCGCACCAAAGCTTCTCGATTATCTGGAGGATGAATCACTAGGCCATTTTGAAGGCGTGCAAAAGATCCTGCGTCATAACAACATCCCGTTCACGATCAATCCGCGCCTGGTGCGCGGCATGGATTATTACAACCGTACCGTGTTCGAGTGGGTTACCGATCAACTGGGATCGCAAGGTACGGTATGCGGCGGCGGCCGCTACGATCCATTGGTGGAAATGTTTGGCGGCAAACCGACGCCTGCTTGCGGATTTGCCATGGGCGTCGAACGACTGCTGGAGTTGATGAAGGCGAGTGGAGAGCAATTCGCCCCCAATCAGTGCGATGTATATCTCGTGCATCAGGGCGACGCGGCACAGATGCAAGCGTCCGTGATTGCGGAAAGATTGCGCGATGCGGGACTCGATGTTGTGCTACATTGCGCATCGGCCGGTAGCGGCGGCGGCTGGAAGTCCCAAATGAAGAAGGCGGACGCCAGCGGGGCCGCCTATGCTGTCATCCTCGGCGAGGATGAAATGGCAAGCGGAGCTGCAACCGTCAAGGCAATGCGGTCGCTCGAAGGCGAGAATAATCAGGCTGCAGTTGTATTTGCCGAAATTCCCGATTACCTGGTTGATCAAATCGTCGGGAATGACGATCACGATCATTCCGAACATATTCATTATCACCACTAAATTAGATCATCATGGCATACGATCACGACGAACAAGAACAGCTGGATACGCTTAAGGCTTGGTGGAATCAGTACGGTAATCTGGTGACATGGTTGCTCATCATCGCGTTGAGCGTCTACGCGGGTTGGACCGGCTGGAATTATTACCAGCGCAATCAGGCAATACAGGCATCGCTACTGCATGAAGAATTGCAAAAAGCTGTTGCGGCAAAAGACCAGGCCAAAGTACAGCGTGCAGCAACTGACATGCAAGACAAATTCGGTAGAACCGCTTACGCGCAAATGAGCGGCTTGGCGGCAGCCAAGGCGGCATTTGATGCGGGTGACCTGAAAACGGCCAAGGCTCAACTGCAGTGGGTCATCGACAATGGGCGTGACGATGAATACAAGGCGGTTGCCAAAATTCGCCTTGCAGGCATCCTTTTGGATGAGAAGGCCTATGACGATGGCCTGAAGCTGCTTTCCGGAGATTTCCCCGCAGCGTTTGCGAGCAACGTTGCCGATCGCAAGGGCGATATCCTGATAGCTCAGGGAAAGGTCGAAGAGGCGCGTGCGGCGTATCAACTGGCTCTCGAAAAAACAGACCAAAAAAATCCGGGACGTCAACTCATTCAATTAAAACTGGATGCGATCGGCGGTGCGGCCGCCAAACCGGCCGCTTAAAGAGCTAAGGAAAAAAATGCGCATTGCAACCAACCTCGCAAGCTTGGGCATGCTCGCCGTATTGGCGGGATGTTCTGCGTTGTCTTCAATTAATCCATTCGCCAGCAAGGAAGCGCCGCGCAATCCGCCTGCTGAATTGGTGGATTTCAAACCGACCATGACAGTCCGTACCGCGTGGTCGACTTCGATCGGAAGTTCGGGCGCATTTGTTTTTTCGCCTGCCGGCGCGAGCAACAGCATCTTTGCGGCAGCCGCAGACGGCTCGATCGTCCGGATGGAAGCTGCTACCGGTCGCACTTTGTGGCGTATCAATGCAGGCGTTCCTTTGACCGCAGGTGTTGGAAGCGACGGAGACACTGTCGCGGTAGTCGGTGAGAAGGGGCAGGTTCTGGCGTTTGACGGAGCGGGTAAATTGCGCTGGAAGGCGCAAGCCTCAAGCGAAGTGTTGTCAGCGCCTGCAGTCGGTCAGGGTTTGGTCATCGTGCGCAGCCTTGACAACCGGATTGCCGCGTTTGACGCAGAATCCGGCGCGCGGCGCTGGACCGTGCAGCGTACCGTGCCCCCGTTGACCTTGCGTACCGCGCCGGGAATTGTGATTTCAGGTTCGGCCGCTTTTGTGGCGATGCCGGGCGGCAGATTGTTGGCACTCACGTTGTCAAATGGCGGTCCGATTTGGGAAGTGGCCGTAGGAGATCCGCGCGGAGCAACGGAGTTGGAGCGCGTTACGGATGTATCAGGCGCACCGGTGGTGCTGGGAAGAGACGTATGCGCAGTGGCTTATCAGGGGCGTATCGGTTGCGTTGATGCGCTTACCGGCGCTACACGCTGGGCCAAGGAGTTTTCCAGCGTCGCAGGTGTGGCGGGAGACGAACGTTTCGTGTTTGGCGCTGACGAACGTAGTGTAGTGAATGCGTTCACGCGCGATACCGGCGCCAGCGTTTGGAGCAACAACAAGTTGGCAAACCGCGGTTTGTCGGCGCCCGCTTCGTTCGGCAGGGCAGTGGCGATCGGCGATGCTCAAGGGTATGTTCATTTCCTGTCCCGAGAGGATGGATCTTTCATTGCGCGAACCGGCACCGATGGCAGCCGGATTATTGCGGCTCCTCTGGTATTCGGCCCGAATTTGATTTTTCAGACACACGCGGGGACAGTAACTGCCTTCGCGGCAGACTAGCGTATTGATGAAACCGGTTATTGCCCTTGTAGGCCGACCTAACGTCGGGAAATCCACGCTGTTCAATCGGTTGACCCGGTCTCGTGATGCGCTCGTGGCCGATCTTCCCGGATTGACGCGTGATCGCCATTATGGTGAAGGCAGGGTTGGCGAGCGTCCGTTCCTGGTGATCGATACGGGCGGTTTCGAGCCGGTTGCAAAAGAAGGCATCATGCATGAAATGGCCAAGCAGACGAAGCAGGCCGTTGTTGAAGCGGATATCGTCATTTTTATTGTCGATGGCCGTCAGGGACTGACGCCGCACGATAAAACCATTACCGATTTCCTGCGCAAATCCGGACGTTCCGTAATGCTTGTCGTCAATAAATCCGAAGGCATGAAATATACATCGGTTGCGGCCGATTTTTATGAATTGGGCTTGGGCGACCCTTATGTCATTTCCGCAGCGCACGGCGACGGCGTCACGGACTTGGTGGACGAGGCGCTGAACCTCGCGTTTGCGCAAAAGCCAAGTCAAGAAGATGAGTCCGAAAAAGCCGAGCGCGGCATCAAGATCGCAATCGTCGGCCGTCCGAATGTCGGAAAATCAACGCTCGTGAATACGCTTCTGGGCGAAGAACGGGTAATCGCATTCGACATGCCCGGAACCACGCGCGACTCCATCGAAATTCCGTTTGAGCGCGACGGCAAGCACTATACCTTGATCGATACCGCAGGAATACGTCGGCGGGGCAAGGTATTCGAAGCGATCGAAAAGTTCTCGGTCGTAAAAACCTTGCAATCGATTTCTGAAGCGAACGTTGTTTTGCTGCTTCTGGACGCGCAGCAGGATATCTCCGAACAGGATGCGCACATTGCCGGATTCGTGCTTGAGACAGGCCGCGCATTGGTGGTCGGCGTCAATAAATGGGATGGCCTGACCAGTGATCGGCGCGATGAAATCAAAATGGATATCGAGCGCAAGCTCAGTTTCCTATCCTTCGCGAAATTCCATTTTATTTCCGCAATCAAATCCACCGGCATCGGTCCGCTGATGAAATCGATCAATGCCGCATATGAGGCGGCAATGGCGAATTTGCCGACACCAAAACTTACCCGGGCCCTGATCGAGGCGGTTGAACATCAGCAGCCGCGGCGTAAAGGTTCGATCAGGCCTAAACTGCGTTATGCTCACCAAGGCGGTCAAAACCCTCCGATCATTGTGATTCACGGCAATGCGCTGGATGCCATCGACGCGAACTACAAGAGGTATTTAGAAAGCCACTTCCGCGAAACTTTTTCGCTGGTCGGCACTCCATTACGTATCGAATTGCGCTCCAGTAAAAACCCTTTTTCCAAGGGCGAAAAATAGTTTCAGCGCACACGTTTGGCAATGAACGTCAAAATGAATTACATTTGACATGCACAATTTCGCGAGACACTTGAAAACATTCCAAATGTCTCCACCTCCTAATCACAACAACACAATGGAGTTTCCATGAGCAACAAAGGGCAATTGTTACAAGACCCCTTCCTCAACGCATTACGCAAAGAGCATGTTCCTGTTTCGATCTATCTGGTCAACGGAATCAAACTCCAAGGGCATATTGAATCATTCGATCAATATGTGGTTCTCCTGCGCAATACAGTAACGCAGATGGTTTACAAACACGCCATTTCCACCGTTGTGCCAGCTCGCGCCGTCAGCCTGAATCTTGATTCGGAAGCCGAATAATGCCGTATGGGCCGCTAACCTGATGCGTCAAACCCTGATATGCGCGCGGCATTAGTCGGCGTCGACTTCGGCAAGGGTGACTTTGATGCGAGTCTTGCCGAACTCTCCTTGCTCGCCAAGTCGGCTGGAGCAGATCCAATTGCAACTGTTGTGGGCAAGCGTGCAAGTCCTGATGCGGCCTTCTTCGTCGGCTCCGGCAAAGCGGATGAAATTGCGCGTGCGGCGGTTGAGCACCAAGCCGACATCATAATTTTCAATCATGCATTGTCCCCGGCACAGCAGCGAAACCTGGAACGGCATCTGAACGTTCGCGTAGTCGACCGTACCAGCCTCATACTTGACATTTTTGCTCAACGCGCAAAAAGCCACGAGGGGAAAATCCAGGTTGAACTTGCACAGCTTCAGCATCTGGCAACTCGATTGATCCGCGGATGGACCCATCTTGAGCGTCAAAAGGGCGGTATCGGCTTGCGCGGACCGGGCGAAACGCAGCTTGAAACGGATCGACGTTTGCTGGGTGACCGGGTCAAGGCATTGCGGACCAAGCTGGATAAACTGCATCGGCAACGGGCGACGCAGAGACGGGCCAGAGGGCGCAGCAATACCTTTTCGGTGTCCCTGGTCGGATATACCAATGCGGGTAAATCGACGTTATTCAATGCGCTGACCAAGGCGCAGGCATACGCGGCCGATCAGTTGTTTGCGACGCTGGACACAACCTCGCGCCGCATCTATCTCGGCGAGGCCGGAAATGCGGTGATTTCGGATACGGTCGGCTTTATACGCGAATTGCCGCACCAGTTGGTCGCCGCTTTTCGTGCAACGCTGGAAGAAACGATTCATGCGGATTTGCTGCTGCATGTGGTCGATGCGGCAAGTCCGGTACGCATGGAACAGATCGAGCAGGTCAATATGGTGCTCAAGGAAATCGGCGCCGATCATATTCCACAGATTCTGATTTGGAACAAGATTGATGCCGCCGGGCTAGATCCTGCCGTTGAACGTGACGAATATGCTAAAATTCGACGGGTTTTTATCAGTGCTCAGGCTGGGGATGGTTTGGATTTTCTTCGGCAGGCCATAGCGGAATATGCGGCAGCGCGGGCAACTGGCGCTATTGATCGCATGCCGGCCGATGGGCCGGACAGCATTTGTTTTACGAACCCCAATTAGCATTCCAACTTATTTCTCTTTAGCCGGACCGCGATAGAATGCTTGCTTCCCTGATTAAAAAATTTGGATTGAAATTTTCTTTGAACGATCCCCGCTGGGGCCGCGGTTCTCAAAACGACGATCAACGTCAGGGCCAGGGCGGCAAGAAGCCAAACGATGGCCCACCCGACCTCGATCAGCTGTGGCGCGATTTTAATCAGCGCCTGAATCGGCTGTTCGGCAATAAGAACGGCGGCGGTGGAGACTCCGGCGGCGGCGGATTTAATCCCGACATGAAAGGCGCCGGCATCGGCGTGGGCCTGGTTGCGGTAGTCATCCTTTTTCTGTGGCTGGTAAGCGGTTTCTTTATCGTTCAGGAAGGTCAGACCGGCGTGGTAATGACCTTCGGAAAATACAGTCAATCAACCCCTGCCGGTTTTAACTGGCGCTGGCCTTATCCGATACAGAGTCATGAGACGGTCAATGTGTCGCAGGTTCGAACCGTCGAGGTTGGTTATCGGGGCAACATCAGAAACAAACAGCCCAAAGAATCGCTGATGCTGACAGAGGATGAAAATATCATCGATATCCAGTTTGCCGTACAGTACCGGTTGAAAAGCGCGGCTGACTGGGTCTTCAATAATCGCGGCCAGGAAGAGATGGTCAAGCAAGTCGCCGAGACCTCTATTCGCGAAGTGGTCGGCAAAAGCAAAATGGATTTCGTGCTTTACGAAGGGCGTGAGAAAGTCGCTTTCGACACCAGTCAACTGATGCAGCAAATTCTCGATAGTTATAAGTCTGGAGCCCAGGTCAGCGCGGTCACCATGCAGGGCGTTCAGCCGCCCGAGCAGGTACAGGCGGCATTCGACGATGCGGTCAGGGCCGGTCAGGATCGCGAACGTCAGAAAAATGAAGGTCAGGCATATGCGAACGAAGTGATACCGAAGGCACGCGGCGCCGCTGCCCGCCTGATGCAAGAATCGGAAGGATACCGTTCACGCATCACCGCCAATGCGCAAGGTGAGGCATCGCGGTTCAAGCAAGTGATGGTCGAATACCAAAAGGCGCCGGGAGTCACACGTGATCGCCTGTATCTGGAAACCATGCAACAGATTTTTGCCAACACGACCAAGGTCATGATCGATACGAAAAGCGGGAACAACTTGCTATATCTGCCTTTGGACAAGCTGATTTCCCAAACCGGGGCAGGCAACGCGGGCGCCCCACAATCGAACCCGCCTGCCGCGGCGGCGCAGGCTGCTGATGTTCCGCAAGCTTCGGATGCGCAACGCCTGAGGGACGTTCGCACGCGCGAAAGCCGTGATTCACGCGAGCGGGAGGCAAGATAATGAATCGTCTTGTTTCGTACTCGATTGCAGCGTTGATTGGCCTGCTGATACTGTCGTCAACATTGTTCCTGGTCGATCAGCGCCAATATGCGGTGGTATTCGCGCTTGGTGAAGTGAAAAAGGTGATCAGCGAACCTGGTCTGCATTTCAAGCTGCCGCCACCGTTCCAGAACGTGATTTTCATGGACAAGCGCATTCTGACTCTGGATACGCCGGATGCGGATCGCTTCATCACTGCGGAGAAAAAGAACATTCTGGTCGACGCCTACGTGAAATGGAAAATCTCCGAGCCGAGACTGTTTTTTGTCAGCTTCGGAGGAGATGAACGCCGCATGCAGGACCGGATGGCGCAAATAATAAAAGCGGCACTGAATGAGGAAATCACCAAGCGTACGGTACGCGAAGTCATTTCGGGCGAGCGTGGTGCGGTCATGGCCGCAGTCAACAAGAAAGTATCCGACGAAGCAAAGCAGATCGGTGTCGACATCGTCGACGTGCGTTTGAAGCGTGTGGATTACGTGGACCAGATCAATGCGTCGGTATATGAACGGATGAAATCCGAGCGTGCTCGTGTGGCGAATGAATTGCGGTCAACCGGTTTTGCGGAATCGGAAAAAATTCGCGCGGATGCGGATAGGCAGCGCACAGTGATTCTTGCCGAGGCTTACCGCGATGCGGAAACCATTCGCGGCGATGGCGATGCCAAGGCGGCGCAGGTTTATTCGCAGGCTTTCGGTCAAAGTCCGGAGTTTTACAAGTTTTATCGCAGCCTTGAAGCTTACCGCGCCAGCTTCAAGGATCGTAACGATATGCTGGTTATTGATCCAAATTCCGAGTTCTTCAGATATTTCAAAGGCAGTCCGCCAGTCAGCGGCGCGAAGGCGAAGTAATTCAGGCACTGTGAAATATTCGCGTCCCCTTGCATTCGAATTGGTGCACATCTGTGATGGCGCCAATTTTCGTTTTTTGCTGAAGCGGGGACAGCGGACGCTTGATCGCAGTACCCGATTTCAGGTGGCGGCAATGCAATGACAATAGCGCTGCAACCATCTGCGATACTTGTCGTGCCGGTCCAATTCCTTTTTTGACGCAGTCCATCTTCCGTATGCCTAATTGGCTTCTTCCTGAAAATATCGCCGACGTCTTGCCTTCTGAAGCACGCAAGATCGAGGAGCTTCGCCGGTCCATTCTGGATAATTTTCGGCTCTACGGCTATGAACTTGTCATGCCGCCGTTGCTGGAATACCTGGAATCCTTGACGGCAGCGGGTCCGGATATCGATTTGCGCATGTTCAAGCTGATCGATCAGTTATCCGGCCGCACCATGGGTATGCGTGCCGACATGACCACGCAAGTGGCACGGATCGACGCGCATCTGTTGAATCGTGAATCGGTTACCCGCCTTTGCTACGCGGGCAGCGTGCTGCATACCAGGCCGTCCGGTCTGCATGCGACCCGGGAACCCTTGCAAATCGGTGCCGAAATATACGGTCACGCAGGCCTGGAAGCGGATGCCGAAATTCAGGAACTCGCATTGGCTTCGCTGGCGTTGGCGGGCTTTTCGCAAGTGCGCCTGGATTTGTCGCATGTAGGCATATTGCGCGCGATCCTTGCCGAAGATAGTCATGCGCAAAAAGACGAGTCGGAGTTAACCGTTTTATTGCGCGCCAAGGATGTGCCCGGGCTGCAGGCGATCACCGCTGATTACGATGCCGTTAGCCGGTCCGCGTTGTTGGCATTACCCGGCCTGTATGGCGACGTAAAAGTGATAGCGCGTGCTCGCAAGGATTTGCCGCAGTGGCCGGGGATCAGCCGCGCACTTGCCGAGGTAGAGTCGCTGGTTGATTTGGCCGGCGACGCAAGTGTAACCATCGATCTGGCGGATTTGCGCGGTTATCAGTATGAAAGCGGCGCGATGTTTTCGATTTACGTTCCCGGATTGCCAAATGCGGTAGCGCGGGGAGGCCGGTACGACCATGTCGGCGAGGCGTTTGGCCGGGCTCGGCCCGCTACCGGTTTTTCAATGGATCTGCGCGAGCTTGCCCGCCTGTTGCCCGGCGCTGAGCGCAAGCGTGCAATCCGTGCTCCGTGGGGACGGGAACCGGCGCTGCGCGCCAAGATAGTTGAATTACGCAAGGCAGGTGAAATTGTGGTCCAGAAATTTCCGGGACACGAGAATGATCAGGATGAGTTCGATTGCGACCGTGCGATCGTGCTTGAAAATGGAAGCTGGATTTTGAAAAAGCTGAGTTAGACATGTCACAAAAAACCGCAAGAAACGTCGTTGTCATCGGTACCCAATGGGGCGACGAAGGAAAAGGCAAGATCGTTGACTGGTTGACGGATCATGCGCAAGGCGTTGTACGTTTTCAGGGCGGGCATAACGCGGGCCATACACTGGTAATCGGCGGCCAGAAGACCGCTTTGCAATTGATTCCATCCGGCATCATGCGCGCCGGGGTCGCCTGCTACATCGGTAATGGCGTCGTATTGTCGGTGCCCGATTTGCTGCGTGAAATCGACAAGCTGCAGGCCAACGGCGTCGAAGTCGCATCACGTCTGAAAGTATCGGAAGCTTGCCCGGTGATCTTGCCGTATCACACGGCGCTCGATGCCGCGCGCGAGACAGCCCGGGGCGCCGCCAAACTTGGAACAACCGGCAAAGGTATCGGTCCTGCATACGAAGATAAGGTCGCGCGCCGTGCGATTCGGGTTGCGGATCTTCTCAACGAGAAACGCCTCGCCGAGAAGCTGCTTGAGAACCTCGATTACCATAATTTCGTGCTGACGCATTATCTGAAGTCGCAGGCGATCGATTATCAAAAGACACTGGATGACGCACTCTCCACGGTGCCGCGGATCAGGCCGATGGTGACGGACGTATCGAGCGCCTTGTATGCGGTACACAAGGCAGGCGGGAATCTGCTGTTCGAAGGCGCGCAAGGCAGTCTGCTCGACGTTGATCATGGCACGTATCCATTCGTTACCTCCAGCAATTGTGTTGCAGGCAACGCCGCCGCCGGGTCTGGCGTCGGGCCGAACATGCTGCACTATATTCTCGGCATTACCAAGGCGTATACGACGCGTGTCGGTTCGGGCCCTTTCCCGTCCGAACTGGCGACAGATGGCGGTGTCGGCAAGCACCTTGCCAGCGTCGGTCATGAGTTCGGTACCGTGACGGGTCGGGCGCGCCGCTGCGGCTGGTTCGATGCGGCGCTGCTCAAGCGCTCGGTGCAGATCAATGGCGTCTCGGGTATGTGCCTGACCAAGCTGGACGTACTGGATGGCCTTGAATCGCTCAAGCTGTGTACCGGGTACAAGCTCGATGGCAAAACTACCGATATCTTTCCGGTCGGCGCGGAAGACGCGGCTCGATGCGAACCGATCTATGAAGAAATGCCGGGTTGGAAAGAAACGACCGTAGGCGCCAAGTCATTGGCGAAACTCCCGGCCAACGCCCGCGCTTACGTTAAACGCATCGAAGAGCTGGTCGGTGTGCCTATGGATATGGTTTCGACCGGTCCGGATCGGGAAGAAACGATCGTCCTGCGCCACCCGTTCGAATAATTCAAACTTAAAGGAACCGAAGTGCCGGTATCGAGCGACAAGGATCTCTGGGTGAGTTGGGATGAATATCACCGGGCGATCGAGACACTGGCATTGCGCGTGCATGAGTCCGGCTGGAAATTCGATCAGGTGTTGTGTCTGGCTCGCGGCGGTCTGAGGCCGGGCGATGTATTTTCCAGGATCTTTAATGTACCGCTGGCAATTCTTTCCGTCAGTTCCTACCGTGAAGAAGCCGGCACCGTGCAGGGCGATCTCGACATCGCGAAGCATATTACGCTGACCAAGGGATCGTTGTCCGGAAAAATTTTACTGGTGGATGACCTGGTGGATTCGGGTGTCACGCTAGCCGGGATACAGGATCATTTGAGATCGCATTTCCCGGCCGTGACGGATCTGAAGACGGCTGTTATCTGGTACAAGGCGTGTTCGACTGTACGTCCGGATTTTTATCTGGAATATTTGGATGCCAATCCATGGATACATCAGCCGTTTGAAGAGTACGACAGCTTGGGCCCGCACCAGTTGGCAGTGCGATTGAAGAAAAACGAAAGCAGTGAAGATTCAGTTTGATTGACATGAAAACCGGGACGGCGGACATGAAACGCACTCCCAAAAAAGAAAAACCCGTTGACGAATCAACGGGTTTTTCTAGCAACTTGGTGCCCACGGAGGGACTCGAACCCCCACACCTTGCGGCACATGGACCTGAACCATGCGCGTCTACCAATTCCGCCACGTGGGCATTACGAAAGACAGCGATTATAGCGTAAAACGTCCGGAAGTCAATTCGTAACCGTGAATGAATGCACTTGAAGGCGTAGTGTTTTCGGCAAACTTAATTCAGCTCCGATACACTAAGCTTCATACCGATTAACCCTAAATGAAACACCCATTTGAGCCAATTTCCCTACACAATCCCTAGCCGCGAGGAAATTCTCGGTATTTTGCGCACCGCTACCGAGCCGAAGGACATTACGTCGCTGGCCATGGCGCTTGGCGTCGATCCGGACGAACTGGACGGCTTGACGCGCCGCGTTAATGCGATGGAGCGCGATGGTCAGATCAAGCCGAATCGTTCCGGGCATTACCAGTTGGCGCATCTGCCCAATTTTATCGAAGGGCGGGTCAGCAGTCATCGGGACGGCTACGGCTTTTTGATTCCAGATGACGGCGGCGACGATGTATTTCTTCCCGAAAAGGAAATGCAAAAAGTATTGCATGGCGATCGTGTACAGGCTCGTATTGTCGGCACCGACCGGCGCGGACGTCCTGAAGGTACGATCGTGGAAGTTGTCACGAGAGCCAATAGCCATGTGATCGGCCGTTTGCTCAACGAGAATGGCGCCTGGATTATCGTGCCGGAAGACAAACGCATCGGCCAGGACATCTTGTTGGCCGGGTCTCCCGGCAAAGCCAAAACGGGACAAGTCGTCAGCGTGGAATTGACCGAGCAGCCGTCACGATACACGCAGCCGGTCGGCAGAATCGTCGAGGTATTGGGCGACATCGATGATCCTGGAATGGAGATCGAGATTGCGGTACGCAAGTATGGCGTTCCCCATGAATTCTCCGAAGGGGCAAAAAAACTGGCGGCCAAGCTGCCTGGCGAAGTCCGTCCCGCCGACCTGGCGGACCGGGTTGATTTACGCGATGTACCCATGGTGACGATCGATGGCGAAGATGCACGCGACTTCGACGATGCGGTTTATTGCGAGCCGATCAAGATCGGCCGCAGCATCGGATACAGGCTGATTGTCGCCATCGCCGACGTCAGCCATTACGTCAAACCCGGCGATGCGATCGATGCCGATGCGCTTGAGCGCAGCACTTCAGTGTATTTTCCGCGCCGCGTGATACCGATGCTGCCGGAGAAGCTGTCAAACGGACTTTGCTCGTTGAATCCTGCGGTCGATCGATTGACTCTGGTGTGCGATGCCGTTATCACAGCCAAGGGCGAGATCAAGGCTTATCAGTTTTACCCTGCAGTCATTCATTCGGCTGCACGCCTGACCTATACCGAAGTGGCCACCATATTGGCCAACACCAAAGGCACGGAAGCGGCGAAACGACCGGGGCTGGTGCCGCATCTGTTGCATCTATACGAAGTGTTCCAGGCACTGCTGCAGGCCCGGCAGGCTCGAGGTGCGATCGATTTCGAAACCACGGAGACATATATCGTATGCAATGCGGTGGGTAAGATCGAACAGATCCTGCCGCGAACCCGCAATGATGCACACAGGCTGATCGAGGAATGCATGCTCGCCGCCAACGTATGCGCGGCGGATCTGCTGGAGCGTCACAAGCATCCCGGCGTATACCGGGTGCATGCCGGGCCGACCAAGGAAAAACTTACCCAGTTGCGGACTTTCCTGAAACAGCTGGGATTGCATCTGGGTGGCGGCGATACGCCGTCCGCGTCCGACTATGCGGAACTGATGCCGAAGATCAAGATCAGGCCTGATGCCGTACTGCTGCAGACAATGCTGCTTCGTTCAATGCAGCAAGCTGTCTACAGCCCCGACAACATCGGGCATTTCGGTTTGTCTTACGAAGCCTATGCTCATTTCACCAGCCCGATTCGCCGCTACCCGGATTTGCTGACCCATCGTGCGATCAAGGCGATTCTGCAAGGCAAACGTTATGATCCGAAGAGTATCGACACCAGTTTGCTGAATACGATGCTGTCTCCTGCCGCACGCAAGATGCAGGCGCAGGATAAGGCAAAAGGGAAGAAGAAGCATGAAGGCGAACTCGCGATATGGGAAGCGCTCGGTATCCATTGTTCGGCCAATGAGCGCAGGGCTGACGAAGCCTCGCGCGATGTCGAGGCATGGCTCAAGTGTTATTTCATCCGTGACAAGCTTGGTGAAGAATTTACCGGCACCATCTCCGGTGTCGCGACATTCGGCATCTTTGTGCAGCTCGATGCTTTGTTCATAGAAGGATTGGTGCATGTCACTGAATTGGGCGCGGATTATTTCCAATACGACGAAGCGCGCCATGAATTGCGTGCCGAGCGCACCGGAATGCGCTATCAACTTACGGATCGGGTGACGGTGCAGGTCAGTCGTGTCGATCTGGACGCGCGCAAGATTGATTTAAGACTGGTCAGCCAACCGGGCATCAAGACTTTACTGAAGAACGAGGCCCGCCGCGCTGATGCGGAACAGTCCGGGCGGGATAAAAAGAAAAAATCGGGTTCCGCTTCAAAAACTGCAGTGGCCGGAAAACCCGCCAAGGCAAAGCGATCACGTTCCGTTCCATCGCCGGATAAATCGCGTCCTGCCAAAACACAAGCAAAACCGGGTAAAAAGAAACGATAAAAATGAAAAGCAAAATGATTTTCGGCTTTCACGCCGTCACTGCGCGCTTGCGCCATGAAGCATCGACGGTCGAGGAGATCTATATCGATGCAGGCCGCCACGATCGGCGCATGCAGGAGCTGATACGTGCCGCGCAGGCCGCCAATGTGCGCATTATCCAGGCCGATGACCAACGTCTTAACAGTATTGTCGGAACCCGGCGCCATCAGGGCGTGGTCGCAAAAGCGGGCGAGCTTTCGCTGGCGCGAAATCTGGATGAATTGCTCGACGCAATCGTCGGACCGCCATTGCTGCTGATACTTGACGGAATAACCGATCCTCACAATCTGGGTGCCTGTCTGCGGGTTGCCGATGGTGCCGGGGCACATGCGGTGATTGCGCCGAAAGACCGCGCGGTCGGCCTGAATGCGACTGCGGCAAAGGTTGCCAGCGGCGCGGCGGAAACCGTTCCTTATATTACGGTCACCAATCTGGCCCGTACCATGCGCGAACTCAAGGAGCGCGATATCTGGCTGATCGGCACCACCGAGGATGCGGAAAAAGACCTGTATGAGGCTGATTTTTCCGGGGCGGCCGCGATCGTGATGGGATCGGAAGGCGAGGGCATGCGCCGCTTGACGCGTGAGACCTGCGACATTCTGGTAAGCGTTCCAATGTTCGGTTCGGTAGAAAGCCTGAACGTGTCGGTTGCGTCCGGAGTCTGCCTGTACGAGGCGCGCCGACAGCGCATCGCAAAGACCTGAACGCTCTCGAATATCAAAAAAAGACATTCAATTTCGATATGAGAAGCGCTTGTTGAACGGTGTTACCCAAGCAAAGGGTTTCCGAACAGGCTAACATTACACGTTCAAGTAATTTTCGGCCAATCTCATGTTTAACCGTCTACGCGAAGATATCGCCAGCATCATGGAGCGCGACCCGGCCGCCCGTTCGGTTTGGGAAGTTCTGACGTGCTACCCGGGTCTGCATGCGATTGTCATGCATCGCTGGGCGCGCTGGTGGTGGCTGCGCGGAATGAAGTGGCTGGGCCGCTTTATTTCGCACATTGCACGCGGCCTGACCGGCATTGAAATTCATCCAGGAGCGAAGATCGGTCGACGCGTATTCATCGATCACGGTTACGGAGTGGTGATCGGTGAAACCGCTGAGGTGGGTGATGACTGCACCATTTACCAAGGCGTCACGCTGGGCGGCACCTCACTGAACAGGGCCAAGCGGCATCCGACGCTGGAGCGCGGCGTCATCGTCAGCGCCGGTGCAAAAATTTTGGGCGGATTTACGATTGGAGAGGGCGCCAAGATCGGATCGAATGCGGTAGTGATCAAGGAAGTGCCGGCGGGAGCAACGGCCGTTGGTATTCCCGCACGAATTATTCAGAAAGAAGCCAATAGTTTCAGGGAAGAAGCCGCGGCGCGCATGTTTTCCGCCTATGGGATCACACCGAACGGCGACGATCCGTTATCGAAAGCGCTGCACGGGCTGATTGACAATGCCGCTACCCAGGAACATCAGATCATCAAGATCATCGCAGCGTTGAAATCAGCAGGAATCATCTGCGAAACCTTGCCGGACCTGGAAAGCTTCGATCCGGCACAGTTAAACAAGCTGGTCGAATAGCGCCTTGCGCGCGTAGATAACCGGCGCATTTTCCAGGTCTTCGTTTAATTGGTTTCAGTCCCGTCGACTTGAAAGCGCTTGATTGTGCCATCGGCATACATCGATATCCAGCCGCCTCGCTCGGGTACAACATCGCAGTCCCAGTCCGGCAATACATACCTGACCCGCTTTTCTTCGCCGTTATGGTGCTCATGCCGCGCGGGCCTGTGGGTATGACCATGAATCATCAGCGATGTCCCTGTCGCATCGAAAAGTGACGCAATTGCTTCGGCATTCACATCCATGATATCGGCCGGCTTGTCGCGTTGCGCATCCTGACTTTGGGTGCGCATCCCCTCGATGATTTTTTTTCGCTGTGCGAGCGGCTGCGCAAGAAAAGATTGTTGCCAGCGCGGCTCTCTCACCTGGCTGCGAAAAGCCATATAGGCTGTGTCGTCCGTGCACTGCGCATCGCCGTGACTCAGCGCAACTTGCCGACCGCCGATTGTAGCGATAAACGGGTCCGGCAAAAGCATGGCACCCGTTGCATGGGCGAACTTTTCGCCGATCAGGAAATCGCGATTGCCGGCAATCCAGAACAATGCGACACCTGCGTCGGTAACCTGACGCAGTGCCTCCGCCACGCGCCGATTAAACGGCGTTGCAATGTCATCGTCGCCCGCCCAGTATTCAAACAGATCTCCAAGCAAGAACAATTGCCGGGCCTGCAATGCCTGTCCACGCAAGAACGCAAAGAACATTTGCGTCGTACGCGGGATGGATTCCGTCAGATGAATATCTGAAACAAAAATCGCCTCCGGGGCGCGCTGTGCTGTCGTCGATGAAGTCCGCTTCGTCGGCCGCTGATTATGCATGGCGCAGATAGGCAAAGAGCGATTGCCTATACAATTTCCGCCGATTCGATCACGATGTTATCGACCGGCACGTCGGCGAACATTCCGCTACGAGTGGTTTTCACCGACTTGATCTTGTCCACGACTTCGGCGCCTTCGACCACTTTGCCGAATACGCAGTAACCCCAGCCGTCCTGTCCGGGAAAGTCGAGAAAACTATTGTTGTTGATGTTGATGAAGAACTGCGCCGAAGCGGAGTGTGGATCCGAAGTGCGCGCCATCGCTACCGTATAAGGTGCGTTCTTCAGGCCGTTCTTGGCTTCGTTTTCGATGGTGTCGTTGGTCGGTTTTTGTTTCATGCCGGGTTCGAAACCGCCGCCCTGAATCATGAATCCGTCAATGACACGATGGAAGATCGTGCCGTCGTAATGCCCGGCCCGCACATACGCGAGAAAGTTTTCTACAGTCTTCGGCGCCTTTTCCTCGTCGAGTTCGAGCTTGATTTTGCCGTGGTTGGTGGTCAGGATAACAGCCATGAAATTCCTCTATACAAGTTTGGTGTGTCCGGTGCTGCAGACAGGGGGATGTTTATTTGACGACCGATGCCGATTCGATTGTGACCGGTTTGTTTGGAATATTATTGGGGCCGGTTGGCACGGCCTTGATCTTATCGACAACGTCCATGCCTTTGATGACCTTGCCGAATACCGCATAGCCCCAGCCATCCTGTCCGGGGTAATCCAGAAAGCCGTTGTTCTTTACGTTGATGAAGAACTGGGCGGATGCGGAATGCGGTGCCGAAGTGCGAGCCATTGCCAATGTGTACGGTTCATTCTTGAGCCCGTTCTTGGCTTCATTCTCTACTGGATCCCTGGTCGGCTTTTCTGCCATGTCCTTGCCATATCCACCGCCTTGGATCATGAATCCGTCGATTACGCGATGAAAAATCGTTCCTTTGTAGTGACCGCTTTTGACGTACTGAAGAAAATTTTCCACACTCTTCGGCGCTTTTTCAGGGTACAGCTCAAGCACGATTTCACCCATGCTGGTTTTCAAGGAAACACGAGGGGCATCGGCCGCACTCGCAGTTTGAATCGGGCCTGTTAATAAGGCGGCCGCCAGCAAGCTTAAAAAGTAACGTCGTGAAAAGTGCATTATTGTTTCCTTGATTATCAATCGTTGGGAAAGTGATTCGGTTTGAAAATAATTATTTCTCGATGTGTTTCGGTAATTAACGATGTGGCATTGAAGCTTCGGTATTGCCATGTGAAGCAATTTTCATCGGGAAATAATCGTATACTTTTTCCGGGCAGGCACATCGCATGCAACATTCATGTCAACCCGGACAGATTCGGCTTTTCATCAATGTTATACTGCCGCGAAAGCAAGCATTTTATCAAAATACGCATCACAAAAGGTTTTCGGCGACCTTGTCGCGTTTGGTTTGCGCAATGATTGACGACACTCATGCGCATTGAAATAAAAATTACGCGACAACCTGCTTGCCGGAACGGATAACCGCCCATGAGTGCCCTGAAAATCTACAACACGCTCGCGCGCGCGAAACAGTCATTTACCCCGATTCAGCCCGGCAAGGTTCGCATGTATGTATGCGGCATGACGGTGTACGACTATTGCCACCTTGGACATGCGCGCGTCATGGTGGTGTTCGACATGGTGCAACGCTGGTTTCGCGCATCCGGCTTCGATGTGACCTATGTGCGCAATATCACCGACATCGACGACAAGATCATCAAGCGTGCCGTCGAAAACCGTGAAACGATCTCGCAGTTGACGCAGCGCTTCATCGCCGCAATGGATCAGGATGCCGCAGCCTTGGGTGTCGCGAAGCCGGATCACGAGCCGCGCGCCACGCAATATGTGCCGCAGATGCTAGGCCTGATAGAGACTCTGGAGCGACGAGGTCTGGCCTACAAGGCTGCCGACGGCGATGTCAATTATTCGGTGCGCGACTTTGCCGGATACGGAAAACTGTCGGGCAAGTCGCTCGACGATTTGCGCGCGGGCGAGCGGGTGGATGTCAATAGCGGCAAGCGCGATCCACTGGATTTTGTTCTTTGGAAGGCGGCCAAGGACACCGAACCGGACGAAGTAAAATGGGATTCGCAGTGGGGCAAAGGCCGCCCCGGCTGGCATATCGAATGCTCGGCAATGGCTTGCGAGTTGCTCGGCGAGCAATTCGATATTCATGGCGGCGGAGCTGACCTGCAGTTTCCTCATCACGAGAATGAAATAGCCCAGTCGGAAGGTGCGCTTCAGCATCCTTTCGTCAACTATTGGATGCACAACGGCTTTATCCGTGTTGACGATGAAAAAATGTCCAAGTCGCTTGGTAATTTCTTTACCATTCGCGAGGTATTGCAGAAGTATGATCCGGAAGTCGTGCGTTTCTTCATTCTGCGAGCGCACTATCGTAGTCCGCTCAATTATTCCGATGTGCACCTGGATGATGCCAAAGGCGCATTGACACGCCTTTATACCGCGCTGAAAGAGGTCACTCCGGAGGACCGGGAACTGGATTGGACAGAGTCGCATGCGGTGCGTTTTGCGGCTGCGATGAACGATGATTTCAATACGCCGATTGCGATTGCCGTGCTGTTCGATCTCGCCAATGAAATCAATAAAACCGGATCGCCGATGCTGGCGCGGCAGTTGACCATGCTTGCCGGTGTGATCGGACTGCTGCAGCGCAGTCCGCTGGAGTTCCTGCATGCCGGACCCGCAAATGAAACCGGCGGCTTTACCGACGAAATAATCGAAACGAAGATCGAAGAAAGAGCCGTCGCCAAACGACACAAGAATTTTTCCGAAGCCGACCGTATTCGCAATGAATTGCTCGGTGCCGGTATTATTCTGGAAGACAAGCCTGGCGGCATGACTCACTGGCGGAGGGCATAGACAGTATGGATGCTGTATTGCAGATCGATATGCAGGTTTGCGTTCCCGCCTACTGGGAAGATGCCAAGCTCGAATTGATGAAGCGCGACCGTATCATGCGCAAGCTGATTCCGCAGTTCGGCGACTTGCACCTGGTTGGGCGCGGCGAACCATTCACGACTCTGGCGCGTTCCATCGTCGGGCAACAGATTTCGGTCAGGGCAGCCGAGGCAGTCTGGCAAAGGGTATTGCTGGTTTGTCCAAAATGTACTCCGCTGCAAGTGTTGAAGGCGGGCACTGAAAAGCTTGCGGCGTGCGGTCTGTCCAAGCGCAAGGCGGAATATGTTCTTGATCTGGCCGGCCACTTCAAGGGCAAGCGCGTGCACGCGGACAAGTGGGCGGAAATGGAAGACGAAGATATTATTGCAGAGTTGATCCAGATTCGCGGAATCGGTCGCTGGACGGCGGAAATGTTTTTGATATTTAATCTGCGCCGGCCCAATATTTTTCCGCTGGATGACCTTGGGCTGATGAAAGGCATCAGCCTCAATTATTTTTCCGGCGAACCGGTTTCACGCAGCGACGCACGTGAAGTTGCGGCAAATTGGGAGCCATGGCGCACCGTGGCGACCTGGTATTTATGGCGTAGCCTGGACCCGGTACCGGTAGAATACTGAACGCTGAATTTTATCGATATATAACCTCGCGTTGAATTGGAAGGAGGTATGGTGACGAAAATCACATTTCTCAATTTTGAGCAGCCGATCGCAGAACTCGATTCGAAAATCGACGAATTGCGCTTTGTGCAGGACGATTCGGCGGTTGATATTTCGGAAGAGATCGATCGCCTGTCGAAGAAGAGCCAGCAGTTGACCAAGGATATTTACGCAAAGCTGACTCCGTGGCAGGTATCGCAGATCGCGCGGCATCCGCAGCGCCCGTACACGATGGATTACGTGAACGAAATCTTTACCGACTTTCACGAGTTGCACGGCGATCGCAGTTACGCGGACGATCTGTCGATCGTCGGCGGCCTGGCTCGCTTCAACGGCCAGGCCTGCATGGTGATCGGCCACCAGAAAGGGCGCGATACCAAGGAACGCGGCTTGCGCAATTTCGGCATGCCAAAGCCGGAAGGTTATCGCAAGGCAATGCGCCTGATGAAGCTGGCGGAAAAATTCGGCTTGCCGGTTTTCACGTTTGTCGATACACCGGGCGCTTTTCCGGGAATCGATGCGGAAGAGCGCGGGCAATCCGAGGCGATCGGGCATAACCTGTACGTAATGGCGGAACTGAAAGTGCCGTTGATCGCCACGATCATCGGCGAAGGCGGCTCAGGCGGTGCGCTTGCGATTGCGGTCGGGGATGCGGTATTGATGCTGCAATACGCAACCTATTCGGTGATCTCGCCGGAAGGCTGTGCTTCGATTTTGTGGAAGACCTCGGAACGGGCTTCGGACGCGGCGGAGGCGCTCGGGTTGACCGCGCACCGCTTGAAAGCGCTGAATCTTATCGACAAGATCGTCAACGAACCGCTCGGCGGTGCGCATCGCGATCCGAAACAGATGGCCTCTTTGCTGAAGCGTGCGTTGGCCGATACATTACGCCAGTTCCACGGAATGAAAACCAAGGAACTGCTAGCGGCACGGCACGAAAAACTGATGAGCTATGGCAAATTCAAGGAAATCCTGCAGCCCGAATAATCCGGCCGAGATGCAGCAGGCATTCGAACGCGCGATCGGGACCTTCCTGGCGCGCGTTTGTGTTTCTGCGGCTGACAGTCGTCCGGCGATTGCCGTTGCGTATAGCGGCGGTCTGGATTCCACGGTCCTGCTTCATCTGGCAAGTTGGTACGCGGACGCTCATGCCTTGCCGCTTCACGCTTTTCATGTCCACCATGGATTGAGCGGCAATGCCGACGCCTGGGTAGATCACTGCCGGATTCAATCGGATCGATACGGCGTGCCATTCGACGTATCCAATGTGCTGATCTGCGATGCCGAAAAACGTGGCGTGGAAGAAGCCGCGCGGATTGCGCGGTATAACGCGTTGGGCAATCTGTGCCGCGGCAAAGAAGTAGCGCTTTTGCTGACGGCGCATCATCGGGATGATCAGGCGGAAACGGTTGTATTGCAGTTGATGCGCGGCGCCGGCTTGCCGGGATTGTCCGGTATGCCTGCCTTTCAGGCGCAGCACGAATTGCTGGGATCGGGCGTTGCGTTGGGCCGCCCCTTGCTCGATATGTCGAGAGGGGAGCTGGAAAAGGCGGTGCTGGATTTTGAGTTGCCTTATGTCAGCGATGAATCCAACACGGATGTCCGGTATCGACGCAATGCCTTCCGGCACAATATCGCCCCGGTTATCGAAACTCATTTCCCCGGCTTTTCAGGACTCGTTTCCCGTACCGCGTTGCATGCCCAGACGGCCCAATCGTTGCTATCCGAACTGGCAGTGATCGATTATGAAGCGTGCAAGTCGGAGCACCATGCGGACACGCTGGATCTGGTAAAGATGCGCGGCTTGACCGTGGAGCGGCTCGATAATCTGCTGCGGCATTGGTTTTACAAGCATGGCGCGCAATTGCCGAGCACGGCCCGGCTCAATGAAATTCGCGCACAAATGCTGAGCGCGGCATCCGACAAGCATCCTTTCTTCGACTTCGGATCGGCAAGATTGCATCGCATCGATAATCGTCTTGAATTGCATCCGAACCAGGGTGTGCCGCCAATCGAGCCGACTCTTCTGGAGTGGCATGGAGAGCCGGAACTGGCGTTGCCGCAATGGTCCGGCAGGCTGGTGTTCGAGAAAACAGACGGTCCGGGGCTGAATGCCGAAAAACTTCGCAGCGGCCGGTTGACCCTGCGGCCGCGAGCGGGTCAGGAGCGGCTCAAGCTGGCTGCTAATCGCCCTTCAAAAAGTTTGAAACATCTGTTTCAGGAGTCGCTGATCGCGTCCTGGCGGCGCGCGTGGCTTCCGCTGCTCTATGTCGATGACAATCTGGTGTTTGCAGCCGGCCTCGGCATGGATGTGCGTCATACGACGCAAGGGGAAAGCGTGGCCTTGCATTGGGAAAGCGCCTAGTCGCCAATCTTGTAATTTTGCATTGCACCATGTAAAATCGGCGGTTTATTTTGCCAATTCTCGTCCCAAAAATGGCTTTAATCGTTCACAAATACGGCGGCACTTCAATGGGGTCGACCGAACGCATCAAGAATGTCGCCAAGCGTGTCGCAAAATGGCATGACGCAGGCTACCAGATTGTCGTGGTGCCTTCGGCAATGTCCGGCGAAACCAATCGCTTGATCGGCCTGGCGAGAGAAGTAACGGATCAGCCAGATCCGCGCGAACTGGACATGATTGCATCGACCGGCGAGCAGGTATCGGTTGCGCTACTGTCAATGGCCTTGCACGGAATCGGCAAGGAAGCCGTTTCGTATGCCGGATGGCAAGTGCCGATTATCACGGATTCGGCGTTCACCAAAGCGCGCATTCGTTCGATCGACGATGTCAAGGTCCGCAAGGATCTTGATGCAGGCAAGATCGTGATCATCACGGGTTTTCAAGGCGTGGACGAAAACGGCAATATTGCCACTTTGGGACGTGGCGGCTCCGATACGTCGGCGGTCGCGGTAGCGGCCGCGCTGAAAGCCAAGGAGTGCCTGATTTACACCGACGTCGACGGTGTCTACACAACCGACCCGCGCGTGGTGTCGGATGCAAGGCGGCTCAAGACAGTAACCTTTGAAGAGATGCTTGAAATGGCATCGCTCGGCTCGAAAGTGCTGCAGATCCGCTCGGTCGAGTTTGCCGGCAATTACCGGATGCCGACGCGCGTGCTGTCATCGCTGACCGACCCGTTAATGCCGCTGGAAGAAGAAGCGAATTCCGGCACCCTGATTTCGTTCGAGGAAGATACAAACATGGAACAAGCCACCATCACCGGCATCGCGTTCAACCGCGACGAAGCGAAGATCACCGTCATGTCGGTACCGGACAAGCCCGGTGTCGCATACCAGATTCTTGGCCCTATTTCAGATGCGAATGTCGAAGTCGACATGATCATTCAAAATCAGTCGGTCGACGGCAAAACCGATTTTACGTTCACCGTGCCGCGCGGTGAGTATGCCAAGGCAATGGAAGTGCTCGCCTCACGGGTGAAAGCTCATATCGGCTCGGGCAATATCGCGGGCGATGCGAAGGTATCGAAAGTGTCGGTAGTCGGTGTCGGCATGCGCAGCCACGTGGGCATCGCGTCGCAGATGTTCCGTACCTTGTCGGAAGAGGGGATCAACATCCAGATGATCTCGACATCCGAAATCAAGATTTCGGTTTTGATCGATGAAAAATACATGGAATTGGCCGTGCGCGCATTGCATAAGGCGTTCGGACTTGAGAAATCCTGATTGACCAAAGGCAATCAAACGGCAAGCATTGATTGACCAAGTCCTCACGAAAAGTTATCATGCGGGACTTTACTGCGGCGGACTTTTCAAGTCCGCTTTAAGTGTGGAGACGTGGCCGAGTGGTCGAAGGCACTTCCCTGCTAAGGAAGCATATGGGCTTAAACCTGTATCGTGGGTTCGACTCCCACCGTCTCCGCCAGATTTACCTTATGAAATCAGCCTGTTAGGCTGATTTATTTTGGCAAAAACAACAATCGGAAGTGGTTATCCGAAAGTCGTTCCTGATTATTTTTCAGCTTCGCTGCCGCTAATTTCCCGGCTTTTGTCATCGGTATTCGCCGGCCCATATCCGCCGCCGCCCGGCGTTTCAATCACGAACAGGTCACCGGGCTGCATCTGCGTCTTGTCGACGTGCCGCAATTCGTCCACGCGTCCATCGGCGCGGACCACGCTGTTGCGGCCGGTTGCGCCGGGCTTACCGCCGGCCATGCCGAACGGTGCATGCAGCCGGTTATTCGACAAGATGGATGCGGTCATCGGCTCCAGGAAGCGGACCTTGCGTATGCCGCCATTGCCGCCATGCCATTTCCCTTTGCCGCCTGAAGCGGGTCGGATTTCATAACTTTCGAGCCGTACCGGAAACCGGAATTCCAATACCTCGGGGTCGGTCAGGCGCGAGTTGGTCATGTTGGTCTGTACCACATCCGTGCCGTCAAACCCGTCGCCCGCACCGGAGCCGCCGGAGACGGTTTCATAGTATTGATAGCGATCGTTGCCGAAAGTGAAATTGTTCATCGTCCCCTGTGCGGCTGCCATGATGCCGAGGGCGCCGTACAGCGCATTGGTAATGCAGGTCGAGGTTTCGACGTTGCCCGATACCACTGAAGCGGGATAGTGCGGGTTGAGCATGGATCCATCGGGAATGATGACATTCAATGGTTTCAAGCAGCCGGCATTGAGCGGAATATCGTCGTTGACCAAGGTGCGAAACACATACAGCACTGCAGCCATGCATACCGCCGACGGTGCATTGAAGTTGTTGGCAAGCTGCGCCGACGTGCCGGTGAAGTCGATGTCGGCGCTGCGCTCGGCCTGATTGACGCGGATGGCGACGCGGATCACCGCGCCGTTATCGAGCAGGTATTCGTATGCGCCGTCTTTCAATGCGGTGATAACGCGTCGTACCGCTTCCTCCGCATTGTCCTGGACATGCCGCATATAGGCCTGCACCACATTCAGTCCGAAATGCGCGACCATCTTGCCGAACTCCTCGACACCTTTTTGATTGGCGGCGATCTGGGCGCGCAAGTCGGCCAGGTTCTGTTCCGGATTTCGGGCGGGATACTTGGCGCCCGTCAGAAGCACACGCGTTTCCGCTTCACGGAAATGCCCCGCCGCGACCAGCTTGAAATTATTGATCAGCACGCCTTCTTCTTCGACCACGGTCGAATCGGGAGGCATGGAGCCGGGCGTGGTGCCGCCGATGTCGGCATGATGGCCGCGCGAGCCGACGTAAAAGAGAATTTCCGTGCCGGTATCGTTGAACACCGGCGTGATCACCGTGACATCCGGCAGATGGGTGCCGCCATGGTACGGATCGTTCAGCATGAAGACGTCGCCGGGGAACATCCCGCCGCTGTTTTCGCGGATTACGGTCTTGATGCTTTCTCCCATCGAGCCGAGATGCACCGGCATGTGCGGTGCGTTCGCAATCAGGTTTCCCGCCGCATCGAAGATCGCGCAGCTGAAATCGAGCCGTTCCTTGATGTTGACTGAATAGGCGGTATTTTGCAGCCGCAGCCCCATCTGCTCGGCGATCGACATGAACAGGTTATTGAAAATTTCCAGCATCACCGGGTCGGCGCTGGTTCCGATCGCACGGCGTTCCGGCCGCGCTTCGGTACGCGTGAGGACCAGGTGATCCAGCGGCGTGACTTCGGCCTGCCAGCCGGGCTCGACGATGGTGGTCGCATTGGCCTCGGCAATGATGGCGGGACCCTTGATGATGTCGCCCCGGCGTGTGTCCTCGCGCTTGTAGAGTGCAGTGTCATGCCATTGGCCGTGGGAGAAAATGCGCACGGTTTCGGCAGCGCGCAAAGACACTTTGCGCAACGGCCGCGACGGCGCGACTTCCTGCGGCGCATCGGATGGTCCGATTGCTTCGACCGATACCGCTTCCACGATCAATGCTTTGCCGGGCATCAGAAAGGAAAAGCGTTTCTTGTATGCATCTTCGAATTGGGTCTGCATGCTTGCAACGTTGCCGAACAGGACGATCAGCGCGGAATCCGTTCCTTCATAACGCAGATGCACGCGCCGGATGTCGCGCACGCGGGCGCGAGGAACTTCCTGGGCGATCAATTCCTGCTGTGCTTCGACTGCGAGCTGTTCCAGCTTCGATTGAATGTTCGGCAGCGCCGCATCATCGAGCCGGATTTCCATTGCCGCTTCGCGCATTGCGGTTTGATCGGCTAGTCCCATGCCATAGGCGGATAACACGCCGCCCAGCGGATGGGCGAATACCTTGGTCATGCCGAGCGCATCCGCAACCAGGCAGGCATGCTGGCCGCCGGCGCCGCCGAACGTGGCCAGCACATATTCCATCACGTCGTGGCCGCGCTGTACCGAGATCTGTTTGATCGCATTGGTCATGTTGCCCACGGCAATGTCGATGAACCCCTCGGCGATTTCTTCCGGGAGCGACTTCTTTCCGGTGGCGCGCTCAATCTCCGCCGCCATGTCGGCAAACGCTCGTACCGCCGCTTCGCGGTCGAGTTCCTGATCGGCGTTGGTGCCGAATACTTTTGGAAAATAAGCCGGCTGGATCTTGCCCAGCATGACATTGCAGTCGGTCACGGTCAACGGACCGCCACGGCGATAACTTGCCGGGCCCGGATTGGCGCCGGCGCTGTCAGGGCCGACCCGATAGCGCGCGCCATCGAAATGCAGGATCGAGCCGCCGCCCGCGGCGACGGTATGGATGCTCATCATCGGCGCGCGCATGCGCACCCCTGCCACCTGAGTTTCGAAGACGCGTTCGAATTCTCCGGCGTAATGCGACACGTCGGTCGAGGTCCCGCCCATATCGAAGCCGATCACCTTGTCGAACCCGGCGAGCTGGCTGGTCCGTACCATGCCGACGATGCCGCCTGCCGGTCCGGACAGGATCGAGTCCTTGCCGTGAAAAGTATGAGCGTCGGTCAGGCCGCCGTTCGATTGCATGAATTGCAGATTCACTCCCGGCATCTCCTGCGCCACCTGGTCCACATAGCGCCGCAGGATCGGCGACAGGTAGGCATCGACCACCGTGGTGTCGCCGCGCGAAATCAGCTTCATCATCGGGCTGGTTTTGTGCGACACCGAAATCTGCGTGAAGCCGATGTCGCAGGCAATGCGCTCGACTTCAGCCTCATGCTGGGTGTAGCGATAGCCATGCATCAGGACGATGGCTATCCCGCGATAACCGTTGTCGTATGCGGCGCGCAGCGCCACCCGGGTTTTCACTTCATCGAGCGGTTGAACGATATCTCCGTGTGCGCCGACGCGTTCGTCGATCTCGACCACCTGGCGATAGAGTAACTGCGGCAGGACGATATTCCGGTCGAACAGGCGCGGCCGGTTCTGATAAGCGATCCGCAGCGCATCGCGGAAGCCGCTGGTGATCGCCAGTACGGTCGGCTCACCTTTGCGCTCAAGCAGCGCATTGGTCGCGACCGTGGTGCCCATCTTGACCGATTCCACGAGTTCCATGGCGATCCGCTCACCTTGCTGCAGGCCAAGCAAATGCCGGATGCCGGCGACTGCGGCATCCCGGTACTGCTCCGGATTTTCGGATAAAAGCTTATGCGTGATCAGCGTCCCATTCGGCCGCTTCGCGACAATATCGGTAAAAGTGCCGCCTCGATCGATCCAGAATTGCCAACGTTGCATAAGGGCTCACTTGGTCAGGTAATGGTGGGGATGGCGGATGAAATTGCCGCACGCATAACAGGGTTCGACGTGAAATCATAACGGGGATGGCGGGAATATGCGAGAGCGCCGCTTTGACACATGGCAGCCTCATTGTGCGTTTCTCTTGAGAAAAGCAATGTTTGGCACTACTCTATGGCCACGACGTAGCACTTTCAACATGACGTTCATTTCGAGAGGATCATCATGCGTTTGAGTCAGCTTGCAGTTGCTCTATCCGCCCTTGGCATTGCCGTTGTCGCCCAGGCCCAAACCCAAACCAAATGGGACATGCCGACCGCTTATCCCGCCAACAACTTCCATACCGAAAACGTCCAGCAGTTTGCGGACGATGTCGATAAAGCGACCGGCGGCAAGCTTAAAATCACCGTGCATTCCAACGCATCGCTGTTCAAGGCGCCTGAAATCAAACGTGCCGTGCAGGGCGGACAGGCGCAGATCGGCGAAATCCTGCTGGTGAACTATGAAAACGAAAATCCGCTGTACGGCGTGGATGGCATCCCTTTCCTTGCCACGTCTTATGCGGATTCGATGAAGCTGTACAAAGCGTCAAAAAAGGCGCAGAACGATCTGCTGGCAAAGCAGGGCATGATGATGCTGTATGCCGTCGCCTGGCCGCCGCAAGGCATTTACTCGAAAAAGCCGATCGATTCCGCGGCCGACATGAAGGGCATGAAGTGGCGTGCGTACAGTCCATCGACGAGCAGAATCGCGGAACTGGTCGGCGCGCAGCCGGTGACCGTCCAGGCATCCGAACTGTCGCAGGCGCTGGCGACCGGCGTGGTCGAGGCCTTCATGACATCGGGCTCGACCGGCTATGACTCGAAAGTATATGAACACATCAAGAATTTTTACGACACGCAAGCATGGCTTCCGAAAAATGCAATCATCGTCAACAAGAAGGCATTCGACTCGCTCGACAAGCCGGCCCAGTCTGCATTGCTGAAGGCAGCCGAAGCGGCGGAAACCCGCGGTTGGAAAGTGTCGCAGGAAAAGAATCAATGGTATCTCGATGCGCTCAAGGAAAAGGGCATGAGCATCCACAAACCGTCAGCGAAACTGCAGGCGGATCTCAAGGAGGTAGGCAATACGATGCTGACGGATTGGGTGAAAAAGGCCGGTCCCGAGGGGCAGGCGATTGTCAGCGCTTACGGCAAAAAATAAAGCTGCCGTATCAGGATGGCGGTCCGCTTCGCATCATAGCCAATCGGGCCGCCCCGTCGGCCGGCGATTGTCGTTGTCTCGGCAAATAAATTCATCCACGGATTTCCATGCGTGTGTTTCTTGACAAGCTGTACAACGCTGCAGGCTATGCCGCAGCTTTTTTCATGGTCGGCACGCTGCTGATGGTGGTCGCGGGCATCGCCGATCGCGTGTTGGCGCTGGGCTGGCGCGGCACCGACATGTATGCCGGTTATGCAATGGCGGCATGCGGCTTCCTTGCGCTGGCGCACACCTTGAAGCGCGGCGAGCACATTCGTGTTTCGCTGATCCTGCAAGCGGTATCCGTTCGCTCCCGGCGCAAACTGGAAATATGGTCCTTGTTTGCCGCAAGCATATTGGCCGGCGCCTTTGCGTTCTACTCGATAAAACTGGCCTATCAGTCCTGGGAATTTCACGACATCTCGACCGGCAACGACGCGACGCCGTTATGGATTCCGCAGATCGCCATGGGAGTGGGCGCGATCGTGTTGTTTATCGCATTCATCGATGAATTCGTTCTGGAGCTACGCGGCCGGCGCGCGGCCGGCAATGCGGATGATGCACCGCATAACGAATAAAAACGCGAATCGGAACAAGGCCGCACATGGATCTGCTGATTACTTTCTTGTTGATTGCCGCGCTGTTCGCCATCCTTGGCTCGGGCGTCTGGATCGGGCTGGCGTTATCGGGTGTTGCGTGGATCGGCATGGAGCTGTTTTCAGCGCGGCCCGCGGGAGATGCGATGGCGGTCACCATCTGGGGTGCGTCATCGTCGTGGACCTTGACTGCGCTGCCGCTCTTCATCTGGATGGGCGAGATACTGTTTCGCACGCGTTTGTCGGAAGATATGTTCAAGGGGCTGGCGCCGTGGCTGGAGCGCGTGCCCGGACGCCTGCTGCACACAAACGTCATCGGCTGCGCGATTTTTGCCGCGGTGTCCGGTTCATCGGCTGCAACCTGCGCCACGATCGGCAAAATGACGATACCCGAACTGACCAGGCGCGGCTATCCTGAAGACAAGATTATCGGCACGCTGGCCGGTGCCGGCACGCTCGGCCTGTTGATCCCGCCGTCGATCATCATGATCGTGTATGGCGTATCGGCCAATGTCTCGATCGCGCAATTGTTCATCGCCGGCGTCATTCCCGGTCTCTTGCTGGCAGCGCTGTTTTCCGGCTACATCGTGATCTGGGCACTCATGCATCCGAATGCGATACCGCCCGCGACCGAATTGCTCAGCTTCAGGGAAAAACTTTATGCATCGCGCCACCTGGTTCAAGTGGCACTGCTGATCGCGGTCGTCCTGGGCGCAGTGTATTCCCCTTGGGTGACACCGACCGAGGCTGCCGCAGTCGGCGTGATCGGTGCGTTGCTCCTTTCCGCTGTACAAGGATCGCTGAACTTGCATACCTTCATGGATAGCCTGATGGGAGCCACCCGCCTGTTTTGCATGATCGCGCTGATCCTCAGCGGCGCGCAATTCCTGACGCTTGCAATGGGGTATATCGGTTTGCCGCGCCATTTGGCGGAATGGATAGGCTCACTGGGCCTGTCGACCTTTATGCTGCTCGCCGCGCTGGCAGTGTTTTTCATTATTCTCGGCTGCTTCCTGGATGGTATTTCGATGGTGGTGCTGACCATGGGCGTGATTCTTCCGACTGTTGAGAAAGCCGGGATAGACCTGATCTGGTTCGGCATTTTCGTAGTGCTGGTGGTCGAGCTGGCGCAAATCACGCCACCTGTCGGATTCAACCTGTTCGTGCTGCAGGGCATGACGAAACGCCAGATTCCGTGGATCGCGAAAGTCGCGCTGCCAATGTTTTTATTGATCTTGGTTGCGGTGATGCTGGTATATTTTTTCCCGCAATTGGTGATGTGGCTGCCAAGAACGATGAGGGGAGGGGGTTAAGAACTATTTCAGGGAAATGAGCCGTCGTGTCTGATGACTTTTTCTGCTGGCGTCAACGCGCCATGTTCCCGGTCTGCCTGACGTTCAATCCATGCATGGCGTAGAGTCTCATTTATAAACATGACGCTCGATTGACATGGAGTTTTTATAGAGGTAGCTTCCCGGGGAACTTGTGGAATTCCTGAAAACACCAAATGAGTCAGGCCAGCGTGAAGATTTTTTCTGAAAGAAGCAGCATGGATATCATGAACTTGAATTTCAAATTCATCGCAGAAAATTCTTCAGAAGCGATAACGGTACTTGACCAAGACTGGAAATATTCGTTTGTGAATTACAACGCGGAACTGCTGCTGCGCCGCAAGTCCGTGGAGCTGCTCGATCAAAGCCATTGGCAACTTTTTCCGGATTTGCTGAACACTCCGGCGGAAGTGGCTCTTAGGCGGGCAATGGAAAAAAGGAGCGTGGTCAGATTCGAGCAATTTCTTCCAAAACTGTATGCATGGCATAGCATCCGCGCGGTTCCGCTGGAGTGCGGATTGATTTTGTACAGCCAAGATATAACCGATCGGGTTCGAACGGTACGTAACCAGGCGATACTGGCGGAAGTCCGCAGCATTCTCGAAAATGCGCCGGTCGCGATTCGAATTACGCGCGGCAGGGAACATCGGGTAGAAATGGTCAACGCGCGCTCCCGCCTGCTTTTCCCCGGCCGCAATATAGAGGGATTGTCATTGCGGCTCGCTTTGCCGGAACTTGAAGGCCAAGGTTATTTTGAAATTCTGGACCGCGTCTTTGAAACTGGAACGCCATACGAAGGCAAGGAAATGCCCGTCCGCTTTTACCACGACAAGAACAATGAAATAGCAGAAGGATATTTCGACATTGTTTATCAGCCGCTTTTTGAAATAGACGGCCAGGTATCCGGCATTCTGAGCATGGCCACCAACGTGACCCAGCGAGTTCTAGACCGGCACCGCTTGGTAGAAGCGATCAGACAACGCGATACGTTACTTGCGGCAAAGCAGTTATCTGCATCAAACGAGACCTGACTTCATTCGATTCCTGAAAAGGTATCAAAAAATTCAACAGATGGCCAGATACGCATGCGCGACCATCGCCAGCGTGATATGACGGTATCAGCCGTGCCAGCTGCGCAATCCATTGCGCGGGGCGTTCGACAAATTGCTTCGTTATGATGTCCATTGCGCATTACTCCAACCGCCTTCAATGGAGGACGCTGGACCACACCGCAACCTAGAAAATTCATCGAATTACAACTGTAGTACTGAGTAGTACTGAGATAGATAAAACCTTCGTCGAGCATACGGCGAGCGCCATAGCCGGTCGGCAGATAGTGGAGCCGATGATCGATTTGTCGCATAAATTCGATCTGCAGGTTGTTGCCGAAAGAATGGAGGGCCTGGCGACGCTGGGCTTCCGGAACAAATGGGTTGTGACCAAGTCCAAGGTTACGTTTTCGCAAAAGCGATGTCTGCCCCCATGCTGGTGGACTGGTTCCAGGATTTTCAATATCAAGCAGCGGAGACCGCAGCCGCAATCGCCATCGCAAGCGGCTTGCTTGCACGCAGGCTCTTTTCGTTGCCGATAGAATTTTCTGTTTCTATCGGTAGATCAAAACAATCGCAAGTTGACTTACCGGATTTGACAAATTAACTTGCGGTGTTGATTGCGCCAGATGAACTCGTTGCAGGTTTTGGTTTTCCCTGTACATTGCTCAACCGGTATTTTGTCCTCCGGTCACCCATTAAATCACGTAACTCGCGTACACTCATTTGACTGACCTCATGCATGCGAATGAGCATAGAGGCGCCTACGGGCAGGCTTCGATGCCGAATTTTACTGATTACCGGCGGTGCGACTTCGAGCGCCCGACACAAGGCCGCGTCATTTTTAAGATTCAGCTTTTCAATCAATACATCCAATAAATGGTTCGGATTATAGGATTCCTGACTGGTGAGAGTATGCTGTGTCATGATGCCTCGCTTTCAATAATTAGATGCAGAATGATTTCTTGTTCTCAATTATGGACATAAGCTTTGGCGCATAATTCCTCGTTAAGACTCGTCGATTTGATTTTTATCAATGAATGTTTGTCAAATAAATTGAATGCAATATTTCCCGGATTTTGCTATTGAAAGAGTTATTCCGGATTAATATTGTTTTTGTGCCTTTGTGACTTTCCATTCCGATATCAAAAGATTGACCGGTAAATTGTTACTTCACAAACGAGCTTACTTGCGATAGGTCAAAATAAGTCGAATGCTGTAAGAAATAGTTAGACATCGCAAATTGATAAAAGTGCAAGCGGTGCAATGCAGTATGAATGGAGGAAGGTCGAGGAAGACCGCGGTTTGTTTTCCTTATTTGAAAACGCATGAGTCGATACACCACCAGAGAGTTCAAATGCTAAAACCAATCCTCCTCGTTTCTCTTTTTTCAGTCAGTTTGTTTGTGCAGGCTGCCGGAATCGGCAACATTTTCGGTGCATTGATGGGGAAATCGGGTTCTCTCGAATCGGAGACAACGGTGGACAATGTGCTAACCAAGGTGAGTGCACAAATGAATGGAAAGTTGCCGATTGCCATCGATAGCGATACACGTTTGGATAGCATCAGCGCCGTACCTGGCCGGCACCTCATCTACCACTACACGCTTGTTACCTTGAATGGTGATGATGTCAAAGCCGAAAGCTTCCATAATCTGGCAAGACCGCAACTGAAAAACCGGTTATGCGATAGTGCCGAGATGCAAAATTTTCTGAAAAATGGTGTAACCATTTCTTACCTGTATAAAGGCAAGGATGGGCAACCGATCGGTGGGGCCAAATTTGTACCCAGCGATTGCGGCTATCAGCGCTAGCTGAATTGCCTGGAGACGGATATCGAATGAACATTCGGTATCTCCGTAAAGGGTGATCAAAAGTGTGACGGGATTGATATCCGATAACACCATTCATTCCGCCTTAATCAAATTCCCGCGCCGCAATTTTTCTTTTAATTGCGCTAATCTCTTTCGAAATGCTTTCTGTTCCGGCCGTAATTAAGATTACGCCAACATGCCCCGCACAGAATACGTAACCAATTGAAAAAATGATTGATGGATACCGCATAGAGGATATGGTGGTTGGCTTGTCGATCGATAGCGTCCCGTTTTCCTGCATAAGTATCTTTTCGGGCATTCGATATCGACTGAGAAGCACTACTTACAGGCATTGATTCTGAAATTATGTGGAAGATTATCGGGATGTTGGTCGTTTTAAGCGGTTTGTCGGCATCATGCACCGTAAACAACGATCCGGCTTCATTTCGCAGCCATGCTGACTATCGGGGTATTAGTGTTGGGTATCGCAGCGTGCAAGGCAAGTTCTGTCCGCCGGGAAAAGCACTAAAAGGATATTGCTGAATACTCGGCGGTAGTGCCGCGCTGGAATCGCAAATAACGCATTTACGATGCGCCACGCTCTTATCGAATGAGTACCGTCAAATCCTGGTCAGCGTGGTTGCGCTATCATGGGCCGTTGATATCCTTTTTACTCAAGCTCATCCATGATCGTGCATTCAATTGAATGCACTTGCTTGCTCATTTCCTTCTCGATTTTTCAGCCAGAATCCTTTGGCGATGGCGTCATACCAATCGATTATTAAATGAGCAATATTGTTTTGTTTTGGCATCACTCCTTGCGCCCGCGCAAAAACACGACCTGCAACTCGATTAAAGTTTAGTAAAGCTTCTTCGGTAAAAAGAAGCCGATCCTCGCTTGAAGCATACGAGCGGAATTTGTCTTTGTGACGGTGTCGACATTTGATGCGGATGACTTGCATCAAATGGCAACCGCCAATCTTTTGTGATGGTGTCTATGTCAGTGAAGCGCCGATCTACTCTCGACAGTCTGGTTAATTATTATCGTATTTTCCGGGTCCACTCCGGCCGTATCAAGTCGTTATACTTCGCAGTTCGACTGACAATGTAAGGTCTGAAGGTCAGTCTTTATCGAATTTGCGCAGGTCTTCAAGCGTATTGATATTTTGGAATGCGTCTTCGTTTGAAAAGTGCACTTTTGCCGCGCACAGCGACGCGTGCCATGCAGTGATTTTGCGACCGCCAGCGCCAATATATCGGTTTAGATCGGGTAGCAAAGCGGTTCTCAACAGACAGAACACCGGATGAATTTGCTCCATATCGTTGATGCCGGTGACTGCAAATGCCAAATCCGCATTTTGCATGCTCAGGCCATTGCCGAGTGCGGCCACCAAATCAAGCGGTAAAAATGGCGAGTCGCATGGCGCGGTGACGAGATACTCGGTGCTGCAATAACTCAATGCAGTTTGCAAGCCCGCCAATGGCCCTGCAAAATTTCCCACTTCATCAGGCCGTACAGGCACTCCAAATGCTTCGTAGGCAGCAACATTCCGGTTCGCGCTGATCGTCAACGTGCTTACTTGCGGTGCGAGCCGCGTGATCGCATGCAGCGCCATTGGTATGCCTCTCAGCAATTGCAGACCTTTGTCCGCTTCGCCCATTCTCGATCCGCGGCCGCCCGCCAGAATTAACCCGGTAATCTGATCAATTTGAATTGTCATGATGAATCAGAGATGAAATAAGCATGGAGAATCTCTCGCGATAACAAACAGAGGGATTGTAATCCTGACTGCGGCAATGGCAAAACCGGATCCCTATCGCACTATCAGAACCGAATCGAAGAAAAGATAGGAAATCGCTGGAAATCAGTAGGTGGCCATACTGTAATTTGGTTTAGACTTATTGCCATATCGATCAGGAGAAGCAATGAGCATTACTAACGAAGCAGTCAAGGCGGCGCTGGCGCAGGTCATCGACCCGAACACCGGGAAAGATTTGATCTCAAGCAAGTCCGCAAAAAATTTTCGGCTGGACGGTTCCACCGTCAGCATCGACATTGAACTTGGTTATCCGGCGAAGAGCCAGTTCGAGTTTATTCGGGATAGCGCGGCAAAGGCGATTCGCGGCGTCGATGGCGTCACCGATGCCAACGTCAACGTATATTCCAAAATTGTCGCTCATGCCGCGCAACGCGGGGTGAAGCTGTTGTCCAATGTGAAGAATATTATCGCGGTAGCGTCCGGCAAAGGCGGCGTCGGAAAATCGACCACCGCGGTCAATCTTGCGCTGGCGCTGGCGGCGGAAGGAGCGCAAGTCGGCATTCTGGACGCAGATATTTATGGACCGTCGCAGCCGATGATGATGGGAATTACCGGACGTCCGGAGACTACCGACGGCAAGACCATGGAGCCTTTGGAGAATCATGGTGTGCAGGTTTCCAGTATCGGGTTCCTGATCAATCCCGATGAGCCGATGGTCTGGCGCGGCCCGATGGTAACCCAGGCATTGCAACAGTTGCTTGAGCAAACCAACTGGCGCGATCTTGATTATCTGATTGTCGACATGCCCCCGGGAACCGGCGACATTCAACTGACCTTATCGCAAAAGGTTCCGGTGACAGGTGCCGTTATCGTCACCACACCGCAGGATATTGCATTGCTGGATGCGCGCAAGGGCCTGAAGATGTTTGAAAAAGTCGGCATTCCGATTCTCGGCATCGTCGAAAACATGAGCATGCACATCTGCTCCAACTGCGGACATGCAGAACCGATTTTCGGGCAAGGCGGCGGAGAGAAAATGTGCGGCGAGTACGGTGTTGAATTCCTGGGCGCGTTGCCGCTGACCATGTCGATTCGTGAACAGACCGACTCGGGTAAGCCGACGGTCGTTGCCGATCCGGAGGGACAGGTGGCGCGGATTTACATGGCTATTGCGCGCAAGGTTGCAATCAAGGTTGCGGAAAAAACCAAAGACATGTCGAGCAAATTTCCAAGTATCGTTATCAAGAACGATTGACCGCGGACGCGGCGCCTGGAGCGCATGATTCGCATGCTTTATCAAGGATCATGTTTTCGTAGCCGTTCGATAATCAGCACAGTCTGCAATTCCGCCAATGCATACTGCGCTTTTTCCCACCCGCATCTCAGTTGAATCAATGATTGCTGCATCATCTTGAAAGCAAGCATCATCGATTCGATCGGGTTGGATGCAGCTTCGCGGGCCGCATCGATCTGTTTTAATATTAACTCCAGTGCAGGACGCTGTTCCTCGGGTGCGCGCCCGACAGCGTCCCATAGCAGTTGCTTGCGAAACGCCTCAAACGATTCAGGATTTTCCTTATACAGCGCCACCAGCACATCAAAATCCGGAAGACGAATACCTAAGCTCATTTTTTGCTCCTGCCCGTGTCATTAGCTTAGGTATAAACGCTTCGTGTCTCCTTGTTCTTGTGACCGCTCAACGCAGACGTTTGACTGCACTGCCAGACCGCAAATAGTAGGGAAAGGGCGGGAGTCCGGTTATGGCATGGAAATTTTTTTCATGAATGCAATCTCATGCTTTGTTTCAGCCAGACGAGTTTTTTGATGCATTCAGGTAAGCGTCAAGTTCCGAGATGAAGGCTTCGCATTGCTGATCGGTACCGATGGTTACACGGAGAAACTGCTCAATACGCGGCAGCCGGAAATGGCGGACAAGAATGCTTTTGCTGCGTAACCATGCCGCCAGTTGCGCGGCATCGTGGGCCGGATGGCGCATCAGGATGAAATTCGCCGCGGAGGGGAGTATGGAAAAGCCCAGGATTTCAAGCTTTTCGATCAATGCGTCGCGAGTGGCGATGATTGCGGCGCGTGTGCGCTGAAAATATTCCTCATCGGAAAATGAGGCGACTGCACCTGCAATCGCAATCCGATCCAGCGGATAGGAATTGAAGCTGTTCTTGACACGATCCAGTGCCTCGATCAAATCCGGGTGTCCGACTGCGAATCCGACCCGCAAGCCTGCCAGCGAACGCGATTTGGACAAGGTTTGAACCACGAGCAGGTTAGGATAACGTTCAATCAGCGGAATCGCAGTCTGGCCGCCGAAATCGATATAGGCCTCATCGATTACAACGACCGATTCACGATTTGCGGCCGCGATTTTCTCAATACGATCCAACGGGAGCAGGCGCCCGGTCGGCGCATTCGGATTGGGAAATATGATGCCGCCGTTGGGTTGCAGATAACCCGCGGTCTCGATACTGAAATCGTCAGCCAGCGGCACGGTGTTGTACGCGATTTCATACAGGCCGCAGTACACCGGATAAAAGCTGTAACTGATATCCGGAAACAGAATCGGCCGATCATGCCTGAGCAAGCCGAGAAAGGTGTGCGCCAGCACTTCATCGGAACCGTTACCGACAAATATCTGTTGCGCCGACACGCCGTGATATTGCGCGATCGCCTGCTTTAACCGGTCGGCATTCGGGTCGGGATACAGCCGCAATCCCGGGCCGATTTCCTCCCGCATTGCCTGCAATGCGATCAGCGAAGGGGGATAGGGATTCTCGTTGGTATTGAGCTTGATCAGCTTATCGATTTTCGGCTGCTCACCCGGCACGTAGGGCGTCAAACCTTGTACGACGGCACTCCAGTATTTACTCATTCGACAGGTCCAAAAGTGATGTGGGAGCGATAAATGCCGCGATGTCATGCGCATTGTCTTGCACATGACATCGCGGAAATGCGGCGCGCGGAAAAATCAAGCGGGTTTCAAGGCTTGGTCGTCACGGAACATGGTCTTGATTCCGCGTATCGCCTGCCGGATGCGCGCCTCGTTTTCAATCAGTGCAAAACGAACGTACTCGTCGCCGTATTCACCGAAACCGATGCCGGGTGACACGCATACTTTCGCTTTTTCCAGTAATTGCTTGGCGAACTCCAGAGAGCCGAGCTGGCGGTAATGTTCCGGTATGCGCGCCCAGATGTACATCGATGCCTTGGGAATATCCACCATCCAGCCGGCTTCGTGCAATCCCTTGGCCAGCACGTCGCGCCTGCTCTGGTATTTTGCGCAGATCTCCTTGACGCAGCTCTGATCGCCTTCGAGCGCTGCAATCGCGGCGACCTGCACCGGCGTGAAGCTGCCGTAGTCGTGATAGCTCTTGATGCGCGCCAATGCGGAGACCAGTTCGGAATTCCCGACCATGAATCCAATACGCCATCCGGCCATGTTGTAACTCTTCGACATCGTGAAAAATTCCACGGCGACATCGCGCGCACCCGGAACCTGCATGATGGACGGCGCTTTCCAGCCGTCGAAAACGATATCCGCGTAAGCCAGGTCATGCACCACCAGGATGTTGTGCTCCTTCGCAAGCTTGACGACACGTTCGAAAAATTCCAGCTCCACGCATTGCGAAGTAGGATTCGATGGAAAGCCCAGTACCATCATTTTCGGCTTGGGATAACTCTCCCGTATCGCGCGTTCCAGCTCAGCGAAAAAATCGACGCCGGGCGCCATTCGCACCGAACGAATGTCCGCGCCGGCAATCACCGCGCCGTAGATATGAATCGGATAGCTCGGATTCGGCACCAGCACGGTGTCGCCGCGATCCAGTGTGGCCAGCATCAGATGCGCCAGCCCTTCCTTGGAGCCGATCGTGACGATCGCTTCGGTGTCGGGATCGATGTCGACATCGAAGCGGTCCTTGTACCAGTGCGCGATTGCGCGGCGCAGCCTGGGAATGCCTTTGGAAGTCGAATAGCCGTGCGTGTCAGGCCGTTTCGATGCCTCGATCAGCTTTTCAACGATATGCGGCGGCGTGGCGCCGTCGGGGTTGCCCATCGACATATCGACGATGTCTTCGCCGCGGCGGCGAGCCGCCATCTTCAATTCAGCGGTGATGTTGAAAACGTAAGGGGGGAGGCGATCGATGCGCGAAAACCTGCGCGGAGCTGGGGATAAGGACATGTTTTCTTTCTCGTAAGCGCCCGGAACCGTCCGAGCGACGTTGGCACTGATTTTTCTCGTGGTGGAGAAGTTGTGCCGAGAATGATTTTATCGAAGGATGGGCGCTCGCACAATCGGTTGATCGACGTTTCGATGCCGCGACGTCGACTTCACGGCAATTGCCAATACCGGATTACCCGATAAACCGGGGTACCGGGCCGGTGGCGAAATAATCACCTTCGGTCGCATGCGTTGCGTGTACTACCGCATGTCGTTCCATGAACAACGGATGCGCGATCGCTTCGTCGGTTCGCAGAATGGGCGATACGCAGCAATCGGAGGTATTGAATATGCCGGCCCACGCTTCCATCGTTCGCGTGGCGAAAATCGCGTCCAGCTCGGCCTTGACCGCCATCGCGTCCTCGCCGCCGACCTGCTGCCCGAAGGCCCAGTGTTTTTGTTTCAGATCCGGCCGCCCCAGCACATCGCAGCAGGTTTCCCAAAACTTCAACTCAAGCGCGCCGACCGCCATGAAGCGGTTATCGCTGGTTCGATAAACGTTGTAGCAGGGCACGCCGCCCGTCAATAAATCCCGCCCGGGCTCGGCAGTCTTGCCGAAATTGTTGACCGCGACTAGCGGCATGATGTTGTGCGCGAAGACAGTATCGGTCATCGAAACATCGACGAACCGGCCTGGCCCACCCATTTTGACGCCCAGCAGGGCCGCAAGAATGCCTTGCACCGCGGCTTGCGATCCACCGAGCAGATCGCCGACCTGCAGGTTGCCGAGAGCGGGCGTGCCGTCCGGTCCGACATTCTGTTCCAGCATGCCAGCGTATCCGATGTAGTTGATGTCATGTCCGGCCCGAAGTGCAAACGGTCCATCCTGCCCATAGCCGGAAATGGCGCACATGACCAGCTTCGGGTTGCGTTGCTTCAGGATGTTCCATCCGACGCCGAGTTTGTCCATTACGCCTGGACGAAAACTTTCAACCACGACATCGGCCGTTTCAACCATATCGAGAAACTGCTTGCGCTGATCTTCGTTTTTCAGATCGAGTTGAACGAAGCGCTTGCCGCGGTTGACCGCGACGAAGAACTGCGACACTTCATGCCGTACCCGGCCCATGGTGCGCGCATAGTCGCCGATATCGGGATCTTCGATCTTGATGACTTCCGCGCCCATGTCGGCTAAATGCATCGTCGCAACCGGGCCTGGAAGCAGGCGGGTAAGGTCAAGGACGCGGATGCCGGCTAAGGGTTTGTCGATTGCCTGGGTCATGTTTTCTCGTCTCGAAGTTTCCAGCAATTTTTTTGCGCCCGGCAGTGCCGATCGGATTACACGGCCAACTGTTCCAGCGCTTCCTGTTGCTCCAGCCATTCGGCTTCAAGCTGCTCCAGCTCTTTCGCGTAAAAAGCCTGATCGGCCAGCAGCTTTTTCAATTCATGCTTGTTGTCTTTATCGTAGATTTCCGGGACAGCCAACTTCGCATCGACAACCGCCTTTTGTGCGGCGCGCTTGGCAATCTGTTCGTCGAGCTTTTTAAGCTTGGATTCGATAGGCTTCTTGATGGCCGCTAGCTTTTGCCGTTCTTCCGCGTCGTTGCGCTTTTGCGCGCGCTTGTCGCTGTTTTGCGCAGCTGACGAGGCGGGCGCGACGACCGCACTGGCGGTTTTGGCGGCGGTCAACGGCAGTGCCGTATTGGTATTGCCGGTCTTTGTAGCCAGCTTGGTTTTGAACAGCCAGTCGCGATAATCGTCCAGGTCACCGTCGAACGGCTGCAGCTTGCCGTCGGCAACAATGATGAATTGATCGGTGGTGGCGCGCAGCAAATGCCGATCATGTGAAACAACCACCAGTGTGCCTTCGAACTGCGCCAGCGCCATGGTCAACGCTTCACGCGTTTCCAGGTCGAGGTGATTGGTCGGTTCATCCAGCAGCAGCAGGTTCGGACGTTGCCAGACGATCAGCGCCAGCGCCAGCCGCGCCTTTTCACCGCCTGAAAACGGCTCGATCTTGCTGGTTACCATCTGGCCGTTGAAGTTGAAGCTGCCCAGGAAATTGCGCAATTCCTGCTCGCGTACATTCGGTGCGATGCGGCCGAGATGCCATAGCGGGGATTCTTCATGACGCAGCATTTCAACCTGGTGCTGAGCGAAGTAGCCGATCGCCAAACCTTTACCGAACTGCGAGTCGCCGCTCAATGGTTTGAGTTCGCCGGCAATGGTTTTGATCAGCGTTGATTTGCCTGCGCCATTGACCCCGAGCAGCCCGATCCTTTGACCGATCTGCAATGAAAAATCAATCCCGGACACAATCGTCTTTTCAGTGACGCTATGGTCGGTTTCACTTTCAATCCGGTAGCCGGCATTGACATGCTCCATCACCAGCAGCGGATTGGGCGCATTCAAAGGTTCGCGGAACTCGAATGAAAACTCCGCTGCCGCACGCAGCGGCGCCAATTCTTCCATTTTCGCCAGTGCTTTCATCCGGCTTTGCGCCTGGCGAGCCTTGCTGGCCTGCGCCTTGAACCGGTTGATGAACGATTCGAGATGGGCGCGCTGGCGTGTCTGCTTCTCCAATGCACCTTGCGCCAGGATCATTTGCGCTGCGCGCTGGCGCTCGAACGATGAATAGTTGCCCGAATACCGTTTTAGTTTGCGCTCGTCGATATGCACGATCACATTGACCACGCCATCGAGAAAATCCCGATCGTGCGAAATGATGATCAGCGTGCCGGGATAGCGCTTGAGCCAGTCTTCGAGCCAGATGATCGCGTCCAGATCCAGATGGTTGGTCGGTTCGTCCAGCAACAGCAGATCGGATGGACACATCAGCGCCTGCGCCAGATTCAGCCGCATGCGCCAGCCGCCGGAAAAACTTGCGACCGGCTGCTGCATTTGCTCCATCGTGAAACCGAGGCCGGTCAGCAATTGCTCGCCGCGCGAGCGCACCGTATACGCGTCCGCGTCGGCCAGTGCGCTGTACAGTTCGCCGATCAGCGTGCCGTTGGCCGCGCTTTCCGGTTCGCTTTCCAGGAACGCGAGTTCGTCTTCCAGTCGCCGCAATGTGACGTCGCCATCGATCGCGTATTCGAGAGCCGGGCGGTCGAGCGCAGGGGTTTCCTGCGCAACGTAGGCCATGCGCCATTTTGACGGAAAGTCGATTTCGCCCTGGTCGGCGTGCAGTTCTCCACGCAACAGGCCGAACAGGCTCGACTTGCCTGCGCCATTGGCGCCGATCAGGCCGATCTTGTCGCCGGGATTGAGTGTGACATCGACGTTGTCCAACAACGGCTTGATGCCTCGCATGAGGCTGACTTGCTGAAAACGTATCATTACTTGAATTCTTTACTGTTCATCTGTATCGGGTGTTATTTCAATTGATCTGCGGTCAGCAGGAAAACCATGTCGTCGCCGGCGCTGGTCGATAACCAGGTCAACTCCAGATTCGGAAAAGCCGCTTCCGCATGTATTCGCTCGTTGCCGATCTCGACCATCAAGATGCCATGTTCGGTCAGGCGCTCGGCGGCGCCGGCGACAATTTTGCGTACCAGATCCATCCCGTCACTGCCGCCTGCCAATGCAATCCGCGGTTCGCGTTGGTATTCTTCCGGCAATTTGTCCATCGATTGCGCATTCACATACGGCGGATTGGTGACGATCAGGTCGTACTTCTTTTTTGGCACGTTCGCGTACAAATCCGACTCGATCAACGTGATCCGGTCCTGCAATTCGTATTCTTCGACGTTGCGCTTCGCTACTGCGAGCGCATCCGCGGAAACATCCACCGCATCGATATGCGCATTCTGAAACGCATCGGCCAGCATGATCGGCAGACAGCCGGAACCGGTGCAAAGCTCAAGAATATTGCTGACGGAATCGGGATCGCCGACCCACGGCGAGAATTGTTCGCGGATCAGCTCGCTGATGAAGGAACGCGGCACGATGACGCGCTGATCGACATAGAAACGGTAGCCGTCCAGCCACGCTTCGCCGGTGATGTAAGCGGCCGGTACGCGTTGCGTTGCGCGCTGTTCGATCACGTTCAGGAGCGCATCGATTTCTTCGGGCAGCAGCCTCGCATCGAGAAACGGGTCGAGTTTATCGATCGGCAATTTGAGCGTGTGCAAAAGCAGGTATGCCGCTTCGTCGAATGCATTGCTGCTGCCATGGCCGAAAACCAGCTTGGCCGTATTGAAGCGGGTCACTGCGTAACGCAGCAGATCGCGCAGTGTCGAAAAGTTGTTTGATGTCATCTGAAAAGGTGGAGGCGGGTGAATGAAAAACTCCTTCACCCTGTCTCTTTCCCATCGGGAAAGGCATACAAAAGGCTAGTTTACAACAGCAGGTTTTCCAGAGTGCGGCGATAAATGTTCTTCAATGGATCGATGAAGCGCAATTCGACATGCTCATCGATTTTATGGATGCTGCCGTTGGGCGGGCCGAACTCGATTACCTGAGGGCAGATTTGCGCAATAAAGCGCCCGTCCGATGTGCCGCCGGTGGTCGACAGTTCAGTATCGATGCCTGTTTCATCCTTGATTGCTTGTGCAAGAGCGGCGCTCAAGTCACCCCTCGGCGTCAGGAAAGGCGATCCGCCAACCGTCCATTCCAGATCATATTCGAAGCCATGCCGGTCGAGAATTGCACGCACGCCGTTTTGCAATGATTCCACCGTGCTGGCAGTCGAGAAGCGGAAGTTGAAATCGACGACCACTTCGCCCGGAATCACGTTTGACGCTCCGGTGCCGCCGTGAATATTCGACATTTGCCATGAAGTCGGCAGGTAATACTCGTTGCCGTCATCCCATTTTTTTTCCGCCAGTTCCGCCAGGGCAGGGGCGGCAAGATGGATCGGGTTTTTCGCAAGTTGCGGATAGGCGATATGGCCTTGTATGCCTTTGACGGCCAACCTGCCCGACATCGTGCCGCGGCGGCCGTTCTTGATCATGTCGCCGAGTTGATCGAACGAAGTCGGCTCTCCGACGATACAGTAATCGAGTCGCTCGCCGCGATTTTTCAGCATGTCGCATACGACGATGGTGCCGTCGGTTGCGGGACCTTCTTCATCGCTGGTAATCAGAAATCCGATCGAGCCTTTGTGGTCCCGATGAGCTGCAATGAATTCTTCGACTGCAACCACCATGGCGGCTATCGAGGTTTTCATGTCCGCGGCACCGCGGCCATATAGTTTGCCGTCGCGCCGGGTCGGCGTGAACGGATTGGATTGCCATTGCGTCAGCGGTCCGGTCGGCACAACGTCGGTGTGGCCGGCGAAGACGAGCAAGGGTTGGGCGGTTCCTTTGCGCGCCCACAGATTGGTTACTTCGCCGGATTGCACGGTCTCGCAATGAAATCCGAGCGGGGACAACAGCTCTATCAGTCGTTGCTGGCAGCCGTTGTCATTCGGGGTGACCGACGATAGGGCAATCAGCTCTTCGGTGAGCGCAAGCGTTTTGCTCATAAATTATTTTTTGAATATCTGTTGGTAAAGCGGATCGGAAAAGCCGACGTGAATCGATTCACCGATCGACAAGACTGGGCGCTTGATCGCCGAAGGCAATTCGAGCATCAATTCGGTCGCACTCTTTGCATCGGTAATCGCCGCTTTTCGCTGGTCTGACAGGTTGCGCCAGGTGGTGCCTTTTTTATTCAGCAGAACGTCCCAGGTTAAGTGAATCAACCAGGTTTCTATCAAGGAGCGTTCGATGCCGGCTTTCTTGAAATCGTGGAAATCGAAAGACAGCGCATGATCATTCAGCCATGCACGCGCTTTCCTGACTTGATCGCAATTCGGTATGCCATAAAGAATGATTGCCATACCCGCTATACGTTCAATGTGAATTCGGTGAACGTCGCCCCTTCTTCTTTTGCCGGTTCCGCCTGTTCCGGTTCATCCTTTTTACCCTGATCGTTGTTCAGCAGCCAATAAAGATTGGTTGCCGAATCGGCGTTGGCCAATGCCTCTTCCTGCGTCACCATGCCTTCCTTCATCAACAGCAGCAAGGCTTGTTCGAAGGTTTGCGAACCTGGAGAAAGGCTCTTTTCCATCGCTTCCTTGATTTGGCCGATTTCACCTTGTTCAATCAGTTCCGCTACATAGCGCGTGTTCAGCATGACTTCCACCGCCGCTCTGCGGCCGCCGTCGACGGAACGCACCAGGCGTTGCGATACGATGGCCTTGAGCGTGGTCGCGAGGTCGGGCAGCAGCGATTGGCGCGTCTCGATCGGGAAAAAATTGATGATGCGCGTCATCGCCTGATAGCTGTTATTCGCATGCAGCGTCGCGACCACCAGGTGACCGGACTGCGCATAGGCAATCGCGGCGCCCATCGTGTCCTTGTCGCGAATTTCGCCGATCAGGATAACGTCGGGTGCCTGGCGCAGTGCGTTTTTCAATGCAATCACCAGGCTGGCCGCATCGCTGCCGATTTCACGCTGGTTGACGACCGATTTCTTGTTTTTGAACAGGAATTCGATCGGGTCTTCAAGCGTCAGGATATGTCCGGCCTTCACCGTATTCCGATGGTCGAGCATGGAGGCGATGGTGGTCGATTTGCCGGAACCGGTTGCACCGACGATCAGCAGCAGCCCGCGCTTTTCCATGATGAGTTCCGACAGAATCGGCGGTACACGCAGATGTTCAAGCGGCGGTATCTCGCCTGGAATGTAGCGCAATACCGCCGAGGTGCTTCCGCGCTGGGTAAACGCGGACAGGCGGAAGCTGCCGATGCCGGCGATTGGAATACCGATATTCAGTTCGTTGTTCCGCTCAAGTTCTTTCAGGCGCGCTTCCGACACCACTTCACCCAGCAGGGTCATGATCGCGTTCTGATCCATCTTCTGCTGATTGATCGGAATCATGTTGCCGTTGATTTTTAGCTGAATGGGAGAATTCACTGCGAGGAACATGTCCGACGCAGCCTTATCCTTCATCAGCTGAAACAAGCGATCCATCGCCATGGCCGGCTCCTAATTCAAATCAACAAACGCTGGAGAAATGCATATTCAACGATCAGGCTTCGCGCAACAATTCATTGATGCCGGTTTTTGCACGTGTCTTGGCATCGACGCGTTTGACGATCACCGCGCAATACAGGCTGTATTTACCATCCGCGGAGGGTAAATTGCCGGAAACCACGACCGACCCGGCGGGAATCCGCCCGTAACTGACTTCGCCGGTGGCACGGTCGTAAATCTTGGTCGATTGCCCGATGTAGACGCCCATCGAAATCACCGAATTTTCTTCGACAATCACGCCTTCGACGATTTCCGAACGCGCGCCGATGAAGCAGTTGTCTTCAATAATGGTTGGATTGGCTTGCATCGGTTCCAGCACGCCGCCGATACCCACGCCGCCGGACAGGTGAACATTCTTGCCGATCTGGGCGCAGGAGCCGACCGTGGCCCACGCGTCGACCATCGTGCCTTCATCCACATAGGCGCCGATGTTGACGAATGAAGGCATCATCACCACATTTCTGCCGATAAAGCTGCCGTGCCGCGCAACCGCCGGCGGCACTATGCGGAAACCGCCTTTTACAAAATCTTCAGCGGTGTAATTAGAGAACTTGGTCGGTACCTTGTCGTAAAACAGCATGCTGCCGCCGCCCGGCATGACGATATTGTCTTCCAGGCGGAACGACAGCAATACCGCTTTCTTGACCCATTGATTGACTGTCCAGCCGCCGTCATTTTTTTCTGCGACACGCAACGTACCCTGATTCAATTGGTCGATCACATGGGATACCGCATCGCGTACTTCGGCGGGCGCGGATTTTGGAGAAAATTCGGCACGGTTTTCCCACGCCTGGTCTATCACTTGCTGTAACTGTTGAGTCATCTTGTTTGATCGTTTTAAAGTTAAATAATCAGGTATTCGATAGGTTCTTGGTAAAGTCGATAATACGGCGTGCCGCTTCAAGGCATTCATCGACTTCGGCCACCAGCGCCATGCGAATACGATTCTGACCCGGGTTGCCGCCGTGTGCGACGCGTGCTAGATAGCTTCCAGGCAATACTGTCACATTATATTCGGCATATAGCCGCTTGGCGTATTCGATATCCGAGATCGGAACGGTTTTGTCTACTCTGGCCCACAGATAAAAGCCGGCGTCAGGTAGTGCCACATCCAGCACTTCTTGCAGCATCGGGGTAATTCTGGCGAATTTCGCAATATATTTGTCGCGATTTTCCTGAACGTGCGTTTCATCGTTCCAGGCGGCGATGGATGCGGCCTGAACAGAAGGATTCATTGCGCTGCCGTGATAAGTCCGGTAGAGCGTGAACTTTTTTAGGATTTCCGCATCGCCTGCGACAAAGCCGGAGCGCATGCCGGGAACGTTGGATCGCTTGGACAAACTCGAAAATGTAATCAGTCGCGGATACCCGCTACGGCCCAGCTTGTGTGCCGCTTCCATTGCGCCCAGCGGCGCTTCCTGCTTGAAGTAGATCTCCGAGTAGCACTCGTCGGCCGCGATGACGAACCCATACCGGTCCGACAATTCGAACAGTTCTTGCCAGTCCGACAGTGACAGCACTGCACCTGTCGGGTTACCGGGTGAGCAAAGGTAGAGCAATTGCACGCGTGCCCAGACATCGGCGGGAACGCTGCTGTAATCGGGCGCGAAATTGCGCAACGGATCGGAATTCACGAAATACGGCTGCGCGCCCGCCAGATACGCGGCGCCTTCATAAATCTGATAAAACGGATTTGGGCAAAGGACCAACGCATTCCGTGATGGATCGATTACCGTTTGCGCCAATGCAAACAGCGCTTCGCGCGAACCATTCACCGGCAATACCTGCGTTGCCGCGTCGAGTATGGGCAGGCTGTAGCGCCGTTCGAGCCATCTCGCTATCGCGGCGCGCAATGCGTCGGAACCCGTAGTTGTCGGATAACTCGCCAAACCGGCAAGATTGTCGGCCAAAGCCTGTTGAATGAAAGGCGGAGTGGGATGTTTTGGTTCGCCGATGCCCAGACTGATCGGTTGATACTGTGGATTCGGTGCGATGCCGGCAAAAAGTTGCCGCAGTTTTTCAAAGGGATAGGGCTGAAGCTGGTCGAGAAGTGGATTCACGGTGGCAGGAGGCGGAAGAGTCGAAAACAGGATGGGTAAAAAGTGCCGCCATTATACCGGGTGAACAGGGCGCAGGTTATGCAATTGCCGAGTGGAAAATGATGGGCGATTGGATGAAAATGATATGATTGCCGCTTTCATGTGCCAGTAGTCCGGTGCTCCTGTCGGAGCGATGCGGGTGCGATACACTCTCCCTCTTGTTCAGCCAAACCAGTCGATAACGTGCGTCTAACTTCAATTAAATTGTCGGGGTTCAAGTCTTTTGTCGACCCCACGAATTTCCAGGTCCCCGGCCAACTGGTCGGTGTAGTCGGTCCCAACGGCTGCGGCAAGTCGAACATCATTGATGCGGTGCGCTGGGTTCTGGGTGAGTCCAAGGCTTCCGAATTGCGCGGCGAGTCGATGCAGGACGTGATCTTCAACGGCACGACCACGCGCAAACCGGCCGGCCGCTCGTCGGTTGAGCTGGTGTTCGACAATGGCGACGGCAAAGCGGCCGGCCAGTGGAGCCAGTACGCGGAAATCGCGGTAAAGCGCACCTTGACGCGTGACGGTACATCCACTTATTACATCAACAACCAGGCGGTGCGCCGCCGCGACATTCAGGATATTTTCCTCGGCACCGGCCTGGGGCCGCGTGCTTACGCGATCATCGGGCAGGGCATGATTTCGCGGATCATCGAAGCGCGCCCCGAAGAGCTGCGCATTTTTCTTGAGGAAGCCGCCGGGGTTTCCAAATACAAGGAACGGCGCAGGGAAACGGAAAATCGGCTGCAGGACACGCGCGAAAATTTGTTGCGTGTCGACGATATTTTGCGCGAGCTGAATGCCAATCTGGAAAAATTGCAAAGCCAGGCCGCAGTCGCACAGAAATTTCATGAACTGCAAGCCGATCAGGAAGAAAAGCAAAAGCTGTTATGGCTGTTGCGCAAGAACGAAGCCAAGAACGAACAGGAAAAACATTTCCGCGACATTGAAAAAGGGCAGACCGATCTGGAAGAGCAGACCGCCAAGCTGCGTCATGTCGAAACCGAACTCGAGCATATGCGCCAAGCGCATTACGCCGCCGGTGACCGGATGCATCAGGCGCAAGGCCATCTGTACCAGACCAACTCGGAAATCGGCAGCCTGGAAGCGCAAATCAAGTTCGTTATCGAATCGCGCAGCCGGCTGCAGTCCCAACTCAACTCGTTGACGGCGCAACGCGATCAATGGCAACGTCAGGGCACGCAATACCAGGACGACCTGACCGAAGCGGAACTGCAACTGGAAGAGCACGCGGCGCGAGTCGAGCAGTCGCACCAGACGGCGCAGCAACAGAACGATCGGCTGCCGGCGCTGGAGCAGGCATGGCGCGAGGCGCAGCTCAAGACCACCGAGTCGCGCGGCAAGATCATGCAGGCACAGCAGCAGATCGAACTGGAATCTGCCCATCAGCGCAATGCATCGAACATTCTCGGTAACTTGGCTGTGCGGCGCGAGCGTCTGTCGCAGGAGAAGAATGGCCTGGCCATGCCGGACACAGTGCATCTTTCCAACATGAAAATGCAGCTGGAGGAAAAGCAGGCGGTACTGGAAGAAGAAAAGCGCTTGCTTGAAGAGGCGCAAGAGCAGCAACCGATACTGGAACAGGAGCGCCGCACGGCCCAGCAGCAGGTCAATACGGAAACCGCCAACAATGCCCAGCTTGAAGCGCGCCTGAATGCATTGAAACAATTGCAGGAAAGCGTGCAGTCGCAAGGCAAGGTGCAGCCGTGGCTCAAGAAGCATGAGCTTGGAGAGCTGCCGCGCCTGTGGCAGAAATTGCATATCGAACAAGGCTGGGAAACCGCGCTCGAGTCGGTGCTGCGCGAGCGGACTTCGGCACTCGAAATGTCGAATCTCGATTGGGCCAAGGCATTTTTCAACGACGCGCCGCCGGCCAAGCTGGCGCTGTTCACGCCGAATGCGAGCGCCGCGGCGTCGGCTAATACCGATGCTCCGGCCGGTTTGAAACCGTTCGTTAACTTGCTGCAACTCAACGATCCCGGCATGCGTGCGCTGATGCAGGATTGGCTGCATGACGTGTTCATCGCGGAAGACGCGGCGGGCGCTTTTGTCGATCGGGTAAAGCTGCCGGCCGGCGCCTGTTTCGTGACCCGGCAAGGCCATGTGGTCGGCAGGTCGAGCGTCCGCTTCTATGCCTCCGATTCCGAGCAGGACGGCATGCTGGCGCGTCAGCAGGAAATTGAAAACATCACCAAGCAGCTGCGCGCGCAGCAAATGCTGGCCGACGAAGCAAGATCGCGCTCGGTACGTGCCGAAGCCGCGTTGTCGCACGCAACCCAGCGTCTGCAGGAAATCCGCCAGCGCGTCAATACCTTGACCCAGACCGCGCACGGACTGCAGATCGATGTGATGAAGATGTCCGAGGTGCAGGAACGCTTCAATCAACGCAGTTCGCAAATTGTTGCGGACTTGGCCGAGATATCCGCCCAAGAGGCCGAACAGCAGCAGGTCAAGGCCGAATCGGAAGCAAAATTCGAGCAGCTCGATGTTGAGTTGGCCGAGATGCAGGAAAAGCATGAAGAAGGCCAGACCGGCTATCTGGCGGCGGAGCAACAGCTCAATGATGCGCGTCAGCGGGTACGCGAATTGGAGCGCGCCGCGCAGGAAGCCGAGTTTGCGGAGAAATCCCATCGCAACAAGATCGATGAGTTGAAGCGCAGCATCGCCACGGCGCTGGAGCAGGCCGCGCAACTGTTTGCCAACATGCAGCAAGGACATCTGGAGCTGGAAAGCCTGGACGATCAGGCGGCGCAAGCCGGCCTGCAGTCGCTTTTGGAAAAGCGCAGCGACCAGGAGCGCGCGTTGGCCGACTCACGTCACGAACTCGACCAGATCACGCAAAAGCTGCGTCATCTGGAAGAAGGCCGCATGCAGGCCGAGCGCGCCTTGCAGCCGCAGCGCGACCGGATCATGGAGTTGCAACTGAAAGAGCAGGCCGCACGCCTGAACCAGGAACAGTATGCTCAGCAGCTGGCCGAAGCGCAGGCGGACGAAGCGGCGCTGATGGAGAAATTGACCGGCGATCTCAAGCCGTCTTATCTGCAAGGCGAAGTAACGCGTTTGACCAATGCGATCGCCGCACTCGGCGCGGTCAACCTGGCCGCGCTGGATGAATTGGCGCAAGCGTCGGAGCGGAAAAATTTCCTGGATGCGCAAAATGCCGACCTGACCGAAGCGATCAATACCTTGCAGGATGCGATTCACAAGATCGACAAGGAAACGCGCGACCTGCTGCAGGATACCTTCGACAAGGTGAACCACCATTTCGGCGAATTGTTCCCGATCCTGTTCGGCGGCGGCAATGCAAAACTGATCATGACCGGCGAGGAAATTCTCGATTCCGGCGTGCAGGTGATGGCGCAGCCGCCGGGCAAGAAAAACGCGACGATTCACCTGTTGTCCGGCGGTGAGAAGGCATTGACCGCTACCGCGCTGGTATTTTCGATGTTCCAGCTTAATCCGGCTCCGTTCTGCCTGCTCGACGAGGTCGATGCGCCGCTGGATGACGCCAACACCGAGCGCTTCTGCAACATGGTCAAGCGCATGTCATCGCATACCCAGTTCCTGTTCATCTCGCATAACAAGATTGCAATGGAGATGGCGCAGCAATTGATCGGTGTGACGATGCAGGAGCAGGGTGTTTCACGGATTGTCGCGGTGGACATGGAGTCCGCCGCACATTTTGCAGCAGAAGCGCAGGCGGCATGACGAGAATTTAAAGCTGGGCAGAGCGCGCTATTGCCGCCTGCTTCTGGTAGTACGCCATGTTCATATGTGCTTCGCGAGCACGGGCCTGTTCTACATCGGCGCACAGAAGATAGTGGCGTTCGGCTCTTTGCAGCCACCAGCGGCGAACGACGCGTACCACGGGATTGACCGACAGCATGGTAAGTTCTTGTAACTTATATTCTTTAGCATTGGACATAAGGCACCTTGAATTCTGAATACCCGAATCGAGATGGAAAAGCCGGCTGCCTGATTTGGATGGCGGAGTTCCGATCAACTTGAGCGGTCCCGCAACCTTGAGTCGGATTTGAGCTTGATCTCTGCTTCAGGAAAGTTATAAGTGAGCAAGATTGGTTAATTCAAAATCGGCACTTTATAAATACTCCCTTTCAACTGATGCATCTTTAAGAAACGATGCTACTGTTGCTTGATTGCTATCATATGATTGCCAGAAAGGCTTACATTGATTATGGTCAACGGGACGTTTTTTTTGCGCCGTAGTACCTCGTTGCAACTAGAAATCGCGGTTCGTTAAAGATCGAGCGATTGATATATTTTTTAATTGTTGAACTGCATCGGCTTGACAAGTTTGCGAGGTAACACTTACTCTAATTTGGAAAGTATGCTGTCTTCAAGACCTACTTCCCGGCGGTATCGGAAATAGACAAATAACGGAATTAAACCCTCGGGATTTTTTTAATGGCGCTCCCTATTTCACAATTGATGAACTCGATTTTTTTCCGTTTGCATCGGGTTCGATCGGTATCCATTTACCATCCCTTTTCCAAGGCATTCGCAGCATGACCGAGTTACAAGCCAGCCTGATTGCAATCGGCGGTGCAATCGTCGCCGGAGTCATTTCCTATAATAAATGGCAGGAATATAAGGCGAGAAAAAGCGTCGAACGCGCATTTTCTTCCGCACATGACGATGTTCTCATGAAGAATTCGCACGCCGCTGCGGCCAATGACCGGCGAGTCGAGCCGGTTCTGGTCGATGGATTCGATGATGCCGTCATCGATACGCTGATCCCTGAAATTTTGTCTGACAGCGCGTCTGAATCGAACGCGGATTCATCCGGAAATTCTTCGGCCGCATCGGAAAAAGAAATAGAATTGCCGATCGATGAATTGATTGATTGCGCGATACCGCTCGGACTGGAGAATCCGGTGCGCGGCGAAAAGATTCTTCCGGTCCTGCAGACGTTAAGGCACGTCGGAAGCAAGCCTGTACGGTTCGTCGGACAAAGAGACGATGGTAATTGGGAAGCCATTGCTTATGGCGGCGCTTACTCGGCCCTGTACGCGGGAGTGCAACTTGCGAATCGCGGTAGCGCTTTGAATGAACTGGAATATTCCGAACTGGTAATGCGGCTGCGGCAGGTCACCGATCAACTTGGTGCGGAGCCGGATGTGCCGGATATGAGCGATGTCATGGACTCGGCACGGGGCCTGCATCAATTTGTCACCGAATACGATGCCCAGCTTAGCGTGAATGTTTTATCGAACGGCGCTCCATGGGCGATCAATACTTTGCTGGCGGCACTTGAACGGCAGGGTTTTGACTTGAGGCCGGATGGCCGGCTGGTGATGCCCGATGGCGATGGCGGCGCATTGTTTTCGCTATCGACTAACGTGACATTGGCGGCAGAAACCACTTCGCGCCTGACGCTGTTGCTGGACGTGCCGCGTGTTCTGCCATTGCGCAATGGATTCGGCGCCATGGTTGCCTGTGCAAAGTCACTGGCCGCACGTCTTGGCGGAACCGTGGTCGATGATGCAAACCAGCCGTTGACCCAGCCGGCGCTGGAAGAAATTATGGCACAGGTCAATACGTTTTATGCCGACATGGAAGCCGCAGAAATTCCCGCCGGATCGAATCGTGCATTGCGTTTGTTCAGCTGATGAGCGTGCGGTAATGGATGAAAGTCGGAACGCTCAATCCCTCATCGCGGCCCTCTCCCCAATAGAGAGAGTGAGATTAGCCGCAATTCGCCGTCACGAATTACGGAAAGACCAATAATGGCGCAGTCGGATTTGTTTCCCGGCTCGGCGCAGATCGATGCGTCTGCAGCGGTTACCGAGGCCGACGATTGGCAAGCCCGTTCCAAATGGTTGCGAGCCGAACTGAACCGGCATAGTCATGCATATTATGTGCTCGATAATCCGACCATTCCCGATGCGGAATACGACAAACTGTTCCGCGAACTGCAAGCCATCGAGGAAGCGCATCCAGACCTGATTACCTCGGATTCGCCGACCCAGCGGGTCGGCGGTGCGGCGCTCTCGCAATTTCCGCCGGTGCGCCATTCGCTGCCCATGCTGTCCATCAACAATGGATTTTCCGAATCTGACATTATTGCGTTCGATCGGCGCACCCGGGAAGCGTTGAAAGTCGATGGAGAAGTGGAGTACGCGACGGAGCTGAAATTTGATGGCCTTGCCATCAATCTTCGATATGAAAACGGCATGCTGGTACAAGCGGCGACGCGCGGTGACGGGGCTACCGGCGAAAATGTCACCGCCAACATCCGCACCATACGCGGTATCCCGTTGCGCCTGCATACCGACCATCCGCCAAAGGTAATCGACGTGCGCGGCGAGGTGTTGATGTTCAAGTCCGATTTCATCAAGCTCAATGCGCGTCAGCGCGAATCCGGGCAAAAAATATTCGCCAATCCGCGCAACGCAGCGGCAGGCAGTTTACGACAGCTGGACCCGAGCATCACCTCGCGACGCGCGTTGCGGTTTTTTGCGTATGGTATCGGCGTGCTGGAAGATGCCGAGATGCCTGCTTCGCATGCAGGCTTGCTCGACTGGTATGTTCAACTGGGTATCCCGATTTGTGATGAAAGGGCGGTCGTAAGAGGTGCGCAGGGACTATTGAATTTTTTCAATAGTATCGCTGAAAAGCGCAAGCAATTACTGTACGAAATCGACGGTGTCGTATACAAGGTCAATCGCCTGGTTGATCAGAAAAAACTCGGATTTGTGTCCCGTGCGCCGCGTTTTGCACTGGCGCATAAATTCCCTGCGGAAGAAGCGATGACGGTGGTGCAGGATATCGGCGTGCAGGTAGGGCGCACTGGTGCGATCACGCCGGTCGCGCGCCTTGCGCCGGTTTCGGTGGGCGGCGTCGTTGTCACCAACGCCACTTTGCATAATGAGGATGAAGTCAGGCGCAAGGATATCCGGATCGGCGATACCGTGATCGTGCGCCGTGCCGGCGACGTGATTCCCGAGGTGATGGCATTCGTCCCGGAGCTGAGGCCGGCAGATGCGAGGGAATTCGTGATGCCGACGGCTTGTCCGGTGTGCGGCTCACCGATTGTCCGGCTGGAAGAAGAGGCAATTGCGCGGTGCTCCGGCGGATGGGTCAAATGCGCCGCGCAGCGGAAAGGCGGCTTGCTGCATTTCGTATCGCGCCGGGCAATGGATATCGAAGGATTTGGCGACCAGCTCATCGAGCAGCTGGTGGACAAGCATGTGATCAAGACTGCCGCGGATTTGTACAAGCTCGGCTTCGCGTCGCTCGCCGAGCTGGACCGGATGGCGGACAAATCCGCGCAAAACATACTGAATGCGTTGGAGAAATCCAAATCGACTACGCTGGCTCGTTTCATCTATGCACTTGGAATCCGGCATGTAGGCGAATCGACTGCAAAGGAATTGGCACGGCATTTCGGCAATCTGGATGCGTTGCTTCACGCGACGGAAGAGCAACTGCTCGAAGTTGCGGATGTCGGCCCGGTCGTTGCGCGATCCATCATGACGTTTCTTGCCGACCCGCTTAATCTGGAACTGATCGAGCAGCTTCGCGCGGCCGGTATTGTATGGCCGGAAAATACACCGGAGCGTAATCACAGTCTGCTTGCCGGAAAAACATTTGTGCTTACCGGTACATTGCCTACACTGAGCCGTGAGGCGGCGGCAGAAATGATCGAAGCCGAAGGCGGCAAGGTCTCCGGTTCGGTTTCAAAAAAAACCGGTTATGTGGTTGCAGGAGCGGACGCGGGAAGCAAGCTGGCAAAGGCGCAAGAACTAGGCATCCCCATCATCGATGAAGCGGCACTGCTTCAATTATTGAGTCAGAACAAACAATGAAGAAAATAAAAAAAGCGGTTTTCCCGGTAGCAGGCTTAGGAAGCCGGTTTTTGCCCGCGACCAAGGCACAGCCCAAGGAAATGCTGCCGATCGTAGACAAGCCCTTGATTCAGTATGCGGTCGAAGAAGCGGTCGCCGCAGGAATCACCGAAATGATTTTCATCACCGGCCGCAACAAGCGCGCGATTGAAGATCATTTCGATAAGGCATACGAGCTGGAGGTGGAGTTGGAGGCCGCCGGAAAGATGCAGTTGCTTGAATTCGTTCAGAACGTGATTCCGAAACACATCAATTGCATATACATTCGTCAATCGGCGCCGCTGGGCTTGGGGCATGCGGTGCTGTGCGCCCGGCCGGTCGTGGGCGAGGAACCGTTTGCGGTGATGCTGGCGGATGATTTTATGGATACGGCGCCTGGCCAGCCGCCGGTACTGGCGCAGATGACAGAGATCTTTTCGCGGGAAGGAACAAGTATCCTGGCGGTTCAGGATGTTCTGCGGGCAGAGACCGGACAATACGGCATCGTCTCCGCGACGCCGTATCAACCGAATCTGGAACGCGTCAATGCAATTGTAGAAAAGCCTGCTCCGGAGAACGCGCCTTCTACGCTCGCAGTGGTCGGACGCTACGTACTTAGCAACAAGATTTTCGATTACCTGGAAAATCTCGGGAAAGGCGCAGGCGGTGAAATTCAGTTGACCGATGGCATCGCGGCGCTGATGCAGGCCGAGCCGGTGCTGGCGTATCGTTATAGCGGACAGAGATACGATTGCGGATCCAAGCTCGGTTATCTTAAAGCGACGCTGGCGATGGGATTGAAGCATCCCGAGACCGGCAAGGCATTTTCCGATTACCTGAAGAGCATGAAATGAGCGTACGAGAAATACTGAAAATGGGTGATCCGCGCCTGTTGCGGCAAGCCGAGCCGGTTACCCGGTTTGGAACCCGCGATTTGCAGGCCCTGATTGAAGACATGTTCGACACGATGCATGCGGCAAGCGGGGCGGGGCTGGCTGCACCGCAGATCGGTGTAAATCTACAATTGGTCATTTTCGGTTTCAAGGCGAACACCCGTTATCCGGATGCGCCGCCGGTGCCGGAAACTGTATTGATCAATCCGGTGCTGACACCGCTTTCGGACGAGACGAGCGACGATTGGGAGGGATGTCTATCGGTTCCCGGCCTGCGCGGTATGGTGCCGCGCTGGACCGCGCTGCATTATGAGGGTGCCGATCAGCACGGCAACCCGATCAGCCGCGACGTAGATGGTTTCCATGCGCGCGTGGTACAACACGAATGTGATCATCTGGCGGGCATTCTGTACCCGATGCGGATCAAGGATTTCTCGAAATTCGGCTATACGGCTATCCTGTTTCCCGAGCTGGATGCAAACAGCGACGATTGACGGATCGATTGTTTCGAAACTGCGAACCCTAATGCAAGCGTCGCCTGCGCGTTTTCAAAGCAGCGCACCTCATATCAACTTCGGCCGCCCCTTCCTTTGAGCGGCTCCTGCTTACTCTCGTCGAGATAATCGCATCGGACATGTCAGCCAAGTCTGACAAATTACGGCATTTTGCGGACACGAATATCAGCCTAAACCGACATTCTCAACCGCCGGCAAAAGGTAGTCTTCTCTTGTGCGGTGCACGGGCGCCACAAATCATCGTGTCGACAGAACGCACTGTACAAAAAAATATAATCCACCCGCAGGCCATGTCGCAGAAAATCGCAGCAATCGGACCTGCAACGTTTTCGAGGAGACAATCATTAATACGCTCAAGAAAAAACTTGCCATCGCCTTGTTCATGTTCGTCCTGTTGGATGCGCGCGCTGAACTCGTCGCCAGCGATGCAAAATATGCAGAAAACACCATTCAAACCAGCAATCAGCGATTATTTTTATCGTCCGATGGGGGATTTTATGAATTGACTCGAGACTCCGCGGGCTGGCATAAAAATATGCTTCCCGCCATCTTCAGGGATGGTGTTGCGCGCCCCTGCTATTATTTAGGCATTGCCGAGACAGCGGGAACTGTCTATACGGTATGTACCGAGAATTTTTCGAACCCGTTCGCAAAAAAATACTTGATGGGCCTTAATATTTATCAACCCGCGCCGCAGTTGATTGAAGCTGGTCAGCTCACCGGAATGAGTTCAATCAACGGCCTGGATGCCGACGGTAGCGGCAATCTTTACGCCGCCGATCCAGGGCTGCCGCTCTTGTCAGGCAAGATCATCAAAATTACGATGGCCGGTTCGCATACCATCGCGACCCAGAACGTGTTTCATCGGTTTATCGCCTCCAAACCGAATGGCATTCGCTATGCGGGCGGCAAGATGTATATTTCCACCAATCCGACGACTTATATCGGCACCTCGGAATTAATGCGCTACGACCTTGGTGCCAACGGCCTTTATAACGCGCGCACCATCTTCAAGAGCTTGTGGTTTCTGGATGATTTCATGCTCGTGCAAGGCGGGGCCGTGGTGACGGAATTCCTTGGCGGTCGCCTCACACATATCAATGAATCCGGTTCGGTACTGCATCGCGCCAGTTTTTCACAGCCGACGTCGATTACCTTGCTGAGTGCATCGACATATGGATCGGGAAGCGTGCTCGTGACACGGAGAGACGCCGGAGAGGTGCATCGGCTGGCGAGCAACTGGGGATTACTCAAGCGCTGACGGCGCATTTTTCAAATTGAAGCATGCCTGTATTTTTTATAGGCATCCTACCGGCATCTACTCCTGTATCGGGACTGTCTGAAACGGCAGTCCCGATTTTCATGGCAATTCCCAGGCTCGCGGAGCGCGCAGACTGGACATGCAATGCACTGTTCCGTTCTCGGGAAATGCCCGCATCGGAGGCAGGCTCCCTATGTTGTATGATTGCCTTGCTCAACTTCCCAGCAAGGCCAAATACTATGCCATTCAGGTTCCTGATTGCTGCCTTCGTTCTGGTTCAGCTGTGTTCTACATCGCTGGCCAACGCATTGGAGCTTCAATTGGACAACCGGCAAGGTGAATACCGGCTTGAGCAGTATCTCGATATCCTGGAAGACCCTGATGGAAAATTGACGCTGGAAGAAATCCGGCGACAGCCGATCGCCGACCAGTTCATTCGAAATACCGGCAGCGTGCCCAATCGCGGGTTTTCCAAGTCAACTTACTGGTTGCGAATTCGGATCCATCTTCATGAAAATGCGCTTGCTTCGAAATGGTGGCTTGAAGTTGCCTGGCCTTCTCTGGACCATGTTGATTACTATTTTCCAGGAGACTCGGGATATCAATTGATTCAGACCGGGGATGAGCATATTTTCCGAACACGCCCATACCCGCATCGCAATTTCGTCTTTCCGATCAAGCACATGCAGGACCAGCCGATCACTGTGTATCTGCGCGTCGCAACAAAGAACCCGCTTGTTTTTCCGTTGACCATATGGGAAGACCAGCGCCTGGTCGAATATACGAATCAGAACAATTTCTTCTTCATGGCTTCTTACGGGATCATGTTGGCAATGGTGTTGTATAACCTTTTCATTTTTTTCAGTCTGCGCGACCGCAGCTATCTGCTCTACAGTATCTATTCCAGTGCGTTGATGCTTTTGTTCGTCTGGTCCAATGGCACCGGTTTTCAATTTTTTTGGCCGGATTCTCCATGGTTGCAGAACATCGCTTCGCCGGTTCTATTCGCGATCATCTTCATTGCAATGATTTCTTTTTCCAGGCGGTTTTTGAATGCGCGGCACTATATTCCGGAGTGGGACCGCTTATTGCGTTATTTGATTTATCCCTCAATCGCCTTGCTCATATGGGGATTCATTGCACCTTCAAATTTTACCGGTCGCTTTAGTTCAATATTGGGCATGCTTGTCATGGGCCTCAGCTGGTTCTCCGCGTTCCTGGTATGGCGCAAGGGAAATCGGCAAGCCGGATTCCTGCTGCTTGCGTTCACGATTTTTCTTGTATTCGCTTTCATGACGCAATTAAGAAACCATGCAATTCTACTGCCCCACTTGGCGCATGTTTACGGGACTCAAATTGGTGCGGTGATCGAGATGCTATTGCTCGGATTTGCCTTGGCGGACCGTATTCACGTCTTGCGACGTGAAAAAGACGAGGCTCAAGTGCTGACTGTCCAGTCTCTTTTGGAAAGCGAGCGTACGCTGGAACGCAACGTCGTGGAACGCACCACTGAGCTGTCTGAAGCAAACCGGAAGTTGTCTGAAACGGTGGAACAGCTGTCCAGGCTGAACAAGGAAAAATCCGAATTTCTGGGGATCGTTGCTCATGACTTGAATGCGCCGCTGTCCGGTGTCTTGTTGTCAGTCAAGGGCATGGAAACCCATTACGACCAGTTCGATGCGCTGCAGATCAAGGGAAAATTAATCGATATTCGGGGAACGATCACGCATGTAAGCGGGATCATTGCAAGACTGTTGCGGCTGGACCATATAGAAGAAGGCGTCAGCATGGCTAGTGATCCTGAAAGAGTCGACTTGTCGGCTATTATCCAGGCATTGGTATCGGATTTCACCGGATTGGCACAGCGAAAAAATATCATGCTCAAACATGATTGCTGTACTGCCGCTGTGATCACGGCAGACTATTTTTCCGTATATGAGGTTATCGAAAACCTGATATCGAATGCGATCAAATTCAGCCCGCCTGGTACCGAAATTTCAATACGCCTGTCATGCCTGGGGCAACAAGTCAGAATTGAAGTGAGGGATCAAGGCCCGGGCTTGACGCAAGAGGATCAAACAAAGCTTTTCCAGAAATACGTCCGGCTATGCGCCAGACCGACCGGCAATGAAAAGTCGACTGGCTTGGGTTTGGCGATTGCCAAGAAGCTGACTCAAGACCTGCGGGGCAAGATCTGGTGCGAGAGCAAGCATGGCCATGGCGCGTGTTTCATCGTCGAGTTGCCGATGGCTGCATCGGACGAGGTAATATGCAGCGATTCCAGGCCGGATTGCATGGATGTCGTTCAAGGAAGGATTCCGGATTGATAATCAAGAAAAACAATGATTAGACTTCTTATTGCCGACGATCATCACATTCTGCGCGCGGGTTTGCGAACCGTATTGCATGGTGTAAGCGATATCGAGGTCGTCGGCGAAGCGATCGATGGCGAGGATGCCATGCGCAAGGTATGCGATACGGAATGCAACGCGGTATTGTTGGACATTAACATGCCCAAGCTTGACGGCTTTGAAGTGCTGGCACGCATCAGGCGAAAAAATCCGGACTTGCCTGTATTGATGATTAGCCAATTGCCTGATAAGCAGTATGCGATGCGCGCATTCAAGGCAGGTGCAAATGGCTACATCATGAAGAATTGCGAACCGGCGCAATTGATAGAGGCAATTCGATGCGTGGCCGCCGGGAAAAGATATGTGAGCAGGGATTTTTCCGATGTGCTGCTGGATAAGATGATAAACCCGTCGGAAAATTTGCCGCATTTGCTGCTGTCGGGCAGGGAGGTCCAGATATTCGAGCTATTGGTCAGCGGCCTGGGACTTACTGAAATCGCAGACATGATATGCATCAGTAGAAAAACCGTAACCACCTACCGCATGCGTATCCTGGAGAAAATGCAGCTTCAAAGTAATGCGGATCTTATCAAGTACGCGATATACCATGACTTGCTGCGGGATCAAATGTAGTAGTCCATAGTAATCGCGCCTTGTATTAAAGCCGGGCATTAAAACTAAAACTCTTCTCCAGACTGCAAATAGCGCCACTGCCCAACCGGCAGATCGCCTAATGTTATCCGGCCGATTCGAACCCGCTTGAGTCCTAGCACTTTAAGTCCGACCATCTCGCACATGCGCCGGACCTGCCTTTTTTTTCCTTCACGCAAAACGAAACTGAGCTGATCTTCATTTTGCCAGCGTACTTTTGCCGGCAACAGTTTTTTGCCGTCGAGCGTCAATCCATGATTGAGCCGCTTCAAGTCGGTGTCCGGCAGCCTGCCCGGTTTCGAATACTGCACGCGCACCAGATACTCCTTTTCAACCGAGGTGTTTTCCCCGATCAGGTGTTTGGCAATCCGTCCGTCCTGCGTCAGTACCAGCAGTCCGACAGAGTCAATGTCAAGCCGGCCGGCCGGCACCAGGCTGCGCAACTGGCTTGGGTGGAATTGCAGCGGCGCCTTGTCTTCGTTCCAGCGCGTGTCGGCATTGATCAGTACCACTGCAGGCCGGTAACCGTCCTCGGCCTGGCCGCTGACATAGCCCACCGGTTTGTTGAGGAGAACGGTAACGCGCCTGGCTTGCTGGGCACTGGCCTGGCGCTCGACGGTGATTCGCTGATGCGGCAAGACCTTGCTTCCGAGTTCCGATACGACCTTGCCATCGACCCGGACCCAGCCGTGTGCTATCCATTCGTCGGCTTCACGTCGTGAACACAAACCCAATTCGGACATGCGTTTGGAAAGGCGTAGCGGTTCAGTCATTTCGTTTGGGCTGTTGCGGATAAATTTTGGATGAGCCGGAGCGATCAGTCATGCAGGGCATCGAGCAGGTCGGTTTCCAGCTGGATCTGGCTACGAGGATTGTTCAATACCGGTCCATCGACCAGAAACACGTCTTCGACGCGCTCGCCCAGCGTCATGATTTTTGCGGTATGCAAATTGATCTTGTATTTTGCCAATACATTGGCGATCGAATAGAGCAGCCCGGTACGGTCGCCGGCGGACACGGACAGCAAATAATACTGTCCCTTTTCATCCGGGCGCAGGTCGACTGTCGGCGCGACGGGGAAAGTGCGCGACAGGCGCGACAGGCGCCCTTTGCTCGGCGGCGGCAGGCATGATTGAGATTTTAGCGATTCAGTCAGCTCATGCTCGATCAGCGTGATGATATCGCGATAGTTTTTCGCAAATGCCGGCGTGGTGACAAGGAAGGTATCGAGCGCATAATCGTGCTTGGTAGTGTGGATCTTTGCATCCAGGATGCTAAAGGACTTTCGAGCGAAGTAGCTGCAGATTCGTGCAAACAGATCCGTCTGGTCCTTGACATAAACAGTCACCTGCAACCCCTCGCCGATCGGGGCCAGCCGGCATTTGACAACCGGAACGTCGCTGTTGATTTTGTTATAGAGCGCGCGCGTCTGCCATGCGATATCGGACGCGTCGTGGCGGAGGAAATAGACCACGTCGAGCTGGTGCCACAGGTGCTCGTGCACGTTTTCCGGCAAGCCGTACAAGCGCAGGGTCTTGAGCGCTTCCTGCTGACGGTTCTTGAGTTCACGATCGGTGGATGGAGTTTCGCCGCCCAGTACGCGCAAGGTGATCCGATACAGGTCTTCCAGCAACTTGCCTTTCCAGGCGTTCCATACTTTTGGGCTGGTGCCGCGAATATCGGCCACGGTTAGCAAATACAAGGCTGTCAAATGCCGTTCGTCCTTGACCAGATTGGAAAAATTGCGGATCACGTCGGGGTCGGACAAATCCTGCTTTTGCGCTACCTGCGACATCGTCAAATGATGCTGAACCAGGAATACGACCAGTTCGGTATCTTCTCTCGTCAGGTCGTGCGCCTTGCAGAATCGCCGCGCATCGACCATTCCCAGCTGAGAATGATCACCGCCCCGGCCTTTGGCTATGTCATGAAACAGGGCCGCGATATAGAGCAGCCAAGGCCGCGGAAAATCCGCGATCAGCTGGCTGCAGAATGGGTATTCGTGGGCGTGCTCGCTTAAGGTGAAGCGCCGCACGTTACGCACTACCATCAAGATATGCTGATCGACTGTGTAAACATGAAACAGGTCGTGCTGCATCTGCCCGATGATGCGTCGAAAATTCGGCAGATAGCGGCCGAGAATACTGACCTGGTTCATGCGCCGCAACGCATGCGTAATACCGCGCGGCGCCTTGATGATCTGCATGAACAGTGCGCGGTTTGCCGGGTCACGGCGAAAATCGCGATCGATCTTGAATCGGGCATGCCATAACGCACGCAGTGTGCGCGCGGTCATGCCCTTCAACTCGGTGTGCTGTTCGAGCAGCAGAAACACTTCCAGCATGGAGGAGGGCGTCGATTCGAATGTGTCGTCGCCTGCAATATCGATCAGGCCGTTGACCTCGTTGAAGCGCTCATTGATCGCTTGCGGGCAAGCCGGCTGCGGAAACAACTGCGCCTCGATGTTTTGCAGCATGATCGTGTTGAGCTGCGTGACCGCCTTCGCGGCCCAGTAATAGCGCTGCATCAGATATTCGCTGGCGCGGCGCGTGTCGGTGGTCTTGAAGCCGAGCGATTCCGCAATCGGCGTCTGCACATCGAAGACCAACCGGTCTTCGCGTCTTTTTGCATAGATGTGCAAGCGGATGCGGATATCCTTGAACGCACGCTCTTTCTGCTTCAGTTGACGTGCTTCGGTACTGGTAATCAGGCCTCGCTCGGCCAGCTTGCTCCATGAATCGCCGAGCCCCGCAGCCTTTGCCACCCATAAAATCACTTGAAGGTCCCTCAATCCGCCGGGACTCTCTTTACAATTGGGTTCCAGGCTGTATGGCGTGTCTTCGTATTTGACGTGGCGCTGGCGAAGCTCCAGTGTTTTTTCCTGAAAAAAAGCCTGCGGGTCCATCGCTTCGTCGCATCGCTTCTGGAGCAGATGGAACAGTGTTCGGTCACCTGTCAAAAGCCGCGCTTCCAGCAGGCTGGTCTGCACCGTGATATCGGCGGCGGCTTCGGTCAGGCATTCATCGATGGTGCGAATGCTGTGGCCGATTTCAAGCCCTAGATCCCAGAACAGCTGAACGATTTCTTCGAGTTTTCCCTTCAGCGGCGCATCAGCAGGCGCGTCCAGCAGGATGAGCACGTCAACATCGGAATACGGGAACAACTCTCCGCGCCCATAGCCGCCAACAGCGACCAATGCCGTATTGCGCGGCATTTCGAATGCCTTCCATGCCCGCGTCAAAATGCCATCGACGCTGCGACGCAGATTTGTCAGCAGTTTTTCCGGTTTGCCATCGGATTGAAACGCATCGATTACCGCTTGACGCTCGGCTCTGAGTTGTTCTTTCAAGCATGGGCCGAGCGGCGGCGCCGGACCGTCCGAGGGCTTCATCGTTACGCTGTCAGCACTTGATGACTGATGGTCTGCGGGATGATCGCCGGCGCTGGTGGCATGCCCGGAGAAACCGTCAGAACTTCGTATCCGGTTTCGGTTACCAATACGGTGTGTTCCCATTGCGCGGACAGGCTGCGGTCTTTGGTCTTGATGGTCCAGCCATCGCCCATTTCGCGGATATCGCGACGGCCGGCATTGATCATTGGTTCAACGGTAAAAATCATGCCGGGAACCAGTTTTTCCAGCGTGCCGGGTCGGCCGTAATGCAATACCTGCGGCTCTTCATGGAATACCTTGCCGATGCCGTGGCCGCAAAATTCGCGTACGACGCTATAGCCCGCTTTTTCCGCATGTTGCTGAATCACAAAGCCGATATCGCCCAAATGCGCGCCCGGTTTGATCTTGGAAATACCGAGCCACATGCATTCAAACGTGATGTCACCCAGGCGCTTGGCCAGAATCGATGGTTCACCGACGTAGTACATGCGGCTGGTATCGCCGTGGTAACCGTTTTTGATTACGGTCACATCAATATTGATGACGTCGCCATTCTTGAGCACTTTGTCACCGGGGATGCCATGACAGACCACATCGTTGACCGATGTGCAGACTGCCTTGGGATACGGGGTATAGCCGGGCGGACAATAATTCAAGGGTGCAGGAATGGTTCCCTGGATATTGACCATGTATTCGTGACAGAGTCGGTCCAATTCGGCGGTTGTGACGCCGGCCTTGACGTGCGGCGCGATAAAATCCAGTACTTCGGCTGCCAGCTTTCCGGCAACGCGCATGCCCTCGATATCGTCGGAGGTTTTGATTGAAATAGAAGTCATAAGGAAACAAAATCCGCTGAAAAGCAGATAAAAAACGATTAATAACGAATTATAGTCGAGCGATGAAGTAATCGCTTAAGCGAAACCTGCCCGGAAAAACCCGGACCGGATCTTGAAACGATCAAGGTATTTAAGGTACAATCTCCGGCTAGCTTGAATCTTGTTTCAAGTAAAACCTTTGTAAATCGCGAATCCGTTCAAAAAGGGTGCTCCGATCATTGAATGATGAGAAGAGTAACTGATCGGATTCCAGACCCAACCCTGGAGATATTATGTCTGTAACAATGCGCGAAATGCTGGAAGCCGGTGTCCATTTCGGTCACCAAACCCGCTTCTGGAACCCCAAGATGGCCCCGTTCATTTTCGGTCATCGCAATAAAATCCATATCGTCAACCTGGAAAAAACCCTGGGTATGTACCAGGAGGCGATGAAATACATTCGTCAGCTTGCATCCAATCGCGGCACGATCCTGATGGTCGGCACCAAGCGCCAGGCTCGCGACATCATCGCCGCCGAAGCGCAGCGCGCCGGCATGCCTTACGTCGATCAGCGCTGGCTGGGCGGCATGCTGACCAATTTCAAAACGATCAAGATTTCGATCAAGCGCCTGAAAGAGATGGAAGCGGCGATCGAGGACGGCTCCGTCGAAAAACTGAGCAAGAAGGAAGGGTTGATGTTCCAGCGCGAGATGGTGAAATTGCAAAAATCCATCGGCGGCATCAAGGACATGAACGGCGTTCCGGACGCTATTTTCGTGATCGACGTCGGCTATCACAAAGGCACGATTACCGAAGCCGCCAAGCTTGGCATTCCGGTCATCGGCGTGGTCGATACCAACCATACTCCGGAAGGCGTAACCTACGTCATTCCAGGCAATGACGACTCGTCCAAGGCAATCATGCTGTATGCGCGTGGCGTCGCCGATGCGATTCTCGAAGGCCGGGCCAATGCAACCAGCGAGCTGATCGAATCCGTAAAGACCGGTGCAACCGGCGATGAATTCGTCGAAGTCAACGAGCAGGCTTAAGCCCGGGCCTCTGACCTGTCAGGCTTCGGAGGCGAAGCGCAAAAAGAGGGGCAACAGCGGTTCGCCCCTTTTTTTCGAGCCGATTTGAACGTATTTTGATTGCAGGCGTCCGAATAGACGTCTGTTGAGCTAGGAGAACAATATGACGGTAATTACAGCAGCAATGGTGGGTGAACTGCGTGCAAAAACAGATGCGCCGATGATGGAATGTAAAAAAGCATTGACCGAAGCCGGCGGCGATCCGGTCAAGGCGGAAGAAATCCTGCGCGTCAAACTGGGCAGCAAGGCTTCCAAGGCGGCTTCCCGCATCACCGCTGAAGGCGTGGTTGCAACCTACATTTCCGGCGGCGTCGGCGCATTGGTGGAAGTCAATTGCGAAACCGATTTCGTTACCAAGAACGACGATTTCCTGACGCTGGCAAATACCATCGCGAAACTGATCGCCGAGAAAAATCCGGCTGACGTTGCTGCATTGTCAGCTTTGCCGCTGGACGGCAAAACCGTTGAAGAAGTGCGTTCCGCGCTGGTTGGCAAGATCGGCGAAAACATGTCGATTCGCCGTTTCAAGCGCATTGAAACCGGCGCCAAGCTGACCTCGTACCTGCATGGCACGCGAATCGGCGTGATGGTGGAATTCGACGGCTCCGACGAGCAGGTCGGCAAGGACGTGGCGATGCATATCGCTGCGATGAAGCCGGTTTCCTTGTCGGCCGATCAGGTTCCTGCCGAACTGATCGAGAAAGAGCGTTCAGTCGCTTCGCTGAAGGCCGCCGAAGATGCTGCCAAGGCGCAAGCTGAAGGCAAGACGCCGCAGTCGGCCGAGATTGTGGCCAAGCGGGTGGACGGCTCGGTGCAAAAATATTTGAAGGAAGTCTCTTTGTTCAATCAGCCGTTTGTCAAAAACGACAAGCAATCGGTCGAGCAAATGCTGAAAGCCGCCAATACCACCGTGAAATCGTTCACGATGTATATTGTCGGCGAAGGCATTGAGAAAAAACAGGATGACTTTGCAGCAGAGGTCGCGGCACAAGTCGCGGCCGCCAAGCAAGGTTAAGAACACCATGCGGGCCGAAAGGCCCGTTTTTTTAGGCAATTGAATTGAATGGAATATTATTCAATTGCCTTGAAATATTGATCTGCTTCAATTGCATCGCCTTAAAATGGCAATCCGAACAGATCGGCAGCATCAGACCATCGAACACCGGATCACACACGGAGCCCAGCCCATGACAAAACCAGCCTACAAGCGTGTCCTCCTCAAACTCTCGGGTGAAGCTCTGATGGGCGACGATGCCTATGGAATCAACCGGGCGACGATCGAGCGCATGGTGGCTGACGTATCCGAAGTCGCCAAGCTGGGCGTCGAACTGGCCATCGTTATCGGCGGCGGCAATATTTTTCGCGGCGTTGCGCCGGGCGCCCAGGGAATGGATCGCGCAACCGCTGATTACATGGGCATGCTGGCTACCGTCATGAATTCATTGGCCTTGGCCGATGCGATGCGTCAGGCCGGGATCACCGCTCGTGTGATGTCAGCGATCAGTATTGAGCAAGTAGTAGAACCGTATGTTCGCCCCAAAGCATTGCAATATCTTGAAGAAGGCAAGATCGTGGTGTTTGCTGCCGGTACCGGCAACCCGTTCTTCACAACCGATACCGCAGCTGCGCTACGCGGTTCTGAAATCGGTGCGGAAATCGTGCTGAAAGCGACCAAAGTGGACGGCGTTTATAGCGCCGATCCGAACAAGGACCCGGAAGCGACGCGTTACTCGACGATTACGTTCGATGAGGCGATTTCGAAGCACCTGCAGGTCATGGATGCGACTGCATTTGCGCTATGCCGCGATCAGCGGCTTCCGATCAAGGTTTTTTCCATCGTCAAATCCGGCGCCCTCAAGCGGGTGGTAATGGGTGAGGATGAGGGTACGCTGGTTCACGTATAAACTAGTTATGTTTTCTGGACAGGTTAGGAGAGCAGTATGACGATTGCGGACGTTAAAAAAAATACCGAACAAAGAATGCACAAGTCGATCGAGACTCTGAAAGCGGATCTGGCAAAGGTCCGCACCGGCCGTGCGCATGTCGGCATTCTCGATCATATCCAGGTCGATTATTATGGCAATCCGACCCAGATCACTCAAGTCGCGAATGTGACCCTGATCGACGCGCGGACGATCGGCGTGCAGCCCTGGGAAAAAAAGATGGTGGCGGTGGTGGAAAAGGCGATTCGCGAATCCGACCTCGGCTTGAATCCTTCTACACAGGGCGACATGATTCGGGTACCGACACCGCCGCTGACGGAAGAGCGTCGCAAGGAAATGGTCAAACTCGTCAAAGGCGAGGCGGAAGACGCGAAAATCGCGATTCGCAATATTCGCCGTGATGCAAATGAAGGCCTGAAAAAACTGTTGAAGGATAAAGCCTGTTCCGAAGACGACGAGCGGCGCGCACAGGAAGATGTGCAAAAACTTACCGATAAATTCGTCGCGGAAGTAGACAAGCTGGTTGCCGAAAAAGAGAAAGAAGTGCTGACGGTCTGACGCTGCCGTTTATCTTTTGGATAACAGATATATTGACGCTTACATGACGTATACCAGTTCAACGCAATCGGTGCCTGAAGTACCAGCGGTGCCGCGCCATGTCGCCATCATCATGGATGGAAACGGGCGCTGGGCGACCAAGCGCTTTTTGCCGCGTGTGGTCGGACATGCCAAAGGCGTCGAAGTGGTTCGTGACGTCGTCGAAGCTTGCGCATTGCGCGGCATCAAATATCTGACTCTTTTTGCATTCAGTTCGGAAAACTGGCGCCGTCCGGCAGAAGAAGTATCGGTATTGATGCGCCTGTTCGTTACGGCGCTGGACCGGGAAGTTGCCAAGATGCACGCGAACGATATATGCCTCAGGGTGGTGGGGGATTTGAGCCGGTTCGATGCAAATCTGCAGAAAATGATTGCAAATGCAGAGCGTAAAACAGCGCAAAACAAGCGACTTACGGTGACCGTATGTGCCAATTATGGCGGTCGCTGGGACATCATGCAGGCAGTCGAGAAAATGGTGGCAGGCTATCCTGGAGCCACTTCATTTACCGAAGAACAATTGGCCCCATATCTGTCGATGGCATATGCGCCGGAACCCGACTTGTTCATCAGGACCGGCGGCGAAGAGCGCATTTCAAATTTCCTGTTGTGGCAGCTTGCTTATACCGAACTGTATTTCACCGATACGTATTGGCCCGATTTCGATGGCAAAGCATTGGATGCCGCGATCGCATCCTATCAGCAGCGGGAACGGCGCTTCGGGCGGACCAGCGAGCAACTGGTCGAGTCCAAAAAAGTGTCCTGATGGTTACCGCATCCTGACCCGGCTCATCATGTCAAATACCTTAAGGGCACGCGTAGTTACCGCACTGGTATTGCTGGCGATACTGCTCGCGGTCTTGTTTACGCAATCATTTATCGTTTTTGCGATTACCGCGACCGTATTTTATGCCGCCGCCGCATGGGAAAGTTTCAGGTTGTTCAAGATTAAGCATCCCATAGAAGTCGCGGCATTTTGGACAATCGCGTTTGTTTTCATCGTCTTTGAAGAACGATTTGTCGGCGCGCCCTTGTTGTTCGCCCTATGCTCCGCGATCTGGGTGGTTCGCCTTTTTCCGTCATTGGCGCTTGGCTTGCCGCCTCTGGCTAGCTTCGGCAATCACCTTTTGAATGCGATTTATGCGATAACAATTCTCGGATGCTTCGTTGCGATTGCAGCCCTGTACAGACACGGCGCGCTTTATTTGTTTTCAGTAATGGCACTGGTATGGATTGCCGACATAGGCGCTTATTTTTCTGGCAAGGCGTTCGGAAAACACAAGCTTGCGCCTTCGATTTCTCCTGGAAAATCATGGGAAGGCGCCATCGGCGGTTGGATTGCCGTACTGATCCTGGCAGCACTCTCGACCGAAATTCCTGCATTGGCGGATACTTTCGCCACGCATGTCCAGGTTAAATGGAACTGGATCGGTTTCGTGCTGGTGATGAGCCTGGTTGTTGCTGCCAGTATTGCCGGCGACTTGTTCGAATCGCAGCTGAAGCGTCGCGCGCAGGTAAAGGACAGCAGCAACCTGCTGCCGGGGCACGGCGGCGTGCTCGACCGGATCGATGCGCTGATACCGGTATTGCCGCTTGCCGTTCTTTTCGATTCATGGCTGTAAGGGAGTACGGTTCGGTGCAACATATCACGATTCTCGGCGCAACCGGTTCGATCGGCGTCTCCACGCTCGATGTGATCGCGCGGCATCCGGACCGTTATGCGATCCACGGTTTGACTGCACATAGTCGTGTCGAGGAATTGGCCGCGCAATGCGAACGGTTTCTTCCAAAAGTTGCGGTGGTGGGTTCAGCCAATGCTGCGCAACGGCTGCAGGCATTGCTGGCAGCCCGTGGAGTGCGGACGCAAGTTGAGTACGGAGCAGAGGCGCTGTGTGCGGTCGCGAGTGCACCGGAGTGCGATACAGTGATGGCGGCGATTGTCGGCGCAGCCGGTCTGCCGCCGACATTGGCAGCCGCGCGCGCGGGTAAAAAAATATTATTGGCCAACAAGGAAGCGCTGGTCATGTCGGGCCAGTTGTTCATCGATGCGATCGCATCGAGCGGCGCGACGCTATTGCCCATCGATAGCGAGCATAACGCGATTTTCCAGTGTTTGCCCCGGCCCTACCAGCGGTCCCCGGCACAGCACGGGATTGCAAAAATTCTGCTGACCGCGTCCGGAGGCCCGTTCCTGACCCGTGCTGTCGACACGCTGGCAGCAGTGACGCCGGAGGAAGCTGTCGCACATCCGAATTGGGTCATGGGCCGCAAGATATCGGTCGATTCCGCGACGATGATGAATAAAGGCCTGGAAGTGATCGAAGCGCATTGGCTGTTTGGGGCGTCAGCCAACCAGATTGATGTATTGATCCACCCGCAAAGCGTGATCCACTCGATGGTGTCCTACGTCGACGGTTCGGTACTGGCGCAGTTGGGCAATCCGGACATGCGCACGCCGATCGCGCATGCGCTGGCATATCCCGAGCGTATTGCATCCGGCGTGTCCCAGATTGACCTCGCGGCGGTGGCGCAACTGTGCTTTGAGCGTCCGGACTTCGACCGTTTTCCCTGCCTTAAACTGGCGTATGATGCATTGACGGCAGGCGGTACCGCCCCGGCGATTTTGAATGCTGCCAATGAAGTTGCCGTCCAATCCTTTTTAAATCGCGAGATCGGATTTCGCATGATCGATCAGTTGATTGCACGGGTGATGGATACGTTGCCTCATCGAGAGGCGACGACCATCGACGATGTACTCGATCAGGATCGCAGCGCGCGCGAACTCGCATACTCGTATATTCAGCCATGATCCTGATACAGACAATTCTCGCGTTTTTCGTTGTGCTCGGCGTTCTGGTCGTGGTGCACGAACTGGGCCATTACTGGGTTGCGCGCCTGTGTGGCGTCAAAGTTTTGCGTTTTTCCGTCGGCATGGGAAAAATCGTATATTCCCGCCGTATCGGACCGGACCAGACCGAATGGGCGATTTCTGTACTGCCTCTGGGCGGTTATGTAAAGATGCTCGATGCACGCGAAGGCGATTTGAGCGGCCTGCCCCCTGAAGACCTCAAGCGCGAATTTACGCGGCAAACCGTATGGCGGCGGATCGCCATCGTCGCGGCCGGGCCGCTTGCCAATTTTTTGCTTGCCGTCCTGATTTTTGCCGGTCTGTACAGTTACGGGATTCCCGAGCCCACTCCGAAGCTGCGGGCCGTCCCGGAAAAAACCGTGGCATATGAATCGGGCCTTCGCGGTGGAGAATTGATCACGGCGATCAATGGCGAGCCGATCCAGATATGGTCGGATTTGCGCTGGAAACTTTTACAGCTGGCTGTTGCGAAGGCGCCTGCGCAACTGGACGTTTTACGGCCGCATCCGGACGCTGCCGAAGCCGTTTTGCAAGACGCAGTCATTCTGCCGATGGATAGTATCGTGACAGAGGATCTCGAAGGCGACTTTCTCGGCCGGTTGGGATTGGACCTGGCGCGGCCCAAGGCGGTACTCGGGAAGATACTGCCTGACGGACCTGCAGAGCAGGCAGGTTTGCGGGAAGGGGACCTGGTTCTATCCGTGAATGGAACTTCGATATCCGATGGACTGGCGTTTGTGGAGGTCGTGCGCGCGTCGCCCGGCGTGCCGCTGAAAATAAGCGGATTGCGTGGCGAACAGCAGGAATTCAACATCATAGTCACCCCGCAGGCGCATACCCAAGACGGGAAAACGTTCGGCAGAATTTTGGTCGAAGTGCCGATGATGCCGGAAATGATCATCGCCAGTTCGCCTCCGCTGAAAGCAATCGGCAAGGCGGTCAAGAAAACCTGGGATACCAGCACGCTGACGCTGAAGATGCTCGGCAAGATGATTATCGGCGAAGTATCCTTAAAAAATATCACCGGTCCTATTACAATAGCGGACTACGCGGGACAGACGGCCCGTATCGGACTCATCAGCTTCCTCAGCTTTATCGCATTCATCAGCATCAGTTTGGGCATCATGAATTTGCTGCCGATCCCGGTTCTGGACGGAGGGCATTTGCTGTATTATTCGCTGGAAGTTTTGACCGGTCGTCCGGTTTCGGAGCGATTCGGCAATATAGCCCAGCGCGCAGGCCTGGGGATCCTGATGGCCTTGATGGGAGTCGCCGTTTTCAACGACATTGTCCGGCTCGTATCCTGAGTTTTTCCGGTACGCCGACCGAAAACGGTTTGACGAAAATAATTAGACAATACTAACCAATGAAATTACATTCCGAGCGCTTCTTCCTGCAGACTTTTCCTCGCCGTATCATCGCCATCGCCGCATTTGCCTTTTGCTCGGGCCATGCGTTGGCGGTTGATCCGTTCACTGTAAAAGACATACGCGTCGAGGGAATTCAGCGTACCGAAGCAGGAACCGTATTCAGCTATCTGCCGGTTCGCGTGGGAGAAACCTTCACTGATGAAAAAGGCGCCGAAGCGATCAAGGCCTTGTACGCAACCGGATTTTTCAAGGACGTGCGCATCGAAGTCGAGGGCGACGTCCTGGCGGTGTTGGTGGAGGAGCGTCCGGCGATTGCGAGTGTCGAGTTTTCCGGTACCAAGGAATTTGATAAAGATCAGCTGACCCGGGCTCTGCGGGATATCGGCCTGGGCGCTTCGCGGATCTATGACAAGGCATTGGTCGACAGGGCAGAGCAGGAATTGAAGCGCCAGTATCTGTCGCGCGGTTTGTACGGTGTTGAAATCACAACCACCGTGACGCCGATCGAACGCAACCGCGTCACCGTCACTTTCGATGTCAATGAAGGCACCATATCGCGCATCAAGAAGATCAGCATTATCGGCAATCAGGCCTTCTCTGATAAGCAACTGCGTGACCTGCTGAAATTGACTACCCCGGGCTGGTTCACCTGGTACACCAAAGCCGATCAATATTCGAAGCAGAAATTATCAGGCGACATCGAGACGCTGCGGTCGCACTACCTGAACCGGGGATACCTGGAGATGCAGGTCGAATCGACGCAGGTATCGATTACGCCGGACAAGAAAGATATCTACATCACCATCAATATCACCGAAGGCGATAAATTTACGGTGTCGGATTTCAAGCTCGAAGGCGAAATGTTAGGCCGTGAAGAGGAATTGAAATCACTGGTTGACCTGAAAAAAGGGGACGTTTATTCCGGTCAGAAACTGGAGGAAAGTCTCAAGAAAATATCGGAGCGAATGGGGAATTTCGGGTATGCGTTTGCCGCCGTCAATGCCAATCCGGAAATCGATCGCGAAAAGAAGGCGGTCGCATTTACCATTCTCATTGATCCCGGAAAAAGAGTATATGTGCGTCGGATCAATGTTGCCGGAAACACCAGGACTCGGGATGAAGTCATCCGGCGCGAATTCCGGCAATTCGAAAGTTCGTGGTACGACGGTGAAAAAATCAAGCTTTCGCGCGACCGCGTTGATCGGCTGGGATATTTCACTGAAGTCGATATCGCGACGCCCGAAGTTCAGGGTACAACGGATCAGGTCGATGTCAATGTGGCGGTTACGGAAAAGCCTACCGGCAACATCACTTTGGGAGCAGGCTTTTCCAGCAGCGAAAAATTCGTAATTACCGGTTCTATCCAGCAGGCAAATGTGTTTGGCAGCGGCAATACGCTGGGTGTGGATGTAAATACCAGCAAACTCAATAGGACAATCTCGGTAGAGCAGGTAACTCCCTATTTTACCGATGACGGCATCAGCCGCCATTTTCAGGTATTCACGCGTACCACGAGGGCGCCGGAATTTTCGGCGGGAGATTATAAATTTAGGACAAACGGTGCGAATATCAAGTTTGGCGTGCCGTTCTCGGAAGTGGACACCATCTTCTTCGGCGTAGGCGTCGAGCAAACCACGGTGGATACTGTTGGCGGTGTTTTTGCCAGTCCTCTTCTTTACCAGCGGTATGTCAATGCTTTCGGCAGCGGTCACGATGCCAACCTGGGAGGAACGGCGAAAACCACTGCTTTCCCCTTGACAGCCATATGGCAGCGCGATGGCCGGGATAGCGCCTTGGTTCCTACCGCCGGGCGCTATCAGCGTGTCAATCTCGAACTCGGTTTGTTCGGCGATTTGCGTTACTACCAGGGTAGTTATGAGCATCAGTATTTTCGGCCGATATTCGGGACCACTACATTGGCGCTCAACGGTAAATTCAATTACGGTCGTGGCCTGGGCAACAAACCTTATCCGATTTTCAAGAATTTCTTCGCTGGCGGCATCGGAACTGTCCGCGGGTTTCAGGGGTCGTCGCTTTCGGTAAATCCGGTACAGGGCGTGGACCCGGTTGGCGGCCAGGCGCGCTTGATTGGAAGCGCCGAACTTCAGTTTCCATTCCCCGGCTCGGGGGCGGACCGCTCGTTGCGCTGGTTCACTTTCTTCGATGCCGGTAACGTATTTGACTTGGAGCAGGGCGACAAGATGAGTTTATCCAATCTGCGATATTCTGCGGGTGTTGGAATAAGCTGGATTTCCCCGATCGGCCCACTGAAGTTAAGCTTCGGAAAACCGCTCAATGCAAAGCCTTTCGATAAAAAACAATCTTTCCAGTTTCAGCTCGGGACCGGATTTTAGCGTCCTGATGGCATAATAGTCGATCGAATTACGGAGAATGATCTTGAAGTCGCTAATTAAATCAGTCGTATTACCCAAATACGCCGCCTTGTTGGTTTTGCTGTTTGCCTCGTTTGGCCAGGCACAGGCACAGGAAGCCGCCAAGATTGGATTCGTCAATACGGAACGGATTTTCCGCGAGGCGAATCCTTCCAAAACGGCGACCGCGAAAATCGAGCAGGAATTTTCACGTCGGGAGAAAGAGCTGCAAGAGATGGCTGCTCGCCTGAAATCAATGGCGGACAAGCTCGACAAGGACGGTCCCGTATTGTCCGAATCGGATCGGGTGAAACGCCAGCGTGAATTGACCGATCTGGATAAGGATTTTCAGCGCAAGCAACGTGAATTCCGCGAGGACTTGAATCAGCGCCGCAACGAAGAACTGGCAACAGTCCTTGAGCGGACCAATAAAGTCATCAAGCAAATTGCCGAGGCGGAAAAGTACGACATCGTTTTCCAGGAGGCGGTGTACATCAGTCAGCGCATCGACATAACGGATAAGGTGCTGAAGGCGCTTAACAAGTAAACACCCTTATTTCGTGGATCGTTATTCGTTTGGATTCACGAAATCAGCTACACAAGGACCGCTATGAGTACTCGACTGGGAGAATTGGTCGAACGCCTGGGCGGGCAATTGATGGGCGAGCCCAATACCGAAGTACTTGGTATCGCGCCGCTGGATAGCGCCGACGCGTCGCACATCACATTCCTCTCCAACCCCAAACTCAGGGCGCAAGTCGCGCAAACCAGGGCGGCTGCCGTCATCCTGACCGCGGCCGATAGTGCCGTTATCGGCACCGCATACAAGGGCGCTCGCATCATTGCGGCCAATCCGTACGCGTACTTTGCCAGGGCCGCGCAGCTGTTTGCCGACCGCCACGCGATCGCGCAGCAGCCCGGTATTCATTCAAGCGCGGTAATAGATCCTAGCGCCCTGATCGCCGATAGCGCGTGCATCGGATCCCATGTCACGATAGAGGCTGACGCTGTTATCGACGAAGGATGCGTGATAGATTCCGGATGTTTTATCGGTCGAGGTGCGAAAGTTGGTGCTGCGACGCATTTCTTCGCGCGGGTGACGTTCCATGCCGGTTGTGAAATTGGGCGGTCTGGAATTGTCCATTCCGGTGCGGTCATAGGTGCCGATGGTTTCGGGTTTGCAAACGAAGACGGCGCCTGGATCAAGATTCCGCAAACCGGACGGGTTGTGATCGGCAACGATGTCGAAATCGGCGCAAACACGACGATCGACCGCGGCGCGCTGGCCGATACGGTCATCGAAGACGGCGTTAAGCTCGACAACCAGATTCAGATTGCGCATAACTGCCATATCGGCGCGCATACGGCGATGGCCGGTTGCGTCGGTGTCGCCGGCAGCGCGAAAATCGGCAAATACTGCACCTTCGGCGGTGCGGCGATGGTGCTTGGCCATTTGACGATCGTTGACCACGTCCACATATCGTCGGCCAGCATGGTTTCGCGCTCGATCCTGGAGCCGGGAAGATATACAGGTTTTTATCCGCTCGCCAAAAATGCCGATTGGGAAAAATCCGCGGCCATAGTGCGCAATTTGACATCGATGCGTGAGAAAATTCGCGAACTTGAAAAAGCGCTCAAGTTGATTAATGAGAAAAACAATGAACAGCCCTGAAATAAACAATCTCAAAATGAATACTCTCGATATCAATCAAATCAAGGAATATCTGCCGCACCGCTATCCATTGTTGCTGGTGGATCGCGTGCTGAACTGGGAATCGGGAAAATCCATCACGGCGATCAAAAACGTCACGATCAACGAGGAGTTTTTCAACGGTCATTTTCCGCACAAGCCGGTCATGCCGGGCGTAATGATGATCGAGGCGATGGCGCAGACCGCTGCGCTGCTTTCGTTTTTGACTATGGGCCATAAGCCCGACCATAACTCGGTCGTTTATTTTCTCGGCATTGACGGCGCGCGGTTCAAGCGTCCGGTCGAGCCGGGCGATCAACTCAAGATGGAGGTCGAAATCGTTCGAGCGGCGCGAGGCATCTATAAATACAAGGCAAAGGGCACGGTCGACGGCCAGCTCGCGGTCGAAGCGGAACTGATGTGCACGATGCGCAGCGCAAGCGATGCAACCCAGTCGGCGTTATAGATTCTGATGGCAAATATCCATCCAACCGCTGTTGTCGATTCGAAGGCGACAGTCGACGGTTCAGTGGAGGTCGGCGCCTATTCGATCATCGGGCCGCACGTGGTGATTGGCGAAGGAACCAAAATCGGGCCGCATGTCGTCATCGAAGGACACACGACGATCGGACGCGACAATATTCTCTACCAGTTTTCTTCGATAGGGGCTGCGCCGCAGGACAAGAAATACAGCGGCGAACCTACCCGGCTGGAAATCGGCGATCGGAATACGATTCGTGAATTCTGCACTTTTAATTGCGGCACCGTGCAAGACGTCGGGGTTACGCGTATCGGCAGCGACAACTGGATCATGGCATATGTACATATCGCGCATGATTCGCAACTGGGCAACAATATCATTCTTGCCAACAATGTCACCTTGGCGGGACATGTGCATCTGGATGATTGGGTCTTTCTCGGCGGATTCACAACCGTCCACCAGTTTTGCCATATCGGCGCGCATGCGATGACTGCTTTTACTTCTGCAGTCAGCCAGGATGTGCCGCCGTTCGTTACGGTTGCCGGCAATCGCGCTTCGCCCGTGGGCATCAATGCCGAAGGCCTCAAGCGGCGCGGTTTTACCAGCGAACAGATCACCGCAATACGACGTGCCTATAAAACGATTTACAGATCGGGCTTGTCGCTGGAGGACGCAAAAGTCGCACTGGCAAACGAGGAATCCAGTGTGCCGGACGCCGCAGTGCATATCCGCGCATTGCGCGAATTCCTTGTGAATAATACCCGTGGCATCGCTCGATAAGATATCGGTCGCGATGGTCGCCGGTGAAACATCGGGCGATCTGCTGGCAGGCCGCCTGTTGTCGGGTCTGAGGCCGCAACTTCCGCAAGCAAGGATTCACGGCATCGGCGGTCCGCGCATGGCCGAGTACGGTTTCGTCAGCGACTGGCCGATGGACAAGCTTGCGGTAAGGGGCTTGTTTGAGGTGCTTGCGCATTATCGCGAAATCAAGGGAATCCAGAATGCGCTGCGTGACAAGCTGCTGATCGAAAAACCAGCTGTTTTCATCGGTGTCGATGCACCTGATTTCAATCTTGGGCTGGAACGGCAACTGAAGAACGCCGGCATCCCGACCATGCATTTCATCGGTCCGTCGATCTGGGCATGGCGCGGCGGCCGGATCAAAAAAATCTCCGAAGCAGTGTCGCATATGCTGGTGGTGTTTCCTTTTGAAGAGGCGATCTACCGTGAGGCCGGCATTCCGGCGACTTATGTCGGACACCCGTTGGCCGAAGTGATTCCGATGGAACCGGACGTGGCGGCGGCGAGGCAGACTTTGGGCTTGGCGCCCAATGCCGCCGTGATTGCCGTCCTGCCTGGCAGCCGCATGTCCGAGTTGAAGTACAACACGGTGGCGTTCATCACGGCGGCAAAATTACTGGCACAACGTGATCCTTCATTGTGTTTCATCGTTCCAATGGCGGGCGAGCGGCAGCGCCGGTATTTTACGGAACTGCTTGCGCAGGCCGGCCTTCAGGATGTTCCGCTCAAGGTGATCGATGGCCAGTCCCATGTCGCGATGGCATGCGCCGATGCGGTATTGGTGGCGTCCGGCACAGCATCGCTGGAAGTGGCCTTGTTTAAAAAGCCGATGGTGATCGCATACAAAATGATGCCGGCTTCCTGGCACGTCATGCGGCATATGGCTTATCAACCCTGGATTGGATTGCCCAACATTCTGGCCAGGGATTTCATCGTGCCGGAATTGTTGCAGGATGCGGCGACGCCGCAGGCATTGGCCGAGGCGCTGTGGACGCAACTGCACGATGCGCAAAAACAGTCATCGCTGCGCCAGCGCTTTACCGACATACACCATAGCCTATTGCGCAATACCGCAAAGGAAAGCGCGCAGGCCGTGATGAAATTGATTGAGTCTTCAGGGAAAAAGTCGTGATGGAAATCCTGGTATTTTGGAGGCCTTTGACGGCATGGTGAAAAATCGCGATTCCACTCTTTCCCTGTTTGATCAAGATATCGATAAAGGTGGCTCCTCGGCCGCATCTCTCGTCGCCTATCCATCACCCAAAAGCGGAGATGAAAGCTTCGAGAGTCGCTTGCGCGAGTACGCCAGAACCGAAATTATTTGCGGTGTGGACGAGGCAGGGCGCGGGCCTTTGGCTGGGCCGGTGTTTGCGGCTGCGGTCATTCTCGATCCCGCCAGGCCCATTCCCGGCTTGCGCGATTCAAAAAAACTTACCGAGGCGCGGCGCGATACGCTTGCGATCCAGATCAGGAACAACGCATTGGCATGGTCGATCGCTCAATGTTCCGAAGAGGAGATCGATGCGCTCAACATCTTGCAGGCGACCATGCTCGCAATGCGTCGCGCGATAGAAGGGCTTGCGGTACCACCGACTCTGGCGCTGATCGATGGCAATCGCTGCCCGACGTGTTCGATCAGGTCCGAAGCGATCATCAAAGGTGACGATAAGGTCCCCGCCATTTCAGCCGCTTCGATCCTGGCGAAGACTGCGCGCGATGCGGCGCTCGTGGTACTGCATCGGGAATATCCGCATTACGCATTCGACCAGCATAAGGGTTATCCGACCGCGCTGCATCTGGAGCGGCTGCGCGCCCACGGCGTATCTCCTGTGCATCGAAAATCCTATGCGCCGGTTCGTGCACTGCTTGATGTTGCGCGCCCGAACGAAAAAGTCTAGGACCATGAGCATCAAACTCATTTCATCGCGCGAGAATCCGCTCTACAAGGAACTGAAACTGCTAGCTTCCAGTTCGCAGGCGCGAAAAAAAACCGGACGAACCCTGCTCGATGGCGTGCATCTGTGTGACGCCTACCTGCACCATGTTGGTATGCCGTTATTTTGCGTGGCAAGCGAAACGGCGCAATCGATCGCCGAAGTCGCCGTTATTCTTGCCAGCTGCGAGGCGGGGCGGGTTCAATGCGTCGTCTTGCCGGATACGTTGTATGCCGCACTCAGCCAGGTCGAGCATGGCGTCGAACTGTTGTTCGTCATCGATGTGCCGCGTTTGGAGCGGGTGGAAACACTTGGACAATCCGCAGTTTTGCTCGATAGCCTGCAAGACCCGGGCAACCTGGGTTCCATACTGCGCAGCGCCGCGGCGGCAGGAATCGAGCATGTGTATTGCAGCCCGGGCACTGCATTGGCCTGGTCGCCGAAAGTCTTGCGCTCCGGTATGGGAGCGCATTTTTTATTGAAAATATTCGAAGGCGCCGATTTGGCCGCCCTGATTGAAAATTCCAAGGTTCCTGTCGTCGCCACCAGTTCTCATGCGCGTCAGCAGTTGTATGAGCTGGATCTGAAAGGACCGGTGGCATGGCTGTTTGGGCACGAGGGACAAGGCGTTTCCATGGACCTGCTTGAACGCGCCACGCATCAGGCCGCAATTCCGCATCTTGGCGCGATCGAATCGCTGAATGTGGCGGCAAGCGCGGCAATCTGTTTCTTCGAGCAGGTAAGACAAAAGAGTTTGAATTAACAAGACTTCGGCAATTCAATAAGCTCTCTTGTCGGATTTGAGTTCCTGCAAAATCATTGTCGCGATTTCTTCAATCGACTTTACAGTTGAGGACATCCAGCGGATATTTTCCCGCCGCATCATTTTTTCCGCTTCATTCACTTCATATCGGCAATTTTCCAGCGCAGCGTATTTGCTTCCGGGTCGCCGCTCGTTGCGCACTTCGGAAAGCCGGTCGGGTGCAATCGACAATCCGAAAATCTTGTCCTTGAAAGGTATCAAGCCGCTCGGTAGTTTACCGCGCTCAAAGTCTTCCGGGATCAATGGGTAATTCGCGGCCTTGATACCGTATTGCATAGCAAGATACAGACTGGTCGGGGTTTTTCCGGAGCGTGAAACGCCGACCAGAATCACATCCGCCATGGACAGGTTTTTATGGGACTGGCCATCGTCATGAGCCAATGAAAAATTGATCGCCTCGATACGATTTTTGTAATCTTCCGAATCCGCGATATTGTGGCTGCGGCCGATGGTATGCGTCGATTTAACGCCAAGCTCCTGTTCCAGCGGCTCGACAAAAGTCTGGATCAAATCCATGTGCATGCCGTGAGATTGCCGTACAACGGTGGAAAGCTCGGCCTTGACCAGTGTGGAGAACACGATCGGTCGTTTGCCATCTTTTCCGCACGCGTCATTGATCCTGCGTACGGCATCATGTGCCTTATCCATCGTATCGATAAACGGAAGCCGGATTTCCTTGAAGCGGAGTTCAAACTGGGTCAGCACCGAATGGCCGAATGTTTCGGCTGTGATGCCGGTACCGTCGGAAACAAAGAAAACGGTTCGGTCCGGGGCTGACGAATGAGGGAGAATCGGGTTTGACATAGTGCATAGCCTAAGCGAAAGATCGATAAAAGTCGTGAATCATCACGGAAAAAATCCGTTGCAGCCTGTAAAATGGCCCTCAACCGGTTGAATTGCCCGCATCTCACGAAGAATATCAAAAACCACAGGTCTGCGATGGCGCACGTAAAGATTTCTTATCATCAAACTAGAGGGTTTTATGTCCAATGTACTTCCTATGGGGGCGAATCACCACCCTGAACCAAAGGCCACTTACCTGGCCGCCTTCGAAAATCTGCGCATGGCGGATGTTGACTCCGTCGGCGGCAAAAATGCATCTCTCGGCGAAATGATCAGCCAGTTGGCCGGCGCGGGCGTTCGCGTGCCCGGCGGTTTCGCGACGACCGCGCAGGCGTTCCGCGATTTTTTATCCTTCAGCGAAAACGGCGGAACTGCGCTGGCACAACGTATTGCAGATCGGCTCGCCGGCCTCAATATCGACGATGTCAGGGCGTTGGCGCAGGCCGGGGCAGAGATCCGTCAATGGATTATTGAAACGCCGTTTCAGCCGCGCCTTCAAGACGAGATCGGTCAGTTTTATCAGAAATTGGTCGCCGACTCGTCAAATGAAATGTCGTTTGCGGTGCGCTCTTCGGCAACCGCGGAAGACTTGCCCGACGCATCCTTTGCCGGGCAGCAGGAAACCTTCCTGAACGTGGTCGGCATCGATAATGTGCTCGAGGCGATCAAGCACGTGTTCGCATCGTTGTACAACGATCGTGCGATTTCCTACCGTGTACACAAAGGATTTACCCACGCCGACGTGGCGTTGTCGGCCGGCGTGCAGCGAATGGTGCGCTCCGATGTCGGCGCTGCTGGCGTGATGTTTACCCTGGATACCGAGTCCGGTTTCCAGGATGTCGTGTTCATCACTTCCAGCTATGGCTTGGGGGAAACGGTGGTACAGGGCGCGGTCAACCCCGACGAATTCTACGTTCACAAACCAATGCTGGAGCAAGGCAAGCTGCCGATCATCCGCCGCAATATCGGCTCGAAATTGATCAAGATGGAATTTACCGGTGAAATGAAGGCCGGGCGCTCCGTGAAAACGGTTGATGTACCGATCGAACTGCGCAATCGCTATTCGTTAAGCGATGTAGAGATTGTCGAACTTGCAAAGTATGCAGTCATTATCGAAAAGCACTACGGCCGCCCGATGGATATCGAGTGGGGCAAGGATGGCCGCGACGGCAAGCTGTATATTCTGCAGGCGCGTCCGGAGACCGTGAAATCGCAGCAAAAATCGACGGATGCGCAGCAGCGCTTCAAGCTCAAGGGTACTGGCACTGTATTGACGGCCGGACGCGCGATCGGCCAGAAAATCGGCGCCGGACCGGTGCGAGTCATACACGATCCAGCCGATATGGAGCGGGTGCAGCCGGGCGATGTACTGGTTGCCGACATGACCGATCCAAATTGGGAACCGGTGATGAAGCGGGCATCTGCAATCGTTACCAACCGCGGTGGACGCACCTGTCACGCGGCGATCATCGCACGAGAGCTGGGCGTGCCCGCCGTGGTCGGCTGCGGCGATGCGACCGATGTGCTGAAGGACGGCACGCTGGTGACCGTGTCGTGCGCGGAAGGCGACGAAGGCAAGATCTATGATGGCTTGCTGGAAACCGAAATCAGTGAAATTGCGCGCGGCGAATTGCCGCAGCTGCCGCTGAAGATCATGATGAACGTCGGCAATCCGCAGCTGGCGTTTGATTTCCAGTCGATTCCGAATCATGGCGTTGGTTTGGCTCGCCTTGAATTCATTATCAACAACAACATCGGCGTTCACCCGAAAGCGATTCTCGAGTATCCGAATATCGATGCCGATCTCAAGAAGGCGGTTGAATCGGTGGCGCGCGGTCATGCCTCGCCGAAGGCGTTTTATGTCGACAAGCTGGCTGAAGGCATTGCAACCATCGCCGCCGCATTCTGGCCCAAGCCGGTTATCGTGCGTTTATCGGATTTCAAATCGAATGAATACAAAAAGCTGATCGGCGGTTCGCGCTACGAGCCGGATGAAGAGAATCCGATGCTGGGTTTCCGCGGCGCGGCGCGCTATCTCGCGGAAGACTTTGCCGAGTCGTTCGAAATGGAATGCCTGGCAATGAAGCGCGTGCGCAACGATATGGGTCTAACCAATGTCGAAATCATGGTGCCGTTCGTCCGCACGTTGCGTCAGGCGGAGAAGGTCGTGAATCTGCTGGATAAGAACGGCTTGAAGCGCGGCGAGAACGGCTTGCGTCTGATCATGATGTGCGAAGTGCCGTCTAACGCGATTCTGGCGGATCAGTTCCTCGAATATTTCGACGGATTCTCGATCGGATCCAACGATTTGACCCAGTTGACGCTGGGGCTGGATCGTGACTCGGGAATGGAGTTGTTGGCTGCGGATTTCGATGAACGTGATCCTGCGCTCTACGTTTTGATGTCGCAGGCGATTGCCGCATGCCGCAAGCAAGGAAAGTATGTCGGCATTTGCGGTCAGGGTCCGTCGGACCATCCGGATTTTGCGGAATGGCTGATGAAGGAGGGAATCGCATCGATTTCACTCAATCCTGATTCCGTCATCGATACATGGCAAAAGCTGGCTGCGCTCAAAGCCTGACCTTTCAGGTATCTGGAATTTCAAAGTTCCGTTCAATAAACGGTAAAAATGCAGGCGCGAGCTTGTATTTTTACCGTTGCGCGCCAAAAACACGAACAGCCGAAAGGATTTGACGTAGGGAAATTTTAGACTACACTACCTTGGTAGTGGATAGCATAACAACGTCTAACAAGTTTTACTGTTGGTGTTTAAGCCTTCGCAGCCCGATGGTATGCGAGGGCTTTTGTTTTTGAATCAGCTTGTATAGCAACAAGAAAGGAACAGGAGATGTCGGACTGGATCATTTGGTTTGTACTCGCCGCAGTACTGGTCATCCTGGAAATGGCAACCGGCACTTTTTATTTACTGATGCTCGGGGTTGCGCTGGCGGCTGGCGGTATCGCTGCCTGGAGTGGGTTCAGCGCCGAATGGCAGCTTCTTGTTGCGGCTGTAGTGGGGGCAGCCGCAATATTTGGTCTGAGAAAAAGCAGGTTTGGCAAGGCTCGAAAAATCGATACGGCCAAGGACCCGAATGTCAATCTCGATGTGGGACAGACGGTAGCGATAGAAGAATGGACGAGTATTCCCGACGGCGCCTGCACTGCGCGTGTCATGTATCGCGGCGCACTATGGAACATTGAATTGGCGCCAGGATCTTTTGCCCGGCCTGGATCGTTTATCATTCGCGAAGTTCGCGGCAATCGGTTGATCGTCTCCAATAATGGTTCAGAGCCTCTGACCAGTCATTCACAATAAAGGGAAAAACATGTTCGGCACACTAACAATAGTAATTTTGATTGTTGCAGTCGTATTCATTATCAAGACTGTCAATGTAGTACCGCAGCAGAATGCATGGGTGGTTGAGCGTCTGGGGAAATATCACGCGACTCTGGGGCCGGGCTTGAATATCGTGCTGCCATTCATCGACCGTATCGCCTACAAGCATTCGTTGAAGGAAATCGCGCTCGATGTGCCGATGCAGGTTTGTATCACCAAGGATAATACGCAATTGGAAGTGGATGGCATCCTGTATTTCCAGGTGACCGATCCGATGCGCGCATCGTACGGCTCGGCGAACTATATCTACGCAATTTCACAGTTGGCGCAAACCACGTTGCGTTCGGTGATCGGCAAGATGGAGCTCGACAAGACCTTCGAGGAACGCGATTTGATCAATCACAGCATTGTCAATGCGGTGGATGAATCGGCTGCGAATTGGGGCGTGAAAGTGCTGCGCTACGAGATCAAGGATTTGACGCCGCCGAAAGAGATTCTGCATGCGATGCAATCGCAGATTACCGCCGAGCGCGAAAAACGCGCATTGATCGCCGCATCCGAAGGCCGCAAACAAGAGCAGATCAATATTGCAACCGGTGAGCGCGAGGCATCCATCGCAAAATCGGAAGGCGAGAAGCAGGCGGCGATTAACCGTGCGCAAGGCCAGGCTGCCGCGATTCTGTCTATCGCTGAAGCAAGCGCCGAAGCGATACGGAAAACAGCAGCGGCGATTCGCGAGCCTGGCGGCGCCGACGCAGTGAACCTGAAAGTAGCCGAGCAGTATGTAGGCGCCTTTTCACAACTGGCGAAAACCAATAATTCGATCATCATTCCAGCCAACTTGAGCGATATCGGCGGATTGATTGCCAGTGCCATGCAAGTGGTGAAGTCGCAGCAGACCGCGATCAAGTAAGCAAAATCGTCATCGCCACCGGCAAGAATGCGGCGGCGATGACATATTGTTCAACTTGCTGCCGATTCGATCGGCGTACCGGCGCAGATGTCAGCGCCGGTTCTGTTTCATGACCGCCTGAATTTCGCGCTGCGTGTCGCGCTGCTTTTCCGTATCGCGCTTGTCATGTTGCTTCTTGCCTTTGGCAAGCCCGATCTCGCATTTGATGCGGCCCTTGATATAGTGCATGTTGAGCGGCACCAACGTGTAGCCGGCGCGTTCGACCTTGCCGATCAGCTTCTTGATTTCATCTGAGTTAAGCAACAGTTTCCGGGTGCGGACCGGATCCGGATGTATATGGGTCGAAGCAGTCGGCAATGGGCTGATATGCGCACCAAATAAAAATACTTCGCCGCTGCGTACGATCACATAGGCTTCCTTGAGCTGGACGCGTCCGGCGCGGATCGATTTGACTTCCCAGCCTTCCAGTACCAGACCTGCTTCGAACCGTTCCTCGATAAAATAATCGTGGAAAGCTTTTTTGTTATCGACAATGGTCATGAGAGGGGAATGATTGCGGGTCGGTTAAAATTCAAGTTTTCCATTTTATCAAATGGCACCCAATGGCAGTGGTACATAAATCAGTCCTGGTAGGTTATAGCGCAGAGCAAATGTTTTCATTGGTGGATCGAGTGGAGGATTACCCGAAATTTTTGCCATGGTGCGGCGAGGTTTCGGTGGGGCGGCGCGAAGAGGGAAAACTGGTTGCCACTCTCACGATTCACTTTCATGGTGTGAAGCAAAGCTTTACCACCGAGAACGTCAATATTCCTCCAACATCGATAAATATGACCTTGCTCAATGGGCCGTTCAAACATCTGGATGGCTCATGGGCCTTTAAGCCATTGCGAGCGGATGCATGCAAAATCGACTTTGACCTGAGCTACGAATTTTCAAGCAAACTGCTGGAAAAATTGATCGGCCCGGTATTCAACATGATCGCCAACAGTTTTGTCGATTCGTTTTGCAAGCGGGCGGACGCGGTCTATGGCAAATCCTGAGGCCGTAATATCCGTGCAGGTTTGTTACGCGAAGCCAGGCGCATATATCCTGGAGAATCTGGCCGTGCCGGCCGGAACGACCGTACACGATGCGATCAAGCGAAGTGGAATGCCGGAACGACTTCCCGAAATCGATTTGACGGTGTGCCGGGTTGGTATTTACGGGAAACTGAAATCGCTTGATACGGTATTGCGCGACCGCGACCGGGTGGAGATCTATCGACCGCTATTGGCGGATCCCAAGGATGCACGGCGCAAGCGCGCCGTCAAGAGAGCAGGTTCGACGCCGGCTT
>MESE01000094.1:187424-208968 GCA_001770855.1 Burkholderiales bacterium RIFCSPLOWO2_02_FULL_57_36
GGCCTGCGCCGGTTCTATTTGCATGCATCCAGTGCGCGTTGGGCATCCTGCGCTTCCTTCGCGCGTTGTTCGTCGCTCATGAAAGAACGTTCCCCATTCTTGTCGGTTTGAGCCACTCGTACGCCGGATTGCAGTGCACGTTGATAAGCGCGGGCCTGTTCACAATGTTTCGCCTTATCCGCTGCTCTTTGTGTTTCTTCAGCCGCTTTTTTATCTTTTTCTGCCTGCTCGGCCCGGCGCTTCTGGAAATCGGCATTCCTTTCAGCGGTGGTCATTGGCCCTTTGTCCTTGTCCGCAGTGCCAGGCGTCGTCCCTTCCGCAACAGGTGCTACCGGTGCCGTTGCCAGCGTGGGCGAGGGTGAACCAGGTTCTTTCAATATGCGTTTTTGAGGTACCGACGCAGGTGGTGGGATGTCTGAGTATTGCTTGACACCCTTTTCATCAAGCCAGACATATTGCGCATACGCGATGGAGGAAAAGCCCAGAACGCCCAACACCGCAGCGGTAAAAATCACCTTCAACCGATTCAGCTTCATTGCAGTCCTTGTAAGTTTCTTGTGTACAACGAATTTCGCCATGCTTTGGCAGCTATGTCAATGAATTTGCTGGCTTTTTAATTCAGGAAAGGCCTTCAAAAACAACGCGTTTTGTGGATTTCTGTATAATGCGGCTTTGCGCCGATAGGAATCGCTATGCGTCTACTTCAAAAAGCACTCACGTTCGATGATGTGCTGCTCGTGCCGGCATTTTCCGCCATTCTTCCCAAAGACACTTCGCTTAAAACCCGCCTGACACGCAATATCTCATTGAGTATCCCACTGGTGTCGGCCGCCATGGATACGGTAACCGAGGCGCGACTCGCGATTGCGATGGCGCAGGAAGGCGGCATAGGCATTATCCACAAGAACCTGACTGCCAAGGAACAGGCGCGCGAAGTGGCAAAGGTCAAACGTTTCGAATCCGGTGTGGTACGCGATCCGATCACGATCCCGCCGACAATGCGGATCCGTGACGTGATTGCACTGTCCGCGCAGCACGGCATCAGCGGCTTTCCCGTGGTGGAAGGCAAAAACGTGGTCGGTATCATCACCAACCGGGATTTGCGCTTCGAGGAAGAGTTGGGCGCTGAAGTACGCTCCAAAATGACGCCGCGTGAAAAGCTGGTGTATGTCAAGGATGGCGCCGACTTGTCGGAAGCCAAGCGCCTGATGAACAAGCACCGGTTGGAACGCGTGATTGTGGTCAACGATGCGTTCGAACTGCGTGGCCTGATTACCGTCAAGGATATTCAAAAATCAACTGAACATCCGTATGCGTCCAAGGACGAACATGGCAAGTTGCGTGTCGGCGCGGCGGTCGGCGTAGGCGACGAAAATGACGAGCGTATCGATCTGCTGGTGAAGGCAGGTGTCGACGTTATCGTGGTCGACACAGCGCACGGACACTCGAAAGGTGTACTCGATCGGGTGAAATGGGTAAAAGCCAATTATCCGCAAGTCGATGTCATCGGCGGCAATATTGCCACTGCGGCAGCGGCGCGGGCATTGGTCGAACATGGCGCCGATGGTGTCAAGGTCGGTATCGGTCCGGGATCGATCTGCACCACGCGTATCGTTGCCGGCGTTGGCGTGCCGCAGATCAGCGCGATCGCGAACGTCACAGAGGCATTGCAGGGCAGCGGTGTTCCCTGTATCGCCGATGGCGGGATTCGTTTCTCCGGTGATATTTCCAAGGCATTGGCGGCCGGTGCATCCTGCGTCATGATGGGCAGCATGTTTGCCGGAACAGAGGAAGCACCAGGCGAAGTCATTCTGTTTCAGGGCCGCAGTTATAAATCCTACCGCGGCATGGGCAGTCTGGGTGCGATGGCCGACGGATCCGCCGACCGATATTTTCAGGATTCCGCCAACAATACCGACAAGTTCGTACCCGAAGGTATCGAAGGCCGAGTGCCCTACAAAGGCAGCGTGCTGGCGATTCTGTATCAACTGGTCGGCGGCGTGCGATCATCGATGGGATATTGCGGCTGCGCGACGATCGATGAACTGCGTGAAAAAGCTGAATTCGTCGAGATCACCGCGGCAGGAATGCGCGAGTCGCATGTTCATGACGTGCAAATCACGAAAGAAGCGCCGAATTACCGCGCCGACTGATCGCGCAAGGCGGATCGCCACAGGGTGGGCCGGATGTGCCCGATAAAATGACGACAAAAGATCTGTCCAGGAAAACAGAAGACATTCCGCAACCGGCGGGAATGTCTTTTGCCGTTCTGGAAGAAACAAGTCGGCAGATCGAGCGGATCGGACGAATCGGCGCCCGGGTTTTTCGGGTCCATGCATGCATCGTCGTTCTGCAAGATGATTACCAGGCACATGTCCTGTCCAAAGGGGCTGTCTCTATTGAGGAGTCGTTTTGCACGAGTCTTCCCATCCCGGCGGCATTGACTGTCGTATCCGATGCGCATATCGACGAAGCGCTTCGTGAACACCGGTTTGTTGCAGATGCTCCGCGGATTCGCTTTTATGCCGCTCAACCGATATACAACAGCGACCAGATTGCGATCGGCAGCGTCAATCTGGTCGATTACCTGCCGCGTATCTTCGGCAAGGAAGATCAGCAATTACTGATCGATTTGGCGGCACTGGTCGAACGCGAACTGCATTTGCAATCCATTAGCGCATCGCAGCTCGACTTGCAAAAAAAGAACAAAAACCTGCGCCGGAAATCCTTGATTGATCCGTTGATCGGCACCTGGAACCGGGGTGCGATCATGCGTATCTTGACGATCGAGGCCGTGCGTTGCGACAATGCGGGTATTCCGCTATCGCTGATAGTGGCCGATCTCGATCATTTCAAGAAAATCAACGACACTTATGGCCACCCGGCCGGCGATGCTGTTCTGGTGAAAGTTGCGAGCAGGCTGCGCTCGTGCATCCGACCGCAGGAAGCGTTGGGACGTTACGGTGGCGAGGAGTTCCTGATTGTATTGCCCGGCTCGTCCCATGACACGGCAATGGCGGTGGCGGAACGCATGCGGCTCGCGGTCGCAATGCAACCGGAATCCATCGACGATGCGCCGCTCGGGCTGACCATCAGCGCAGGTGTGTCGTCCACAGAATTTTTTCCGTCCGCAACCACCGAAGAGTTGATCAGTCGTGCGGACATAGCGCTGTATGCCGCAAAAAATGCCGGCCGCAATCGCGTCGCGCCGGCCATGCCGGATCCATCCTGATTTTTAATAGTCTTGCTTAAGCATCTTCCATGCATTCAAAAATTCTCATTCTCGATTTTGGTTCCCAAGTCACTCAATTAATTGCCCGGCGCGTGCGTGATGCCGGTGTCTTTTCGGAAGTCTATCCTTATGACGTGACGGACGAGTTTGTCCGCGGTTACGGTGCCGCCGGAATCATTCTGTCGGGCGGTCCCAGTTCGGTGACCGAAGGCGACACGCCGCGCGTGCCGCAGGCGGTGTTTGAACTGGGTGTGCCGGTGCTTGGCATTTGCTATGGCATGCAAGCGATGGCCGAGCAACTGGGCGGCAAGGTCGAGAACGGCAAGGTCCGTGAATTCGGCTACGCGGAAGTGCGGGCACGCGGTCACACGGCGCTGTTGAAAGGCATTAACGACTTCGTCACGCCGGAAGGACACGGCATGCTGAAGGTATGGATGAGCCATGGCGACAAGATCATCGACATGCCGCCGGGATTCAAGTTGATGGCATCCACCGACAATTGCCCGATTGCCGGCATGGCCGATGAAGAGCGCAAGCTGTATGCGCTGCAATTCCATCCGGAAGTCACTCATACCTTGCAAGGCAAGGCGATCCTCGGACGCTTCGTGCATGAGATTTGCGGCTGCAAGTCCGATTGGAACATGCCTGATTACGTCGCCGAGGCAGTCGAAAAAATTCGCAAACAGGTCGGCAAGGACGAGGTCATTCTGGGTTTGTCGGGCGGCGTCGACAGCAGCGTCGCGGCGGCGCTGATTCATCGTGCAATCGGCGACCAGCTGACCTGCGTATTCGTCGATCACGGCTTATTGCGGCTGGACGAAGGCCGAATGGTGATGGACATGTTCGGCAAGAACCTGGGTGTGAAAGTCATCCATGTCGATGCGACCGAGCAGTTCATGGGACATCTGGTTGGCGTGACCGATCCGGAAGTCAAGCGCAAGATCATCGGCCGTGAATTCGTCGAGGTGTTCCAGGTCGAAGCCGGCAAGCTCAAGCAAGCAAAATGGCTGGCGCAGGGCACGATTTATCCCGACGTGATCGAGAGCGCCGGCAAGGGTAAAAAGGGCACGCATACGATCAAGAGCCATCACAACGTCGGCGGCCTGCCCGAGACGCTGAATCTGAAGTTGCTTGAACCGCTGCGCGAGCTGTTCAAGGATGAAGTGCGCGAACTTGGCGTTGCGCTCGGCCTGCCGCACGACATGGTGTACCGTCATCCATTTCCCGGTCCGGGTCTGGGTGTGCGCATCCTCGGAGAAGTCAAGAAAGAGTATGCCGACCTGCTGCGCAAGGCCGATGCGATATTCATCGAAGAGTTGCGCAATACCGCAATCCCGCTGCCGGCCGAGTTGGCCGAAGAAAAGGGTGCTGGGCCGTTTCACAAGAACTGGTACGACGCGACCAGCCAGGCCTTCGCAGTATTTTTGCCGGTCAAGTCGGTGGGCGTGATGGGCGACGGCCGCACGTATGAATATGTTGTCGCATTGCGCGCCGTGCAAACGCAGGATTTCATGACCGCGCATTGGGCGCATCTGCCGCACGACTTGCTGGGCAAGGTGTCGAACCGCATCATCAATGAAGTTAGGGGCATCAATCGCGTGGTGTACGATATTTCGGGCAAACCGCCCGCGACGATTGAGTGGGAATAAGATCCGTTGACTTACAGCATAAAAGAGATTTTTTACACACTCCAGGGCGAAGGCACTCATGCCGGGCGTCCTGCGGTGTTTTGCCGTTTTTCGGGTTGCAATCTCTGGTCCGGGCGTGAGAGCGATCGGGTCAATGCCGTCTGCAAATTCTGCGATACCGATTTTGTCGGAACGGATGGCGAGTTGGGCGGCAAATATACCGATAGCTGCAAGCTTGCCAGGACCATCGACAGCTTGTGGCCGTCAACCTACGCAGCGAGCAAGTATGTGGTGTTCACCGGCGGCGAACCCCTGCTGCAACTGGATGCGTCGCTGATCGACAGCATGCATGCGTGCGGCTTTGAAATCGCGATCGAAACCAATGGAACCTTGGCGGTGCCGACCGGCGTGGACTGGGTTTGCGTCAGCCCCAAGATCGGTTCCGAGCTGGTCGTTTTTCAGGGCAGCGAACTGAAAGTGGTAATCCCGCAGTCGGGGCAGTCGCTGGAAAGATACGAAGGGCTGGCGTTCGACAACTTCTACGTGCAGCCGATGGATGGACCCGACCTGGAAAAAAATACCCGGCTTGCTATCGAGACCTGCAAGCGCAATCCAAAGTGGAAGCTGAGTTTGCAGACACATAAACTGTTACAGATACCGTGACATGATCACCATTACACGCAAGCTCGAATTCGATGCCGGTCACCGGATTCCCGACCACAAAAGCCAATGCCGCAACCTGCACGGTCATCGCTATACGCTTGAAGTGACGCTGGTGGGCGCGGTGATCGAAGAGGAGGGTAGCTCCGACAACGGCATGATCATGGACTTTTCCGACGTCAAAGCCTTGGCCAAGGAACATCTTGTGGATGTCTGGGATCACGCATTTTTAGCCTATGAAAAAGATACCGTGGTGCGGGAATTCCTCGACAGCATACCGGGCCATAAAACCGTGATCATCGATCGCATTCCGACCGTCGAAAATCTCGCGCAAACCGCATTCAATATCTTGAAAGCTGCGTATCAAGACCGCTACGGTACCGGTTTGCGGCTACAGAAGCTGGTGCTGCATGAAACGCCGAATTGCTGGGCGGAGATCACCGCGGATTAGAGACCTATGCAAGATTCCAACTACATGCGGCAAGCGATCTCGCAGGCGCACAATGCGTGGGCGCTGGGTGAAGTGCCGGTCGGCGCTTTGGTGGTCAAGGATGGCGAAATCATTGCAACCGGTTTCAATCAACCGATCGGCACACACGATCCAACCGCGCATGCGGAAATCATGGCGTTGCGCGCCGCTGCCAGCATCTTGGGCAATTACCGTCTGCCGGGTTGCGAGCTGTACGTGACGCTGGAACCGTGCGCGATGTGCGCCGGCGCGATGATGCATGCCAGGCTGGCGCGCGTGGTGTTCGGCGCTTCGGATCCGAAGACCGGTGCATGCGGTTCGATCGTGAATCTGTTCGAGCAGGAAAAACTCAATCACCATACCGAACTGGTTGGCGGCGTGATGGCACAGGAATGCGGAAGTCTGCTGAAGGATTTTTTCGCCGCTCGACGGACGGAGGCGCAACGTGCCATCGCCGAACGTCTGGAACCGGATCCGGTGTAGTGCGGGGTTGTCTGTTCTGCTCGCTACTGCAACATGCTCAAGCATCAGGCATTTCCGATCCATCTCTTTCTCAAAATTCAGTTAACAAGAGGGCCACCTTGCCTGCCATCGATACCAACGGAGTAACGCTTACGTACGAAACGCAAGGTAATCCCGGCGATCCGCCACTGCTTCTTATCATGGGTCTGGGAATGCAACTGACGTCGTGGCCGGATTCGTTTTGCAGCGCTCTTGCCGAGCGAGGTTTTCATGTGATCCGATTTGATAATCGCGACAGCGGGCTGTCCACCAAGCTGCAGCAGTTTGGTATGCCGAACGTGAAGATCGCTTTTGTAAAATCGATGTTGCGGATACGGGTTGCGTCCGGCTATACACTCCACGATATGGCGAAAGACTCGGTCGGCTTGCTGGACGCGTTGGGAATCGATAAGGCCCATATCGTCGGTGCATCGATGGGCGGCATGATTGCGCAAGTCATGGCGGCGGATTATCCCGAGCGCACCTTGAGCATGACTTCGATCATGTCCAGCAGCGGGCGTCGAGGATTGCCAGGACCTAAAAAAGAAGTGCGGGATGCAATGCTGTCCCGGCTTGGGGATCCGAATGACATCAATGCGGTGGTCAATCGTTCGGTAAAATTTCTGCAGATGATCGGCAGTCCGGGTTACCCGATACCGGCAGCAACGCTCGCCGAGCGTGTGATTGCCAGTATCGGGCGTAATGTAAGCCCGGATGGCGTCGCTCGCCAGTTGCATGCTGTCATCGCATCCGGCGACCGGGTGCCGCTCCTGAAAAAAATCCGGGCGCAGTCCCTGGTGATTCACGGCAGTGCCGATCCTTTGGTGCCGATCGCCTGCGGCCGCGATACCGCCGCTTCGATACTCGGCGCGACATTGCGGGAGATCGATGGCATGGGTCATAACTTGCCTCCTCAACTGGATGAAATTCTGACAGACATGATCGATGCCCATTGCCGGGGAACGCCGATACCGGAAGCGGTGCGAGGATGATATCTTCGATGGCCGATAAGCTTGCCGATATCGGCGTCGCGATCGTCGCGCCCGGCGGCTATGCGCCGGATGAATCAATGCTTGCGCGTGCGTTTGGCCGATTGCAGGCGCACGGCTGCCGAGTCCGCAGCTACTACGATCCGGCGGTAAAGCATCAGCGCTTTGGCGGTACCGATGACGTGCGTGCCGCACAACTCCATGCAGCCGCATGCGATCCTGATGTACAGATCGTGCTGGCATTACGCGGCGGTTACGGGATGACGCGTCTGCTGCCGAAGCTCGACCTGAAAATGCTGGCGGCCAGCGGAAAACTATTCGTAGGCCACAGCGATTTCACGGCGTTGCAGATGGCGCTTCTCGCGCATTCGGGGGCGCCGAGTTTCGCCGGGCCGATGATTTGCGACGACTTCACGCGTGATCAAATCAGCGATTTTACGATGCGGCATTTCTGGCAATGCGTATCCAATTCGAGTCATACGGTTACGGCGACATCGCAAGGCAATCCGGTCGTCGATGCATCAGGCACGCTCTGGGGCGGAAACCTGACCATGCTGACGCATCTGGTCGGCACACCGTATTTTCCGCAAATCGATGGCGGCATCCTGTTTATCGAAGATGTGAACGAACATCCGTACCGGGTCGAGCGGATGCTGTTGCAATTGCTGAATGCAGGCGTTTTGGCGCGGCAAAAAGCGCTACTGTTCGGGGAATTTTCCAGCTTCCGGCTGAGCGACTACGATAACGGTTACGATTTCAATGCAATGCTTGCGTATATCCGCACGCAATTATCGATACCGGTACTGACCGGGTTGCCGTTTGGACATATTCAGGACAAAGTCACGTTGGCGGTAGGCTGCAACGCGCAACTAGTGTCCGATGCAAGTTCCTTCGAGTTGTGCATGACAGCTTATCCGGTGATTGGCTCGGCAAACGCACAATAACCGCGTTCAGCTTTGCGCCGATCTCCAATCCCAGTCGGCGATAGCGCCACTCAGCAAGAAAGGTGCAGATAAACCAGTTGCTGCACTGGTGACGTATAGCGTGGTCAGTTTTTGAGACGGGTTCCAATTTTTTCCGACAATGTTTTGTTCAGGAAACAGTACCCATTGATTCATCTCCAAACCAGAAGAAGAAAGTTGCCAGCCCCGTCAATGACTCATCGACAGACCGATTCACCCGTCGCGGATGGTAAAATAACGGGCTTCACATTCATAGATTTTAAAGGCTTGTTCAGTGCTTTCTACAGCTAACATCACAATGCAGTTCGGCCCCAAGCCGTTATTTGAAAACATTTCCGTCAAGTTCGGCGAAGGCAATCGCTATGGCTTGATCGGCGCCAATGGTTGCGGAAAATCAACCTTCATGAAGATTCTCGGCGGCGATCTGGACTCGAGTTCCGGCAACGTGATGCTCGATCAGAATGAACGCCTGGGTAAATTGCGTCAGGATCAGTTCGCCTTTGAAGAAATGCGTGTGCTCGACGTGGTGATGATGGGCCATATGGAAATGTGGGACGCTATGGCGGAACGCGATGCGATTTATGCGAATCCGGAGGCGACCGACGACGATTACATGAAGGCTGCCGACCTGGAAGCGAAATTCGCCGAATACGACGGCTACACCGCCGAAGCGCGTGCCGGTGAATTGCTGCTGGGCGTCGGTGTGCCGATGGAACAGCATCAGGGCCCGATGAGCAATGTCGCGCCCGGCTGGAAGCTACGCGTGTTGCTGGCGCAGGCGCTGTTTTCCAATCCCGATATTCTTTTGCTCGACGAGCCGACCAACAACCTCGACATCAATACGATCCGGTGGCTGGAGGACATGCTCAACGAACGCAATTCGACCATGATCATCATTTCGCATGATCGCCATTTCCTGAATCAGGTCTGCACGCATATGGCGGACATGGATTTCGGAACGCTGAAAGTTTATCCGGGCAACTACGACGACTATATGTTCGCGTCGTCGCAGGCGCGCGCGCAGCAGCTTTCGGTCAACGCGAAGGCGAAAGAGAAAGTTGCCGAACTGCAGGACTTCGTGCGGCGCTTTTCCGCCAACAAGTCGAAGGCGCGCCAGGCAACGTCGCGCGCCAAGCAGATCGAAAAGATCAAGGTCGAGGATATCAAGCCGTCCAGCCGCGCCAATCCGTTCATCCGCTTCGACGGCGAAAAAAAGCTGCATCGTCTGGCAGTCGACGTACAAGGCATATCCAAGTCCTATGACCGGAACATCTTCAAGAATTTCAGCATGACGGTGGAAGCAGGGGAAAAGATTGCGATCATCGGCGCCAACGGCGTCGGCAAGACCACGTTGTTGCGCTGCATCGGCGGCGACACCTGTGGTCTGCATCCGGATGGCGGCATCGTGAAGTGGGCGGAAAATGCGGATGTCGGATACATGCCGCAAGATCCGACCGAAGAATTCGCAACCGACAAGACATTGACCGACTGGATCGGGCAGTGGACCAAGGAGGGCGACGACGACCAGGCGGTGCGTTCGATCCTCGGGCGGCTGCTGTTCAGCGGCGATGACGTGAAAAAACCGGTGAAAGTGCTATCGGGCGGCGAGAAGGGCCGCATGATCTACGGCAAGCTGATGCTGGGACGCCACAATGTGCTGCTGATGGATGAGCCGACCAACCATATGGATATGGAGTCGATCGAGTCGCTCAATATCGCATTGGAAAAGTATGCCGGCACGCTGCTTTTCGTATCGCATGACCGGGAGTTCGTATCGTCGCTGGCAACACGCATTCTGGAGATCAAGGAAAATGAAATCATCGATTTCCAAGGCAACTACGAAGATTATCTGCTGAGCCAGGGTATTGATTAAGGCTACGTGCGAACCGCGCGTAAATTGCCCGCACTGTCAAAGCGATTCGTGCGGGGAAGACGAGTCAAATGACGCGTGCATCGGGCCGGCATGCAAGAGTCGATCCAATTCATCGCGCATTGCTCTGGCCACGTCGGCGCCTTTGACGTTGAATACCGCTTCCAGAAATTGGGCGCGTAAAGCCGCGAAGTCTTCGAGCGATCCGGCACGATCCACTTTCAGGCGCAGCCCATATCCGCGCAAGCCAAGAGTGTTTTTGATGGCGCCAGTGTAGAACTGGTGCAGCGCTTCCAGCCGATTTGGCTGTGATTGCGTAACGAGAGCGGGCTTAGCGGTATGTTTCGAACCGGCGGGAACGTCCGGTGCAGCCCGGCCGCTTTTTGCCGGTGCCGCCGAAAGGTCGGGCAATACCACGATGTTCCGGATAAAGCCGTTTTCATGCAATTCGGTAAAACTGCGTTCATGAATGCCGAATTGCGTAAATTCCTTTAAAAGATCGAGTTTGGAGTGCTTGCCGTCGATGACGACCAGTAATCTGCGCAGCCGCAAGCTCAACCGATGCTTGCGAGTTGCGATCTCTTCGCGTCCCTTGTCCGTCTTGTCGAAGATGATGTTCATCATAAACTGTCATTTTCCACGCGTTATACAGGATCACACGGAGTTTGTTACTGACCTATAATCCTGTCATGCCGTCAAGCTTCCCGAAGCGGAGATTTCCTGACTGGAATATCAGTATGCTACTGATTCCCCTTAAGGTAAACCGCGGCATGGCGAAGGAATTACTCCATGTCGCAACGCCATTAAAACGGAACTGGCGGCTTGAAAACCCGGCGAATAACTGCATGTAGAAATAGGTATGAGGCAATCCATCGCATTCGCTTTTCTTCAATATTTTTCAGTGACAGCACCAGACAATGCAGATCCAAACGATCAAGACCGTCGAATTTGAGCGACCGCAGATGAACAGCGGCACCAGCTGTACCGCTGCAGCTTGGGCGCGCACGCCCGCAAGCCCGTCGCCTGACGAAAAGAGGGTGCTCAAGGAACGTATAAAGCGTCTGTTGAAAGAAAAACAAGCAGTACTTGTGGCGCATTACTACGTCGATGCGGATTTGCAGGATCTGGCCGAAGAAACCGGCGGCTGCGTATCGGATTCGCTGGAAATGGCGCGCTTCGGACGCGATCATCCGGCGAAGACCCTGATCGTGGCCGGTGTCCGGTTCATGGGTGAGACCGCCAAGATACTCAGTCCGGACAAGACTGTCCTGATGCCTGATCTCGATGCAACCTGTTCTCTGGATCTGGGATGCCCGGCCGATGAATTCGCCGCATTCTGCGATGCGCATCCGGACCGCACCGTGGTGGTCTATGCCAATACCAGCGCCGCCGTGAAGGCGCGTGCCGACTGGATGGTGACATCGTCGATCGGACTGGACATTGTTGCGCATCTGCATGCGCAGGGTAAAAAAATCCTGTGGGCGCCGGACAAGCACCTGGGTGCGTATATCCAGAAGAAAACCGGTGCCGATATGCTGTTATGGCAAGGCTCCTGCCTGGTACACGATGAATTCAAGGGTGTGGAACTTGAATTGCTGAAGCAGGAACATCCGAACGCAAAGGTGCTGGTCCATCCTGAATCGCCGGAAGCGGTGGTTGCTCTGGCCGATGTGGTCGGGTCGACTTCGCAAATGATCGCGGCGGCGCAATCGCTGGATGCGCAAGAGTTCATTGTCGCCACCGATAACGGCATCCTGCACAAGATGAAGCAGGCGGCACCGGGCAAGCGCTTCATTGAAGCGCCGACAGCAGGCAATAGCGCGACCTGCAAAAGCTGTGCGCATTGTCCATGGATGGCGATGAACGGTTTGCAAAATCTGGCCGATGTGCTGGAGTCCGGCCGCAACGAAGTGTTGGTGGATCCGGAGATCGGAAGCAAGGCCTTCAATTGCATCGATCGGATGCTTTCCTTTGCAGCACAAAAGAAAGCCAATGTACGTCCATCCGGCGACCTGGCAAAAGAGCAAAAATTGTTTTCGGGAATCGGACCGGCATGAGTACATTGAAGAATCCATTCGCACCTTTCGATACGGCGCTTGCTGCAGCGTTTGAAGCCAATATTTCCGCGGCGATACAGGAAGATGTGGGAACCGGCGATGTGACCGGCAAGTTGGTGCCGGAGAACGAGTGGGTCACCGCGCGGGTCAAGGTGCGCGAGGATGCGGTACTGTGCGGTGCACCGTGGTTTGAAGGACTGATGAAACAGATCGATGTACGCATTCGCATCAATTGGCATTATGCCGAGGGTGACATGATGCGTGCCGATAACGACGTCTGTTTGATCGAGGGGCCTGCGCGGGCGTTGTTGACGGCAGAGCGGGGTGCGCTGAATTTTCTGCAGTTGCTATCTGGTGTGGCGAGTGCAACCCGGCGCTATGTGGACGCCGTCAAAGGGACCGATGCGGCGATTCTGGATACGCGCAAGACTTTGCCTGGGCTGCGGCTGGCGCAAAAATATGCGGTTCGCGTCGGCGGCGGGCAAAATCAGCGGCTGGCGCTGTATGACGGCATCCTGATCAAGGAAAATCATATTGCGGCGGCAGGGGGAATCACCGCGGCAATGCGCGCCGCGCAGGCGTTGAATGCGGGTGTGACGATCCAGATTGAGGTGGAAACGCTGGAGCAGCTGGATGAAGCGCTGGATGCGGGCGCGGTGTCGATCCTGCTGGACAATTTCACGCCGCAGGCGATGCTTGAGGCGGTGGAGATTGCCAACGGTCGAGCGTTGCTGGAGGCTTCTGGCGGGGTGAATATGGAGTCGGTACGGGCGATTGCGGAGACGGGCGTGGATCGGATTTCGATTGGTGGCTTGACGAAGGATGTGAAGGCTACTGATTATTCTTTGCGGATTGTTGGATAAGACACGCTTCGTGAGTACCGTCATTCCTGCGGAGGAGGGAATCCAGAGTCTTGCCTTGATAATACGAGCCTGGCATCGTAGTGCGCTCTGTGCGCATATTCTATGAAAGTACTTCTCAGGGTTTGATGAAATGAATTCTAATTAATTCATCCCGCACACGACCACGAATTTCAATAGGCCGTTTTCAATTCCTACCTGTACTTATTTGTTGATAGGTCAGCGACAAGTGCCATCTCTGTTCCACATAAAACCGTTGTGCCCTCGTTTTATTTTTTGATTCGAAATCTCGGTGCAAATATTCCCTTGCACACAGCCCACCCAAGCGAAGCAGCATTGAATTCCCATAAACAGGGGATTGATTTCTGTCGATTTTTCAAGATGTCATGCATTCACCAAAAAAATCTCCAAAACATTTGTTGCTGTGAATATTTGATGCTAACCTGCGCTGTTCTTGTCGAGAAATCAATTGATTGTTTAGCATTTTTTGACAGGGTATTTGTTACAGCATTACTTAAAATAAATTAAAAATATTTGGCCGCGTCTCTTTCATACCGGTTTAAAAAATCACAGTTTCCCTGGGGAGGGATCATATGTTACGCACTCTACGAGCCGCATTCGCCGCGCTTGTCTTGTTGTCGCCTGTTACCGCTTCTGCTGAATCCTGCATCTGGTTCTCCAGTAAAGACGCGCTTTCCCAAGTACGGGCAGGCAGCAATGCCGTAGCGTAGACCGTGCCGATGGCACATGCCCAAGCGCTTGCGATGAACGGGCAAGACTGCGGTGTGTGGACGCTCGATAAAAAGCATCTGCTGCACTACGATGCCAGCGGCGCCCTCCAACAGAAGATTGATCTCAAGTCGGTCGACAAGAAACTCGAAGGTGCCGATCAACTCGCGATCGATCCCTACGATGGGAGCATATGGATCGCCGACCACAAAAAGCTTGCGCATCTGTCGAGTGCCGGCACGGTCCTCACCGAATCGACATTGAACGGCCCTGTCAGAAGCATTGCCGTTGCGCTGGACCAGAGCGTTTGGGTGTTGGGCAACAAACAGCTTTGGCACTTCAGTGCGCAAGGCAGCCTTCTCGCCTCTGTCAGCTTGCATCAGTTCGTGAAAGAGGCGCCGCAGCACCTGGTAGTGGATCACGTCGGCGGCGTGCTGTGGCTCGCTGGATCAAAACAAGTAGTGCAACTGAAGCTGGATCGGCTGGATCAGGTTGCGCTTACCATCAGTCTCTCCGAACACATTGCCAGCTTCGCGCTCAATCCGCTGACCAGCCAGCTGTGGATCGCCACGCACGAGCAATTGCATCATTACGATTTGAATGGCACGCTGATCGGCTCCGTTCATTTTGCCGACGCTGGACTCAAAAAGCCAGACAGCATCGTATTCGATCCGGCAGCCAATGGACTGTGGATCGCCGCCAAGGACGCTGTCGCACGGTACTCGGCGGACGGCGTTTTACAGGCGGTGTTTCCGGCCGAACATGCCAATGGCTTGATTGCCGTTCCCGGCTTCTCGGTACAGCCGTTGATCACGCTGATCCAGCCGCCACAGGATGCGCTGACCAATAATGCCAAGCGCCAAATATCGATTGGTTTCGATGCGCTGTGTAATGGTCAATCGTGCGGTTTTGCGCCTAGCTATTTCGCCGGATACAGCTTGACGGCATCGATCAATGCGCAGCCTGTCGGCTCGTTGTTCGTGTTTGATCCGGCCACCGGATAAACGCACTTTACGCCGGCCACCCGGCATGCGGAAGGCAGGAATGATTTGACTGCCCAGGCAACGGATGCGCACGGCCGGCTATCCAATACGCTGGCAGGGCACTTCACGGTCGACACGATTCCCCCAGCCGTCACGGTGACGTCCCCGCAAAGCGGATTGCTCACCAATCAGCCAGGACAGACGATCGAAGGCACCGTCAGCGAGCCGGCCGGTCTGCTGATCAATTCCCAGATCGTGCAGAGCACCGCCGATGGCCGCTTCTCGCATGCCATTACGTTACAGGAAGGACTCAACAAGATCACGGTCGTCGCGATTGACGGCGCGTCCAATGCCGGGCAAGCGCAGATCGACATCACACTGGATACCGTTGCACCTGCTGCCCCCAATGGATCGCTAATCAATGCTGCTGCCCCGGTGAACGGACAAACCACGGTGACAGGAAAGGCGGGGGCTGTAGAAGCCTTGTCGTCGGTGAGGATCACGAATCTCAAAAGCAATCAACTCGTAACGGTCATGGCTGGCACCGATGGAGCCTTTAGTGCACAGATAGCAGCGGCCGGTGGAGATGAATTCGCTATTCTTGCAATTGATAAGGCAGGCAACCAAAGTCTGAGCCTTCGTATTCAAGCAGGATCAAGTACATTTCCCCCTCCTGCTCCAGGAGGACCATTGCCTCCAGACCCTGCAATAGTAGCTCCGGCAATCGATCAAACAAGCTTTGTCGGCCTCTTGACACTTACCAAATTTCTGTACTCAGGCGACAACCCGATTCAGATCGGTGTGTCCTCTGATGTGATCCAGTTGAAATCTGCCGCGGTTTTGCGTGGTCGCTTGCTTACTCGTGATGATCAGCCACTTCCGGGTGTCAAAATTACGATCTCTAATCATCCGGAATACGGCAGTACACTTTCCCGCGCAGACGGAACATTTGATATGGTTGTTAACGCTGGCTCCGCATTAACTGTGCAGTACGACAAACCCGATTACTTACCTGCGCAGCGTAAAGCGACACCAAAAGCGAACGATTTTACATGGTTGCCCAACGTAGTATTAATTAACCTTGATGCGAAGGTCACTAGCATCGATTTAAAGTCAGATTTACCCATTCAAATTGCGCAAGGCACAAAAATAACGGATTCTTCAGGAACGCGGCAGGCGACACTCATGTTTAACCGCGGCACCACCGCAACTATCGACAAGTCGGACGGTACTATCCAAGATGTGACTGGATTAAAAATTCGGGCAACTGAATATACGGTTGGTTCAAACGGCCCAAACGCCATGCCGGCTTCGTTGCCATTTGCTAGTGGTTACACCTATGCAGTGGAGTTCAGTGCTGACGAAGCGCTTAATGCGGGTGCTAAAACGGTTCGTTTCAGTCAGCCTGTCATCAACTATACCGAAAATTTTCTTAATTTTCCGGTCGGATCGATTGTCCCGACCGGATATTACGATCGTGATAAGGCGGCGTGGATTGCTTCCGATAACGGTAGGGTAGTGAAGATCGTTGCAATCAATGACGGTGTTGCTACTGTTGATGTAGACGGCAAAGGAGGCACGGAAGGACTCGGGATCACCGAAGTAGAACGCAGGCAGATGGCAACTCTATATCAGATAGGTCAAACATTGTGGCGCGTGCCAATTCCGCATTTCACGCCATGGGACCATAACTGGCCAGTGGGGCCGCCGGACGACGCCGAATCACCTTCGCAAGAAGAGCCCGCGATTGAGAATGATGAGGAAGAGCCTTGCAAAGCTGCTGGTTCAATCATTGAATGCGAGAATCAAGTATTAGGTGAGGAGATTACGGTCACCGGTACATCTTATTCACTCAATTACAGAAGTGACCGCGTTCCAGGCCGACTATCTCGCCGGTCAATAAACATAAGATTAAGTGGAGAAACCGTACCTGCCAGCCTTCAGGCGATTGAACTCCATATCAGTATTGCGGGCCAACATTTTCAGAAGACCTTTTCCGCTATCCCAAACCAAAGTTATGCGTTTGTATGGGATGGAAAGGATGGATACGGCCGTGTACAGCAGGGTACTCATCCGGTTGCAATTCGTATCGGTTATCAGTATCAGGGGGTATATAAATCGCCTGCTGATTTTGCCCAATCATTTGGCCAGTTTTCAGGTGGGACAATTACAGGGGACCGCGCAAGACAATTGATCACTATTTGGCAAGAGTGGACTAAAAGCCTTGGTATTTGGGATGCCAGCGCTGTTGGCTTAGGAGGCTGGACGCTTAACTCGCACCATGCTTATGATCCTTATGGTAAAGCTATTTATTTTGGCGACGGATCCGATCAATATGGAGAAAGCATTGCCAATATTATCGCGACGATTGCTGGAAATGGTGTCCGATCATCGGAAGGAGATGGCGGTACGGCGACTGAAGCTTCGTTCAACCTCCCCTATGGACCGGCCGTCGACAGCAAAGGGAACGTCTATGTTCCTGAAGTTCTTGGTCATCGGGTACGCAAAATTAGCCCCGATGGGACAATTTCAACAGTCGCGGGCACCGGAGCAAGAGGCTTTGGTGGGGACGGTGGTGTCGCTACAGCAGCGTTAATGAAAAACCCGTATGCAGTTGCATTAGATTCGGCGGACAATCTATATATCGCGGAAAACTATTCTCGAGTACGCAAAGTCGATACGAACGGCATTATTACCACGGTGGTTGGTACCGGCATACAAGGATATAGCGGTGACGGGGGACCAGCTTCGGCAGCACAAATTGACGGGCCTCATGCTCTTGCTTTTGACGGGGAAGACAATCTCTATATTGCCGATACCTACAATAATCGGATAAGAAAAGTATCGAAAGAAACCGGCATCATTGCTACAGTTGTCGGTCAGGGAGGTAATTTCCATGGACAAGTTGCTAGCGGTAGGCCTGCAACTCAAACTTATCTGAACTACCCAAAGTCGATAGCCTTCGATAAGCAGAATAATAATTTATATATCGCTGATTCAGAAAACTATGTTCTACGAAAGGTCACCCCAGACGGGATTATTCATACAATAGCCGGTTCTCCTTTTCAGTGGAGTACATCCGGTGATGGCGGACAAGCAAGCAACGCCAGAATGTACCCCTTGTCTGTTGCAGTTGATTCCATTGGAAACATATATGTCGCAGATGAAGGCCTTGTTAGAAAGATTACGACAGATGGCATTATCGGAACGATCGCTGGTAAGTCGTCCAAAGGCTATAGTGGTGATAACGGTCCGGCATCTGCTGCGACCCTGTATTACTATTTGGCCGGTATGGCTCTTGATTTAGAAGGCAACCTTCTTATTGCCGATACATCGAACCAGCGGATCCGGCGCATTAGTTCGACTATGCCGAGTTTTAACAGCATCGATTTTCTACTTCCGTCGGCCAGCGGCAAGGAAATTTATCAGTTTAGTCAAAGCGGCAAGCATTTAAAAACGATTAACGCACTAACAAACGAAACGCTGCTACGTTTTGGCTACGATCCCCACGGATTTCTAGCGACTATTACTGATGGCGATAACAATACTACGCGAATAGTTCGAGACGCAGCAGGTTCCCCTGAAGCGATTATTGGGCAAGACGGGCATCAGACGAGATTCACCGTCAGCCCGGATGGTTTTCTATCTTCTGTAATTAATCCTGCCCAGGAAACGCATAAGATGGTTTATGGGTCGAGTGGGCTGTTGGATCGTTATACCAATCCAAGGACGATCGCTACAGAATTGACCTACGATGAAAGCGGACGTCTTGTACGTGATGTTGGTGCTGCGGGAAATTCGTGGACGTTTTCCAAAGAAAATGCATCATCATCAGGTTATGATGTACTAAAAGTCTCTGCACTCGGTCGCACCTCTAAATATTCAATTCAGACGCTTCCAGATCAGAGTAAGCGCAACACCGTCGTCTTGCCTGACGGCTCCACTCATACCAAAACCGAGAAATCAGACGGATCTAGAATTGTTGTAAATTCTGATGGAACGATAATTTCGACAGAAAAAGGTGCTGATACTCGGTTTGGCATGCAGTCCCCCTATGAAAAACAGCGAATCGTAAAAACGCCAAGCGGCTTGGCGTCTGCTATCACCCGTGAGGTCACAACGACGCTGGGTAGCACGGGAGATCTTTCAAGCTTGCTTACTCAGACTGAAACGACGGTGATCAATGGGAAGACATTTAAAAACATATTCAATGCGAGCCAGAAGCAATACATATTGACCACGCCGCTTGGCAGGCAAACGGTCTCCAACATCGATGGCCAAGGCCGTCTTGTTATGGAGCAGGTAACGGGAGTAGAGCCTGTGCAACATACCTATGATGCACGCGGCCGCCTCGCCTTTGTCGCGCAAGGCAGCGGTCCGGTGGAACGGAAGGTCTCCTTTACCTACAACGCAGACGGTTGGGTCCATAGTGTGGCCGACCCACTGCTGCGCAAGACCGAATATCGCTATGATCCAGCCGGCCGTATTACGAAGGTCATCCTGCCGGATCTGCGCGAGATCGGTTACAGCTACGACCCGAATGGCAACATCACCTCCATTACCCCGCCATCGCGTCCCAGCCATGGATTCGGCTATAACAATGTGGACCTGGAAACCGGCTATCAACCGCCCGAGTTCGGCACCGGTCCCAAACCCACCGCATACCGCTACAACCTCGACAAGCAAATCACCGACATCATCCGGCCCGACGGACGCACCAGCGCATTCGATTACGATACCGGCGGGCGACTGTCGACAGTGACCGCACCGCATGGCGTGACCACGTATAGCTACACGCCCACCACAGGCACGCTGGCCGGCATTGTTGCGCCGGGTGGCGTGGGCTTGGCATACACCTACGACGGATCACTGCCGCTGACGGAAACCCTGACCGGCCCGGTCACCGGCGCCGTGGCCGTGGCCTACAACGGTGATTTCAACATCCGCGCATTGACCATCGGCGGGATGGAATTTTCCTACAGTTACGACAATGACGGCCTGCTCACTGGCGCAGGCGCGATGAGCATTAGACGTGATTCCGGCAACGGCTTTATCACCGGCACCCAGCTTGGCAGCGCTGTCACTGCCCAGTCGTACAATGCGTTTGGTGAAATCCAGGAGTTCAGCGCCACCCAGGCCGGCGCTGCCCTGTTTGCCCAATCCTATACCCGCGACCAACTGGGCCGCATTGCGCGCAAGGTCGAAACCGTTGCCGGGCAAACCGATGGCTATGGCTACGAATACAACGACGTAGGACGATTGGTAAAAGCGACCAAGAACGGTAGCGTGATTGCCACCTACCAATACGATGCCAACGGCAATCGCACCAACGATAGCCTGAACAGCGCCGCCTACGATGCGCAAGACCGCCTCACGCAATATGGCGCCATCACGTACACCTATACCGACAATGGCGAATTGAAGACGCAATCGGTAGCCGGGCAAACGGTCCGGTATGACTATGATGTCTCCGGCAATCTGCGCGCCGCTGCGCTGGCCGATGGCAGCAATGTGGACTACCTCATTGACGGGCGCAATCGGAGAATCGGCAAGAAGGTCAACGGCAATCTGGTGCAAGGTTTCCTGTACCAAGGACAGTTGACTCCGGCAGCTGAATTAAATAGCGCAGGCGACGTTACCGCCAGATTCATCTACGGCACCAAAGCCAACGTACCGGATTACATCGTCAAAGGTGGCGTTACTTACCGTATCGTCTCGGATCATTTAGGCAGTGTTCGGATGGTGGTTGACACGTCCAATGGCAATGTCGTCCAAAGAATGGATTACGATGCCTATGGCTATATCATTCAAGATACCAACCCAGGCTTCCATCCATTTGGATTTGCCGGCGGGATCTATGATCGGGATACGAAGCTCACGCGCTTCGGTGCGCGAGATTACGATGCGGCGACAGGTCGGTGGACCGTTAAAGATCCGATTCGGTTTGATGGTGAGGATACGAACCTATATGCCTATGTCGAAAACGACCCAACCAATTACTTCGATCCGGACGGCCTCACTAGATCGACACCGCCAACAAAGGTGGGCAATAGCACTGTCCGGATAGACGCCCCTGTGCAACCTAATCAGCAGACACATGCGCACGTTGAAACAAAAGGCGTAAAGGGTGAAACTATCGTGAACAAAGACGGTACGGGAAGCCACGGCACCAAAAAAGAGAAGATTGAAAAAATTCCCAATAAGGTGAAGGAATTTTTGAGAGGCAAAGGTTTCACTATTCCGGGGATAATTCCACTTATCTGTCCGTTATGCCCATTTTTCCCACCCGTGGATTATACAAAGGATGGGTTCTGTCCGGTTTAAGAGGTCAATGAATGTGATGCCAGTTCATTTCGCATTACACAGAAGTCAGTAATTTAAACGACATGCAATGGCGGAAAAACCGCATGGGATAAGGTTCTCATCTAAAAATTATGTTCAAATTCCCGTCTTCTGTGTAAAGAGAAAAAATAGCGCGATTCATACGGGTATCGATAAGCATGTTGTTTGCCATTTTTAATAACACCTTGAAATCCACGTCCTAAGGACGTGGTCATCGCCTAACTGGCTTTGCCTGTTAGAGCGAGAGGCCTGCTCAAGGCCG
>MESE01000095.1:0-127 GCA_001770855.1 Burkholderiales bacterium RIFCSPLOWO2_02_FULL_57_36
TGTGTTGTCCAAGGATGAGGGTGGTCGTCATACGCCATTCTTCAACAACTATCGTCCGCAGTTTTACTTCCGTACCACGGACGTGACGGGGTCGATCGAGCTGCCCAAGGACAAGGAAATGGTCATG
>MESE01000095.1:243-18764 GCA_001770855.1 Burkholderiales bacterium RIFCSPLOWO2_02_FULL_57_36
AATTATGGACTAAGCAGGGGCTTCTCCTGCGTTGTGCGCAACGCAGGATTGGAGTGAAGTGTTTTTAGGGGCGTAGCTCAATTGGCAGAGTGTCGGTCTCCAAAACCGAAGGTTGGGGGTTCGAGGCCCTCCGCCCCTGCCACCGATTCAGGTGGTGTCTTGTGTAGTAATTGGAGGGCTGAATATAAAGGCCGGGTTTTTGTGTCGCGTCAGGCGCGGAAATCGTACTTTCATATTCATCTGGTTGCAACGTACGACACTATGGCACCGAAAGTAAAAGTGTATGTCTAATCAACCTGTACAAACCGTCACCACGTCAAGCGACAAAGTTAAAGTTGCCTTGGCAGTTTGTGCGGTCATTGCTGGTGTTGCCGGATTCTATTTCCTGGTCGGTCAGCCAACCATCGTGCGCGCTGGCGCACTGTTTGCGGGAATTCTGGTTGCGATCGCCTTGGCTTGGACTTCTTTGTCCGGCCAGACCTTTTTGAATTTTTCGAAAGAGGCGGTCAAGGAAACCAAAAAGGTTGTTTGGCCGACCCGAAAAGAGGCAATGCAAATCACCGGTATCGTGTTCGCATTTGTCTTGGTCATGGCGCTCTTCCTTTGGGGTACCGATAAATTGCTGGAAGTGTTGTTGTACGACTTGATCCTGGGCTGGAAACAATAATGAGCGAGAACATGCAAGACAGTGCGCCTGGCGCCTCGGCTGTCCCTCATTCTGGTGGCAACAAGCGCTGGTATGTGGTGCATGCTTATTCCGGCATGGAAAAAAGCGTGCAGCGCGCGCTCACCGAACGTATTGCTCGCGCCGGCATGGAAGACAAGTTCGGTCAGATTCTGGTGCCGACCGAAGAAGTCATTGAAGTCAAGAATGGCCAGAAATCGGTTACCGAGCGCCGCTTCTTTCCAGGATATGTGTTGGTCGAAATGGAAATGACCGATGAGACTTGGCATTTGGTGAAAAACACCAATAAGGTCACTGGTTTTATCGGCGGCAAATCCAACAAGCCGACACCGATTCCTCCGCATGAAGTCGACAAGATCATGCAGCAGATGCAAGAGGGCATTGAAAAGCCGCGGCCCAAAGTGCTCTATGAAGTGGGTGAGCTGGTGCGCATCAAGGATGGCCCATTCACCGATTTCAACGGCAATGTCGAAGAAGTCAATTACGAAAAATCACGTGTGCGTGTGTCGGTCACGATCTTCGGTCGTGCCACGCCAGTCGAGCTGGAATTTGGACAGGTTGAAAAAGCCTAAGCCTTTCCGGTGTGGCCGTATTGTCATAAGCGCCCTTTGGAGCGTCACGAGAAGTCAGAGTGGAATCCATTGAGATGCAAACAGAGGAGCCGTATTAGGTTTTAGAAGTATCCGAACCGGCGCTACCACTCAACCAACGTAGGAGCCATCATGGCAAAGAAAATCATTGGCTTTATCAAGCTGCAAGTGCCAGCTGGTAAGGCAAACCCATCACCACCGATCGGCCCGGCATTGGGTCAGCGCGGCCTGAACATCATGGAATTCTGCAAGGCGTTCAATGCGCAAACGCAAGGCGTTGAGCCTGGCATGCCGATTCCGGTCGTGATCACCGCGTTCGCAGACAAGTCTTTCACTTTTGTGATGAAGACGCCGCCTGCCACGTTCCTGATCAAGAAGGCTGCCGGTATCACCAAGGGTTCGCCGAAGCCGCATACCGACAAGGTCGGCAAGATCACCCGTCAGCAAGCGGAAGAAATCGCAACAACCAAGCGGTCGGATTTGACGGCCGCTGACATGGATGCAGCCGTGCGTACCATCGCCGGATCTGCTCGTTCCATGGGCATCACGGTGGAGGGTCTGTAATGGCTAAGTTATCCAAACGCGTTAAAGCGATCAAGGGCAAAATCGATCGCACCAAGGCATATCCATTCGATAACGCAGTCGCGTTGATCAAGGAATGTGCAACAGCCAAGTTCAATGAGTCGATTGATGTATCGGTTCAACTCGGTGTGGATGCGAAAAAATCCGATCAAGTGGTGCGTGGCTCCGTGGTTCTGCCGGCCGGTACCGGCAAGAGTGTGCGGGTTGCAGTATTTGCGACCGGCGAAAAGGCTGAGCAAGCGAAAGCCGCAGGCGCCGATATCGTTGGCATGGAAGACCTTGCCGAGCGGATCAAGGGTGGCGACATGCCATTCGATATCGTGATCGCTTCGCCGGATACCATGCGTATTGTCGGTACTTTGGGTCAAATCCTCGGGCCGCGCGGATTGATGCCGAATCCGAAGGTTGGTACTGTGACGCCGGACGTGGCAACCGCAGTCAAGAATGCAAAAGCTGGTCAGGTGCAATACCGGACCGACAAGGCGGGCATCATCCACGCAACGATCGGACGTAAGTCGTTCAGCGATGCGGAGCTCAAGTCGAATCTGGTGGCATTGATTGATGCGTTGACCAAGGCCAAGCCGGCAACCAGCAAAGGTGTATACCTGCGCAAGGTATCGCTGTCGTCGACCATGGGTGCGGGCGTTCGCGTCGACCAGGGAACGCTGTCGGCATAATGATTTAAATTAAGTCCCGATGCCGTTTCGCAAGGTGTCGGGCGCATCTTTGGGCTGGACCGGATTCGCAATGTGGAAGAAGGTCCAGACAATCAAAGACCGTTGGGCGGCGCGCATGAAGCTTGTGTGCAAAGTTAAAACGTTGAATATGCAAGTATTCGACACCCAGCGCAGATGGTGAACCCGAACAAGTTTTGTAGTCTCGAGGCTGGGCATTTATTTGGTATCGTGCCAGCACTGAACTCCTGAACTTCGGACGCCGTGTTCGAACCGATGCAAGGTAAGCAGCCACATGGTTGCGTTTTAACCGAGCATCATTTTTGGAGGTTGACCGTGGGTCTCAATCTGAATGACAAAAAGGCCGTAGTCGCCGAAGTCGCTGCCAAGGTTGCATTAGCGCAGACGATCGTCGTGGCCGAATATCGTGGCATCCAGGTTGGTCACTTGACGCAACTGCGCGCCAAAGCGCGTTCCCAGGGAGTGTACTTGCGCGTATTGAAAAATACGCTTGCTCGTCGCGCTGTCGAGGGGACCGCGTTTTCTGGCCTCGCCTCTGAAATGACCGGCCCGTTGATCTATTCGATCTCCGAGGATGCCGTTGCTGCAGCAAAAGTCATTAGTGAATTTGCTAAAACCAACGACAAACTGGTTATCAAGGCAGGCAATTACGCAGGAAAATCGCTTGATAAAGCGGGAGTTTCTGCGTTGGCCAGTATTCCGACCCGTGAAGTCCTGATTTCCCAGTTGTTGGGAATCATGCAGGCGCCGGTTTCCGGATTTGCTCGCGCACTTGCTGCTCTTGCAGCGAAAAAAGAAGGCGAAGCCGCATAGTCTGGCGAATTATTTTGCAAGACTGCTGCTACGTTTTTTTGCGTCAGTACCGATCAGATGTAATTATCGAATCAATTTAGGAGTTTTAAATGGCAATTAGCAAAGACGACATCCTTGAAGCCGTAGGCGCGATGTCCGTAATGGACTTGAACGACCTGGTCAAGGCATTCGAAGAGAAATTTGGCGTATCCGCAGCTGCAATGTCGATGGCCGGCCCGGCTGGCGGCGGTGCTGCAGCAGCTGTTGAAGAGCAAACTGAATTTACCGTAACGTTGACCGATTTCGGCGCCAACAAAGTCGGCGTGATCAAGGCAGTTCGCGAGATCACCGGCTTGGGTCTGAAAGAAGCAAAAGATCTGGTTGACGGTGCTCCGAAGCCAGTTAAAGAAGGTGTTGCCAAGGCAGATGCGGAAGCAGCAAAGAAAAAGCTGGAAGACGCTGGCGCGAAAGCCGAAATCAAGTAATTTCGACTTGCCAGCGCATATTAGCCAGCGCCGGAGTCAAAGTGCAGAATCTTCTCAAAAGGAAGGTTCGGCTTTGGCTCCTTTGTCGTTTTCGAATTTCGGCCGGACTGTTGCAGGCTTGACTATTTAGTTATTCTGGCCAAACGCAATTTAATCAGATTTGAAGGGGTGAGACTTGAGGTTTCGCAGATTTAAGTAGCTTGAAAATCCGCATCGAAGCCTGAATTCTCCATCCTTCCTGTCACTCACGGAGTGTCCATGCACTATTCATTTACCGAGAAAAAGCGCATTCGCAAGTCATTCGCAAAGCGCGCTAACGCTCATCAAGTTCCATTCCTGCTGGCAACTCAGCTTGAATCATATCTGGGGTTTTTGCAAGCGGATAAAGTAGCATCCCAACGCAAAAACGAAGGCTTGCAATCTGCCTTCACGTCCATTTTTCCAATCGTATCGCACAATGGTTTTGCGCGACTCGAATTTCTGTCGTATGTATTGGGAGATCCGCCTTTTGACGTCAAGGAATGCCAGCAGCGCGGATTGACCTTTGCGTCGCCGTTGCGCGCCAAGGTGCGTCTGGTGATTCTGGACAAGGAGTCCCCGACCAAGCCGGTTGTCAAGGAAATGAAGGAGCAGGAAGTGTATATGGGCGAATTGCCGCTCATGACCAGCACCGGCTCGTTCGTGATCAATGGAACCGAGCGCGTGATCGTTTCGCAGTTGCATCGTTCGCCGGGCGTGTTTTTCGAACACGATCGCGGCAAGACGCATTCATCGGGCAAGCTGCTGTTCTCTGCACGGATTATTCCGTATCGCGGCTCATGGCTTGATTTTGAATTCGATCCGAAAGATATCCTGTTCTTCCGCGTTGATCGCCGCCGCAAGATGCCGGTCACGATTTTACTCAAAGCCATCGGCATGACGGTGGAGCAGATCCTCGCGAATTTCTTCGTGTTCGACAATTTCACTTTGCGCTCCGAAGGCGCGGAAATGGAATTCGTTGCTGAACGTCTGCGCGGCGAAGTGGCGCGCTTCGACATCACCGACAAGTCGGGCAAGTCACTGGTTACAAAAGACAAGCGAATCAACTCCAAGCATGTGCGTGACATCGAGGCTGCGGGAATCAAGCACATCTCTGTGCCTGAAGACTACTTGCTTGGCCGTTTGCTGGCGAAAAACATTGTCGACTCCGAAACCGGTGAAGTGATTGCCATTGCCAACGATGAATTGACCGAGGAATTGCTCGGTCGTTTGCGTGAAGCGAATGTGGCCGGTATTCAGACTCTGTATACAAACGACTTGGATCAGGGCGCTTATATTTCGCAAACCCTGCGTATGGACGACACGGCCGATCAAATGGCGGCCAAGGTAGCCATCTATCGCATGATGCGCCCAGGCGAGCCGCCGACCGAAGATTCGGTTGAAGCCTTGTTCAACGGTTTGTTCTATAACGAAGACCGCTACGATTTGTCGGCTGTTGGCCGCATGAAATTCAATCGACGCATTGGCCGCGAAGAACTGACCGGCGCAATGACGTTGTCCAACGAAGACGTGCTGTCCGTCATCAAGATCCTGGTAGAGCTGCGCAATGGCCGCGGCGAAGTCGATGATATCGACCATCTCGGAAATCGTCGCGTGCGTTGCGTCGGCGAACTGGCCGAGAACCAGTTCCGTGCCGGCCTGGTGCGTGTCGAGCGTGCGGTCAAGGAACGCCTTGGTCAAGCCGAAGCGGATAATTTGATGCCGCACGACCTGATCAATTCCAAGCCGATTTCGGCAGCGATCCGCGAGTTCTTCGGTTCGTCGCAACTGTCGCAGTTCATGGACCAAACCAATCCGCTTTCGGAAATCACCCACAAGCGCCGCGTATCGGCCCTTGGCCCGGGCGGTTTGACCCGCGAGCGTGCCGGCTTCGAAGTGCGCGACGTGCATCCGACCCACTACGGCCGCGTCTGCCCGATCGAAACACCGGAAGGTCCGAACATCGGCTTGATCAATTCGCTCGCGTTGTATGCGCGTTTGAATGAATACGGCTTCCTGGAAACGCCGTACCGTAAAGTGGACGGCAGCAAGATCACGTCTCAAATTGATTATCTGTCTGCAATCGAAGAAGGCCGTTACATCATTGCGCAGGCAAACGCGACGATCGATGAGTCCGGCAAATTGTCCGACGAATTGGTATCAGCCCGCCAGGCCGGCGAGACGATTCTGGTATCGCCGGAACGCGTTCAGTACATGGACGTTGCCCCAGGCCAGATCGTGTCGGTCGCAGCTTCGCTGATTCCGTTCCTTGAGCATGACGATGCGAACCGCGCCTTGATGGGCGCCAACATGCAGCGCCAGGCAGTACCTTGCCTGCGCCCTGAAAAAGCGCTGGTCGGCACGGGTATCGAACGTACCGTCGCCGTCGACTCCGGCACTACGGTGCAGGCACTGCGCGGCGGCATCGTGGATTACATCGATGCGGGACGTATCGTGATTCGGGTCAATGACGATGAAGCGGCAGCCGGTGAAGTCGGTGTCGATATCTACAACCTGATCAAGTACACACGTTCCAACCAGAATACCAATATCAACCAGCGTCCGATCGTCAAGGTCGGTGATCGTGTCGCGAAATTTGACGTGATCGCCGATGGCGCATCGACTGATCTGGGTGAACTTGCGCTGGGTCAGAACATGTTGGTCGCGTTCATGCCGTGGAACGGCTACAACTTCGAGGATTCGATCCTGATTTCCGAGAAGGTGGTTGCCGACGATCGCTACACCTCGATTCATATCGAAGAGTTGTCGGTAGTTGCGCGCGATACCAAGCTGGGTGCGGAAGAAATTACCCGTGACATTTCCAATCTGGCGGAAAACCAGCTGGCTCGCCTGGATGAATCCGGCATCGTCTATATCGGAGCGGAAGTTCAAGCAGGCGATACGCTGGTCGGCAAGGTCACACCAAAAGGTGAGACGCAATTGACGCCGGAAGAGAAGCTGCTGCGCGCGATTTTCGGCGAAAAAGCATCAGACGTGAAAGACACATCGTTGCGCGTGCCGTCCGGCATGGTTGGCACCGTGATCGATGTGCAAGTGTTTACCCGGGAAGGTATTGCCCGCGACAAGCGCGCTCAACAGATTATCGACGATGAGCTGAAGCGTTATCGCCTCGATTTGAATGATCAGTTGCGCATTGTTGAAGGCGATGCATTCCAGCGTCTGGAAAAAATGCTGATCGGAAAAGTCGTCAACGGCGGACCCAAAAAGCTGGCGAAAGGCGCAAAGATTACCCAGGAATATCTGGCCGATCTCGATAAGTACCATTGGTTCGACATCCGGCCAGCGGATGACGACGCTGCCGGTGCGCTGGAAGCGATCAAGGAATCGATCGCAGAAAAGCGCCATCAGTTCGATCTCAATTTTGAAGAGAAGCGCAAGAAGCTGACCCAGGGCGACGAATTGCCGCCGGGCGTACAAAAGATGGTCAAGGTCTATCTGGCTGTGAAGCGCCGCCTGCAGCCTGGCGACAAGATGGCCGGCCGTCACGGTAACAAGGGTGTGGTTTCGCGCATCGTCCCGGTAGAAGACATGCCTTACATGGCTGACGGTACGCCGGCTGACATCGTATTGAATCCGCTTGGTGTTCCGTCGCGGATGAACGTCGGTCAGGTCCTTGAGGTGCATTTGGGTTGGGCCGCGAAAGGATTGGGTCTGCGTATTGGCGAGATGCTCAAGGCGCAAGCCAAAGCGATCGAAATGCGCAAATTCCTGAAGACGATTTACAACGAATCGGGCAAGAAGGAAGACCTCGACAGTTTCTCCGATACCGAAGTGCTGGAGTTGGCGGATAACCTGAAGCACGGCGTGCCGTTCGCAACGCCGGTGTTTGACGGCGCGCATGAGAGCGAAATTCATCGGATGCTTGATCTGGCTTATCCCGATCATATCGCCAAGCAACTCGGCATGACGCCATCGAAGAATCAGGTGACGATGTATGACGGTCGCACCGGAGAGGCGTTCGAGCGTCCGGTCACCGTCGGTTACATGCATGTGCTCAAGCTGCACCACTTGGTCGATGACAAGATGCATGCCCGTTCGACCGGTCCATACTCGCTGGTTACCCAGCAACCGTTGGGTGGCAAGGCGCAGTTCGGCGGTCAGCGTTTCGGTGAGATGGAAGTCTGGGCGCTGGAAGCTTACGGTGCATCGTACGTGTTGCAAGAGATGTTGACGGTCAAGTCCGACGACGTGAATGGACGTACCAAGGTGTATGAAAATCTCGTCAAGGGCGATCACGTCATCGATGCCGGCATGCCGGAATCCTTCAACGTATTGGTGAAGGAAATCCGCTCGCTGGGTATCGACATCGATCTGGAACGCGACTAAACAGTAGTGGTCGTCAGCAGGATTTAGAGTAATAGCAGCAAATTGGCAGTATTGGAAGCGCCGGCCCGTGCCCGGTATCAGCGGAACCTTCTCCAAAAGAGAGGGCTCTCCCGCTGATGCGAACAGGGTCATCAAGCGGGCCGGCGCCTTCCGCGTCATACATCAAGCGTTTTTTCACGCCAACCTGGAGTGATACATGAAAGCACTGCTCGATCTATTCAAGCAAGTTCAGCAAAATGAACAATTCGACGCGATCAAGATTGGCCTCGCGTCGCCCGAAAAAATCCGTTCGTGGTCCTACGGCGAAGTCAAAAAGCCGGAAACCATCAACTACCGTACCTTCAAGCCCGAGCGCGACGGTTTGTTCTGCGCCAAGATCTTCGGGCCGATCAAGGACTATGAGTGCCTGTGCGGCAAGTACAAGCGCCTGAAGCACCGCGGCGTCATCTGCGAAAAGTGCGGCGTCGAAGTCACGCTGGCCAAGGTGCGCCGCGAGCGCATGGGCCACATCGAACTGGCGTCGCCGACTGCGCACATCTGGTTCTTGAAGTCGCTGCCGTCGCGTCTGGGCATGGTGCTCGATATGACGCTGCGCGATATCGAACGCGTGCTGTACTTCGAAGCCTACGTCGTGACCGATCCGGGCATGACGCCGCTGAAGAAGTGTCAGATCATGTCGGAAGACGACTACGCCGCCAAGTATGAGGAATTCGGCGACGACTTTACCGCATTCATGGGCGCCGAAGGCATCCGTGAACTGCTGCGCTCGATTGACATCGATCGCGATGCAGAGATGCTGCGCGTCGAATTGAAAGAGTCGAAGTCCGAAGCCAAGATCAAGAAATATGCAAAGCGCCTGAAAGTACTTGAGGCATTCCAGCGTTCGGGCATCAAGCCGGACTGGATGATCATGGAAGTGCTGCCGGTGCTGCCGCCGGAGTTGCGTCCGCTGGTGCCGCTGGACGGCGGCCGTTTTGCGACCTCCGACCTGAATGATCTGTATCGCCGCGTCATCAACCGTAACAATCGCTTGAAGCGCTTGATGGAATTGCGCGCGCCGGAAATCATTACGCGTAACGAAAAGCGGATGCTGCAGGAAGCGGTCGATTCGCTGCTGGACAACGGCCGTCGCGGTAAAGCGATGACCGGCGCCAACAAGCGCCCACTGAAATCGCTGGCAGAAATGATCAAGGGCAAGGGCGGCCGTTTCCGTCAAAACTTGCTGGGCAAGCGCGTCGACTACTCGGGCCGTTCGGTGATCGTAGTCGGTCCGCAGCTGAAATTGCATCAATGCGGCTTGCCGAAATTGATGGCGCTGGAATTGTTCAAGCCCTTCATTTTCAACAAGCTCGAATTGATGGGTCTGGCGACTACCATCAAGGCGGCCAAGAAACTGGTCGAGATTCAAGAGCCGGTGGTCTGGGACATCCTGGAAGACGTGATCCGCGAACATCCGGTCATGTTGAACCGTGCGCCGACCTTGCACCGTCTTGGTATCCAGGCGTTTGAGCCGGTACTGATTGAAGGCAAGGCGATTCAGCTGCATCCGCTGGTTTGCGCCGCATTCAACGCCGACTTCGACGGCGACCAGATGGCTGTGCACGTGCCGCTGTCGGTCGAGGCGCAGATGGAAGCTCGCACTCTGATGCTGGCCTCCAACAACATCCTGTTCCCGTCCAACGGCGAACCATCGATCGTGCCGTCGCAGGATATCGTGCTTGGCCTGTACTATGCCACCCGCGAAAAGATCAACGGCAAGAACGAGGGCATGATGTTCCCGGACGTGTCGGAAGTCATCCGTGCCTACGACAACAAGGAAGTTGAACTGACCAGCCGCGTTACCGTGCGCATCACCGAATTCCCGAAGGATCTGGAAACCGGCGAGTTCGTGAAGACGATCAAGCGTTACGAAACCACGGTTGGCCGCGCAATCCTGTCGGAGATCCTGCCGAAGGGATTGCCATTCACCGTGCTGAACCGCGCGCTGAAAAAGAAGGAAATTTCGAAGCTGATCAACACGTCTTTCCGCAAGTGCGGTTTGCGCGCAACCGTCGTGTTCGCCGACCAGTTGATGCAGTCGGGCTTCCGCCTCGCAACCCGTGCCGGTATTTCGATCTGCGTGGACGACATGCTGGTTCCGCCGCAAAAAGTAACGCTGATTGCCGAGGCCGAGCAGGAAGTAAAACAGATTGAAAAACAATATTCGTCAGGTCTGGTAACTGCCGGCGAACGCTACAACAAAGTGGTGGATATCTGGGGCAAGGCCGGCGATGAAGTCGGCAAGGCGATGATGGAGCAGTTGAAGGTAGAGGACGTCATCAGGCGTGACGGCACCAAGGGTACGCAGGAGTCGTTCAACGCCATCTACATGATGGCCGATTCCGGTGCGCGTGGTTCCGCAGCACAGATTCGTCAGTTGGCAGGTATGCGCGGCTTGATGGCCAAGCCGGATGGCTCGATCATCGAGACGCCGATTACCGCGAACTTCCGCGAAGGCTTGAACGTGTTGCAGTACTTTATTTCGACTCACGGCGCTCGTAAAGGTCTGGCCGATACCGCATTGAAGACTGCAAACTCCGGTTACCTGACTCGCCGTCTGGTCGACGTAACGCAGGATCTGGTTGTAATCGAGGATGATTGCGGCACAGCGAACGGCGCATCGATGAAAGCGCTGGTCGAGGGCGGTGAAGTGATTGAAGCCTTGCGTGATCGTATCCTCGGTCGCGTGGCGGCCAACGACATCATCAATCCGGATACGCAAGCCACGTTGTATGAGGCTGGCACCTTGCTCGATGAAGATTCAGTCGAGGAAATCGAACGCCTGGGCATCGATGAAGTCAAGGTGCGTACGCCGCTGACTTGCGACACCCGCTATGGTTTGTGCGCCATGTGTTACGGCCGTGACTTGGGCCGCGGTTCGATGGTGAACTCCGGTGAAGCAGTTGGCGTGATCGCTGCGCAGTCAATCGGCGAGCCGGGCACCCAGTTGACGATGCGTACCTTCCACATCGGTGGTGCGGCATCCCGTGCGGCAGTGGCATCGTCGGTTGAAGCCAAATCGAACGGCACCGTGCGCTTTACCGCGACGATGCGTTACGTTACCAACGGCAAGGGCGGTCAGATCGTCATTTCCCGTTCCGGCGAAGTGCTGATTACCGACGACCATGGCCGCGAGCGCGAGCGTCATAAAGTACCTTACGGTGCGACATTGATAGTCAAGGACGGCATGGCCATCAAGGCCGGTACCGCCCTGGCGACATGGGATCCGCTGACACGTCCGATCATTACCGAATACACCGGTACCGTGAAATTCGAGAATGTCGAAGAAGGTTCTACTGTCGCGCGTCAGGTCGATGAAGTTACCGGACTGTCGACCTTGGTGGTGATCGATGCAAAACGTCGCGGCTCTGTGACCAAAACTGTGCGTCCGCAGGTCAAACTGTTGAACGAACAAGGCGAGGAAGTAAAAATCGCAGGCACCGAACATGCGGTGACCATCGGCTTCCAGGTTGGCGCACTGATCACCGTGAAAGACGGCCAGCAAGTATCGGTCGGTGAAGTGTTGGCGCGTATTCCGACGGAATCGCAGAAAACGCGTGATATTACCGGTGGTCTGCCGCGTGTAGCCGAGTTGTTCGAGGCGCGTTCGCCGAAAGACGCCGGTATGCTTGCGGAAGTTACCGGTACCGTGGCGTTCGGTAAGGAAACCAAGGGCAAGCAGCGCCTGGAAATCACCGACATGGATGGCAACAAGCACGAGTTCCTGATTACCAAGGACAAGCAAGTGCTGGTGCATGACGGCCAGGTGGTCAACAAGGGTGAGATGATTGTGGACGGCCCGGCCGATCCTCAAGACATCCTGCGACTGCTGGGTATCGAAGCGCTGGCGCGTTACATCGTCGATGAAGTGCAAGACGTGTACCGCTTGCAAGGCGTGAAGATCAACGACAAGCACATCGAAGTGATCGTGCGGCAAATGCTGCGCCGCGTCCAGATTGTCGATCCGGGTGAAGCCAATTACATCGTGGGTGAGCAAGTCGAGCGCTCCGAATTGTTGGATGAGAACGATCGCGTCATTGCTCAAGGCAAGATTCCGGCGACGTACGACAACGTATTGCTCGGCATCACCAAGGCCTCGCTGTCGACCGACTCGTTCATCTCTGCCGCATCGTTCCAGGAAACCACGCGTGTCCTGACCGAAGCTGCGATCATGGGCAAGCGCGATGGTTTGCGTGGATTGAAGGAAAACGTCATCGTTGGGCGCTTGATTCCAGCCGGCACCGGTCTCGCATTCCACCGCGCTCGCAAGGAAAAAGAATCGTGGGAAGCGGAGGAGCGTACCGCTCTGCTGCAATCCGAGCGGGCGGCACGTGCGGCGGAACTGGAAAAGGAAATAGCGGAGACTACCGGAACCCCGGATAGCGAAGCGTAATTCCAAAAGTTCTTAGTTGTACAAAACGGCCTCCGAAGTTAAATCTTCGGAGGCCGTTTTTTTTGGGGGCGAAACGATCATCCCGCATTGAACAATGCCGGTTTGGGTTGCTCGTTAATGGCGGCCCGCCTTCAGCTCAACGTGCTCGCGGCAAGGGCTTGCTTTTGCCGATCACCTCGCGGCAATCGCCTTTGAATGTTGCGTTGTCATAGTCGGTCCAGCCATAGCTATCGACGTAGCGCTTATGTTGCTTGAATTTTTTGTGGAACAAACTTCGCTCCAGTTGTTCGGTGCCGTAACGGACATCGGCCATATCCAGCAATGAGTGGAAAATATTCTCCGTCGCGAGTCTTGAGCGCTTGTGGCGTTGCAGTTGCTTGACCTTTTCCGGATAGACCGACTTGTACAAGTCGGAATACCAGACAAGTGCCGGCACATGAAAATCATATTGCGTGTTATGCCCATGAAAAGCCAATCGGCAACTTCCGTCATACAGGGATTGCCCATGATCCGAGATGTACATCATCGAAGCCAATTGTCCTGAAGACTTTAGCCTACCGATGACTTGTGCCAAAAACCAATCGGTGTACAGAATGGAGTTGTCATAGCTATTGTTAAGCTGCTCTTTGAGTCTCAAGTCGGTATGCGCAGGATTGGACAAGCCGCGCAACGATGGCTGCCATTTATCGAACTCTTCCGGGTAACGATGGCTATAATTCCAGTGATTGCCGAGGGTGTGAAGTACGATTAGCTTTTTTGGCGCACTATCCGCGATTGCATTTTTAAGCGGATCCAAGAGTACGTCATCGTAATTCGATTCACCGGTAAATCCTCCCAGATTAACAAACTGAGTCACCTCGGCCTCATTGGCAAATACCGAGACAGGCGTATCAAATTTGCCGAACGACATTTGATTCGATAACCAGTAGGTCTTGAATCCGGCTTCCTTGAATGCGGTCAAAAAAGATTTTTCGGAAAACCCGGCTTCCAGGCTCTGCATGGCCGGCTTGCGGGACATTAGCACGGGGACCGATAGCCTTGTGGCCGATACCGCTGTAATGACATCCTGCAAACTGACCAGATTCGGCTCCGCCCGAAGCAAGGGATTGGTTTCACGTCCGTAACCATTCACGCTCCATCGGTCATACCGAGACGATTCACCGATAACCATGACCAGTGTTTGCGGAAAATTTGTCTGATTCGCTTGGTGCGCTCCAAATTTGAACTGACTGCTCTTCTCTTTCAAGCTGGACAAATAAACGCGTTCCTTCCAGAATTCCTGGCCCTGTACTATCAACCCAAACGGCCATGTTCCGGCGAAGGCCTTGGTATCCAAGGGTACATTTGCCCACCGCGGCAATCGCGGAAGGCGCACCCAGGCACCGTCCTGGTTTGATGTCCTGCCGCCAGCCGCCATTTCTTTTGTTGTGCTTGAACCGGCTATTTGTGCCGAAACGGCTCGATCGTACAGCCATAACAAAAACGCGGCAGTCAATAAACCTATAGCCAGCCAGCGCGATCGATCGGTCCAGTCCAGATCCCGTGTATCAATCGCCGCTTTCCACGATAGGCAGAACCACGCCGCAATCGCCAAGATAAGCGCTAACAGCAGCCAGATTTTATCGCCCAAAAAATCCAACGCCTCCTTTGGGCTAGTCTCGACGATGATGCCTAAGTGATGGGTTGAGATACCTTGGCCATAATAAACATGGAGATACAGTTCGATCGGCAAGGTGATAAATGCCGGCAGCAGCAACCAATGGAACCAGGCCGGTCGTTTGAATATGGCCCAAACCGCGACCCATGCCACGATGGCCATTCCTGCTATGGGGACTGAACGGCCACCGTTGCTGCCGAAAAACACGGAAATGAATGGCACAGCGGACAAGATCAAATAGCTCGTCAACACAAAAAAATTGGCTGGGCGAAACAATACGGACATGTGCTCGATCAAAGAAAAATGAACAACGGCAATTATCGCGGAATAACTTTTACTTGCCTAATACAGCTCAGTAAATAGGCGTAGTCGGCGACACATCAACAGATCCGACAATGAGCCACATACCGTCAGAGTAAGCGCATACTTTCTTCCTGTGTGCCGTGCACAATAGACGATAAGTGAACTCGGAAATCAGTTAATTCGAATGGCAATACAATCACGATCTCGATAGGGTCCGCAATCTGGCGCCGTATGCAGGCCGAAATCCGAAACCGGCCGGCATGGCCACCCGGGTGGCGGCAAAGGAGTTATTCTGCTATCCCAGTTGACTGAGTGTCTTCGGAGGGATATACTCGCGAGTTCTCGAATTTAAGCTCTTTCGGGCTTAAGCGTTCTTTGGTCTGCATCATTCTGCTTCCTGCGACGCTTTTCCCTATAGTCAATTCGAACTGCGCATTCCGTGCGCAAAATGATCTTGTTTAGTCCCCGGGCAATCGATTTCGGGCTTGTATTATTAATGTCGTTATTTTGTTGGATTTATACCGATGCCAACCATCAATCAATTGATTCGCCAGCCGCGCGTTTCCGTGCGCGTCAAGAGCAAATCGCCGGCGCTGGAAAACAGCCCGCAAAAACGCGGCGTATGTACCCGCGTCTACACCACGACCCCGAAGAAGCCGAACTCGGCGCTGCGTAAGGTCGCCAAAGTACGACTGACCAACGGTTTCGAAGTCATTTCGTATATCGGCGGCGAGGGCCACAACTTGCAAGAGCATAGCGTCGTGTTGTTGCGCGGCGGTCGTGTGAAAGACTTGCCGGGTGTGCGTTATCACATGGTGCGCGGCGCATTGGATACTCAGGGCGTAAAAGACCGCAAGCAGGCGCGTTCGAAGTACGGTGCGAAACGCGCCAAAGCAGGCAAGAAATAATAAAAGGTTTCCGCAGCAGTCGGGTGGAATGAGAGTCGGCCTCCAATGGGCCGAGTAAGTGGTTGGTCATGATGGCCATCCGCGAGTGCGCAAACCAAGTGCTGTGCGCTCAACTGAAGATTGAAAGGAATTGAAATGCCACGTCGTCGTGAAGTCCCCAAGCGGGACATTCTGCCGGATCCGAAATTTGGTAATGTTGATGTCGCCAAATTCGTCAACGTCTTGATGCTGTCCGGCAAAAAATCGGTCGCCGAGAACATCATCTACGGTGCGTTTGAGCATATCCAGGCCAAGTCTGGTAAAGATCCGCTCGAAGTGTTCGTTGCTGCAATCAATAACTGCAAGCCGATGGTCGAAGTTAAATCGCGCCGTGTCGGCGGTGCGAACTATCAGGTGCCGGTTGAAGTGCGTCCGGTCCGTCGTATGGCGTTGTCGATGCGCTGGTTGCGTGAAGCCGCCAACAAGCGCAGCGAAAAATCGATGCCGCAGCGTCTTGGCGGTGAGTTGCTGGAAGCTGCTGAAAGCCGCGGCGGTGCAATGAAGAAGCGCGATGAAGTGCATCGCATGGCGGAAGCGAACAAGGCGTTCTCGCACTTCCGCTTCTAATGGATTGAGCGGTCGCGTTCCGTGTATGCGGGCGACCATTCGCATGTGTAATTTGTTCGAGGCCGGGCACATTTTCGAGAAAATGGCGCTCGGTTTTGTACATTAAAAAGATTTAGGATTAATCATGGCTCGCAAGACCCCCATTGAGCGTTATCGCAACATTGGAATTTCGGCTCACATCGATGCTGGCAAAACCACGACAACCGAGCGTGTGCTGTTTTACACCGGTGTCAATCACAAAATCGGTGAGGTGCATGACGGCGCGGCCACCATGGACTGGATGGAGCAGGAGCAGGAGCGCGGCATCACGATCACTTCCGCGGCAACCACCTGTTTCTGGAAGGGGATGGCCAATAACTTCCCTGAGCATCACATCAACATCATTGATACGCCGGGTCACGTTGACTTCACCATTGAAGTAGAGCGCTCGATGCGCGTACTGGATGGCGCGTGCATGGTTTATTGCGCGGTTGGCGGCGTGCAGCCCCAGTCGGAAACCGTATGGCGTCAGGCCAACAAATACAAGGTTCCACGGTTGGCATTCGTTAACAAGATGGACCGTACCGGCGCGAATTTTTTCAAGGTGTACGAGCAGATGCGCGCGCGTCTGAAGGCGAACCCAATTCCGCTTCAGATTCCGATCGGTGCCGAAGAGAATTTTCTGGGCGTGGTCGATCTGGTCAAGATGAAGGCGATCTACTGGGACGATGCGTCGCAAGGCATGAAATTCGACTACCGTGATATTCCCGCCGAGCTCGTCGAGCAAGCCAAGGAGTGGCGAGAAAAAATGGTCGAGGCCGCCGCTGAAGCCACCGAAGAATTGATGAACAAATATCTTGAGGAAGGCGACCTGACGGAAGCTGAAATCAAGGCCGCGCTACGCCAGCGTACGATCGCCAGTGAAATCGTTCCGATGATGTGCGGAACCGCGTTCAAGAACAAAGGCGTGCAGGCGATGCTTGACGGCGTCATTGAATACCTGCCGTCGCCGATCGATATTCCGCCTGTCAAAGGCCTGGATGAAGATGACGAGCCTGTCGAGCGCAAGGCCGATGATGCTGAAAAGTTTTCGGCGTTGGCGTTCAAGATCATGACCGACCCGTTCGTCGGCCAATTGATTTTCTTCCGCGTCTACTCCGGCATGATCAACTCCGGCGATACGGTTTACAACCCGGTCAAAGGTAAAAAGGAGCGTGTCGGCCGTATTTTGCAGATGCATGCCAATCAGCGCGAAGAAATCAAGGAAGTGCGCGCGGGCGACATCGCTGCAGCGGTTGGCTTGAAGGAAGCAACGACGGGCGAAACCTTGTGCGATCCAAGTGCCATCATTACGCTGGAGCGCATGGTGTTCCCTGAGCCGGTGATTTCGCAGGCAGTCGAGCCAAAAACCAAGCAGGATCAGGAAAAAATGGGCTTGGCATTGAATCGTCTCGCACAAGAAGATCCATCGTTCCGCGTGCGTACCGATGAAGAATCCGGTCAAACGATTATTGCCGGTATGGGCGAATTGCACCTTGAAATTATCGTCGATCGTATGCGTCGTGAATTCAATGTCGAGGCAACCGTCGGCAAGCCGCAAGTTGCTTATCGCGAAACGATTCGCAAGACCTGCGAAGAGATTGAAGGCAAATTCGTCAAGCAATCCGGCGGCCGCGGTCAATATGGTCACGTGGTTTTGAAAATCGAGCCGCAAGAGCCGGGCAAAGGTTTCGAATTCGTTGATGCGATCAAGGGTGGTACAGTTCCGCGCGAATACATTCCCGCAGTGGAAAAGGGTGTCAGGGAGACATTGACCTCCGGTGTGATGGCTGGGTATCCGGTTGTCGACGTCAAGGTCACGTTGTTCTTCGGTTCATACCATGACGTGGACTCGAACGAAAATGCATTCCGCATGGCCGCATCGATGGCATTCAAGGATGGCTGCCGCAAGGCGAGTCCGGTGATTCTGGAGCCAATGATGGCGGTTGAAGTCGAAACCCCAGAGGATTATGCTGGTACGGTCATGGGTGATTTGTCTTCCCGTCGCGGCATGGTTCAGGGTATGGATGAAATCGCAGGCGGCGGCGGCAAAATCATCAAGGCTGAAGTGCCTCTGTCTGAAATGTTCGGTTACTCGACCTCGTTGCGTTCCGCAACGCAAGGCCGTGCAACTTACACGATGGAATTCAAGCACTACGCCGAAGCACCGAAAAACGTCACTGAAGCAATCATCAACTCCAAGAACAAGTAATTGAGTTACTCGCTCCGATGGAGCGAGTCTTTGAATTCATAGATAAAAATCGTTCTTTTTGAAGGAAGAATAAAATGGCAAAAGGCAAGTTTGAGCGGACCAAGCCGCACGTGAATGTGGGCACGATTGGCCACGTCGACCATGGCAAGACCACGCTGACGGCGGCAATCGCCACGGTGTTGTCCAAGAAA
>MESE01000096.1 GCA_001770855.1 Burkholderiales bacterium RIFCSPLOWO2_02_FULL_57_36
CATTTCCCTCTCCGTGTGGTTGAACGTGAGGGCATTGTGCCGGCCGGCCGCAGGCAAATCTATGACGCCGCTGGGTTACCGCTTACAGCGCGTTAACGGATGACATTCCACGAACGTTCCCAGTCCCACGATGGGACTACCCATAAATTGATTAGAAACTTGGCCTCATCTGTAGTAATTGCGATCTGATCTGACAATTACCCGATTCAACGCATCACCGGGACAATATCGCGCACGCTGCTATCGAGCAGCCGCCAGCATAACCTCGCTAAAATAAGCTTTTGCTAATTCTTGGACGCCTCGCGCGCGTTTTTGGCCGCAATCGCGTTCCGTTCAGTTAATGCGAGTTGCAAACGCCATCGTTGAAGATACTTCCTGATCGCCAACGGATCATGCATTTGCGGCAGTGAGTGCGCTTCCTCGCTGATAGTCCCCGGGAATTTAAAATCGTCCGCCTCCCATTCCTCGACGAGCGACTTTGCCCTATAAAATGCGTCCTCGAACGAGCTGGTGTTAGAGACCGCCTCCTTGAAAAAAGCGCGGCCGAAATAGGTAAAGTCATTTTCATCCGCGCAGCCAAATGAACGCCGATCATGCCGTGCAGCCGTAATTACCAAAGTGTGGTCATCCTTCACCGCATCAATGAACCCGCCTGAATAGCATGCTGATATCAGGATGACCTTCCAACGAATGCCGGTCTCTTTGAGCATGGCGCCGAGTTCCTTGGCTTGCAGATCCCGCAAATCCAAGCCATTCTGGTCGAGTACAAACTCGTGCTCCTTGGAGCCATGGCTGGTGAGAAACATGAACAGAATATCGTTTTGCGGATCCATGCGAGTAGCGATGGCCTTCAGTGATTCCCGGATACTGGTTGTGGTCGCCATTGGATCGGACTTCAGCGTATTGCGGCTGTTTACCAATATCAGAGAACGCCCCTCTGTACCGAATTCGCGATCGAACTTTTTGCGCACGAAGTCTACCTCGCGGCGGAATACTTCTTGCGAGCTGTCCCCTGCTACCGCCAGAAAATACAAATCGATATTCGCCGGATCCTGCGGGATCAGCTTCGCAAATGCGGAATCAAGCAGGCTGCGCTGGTCAGGCAAGGCAGCTCTAATCCTGGGAGCCAGCTCTTTATCTTCCAATATACCGCGGTGCCATGTACCGCTATCCTCGGCCCGCCCTGCCTGGGCGGGGTTTGCGTATTTGAGTGTTCCTTCCCCCTGATACGTGTCATCGGCGAACGTACCGATATATTCGTCGCCGTTGGCAAGCCGCAGAGTGCCTTGCCCGTGCATACGCCACTGCTTGAACTCGCCGTCGTAGCGCACGCCCTGCTTTTCCGCCATGCGGCCAAGGCCGGTCAGTGTTCCATCGACGAACTGGCCTTTGAAGACGGTGCCCTCAGCATCTAAATAAGTACCCGCGCCATGAAATTTCCAATCGACAAATTCACCCTCATAACGCGATCCTTCCTTGTCCGTATAGGTGCCGTCTCCGGTCAGCGCGTTCTTTTCAAAATTACCTTCATAGATCTGACCGTCCGCCGTTTCAAAGCGCCCCTTGCCCTGATACATCCCATTCACAAAATTGCCGACGTAGACGGTGCCGTCGTTCATTTCCGCCCGCCCGTAACCTTCGCGCAATTCGTTCGCCAAGGCGATGTGCTCGGGCGCGGTTGCCTTGGGCGACAACACCGTGTAGCCGTACAAACCCGATATCGCAATCAGGAAAATAATGGCATTGACAAGACGATTACGAGGACGTGACATTCGTATGAATAATTCTGTATAAGTAATTTTTAGGCGCGTATGTCGTTTGCGAGAAATAGGAATTCAAGCATATGAGTCATGTGTATATATGCTTCATGCGGCATGTCACATATCGCCAAACTTCAATTTAGCATGGAACTGCCGCTAGCCGGACACAGCCGTCTGCATTGTAGACAGATCCGATGTTACCCGGAAAATTCATCGGGAGAACGAGGCGCTGCAGGGAGTTGTTCATCGAGAGACTGACGATACCTGATGCAACCCCGGAGAAAAGCAGGCCACTCCGGTACGACAGGCGAAACAGCCGATGGCTCGGGCAACAGGCCCCACATCGCCGGATGATGCCAGCAGAGGTTTTGCTCCGTGCTGTCGCGATGCTCGCGGATGGCATTGCGGAGTTTGACCACTTCCGCAATGAGTTCATCGCGCGACAGGTTATTGAGGTCAGAATCCATGAAATCCTCTGATCGTTGTTACTACGCCTCACAGGCCACGCACTGCCGTGCCGTTTTTTCCCTGCACTGTCTTTGTCGTCGCGCCCTTCGCTTGCCACTCCAGTCCGCAGGATTCAACACGGATTGGATCGCGCCGGCGATGAAAATATCCCGCCTTGCAAATTACCTCGCTAGCGTTAAGTGCGCTGGCGAACCGACCTTCCTTGATCGGCAGGTCATTCTTGGGCCATGGCTTCATGGGGACTTCCGTTAAATATTTCTCGGCGAGAAAGAACCGTGGCTTGAACACACATCCATCAATCAATCAAAGGAAACCAATCATGAACAAAGATCAAGTCAAGGGCGAAGCCAAAAACATAGTAGGCAAGGTGCAGGAAGCCGCAGGGAAATTAATCGGCAGCGATGAACAGCAAGTAAAGGGACTGGAAAAACAGATCGAAGGCAATGTCGAAAAAACCTTGGGCAACGCCAAGGAAATCGTCAAGGATGCTGTCGACAAACTGTAATTCGACCCAGAATTGAAAAGCGGTTTACCGTAACGATTTTTTCTGGCCGATCATGCTTGGCGGCCTTGGTTGAAACCAATCAGGAGTTCCAATGAAAACACTTATCGCAGTGCTGGCCGCCGCTGGCGGTATCTTGTCCGGATGTGTCGAATACGCAGTGCCTTATGCAAGCGAACCCGTTTATGACAATCGGCCGGTTTACAGGGCGGAGGGCCACCGTCCGTATCGCGGCGATGGCGACCGCGATCGCGACGGCATACCGAATCGGGCCGATCGCGATAGAGATGGCGACGGTGTGCCAAATCGGATGGACAATCGTCCCAACAATCCAAACCGTTACTAACACTTCATCTCCGATGCCGTTGCAATCCAACGGCATCGGAAGTCTTGTGCCTCCAATCTCAATCAATCAGAAACCGCAATGCAAACGGATGCAATTCACCTGAGCGGACGGCGGGAAAATTGTCGATCCTGTCCGCCGCGAATTTTTATTGTGCTATGTGGGTTGCCGCACAGTAAAGCAAAAAATCATTCGCTATAGTCACCATGCAACCTCCCTCTCCAGAAGGTCGGAGTTGACCCGCACATCCAAAAGGTGTGCGGGCTTTTTATACCCTGTTCGCTAAAGCGTACCCAAGGCCAGTGTATCGGGCAGCACGCAAAGCGTCGAAATGTATCTCTTGTAAGTAGATGCATCTCTTATGGTTTGTTCGCTGCAAGTCTATATATTGAATTGTACGTAACTTCATTGGAAGATACATATGAAACGAATCTTGAGTACCACCGCAGCGATTATTCTCAGCACGGCTGCCTTTATCCCTGCTCAACAGGCGCACGCGCAAGTGGGCGTCCATATTGCGATCGGAAAAGCGCCGCCGCCGGTAAGATATGAGAGGGTTCCAGCAGCGCGCCGCGGTTATGAATGGGCACCCGGTTACTGGAACTGGAATGGCAGAAGGCATGTGTGGACCCAGGGGCATTGGGAGCGCGTACGCGCCGGCCGTTACTATCAGCGTCCGGAATGGCGCCAAGGCAATGACGGCTGGCGTCTGAATCGCGGCGGCTGGCAGCGTGGCGCGCGCCCGGGCGGCGATCGCGACCGCGATGGCATTCCAAACCGCGTGGATCGCGATCGTGACGGCGATGGTGTACCCAATCGCTTTGACAGCAATCCGAACAACCCGAACCGCAGCACGAACCTGAATCGCGGCAACGGCCCGAATGGAGATCGTGATCGTGACGGCATTCCAAACCGTGCGGACCGCGACCGTGACGGTGATGGCGTACCCAATCGTTACGATGACAAACCGGGCAATCCGCGTCGCTATTGATATCCTGACGCGGCCCGTCATCGTTGAAACGAACCGCCCGAAGCCGGGCGGTTTTTTTTATTTAGAAGTGCGATCGGCAGGCACCCTGCCATTGGCCAATATGAATACTCACGCAGTACGCTCATCCGAATGATGACCGTACGTGTCAACTATTTACGGAAGTCTCAACAATCCGAAACCAGCATGGCGTCCGCGGGTAAAAAAGCGCCATGTACTTCCACCTGGCATCAGGACCCGGCAAATTGCTCCCGCTCGTGCTCGGTACGGATCCGAAGCGATCCGGGAACATGGATGGTAGAGGTAGGAAATGCGACTTCAGCCCCATGGTGCCCGATGATGTCCATCGCTTTCAGCAACACATCTTCTTTCACTTCATGGTAACGAATCCAGTTGGTCGTACGTGTAAATGTGTAGATGAAAAAATCGAGTGATGAAGGCGCGAACTTGTTGAAGTTCACGATGATGGTCTGGGATTGATCGATCTCCGGATGCGCCTGCAGCATTTCCTTTACGTCCTGGACGATGCTCCGGACCTTGTCAGCATCATCGTAACGAACCCCAATGGTTTCGTTGATTCGGCGATGCGTCATGCGCGAGGGATTCTCCACGGCGATGGTGGTAAAGGTCGCATTCGGAAGATACAGCGGCCTTTGATCAAACGTGCGGATCTTGGTCAGCCGCCAGCCGATATGTTCAACGGTTCCTTCGATATCACGATCAGGTGACCGTATCCAGTCGCCGACAGCAAACGGCCGGTCGAGGTAAATCATCAGTGCGCCAAAAAAATTGGCAAGAAGATCTTTTGATGCAAAGCCGATGGCGATTCCGCCAAGACCGCCAAACGCCAGTACGCCCGAGACGCTGAAGCCGAGTGTCTGCAGGATGATCAACGCCACCGTAATGAATACCGACAGACGCAGCAGCTTGGCAATGGCGCTGATCGTAGTCTGATCGACGTGCTTGCCTGCCGCCTTTTGGGATTCGATGAAGTTCTTTTCCGCTCTTTTGATGAATCTCTGGAGAAACCATCCTAAACATACGATGACACCGATATCGCGAACGACATTCACCGCTTCGAACAGGACCGACTGTGTATGCTGCTGCAAAATCTTTGCTGCAAGAGCAATGCCTACAATCCAGATCAATACGGTAAATGGCTTGCGTACAGCATCCACCAGGGCATCGTCCCAAGGCGTAGTGGTTTTTTGAAGTTTTACGTGCAAACGATTCAGTACCTTTGCAGCGATGAAATTCAGCAGTAAGGTTAAAAACACGACAATAAAAACCTGCACAGCCACACTTGTTTCCAGCGAGTACGACTTCATTTCATTTAATAAATCGATACCAAACATATCTTTAACTCCATCAATACGATATTCCGCAGCCTGCATTTTACGATTAATCGAATGCAGTTTTTCAATGGAGATCGTTCCGGGTGCTTGGACGCGGATTTGACATTGCTAAATAGAGGATTGGTGAACAGGTTCTGCCGAGTCCGCGAATTTGACGCGGACCCGTCGAAACAATGCGTGTCCCGCTTAATTTTATTTATTGTCCGGAACAACAAGTTCTCGTATTACGCCACCAGTACTGATGCTACCGCTGGTCGTGCCTTCACCATTTATACGGCGCTGGCACGCATCGCGGTCATCCGCTGGTAACGCATTGCAACGTGTCTGGGCATTTTGCTGGTACGCATTCGGACCATTATCAAGGCGCCCCCCTTTTTTCTCGGCCAGCGCTGCCCCGGCCTCCCTCAGGCAAGTCGCGCGGTCCTGGCTCGATTGGCCACTGTTGCAAAATGCCCGCTCCGTCTGGTAGCGTGCATTTACGTCTGATGAATTATTTGCAGCCATTGCCGTTGTTGACGTGAATGAGCTACTCAATACGAGAAACGCCAAGGCCGACAACAAAGTTGCTTGGCGGGTAAAATTTGCGACTCTTGAGTCAAAACGAATTTTCTTGATTGACATGATGATCTCCGATGTAAAACCTCAATCTATCGAAAAGCAATCTTGTCCGTCTGTACGCTATCAAACACAGGAGCGCGATTACGTCGGCATCGAACTTTCACTGATCGCATTGACGAATTAATTTCGGACGGACCTGCAAATTTCCACCCAACACGGCACTTGCATCTATCTGCTTTGCTGGTATGGTTTCCAGCAACCATTTAAATAAAAGGGAAATTCATGAATGCCAGATTATTGTTGCCCGCATTTCTTTTATTGATCGCACCGGCGCTGCGCGCCGAACGAATCGGTGAAGTCGACACCGTCTTCAAGTTCATCGGGCCTGATCACAAGATCGTGGTGGAGGTGTTCGACGATCCCAGGGTTGCCGGGGTGAGCTGCTACCTTTCCAGGGCCAAGACCGGCGGCATCAAAGGCGCATTCGGTCTGGCCGAAGACAAGGCCGAAGCGTCGGTGGCTTGCCGCCAGGTAGGCGCCATCAGTTTTACCGGTCCGATTCCCAGGCAGGAAGAGGTATTCACTGAGCGGGCATCGATCTTGTTCAAGCGCATTCGCGTCGTGCGAATGGCTGATTCCAAGCGCAATGCATTGGTCTATCTGGTGTATTCCGATCGTGTCATCGAAGGCAGTCCGCAAAACAGCATCACGGCCGTACCAGTACCCGCAAGTCAGCAGATTCCGATCAAGTGAGACTATTCGGCAGGAAGGCGCAGGAACCTGTCAGCTTTTTGCTCGATGCCGTCGGACAATTAACCACCGAAAGATGGCGGGCCTGACTGCGCACGACACACTCATGCCAGGAAAAGAACGATCAACGCAGCTACGGCGGGAACGGTTTGAACATACAAAATGCGCAACTGCACGGTTGCCGCACCGATGATTCCGGCCACCGCGACACAAATCAGGCCAAACACGGTAAAAGCCTTGCCAAGAACCGGATCTGCAGCCAAGAAACCGACCGCCAAAGCTGCCGCAAGGAAGCCGTTGTAGAAGCCTTGGTTCATCATGGCTGGCGCCATTACTTCAGCCTGTTCCTTGGTCAAACCGAATACCTTGCGCCCGCGGGTCTTGAACAATACGGTTTCGAGCAACAAGATGTAAACGTGGATCAGCAACACAAGGCCGGCGAGGACTTTTGCGGCAAGTAACATGGGGATTCTCCGAGGAGGTTAAGTTAGACAGCAGAGGTAGCTCAATTAACAATACGTAATTACGTTATAATTGTCAACCTGGAATGGTAGAGGAGATCTTCAATCATGAAGGAACACGGCAAGCCAACCGCAGCGAAACGTGATGGCCGCAAGGAAAATGCCACGGCAACCCAGATCGCTTTGCGTGCGGCGGGGCGGCGCCTGTTTGGCAGCCAAGGCTATGAAGCCACTTCGCTGGGTGCGCTATGTGCTGAAGCGGGGGTCACGACCGGCGCCTTGTATCATCACTTCGGCGATAAGAAGGGCTTATTTGCGGCGGTCGCCGAAGAACTCGACAGCGGCCTGGTCAAGGTAGTTGCGCATGCCGGTTCACATGCTCTGGTACAAGGACAAGATCCGTGGACGGCGTTCCTCGCTGGAATCGATGCCCTGCTTGCAGCTGGCGCCGATCCGGGCATCCGCAGGATCGGCTTGATTGATGCTTCGGCCGTACTGGGAACCGAAAGTTGGCTTGCGATTCGCGAGCGTCATGGCCTGGGTGCAATGACCCAGGCCATCACCGGCTTGCAGACGCTTGGCCTAGTCAGCCCGGGCGATCCGATTCGCCTGGCGCGCATCATATTGGGCATGTTGTATGGCGCACTCGAAGCCTTGCCGGGCGATTCTGCCAAAGTTCCAGAGGCTCTGACCGAAACCATGCAACTCGTACATACGATGCTGCGTAGCCTGTGCAAGGAAACACCGGCAAAAGAAAAGAAAAATTCCCGTAATACTCTTCAGGGCGACAGCTAAATCCGGCAGGCGTGCGCAAGAGCAAACGCCCCGTGTGACCGGGCGCGGCCTTCAAACTTGAAACCAATTCTGGTGCTACAAGACAACCTCGCAGCCCCACCTTTGCTCGCGAAAAACGCATCGCCTGGCAAGAGATCGTGTTGAAACATCAAGTGCCTGTGCCATAATCCTTCGACAAAAAACAAAGCAAGCTGGAGAAAAGGTATCCGTTTCAATCCGGCAGACTAAGGGGGGCGTAATGGTGTGGATAGGCGTGGTGATGGGAATGCTCGCGGGGGCCGCTTTCGGCTCCTTTCCGGCAGCAGTGATATTGGCAATCATTGGCGGCGTGGTTGGCGCCAACTGGCCGCGCAAGGATGGAACAGAAATTCCTTCCCTCGAAAATCGGATCAAGATTCTGGAAGAGCAGCTCGGCCAGATGCGGCAGCGCATGACGACGCTGGAAAAAAATCGGCCTGAAGGCGAAGCATCTGCCGCACAAGCAGCCCCGTCAAATCGTACCGATCCCAATATCTCCGAGGCGGAACTGGAACGGCAGGCATTGGCTGCGCATCCGGAAGATTTTTCTCGCCGCGTATCTGCCGACATGGTGCGATCAGTCCAAGCGGAACATGCCACGAAAGTCGCACCCGCTGACAAGTCGCCGGCCTTGCCGGCATCCAGCGCCGATGTTGCGCGCAGCAGTATGCCGGTGCCGCCGGCGAAGCCGGCGTCAACAGTACAGCAATCCCTCCAGCCTTCGGAAACAGCGACCGTTGCGGCGACCGTCGAAGTTGGTTCCGCTTCCGTTCTACCGCCTTCATCCGCAACACCGCCCAGGCCGCCCGCCCCACCGTCCTGGTTTCAGACTTTCCTGCAGCGCTGGGTCTACGGCGGCAATCCTATCGTCAAGGTAGGCGTGCTGATTCTGTTTTTGGGCCTGGCGTTTCTGTTGCGTTATGCAGCCGAACATGCGGTGCTGCCCGTCGAATGGCGCTACGTCGGCGTGGCGGCGACAGGTATCGGCTTGCTGCTGGCCGGTTGGCGCTGGCGCCATAAGCAGGATAACTATGGTTTGATTCTGCAAGGCGCCGGGATCGGCGTGCTGTATCTGACTACGCTGGCGGCGATGAAATTGCATCCGCTGATCCCGCTTGGATTCGGTTTTGCGATCTTGATTGCCGTCGCGGCATTCGCCGCTTTATTGGCGATCCTGCAAAACGCACTGGTGCTCGCGATCATCGGCACCATCGGCGGATTTGCAGCGCCAATACTGACTTCGACCGGCAGCGGCAATCATGTCGCGCTGTTTTCCTATCTCACGCTGCTGAACCTCGGCATCGTTGCGATCGCTTGGTTCAGGGCGTGGCGCGTGCTCAACCTGATCGGCTATGCCGGCACGTTCATTCTCGGCAGTGCGTGGGCCGCGAAATACTATCGGGATGAATTGTTTGCCACCACCGAGCCGTTCCTGCTGTTGCTGTTCGTGCTATATGTATTGATCACCTTCCTGTTCGCTCGCCGCACCTTATCGCAATCGCCCGATACCGGCAGCGCTTCGTTCAACACGCAGGTTCAACTGGCCGCGACGCGCATCAGTTATGTCGATGGCACGCTGGCATTCGGTGTGCCGTTCTCGGCGTTCGGCCTGCAATATCTGTTGACCAAATCGTGGGAATACGGCGCCGCGTTCAGCGCGTTGGGATTCGGCCTGTTCTATATGGTGCTGGCCGTTGTGCTGTTCCGCCAGACCAATCGCCGCTATATCCTGCTGACTGAAACCTTGATGGCATTGGGCGTGATATTCGGCAGCCTGGCGATTCCGCTTGGGCTTGAACAGACATGGACTTCAGCGGCATGGGCGGTGGAGGCAGCCGGCGTTTATTGGGTCGGCATTCGACAGCAACGCGTGCATGCACGACTGTTTGCATTGCTGTTGCTGATCGGGTCGGCAATCTATTTCGCACTTGGACTGCACTTTGGCAGTCAGGACGCTGTACTAGACGGTTCTTTGCTGGGCTGCGGGTTGCTTGCGCTCAGCACCTGGTGGACTTACCGGCTGATGCGCCAAGCACCGCAACAGCAACTGCATTCATTTGAAATCGAATTGCGCCCGTATATCGTTGCTTTCGGCGCACTCTTCGTCGGATTGATTCCTTTCCTGCTGTGGCCTATGGATTGGGCGAGTCCTGCTTTGGCAATCCTGGGCACGGCTGCGGTGTTCAGTGCCGTGCGACTGGCGGAGCGGCCGCTGCTCTATTGGGGCTGGCTGTATCAGGCACTGGCCGGCGCACTGTTCATGACGACGCTGCGTTCGATAGACGGCGGATCGGTATTATCGAACGGCTGGACCGGCCTGCTCGCCGCCAGCCTGATCGGCGCAAGCATGCTGGCGGGTTTCTGGGCGATCATGCGCCAGAGTAGGTCCGGCACAGCGCCCGATGGCAATACTGCACCCGTACCGCTCTCCGGCGGCGCCAGCGTCGCGCTGCTGGCCGGGCTGGTCTTCATCAATCTCGCGCCTTTGTTTGTACTGCCGTGGCGCATGGCAGCCATGGTGTGGCCGCTGACCGGTATTGCCACCTTGTGGTGGGCGGTGCGCGCCCGGCATGCGGGCGCGGTCGGTTTTGCGCTGGCGCTGCAAGCGGTCGCCGGCATTGTGCATTTCGGCAGCCGCCTGGTCTTGTTTGGACCTGCGGCCAGTCTCGATGCGGCCAAGCCATTTCTGCATGCAGGTTTTGCCGGGCCGTTGCTGATTGCGTTGGCAGCGCTGATCTGCGCACGCCTGTTACAACGCTCGCATCCTGGGAACGAGGCGAGCTCTTCGATGTCGTCGATCGAATCGTCATTGGGCTGGATCGCGTTGTTCTGGGCCGGAGCATGGTGGGCCTTTGCCTGGGCTGATGAAATCATGCGCATCGTTCAACCGCAACAGGTTGCGCCATGCCTGGTAGCCGTGGCGATCGTGACCGCCTGGGCCGCAAGCAGTTTGGCAAGGCGCTGGAACTGGCCGCAGCTCGGACTCGCCACGCTGGCCTATTTACCGGCACTGACCGCAATCGCGGGCGCCGGAGTCATGGCTACAGTCGATCATCCGTTGGTTTCATGGGGTGCATTGGCGTGGCCATCGGCTTTGCTGATGCATGGCGTACTGTTGCGGCGTCAGATCGCCTGGGTGCCGGGCGCGCTGCTTAACGTCGCCCATGTCGCTGGCGCCTGGTTATTCATCGTATTGGCTGCGATCGAATTGCGCTGGCATCTTGCACAGTGGGGCGATCCGCTTAGCGCATGGCCATTGATGGGATGGATGATCGCGCCGGTGCTTTATCTGTTGGCATTGTCCAGTTCCCGAATGCAAACCTGGTGGCCGATTCGCGATCATCAGGAATCGTATCGTGTTGTCTCCGCGGTGCCGATCGTTGTGTATCTGCTGGGATGGGTGTGGATCAGCAATGCCGTCAGCAACGGCACTGCCTCGCCGCTTCCTTATATGCCGCTGCTGAACCCGCTTGAACTGGCGCATCTGGCGGTGCTGTTGGGAGTCGCATTATGGTGGCGCTCATTGAGCGAATATCCGCAGTTTCATCGCAACAGGGCACTCGCGAGCGCTACCTTGGCAGGCACCGCGTTTGCGGTACTGACCGGCATGGTGGTGCGTACCTGTCATCATTTTGCTCAAGTACGTTGGAATTCACAGAGCCTATTTGCATCCGATCTGGTTCAGACGTCCTTGTCGGTCGTCTGGAGCATAGTCGCTATCGGCCTGATGCTGATCGGCAATCGGCAGAAGGAACGCTGGACATGGATCGTCGGCGCCGGATTGATCGCGGTAGTAGTCGTTAAACTGTTTCTGATCGAATTGGCGGCGAGCGGCAGCCTGGCGCGTATTATTTCCTTTATCGTGGTGGGAATGCTGCTGTTGCTGGTTGGTTATTTTGCGCCGCTGCCGCCGAAAATGCCGGCCGATCCTGAATTGAAGGGACCTGTTGCCGCATGAAAAAAATATTAATGCTCTGTGCTATGGTGACCGCAACCGCGTGGTCGCAACCGAGTTCGGTACAGCCCGACGCATTTGCACATCATGCGCGGATCGATTTGACCGATGCCGGTCCGTTCCATCAATTGGCGTTACCGCTGGCGGTGTATCAAGGCGTGCAGCGGCACGATCTCGGCGACCTGCGCGTGTTCAACGGGCGCGGTGAAGTGGTGCCGCATACGCTGCTTCGGACCGAGGCCGGCACAGTGGCGCACGTCGAGGAAACGGCATTGCCGCTGTTTCCGATTATTTCACCACAAGAAAATCGCGGCGATGTTTCGGTGGAGGTGCGGCGCAATGATGACGGCACCTTGGTTTCCATACGCCAGACGCAGGCGCCGTCCAACAATCCAACCCTGGTGCGCGGCGCGATACTCGATGCCAGCCGACTTCCGTCAGGTGGCTTGCGAAGCCTGCGGCTGGAAATCGGTGCGACGACGATCCCCTTTCATCCCTTCACGCTGGAGACCAGCAATGATCTTCAGCATTGGCGTCTGCTGAAAAACGATGCACAGTTGGTGCACTTGGAGCATGCCGGCCAGCGGATAGAAAAGAATGTTTTCGAGTGGCATTCCGACGCGGGAAAATACCTGCGCATCCTGTGGGCAGCGCCTGGCCAGGCACCAGCCATTACCGCTGCGATTGCAGGCAGGACGCGGACATCGAGCAATCCCGCTCCGATGCTATGGACCGGTGCGATCGCGCCGGAGCGGATGCAAAAGGATGTTTATGATTTTGCGCTGCCCGGACATATCCCGCTGGAACAATTGCGGATAGAGCTGCCTCAATCCAATACGCTGGTGCCGCTCCAGATTCAAGAATATGTCGAAGGCACGTCGCGACGCCATCGCGGTGGATGGGACTCGTTGAAACAAACGGTGGTATTCCGCTTGCAATCGCCGCAGGGTGAAGTTCGTTCTCCGGAAATCGTCATGAACCGTCCGGCGGTTCATCGCTTGCGTCTTGCGGTTGATGGACGCAGCGGCGGATTGGGCGCCGGCACCCCTACGGTACAGATCGGATTTGTCCCGCACATTCTGGTTTTTTTAGCGCGTGGCGAAGGGCCGTTCAGCCTGGCATGGAGTGCGCCGTCGGTGCCCAATGCAAGCTTGTCGCCTTCGACCTTGATTCCGGGTTACCGCAGCGATCAAAAGCTGTCGGCTTCGCCGGCTGTACTTCAGTCTACTGAGGTACAAGGTGCGGCTTCGTCAACGCCTGAATCGACATCTGCAAGCACTTCCAAAATTGGTTCCAAAGGCTTGCTTTGGGCGGTCCTGATCGCCGGTGTGCTGGTATTGGCCGGGATGGCCTGGGCGTTGGTGAAACAGATGAAGCAGAAAGAACGGCCGTCTGCTTGAGAACGTCTGACGAAATAACTGCATTCCGTTATTTGGCGCTCCAGTCATTCCGCGTCGCTAGGCTCCTCGGAATGACAGTGCTTGATGTCGGGGGATGTAACGGCGACATAAAAATTTGAACGCAAAGCCAAGGCCTTACGTCCGCATATCTACTTTTTGAGAAGACCGAGAATTTCCGTTAGTTCGTTGTGAATTGCGATGGTATTCACATCCAGAGGCGGCAACGCATTGGGGTCTCCGTCCGGATCGGCATTGCCCACCATACGGCTGTCCAGCCTGTTGCGCGCACCGCTGATCGTGAAGCCCTGCTCGTACAGCAATTCGCGGATGCGGCGAATCAGGAGTACTTCATGATGCTGATAGTAGCGCCGATTGCCGCGGCGCTTGACCGGCTTCAACTGGGTGAACTCCTGCTCCCAGTAGCGAAGCACATGCGGCTTTACTCCGCATAATTCGCTGACTTCACCGATCGTGAAATAGCGCTTTGCCGGAATCGGGGGCAAAACAATCAACTCTGGTTTGCTGGCGCGATCAGTCATTTATGGAAGTCAGAGTGGCTGCATGTCGAGCGCCTTGTCGGTCGCCTCAACCATGCCCTTCAGTTTCTGGCTGGCATGAAAGGTAACAACGCGCCTTGCGGTAATCGGGATTTCTTCACCTGTCTTGGGATTGCGTCCGGGGCGTTGCGGTTTGTCGCGCAACTGGAAATTGCCGAAACCGGAGAGCTTCACCGATTCGCCGCGCTCCAGCGCATTGCGAATCTCGTCGAAAAAAGTTTCGACCATATCCTTTGCTTCCCGCTTGTTCAGGCCGACCTGCTCGAACAGAAGTTCAGCCAGTTCAGCCTTGGTCAGCGTCGGCAAATCCTTTTCAGCCCAGGTACGTGCCTGAGCCTCCTGCACTGCGCGGTTGAGATCGGCTGTCAATACGGATTGAAATTCGGCTGGGTTCACGTCATTCATGATTGTCGTCCCTGTCTGCGTCATGTTCGCAATTTCGCGCCATGTTTTCTTTTCGCGGCATCAATGAATGCAGCAATTGCCGCATCTACAGCGTCGTCTTGCAGGGTAGTTTGAGTATCTTGCAAGGTGAATCGGAAAGCAAGGCTTTTTTCATTGCTTTCCAGACCTTTTCCACGATATTCATCAAATAAAACAACGGCTTGCAAAATACGGCACGCAGCGTTTTCTTGTTGTGTCGCAACAAAAGTATCGACCACATCTTGCATTGCGACCGCCTGTTGCACCACTAAAGCGATATCGCGCGTGACTGCCGGGAATCTGGAAATTTCCTGATATGAAGGAATATCACGCGTTTGCAGCGCCTCCGCTTTTATCTCGAATAGCACCGGCGCCAAAGGCAGATCATATTTTTGTTGCCAGCGAGGATGCAATTCCCCGATGAATCCGATTGAATTTCCATCCAACAGAACTTGGGCAGAGCGGCCGGGATGCAATGCAGGATGTTCTATCTTGGCAAATCGAAGCGCTTTCGGTGCGAACAGCGCTTCCAGATCGGCCTTGACATCGAAGTAATCGACATTGCGAGACGATTGTCCCCACTGCTCTTCCAGTGCCGGACCATAGGCAAGCGCAGCGACATGTTTTGGCTGATCGTATCCGGCGACTGTAAGCGGTCCATCCGGTATCTGTGGGTTGCGCAGATACACCGCGCCGATCTCGAATATGCGTACCTGACTTGCCTTGCGATTCAGGTTGTAACGCACGTTTGCTATCAAACTACCGACCAGCGACGATCGCATCACGCTCATTTGGCTGGCAATCGGGTTGAGCAGTTTGATTGGAGTATCGTTGCCGGCGAAGTCGGTTTCCCATGCATCTTCGACAAAGCTGAAATTAAGCACTTCCTGATAATCGAGATCGGCCAATTGGCGACGGATTGTAAACAACGAGCGCCGATTTTCCGGTGCGATACGCATCGCATTCGGCGCAACCGGCGGCAGAGCCGGAATGTTTTCAAAACCATAGACGCGCGCGATCTCTTCGATCAAATCTTCTTCGATTTCAATATCGAAGCGATAGGATGGCGCCGTCACTGCAAACACTCCGGGTTCCTGCGTGAATGCCAGTCCCAGGCGCGTGAAGATATCGGCAATTTGCTCGTCAGACAATGCCACACCAATTACCTTGACGGCGCGTGCGGTACGCACTTTGACCGGAGGGCGCTGCGGCAGGTTGACAATATGATCGTCAACCGGTCCGACTGCGGTTTTTCCCTTTTGGCCGCAGATTTCCACGATCAACTCGGTAATGCGCTCGATATGGTCGACCGTGGTCGCGTAATCGACGCCGCGCTCAAAGCGGTGCGCCGCATCGGTGGAAAAATTGTAGCGACGCGCGCGTCCCTGAATTGCCTGCGGCCACCAGAACGCGGCTTCCAGGTAAATATCCTGGGTATCCAGCGACACGGCAGTGCTGTCGCCGCCCATGATGCCTGCCATCGATTCGATTTCGCGATCATCGGCGATCACACCCACCCAGTCATCCACTTCGACGGTAGTGCCGTTCAACAGCTTGATCGACTCGCCCTTTTTACCCCAGCGAACATCCAGGCCGCCGTGAATTTTTGCGAGGTCGAACACGTGAGACGGCCGCCCCAGTTCGAGCATCACGTAATTGGAAATGTCGACCAAGGCAGAAATGGGCCGTTGTCCGCTGCGTTCAAGACGATGCTTCATCCAGTCCGGCGTTGCTGCTCTTGCGTTGAGCCCGCGAATGATCCGGCCGGAAAAACGCCCGCATAAATCGGGCGCTGATATTTTGACCGGCAACTTGTCATCAAGCGTTACCGCCACCTTATGGTAAGTCGGAACTCTAAGGGGTGTGCCGGTCAATGCCGACACTTCGCGCGCCACACCGAGCACCGACAGGCAATCAGCCTTGTTCGGAGTCAGCTTGATAGTGAATTTTAGGTCGTTGAGCTGATAGTAATCGCGGAAGTTCTGGCCCACCGGCGCATCTTCCGGCAAGTCGATCAAGCCGCCATGATCCTCGGACAAGCGCAACTCGCGCGCCGAGCACAGCATCCCCTGCGATTCGACACCGCGTAACTGGCCGACCTTGATTTCAAACGGCTTGCCATCGGCACCTGGCGGAAGAACCGCTCCTGCCATGGCGCAGACAACCTTCATCCCGGCCCGTACGTTCGGTGCGCCGCACACGATATTGAGCAATGTGCCGGTGCCGGCATCGACCTGGCAGACATTGAGACGATCGGCATTCGGATGCCTGGCTATTTCCAGCACTTTGCCGACGACCACGTTGGAGAACGGCGGTGCGACGGGCTCGACTTCTTCGACCTCCAAGCCTGACATCGTGAGCAAATGCGCCAGCTCATCCGACGTCATTTTCGGATCGACCATGGTGCGGAGCCAGTTTTCGGAGAATTGCATAGTTCAGCCGTGTGAGTTGCAATGCGCGACAGGGCAAGCAGCTTGGCGCTTCATGCCCCGCTGCGCATGGTTAATTGAATTGTTTCAGGAAGCGTAGATCGCCTTCGTAAAAAAGGCGCAAATCGTTGATCCCGTAACGCAGCATCGTCAGGCGTTCCAGACCCGAGCCGAATGCAAAGCCGATGTATTGGTCCGGATCCAGGCCCATATTGCGCACGACCGTCGGATGCACCTGTCCGGCACCGGAAACTTCCAGCCAGCGGCCTTTGAGCGGCCCGCTGCCGAACGCGATATCGATCTCGGCCGACGGCTCGGTGAACGGAAAATAAGATGGACGAAAGCGCACCTGCAAATCGTCGGTTTCAAAAAACGCTTTGACAAAATTAAGGTAAACGCCTTTCAAATCCGCAAAGCTGATGTCTTCAGCGATCCACAAGCCCTCCACCTGATGGAACATCGGCGAGTGGGTTGCATCGCTGTCGACGCGATAGGTGCGCCCCGGCGCGATCACCTTGATCGGCGGCTTGTGCATGCGGGCATAACGAACCTGCATCGGACTGGTATGGGTACGCAGCAGCAGCGGCTTGCCCTGGGTATCGTTGCCTTCCACGTAGAAGGTGTCCTGCATCGATCGCGCCGGATGATTTTCCGGACTGTTCAGCGCGGTGAAATTGGTCCAGTCGGTTTCTATCTCCGGACCGTCGGCGACATCGAAGCCGATCGAGCCGAAAATTTCCTCCACCCGTTGCCAGGTGCGCATCACCGGATGGATGCCGCCCATGCCGCGTCCTCTTCCCGGCAAGGTTACGTCGATCGCTTCCGCGTTCAGACGCGCCTGCATCTGCGCATCGGCAAGCGCATCGCGACGCGCGTTGAGCGCGGTTTCGATTTGTTCCTTGGCTACGTTGATGACGGCGCCCTGCACCTTGCGCTCATCCGGCGCAAGCTTGCCCAGGCCCTTCATTTGTTCGGTAATCTTGCCGGTCTTGCCGAGGTATTGCGCCTTTGCGTTTTCAAGCGCGGCCGCATCCTGTGCAGCGGAGAAATCTGTCTGTGCCTGAATTACAAGTTGTTCTAGGGGATTCATGCGGTGTTTCCCGCTCCATCAAAGGAAGCCGAAAAGAAGCTCAAAATAAAGCGGGGCATAGGTGTGGACCTTGCCCCGCCAGGGTAGTGCAGTATCACCGAAGCGATGTGTACGAACACTTAAGCAGCGATGGTGGCCTTCACCTGATTGACAATCGCGGCAAACGCCGGCTTGTCCATCACTGCCATGTCGGCCAGGACTTTACGGTCCAGTCCGATTGCAGCTTTTTTGAGGCCATTCATGAATACGCTGTAGGTCAGCCCAAGCTCGCGCGATGCGGCATTGATACGGGTGATCCACAAGGCGCGGAACACGCGCTTCTTGTTGCGGCGATCGCGATAGGCATATTGACCGGCGCGCATGACCGCCTGCTTGGCGATCCGATAGACTTTACTGCGGCGACCACGATAGCCTTTGGCTTGATCGAGGACTTTCTTGTGACGGGCTCTCGCTGTAACCCCACGTTTTACTCTAGGCATTGTAACTCCTTGATATTGAGTGTGAGGTTAAGCGTTCGGCATCATGCGCAGGACTGATACTACGTCTGCAGCATTGACATTGGTAATACCGCGCAACTGGCGTTTGTTCTTAGTGGTTTTCTTGGTCAGAATGTGGCGCTTGAAAGCGTGGCCGCATTTGACGGTGCCACCCGGACGTACACGAAAGCGCTTCTTGGCGCTGCTCTTCGTCTTCATTTTAGGCATAGCAAATCTGTCCTGAGGACAGCTCCATATTTAACATGATTGCAGGTGGCAACACTGCGTTGCACTTGGGTGCCTGCTCTCACTTGTCATGCGGCAGAATCGAGTCTGCCGCTATTTGTGCAAAGCGTCCCTTTCGGGACGATTCACACGAAATTCTGTTTTTGAGGCTTATTTCTTCTTCTTCGGCGACAGGATCATGATCATCTGGCGGCCTTCCATCTTCGGCCACTGCTCAACTTGTCCATACGGCTCCAAGTCGGTTTTCAGACGTTCCAGCATGCGCATGCCGATATCCTGATGCGCCATTTCCCGACCGCGATATCGCAGCGTGATCTTGGTTTTGTCGCCGTCATCCAGAAATTTGATGAGATTGCGCAACTTGATGTTGTAATCGCCCTCATCTGTACCGGGCCGGAATTTCACTTCCTTGACCAGGATAATTTTCTGCTTGAGCTTGGCTTCATGCGCCTTTTTCTGCTCCTGGTATTTGAATTTGCCATAATCCATCAGGCGGCATACAGGCGGTTGTGCGGTTGGCGCGATTTCCACCAAATCCACGTTTGCCTCTTCTGCCATACGGAAGGCTTCAGCCAAACTCACGATACCAAGCGGTTCGTTTTCAACCCCACTTAACCGCACTTCAGGCGCGGTAATTTCACCGTTGAGGCGATGCGACTTATCAGTAGCTATTGTCGTTTCCTTTAAAAATCAAATAATCAAGCTGTGCAAAAAACGCAAAGTCTCACCAATAACCAAACCTGAAAACCAGGCTTTGCCCCTGCCGCAAATTCACAAATCCGCGCGACAGCATACGCTATCGCTATGGTTTGCGCTCAGCCGCAAGCCCAAATCCTTTGCTTCCGTTTGTTTGCTTATTCGTGAGACTCTGCACTGCGTTCAGGTTTCCCATCAGGCTTTGGTGTCGACGTCATTTTTCAGGCGCTCCACCAGTGCATCGATCGGCATCACTCCCAGATCGACGTTGCCCCTCGCACGCACGGCCACTGTGTTCGCGTCCCGCTCCTTATCGCCCACTACGACGATATAAGGCAGCTTCTGGACGGAATGTTCGCGTATTTTATAGGTTATTTTCTCGTTACGCAAATCGGCATGCACTCTAAACCCTTGTTTTTTCAGGTTTTGTGCGACGCTTTGGGCATAATCAGCCTGTGCATCCGATATGTTCAATACGACAATTTGCACCGGCGCCAGCCATAGCGGCAGTGCGCCGGAGTAATTCTCGATCAACATTCCGATAAAGCGTTCCAGCGACCCGAGAATCGCACGATGCAGCATGACCGGAATCTTTCGCGTGTTGTCCTCGGCCACGTATTCCGCTTCCAGGCGCACGGGCATCGAAAAATCAACCTGCATCGTGCCGCATTGCCAAGTTCTGCCGATGGCATCCTTCAACGTGTATTCGATTTTCGGGCCATAGAACGCGCCCTCGCCCGGCGATATCTCGAAGTCATGTCCGGAACGCTTGAGCGACTCAATCAACGCATTTTCAGCCTTGTCCCATGCCTCGTCGGACCCGACGCGCTTCTCGGGCCGGGTAGCAACCTTGTAAATGACATCGGTAAAACCGAAATCGCGGTACACATTCTGCAGCAACGTCGTGAATGCCACGCACTCATCCAGAATCTGGTCTTCGGTGCAGAATATATGGCCATCGTCTTGGGTAAAGCCGCGCACCCGCATCATGCCGTGCAACGAGCCCGACGGTTCATTGCGATGACATTGGCCGAATTCACCGTACCGCAACGGCAATTCACGGTAGGAATGCATGTTGGAACGGAAAATCTGCACATGGCCCGGGCAATTCATCGGCTTCAGCGCATAAGAGCGATTTTCCGATTCGGTGGTGAACATGTTTTCCTTGTAGTTCTCCCAGTGACCGGATTTTTCCCACAGGCTGCGATCAAGGATCTGCGGCGCCTTGACTTCCTGATAACCGTTGTCCTGATACACACGACGCATGTATTGCTCGACTTGCTGCCACACGATCCAGCCCTTTGGATGCCAGAAAATCAGGCCCGGCGCTTCATCCTGGAAGTGAAACAGATCCAGCGCGCGTCCGAGCTTGCGGTGATCGCGTTTCTCGGCTTCTTCCAGCATGTGCAGATAGGCTTCCTGCTCTTCTTTCTTGGCCCAGGCAGTGCCGTAAATACGCTGCAGCATTTCGTTTTTCGAGTCACCGCGCCAGTAAGCGCCGGCCAGCTTCATCAGCTTGAACACCTTCAGCTTGCCGGTGGACGGCACATGCGGGCCGCGGCATAGGTCGGTGAACTTGCCTTCGGCATACAGCGACACATCCTGGTCCGCCGGGATCGATTCAATGATCTCCGCCTTGTATGCTTCGCCGATCGATTTGAAGTAGGCAACCGCCTCATCGCGCGGCAATACGGTGCGCGTAACCGGTTCGTCTTTCTTGGCGAGTTCCGCCATTTTCTTTTCGATGGCGGTCAAATCTTCCGGCGTGAATGGGCGCTTGTATGAGAAGTCATAGAAAAAACCGTTGTCGATGACCGGTCCGATGGTGACTTGCGCATCCGGAAAAAGCTCCTTTACCGCATAGGCAAGCAAATGCGCAGTCGAATGGCGGATCACTTCCAGCCCATCGGGATCCTTGTCGGTGACGATCGCCAGATCGGCATCCTGATCGATCAGGAAAGAAGTATCGACCAGCTTGCCATCGACCTTGCCGGCCAACGCCGCTTTCGCGAGGCCGCTGCCAATGCTGGCGGCAACTTGGCCGACCGTGACCGGAGTATCGAATTGACGTTGGGAACCATCGGGAAGACGGATTGAAATCATTTTTTTCTCCATGCCGGCTGCAGATGCCAGGCCAGATAAATATGCGGTAATCGAAAATACGGACGAAAAAAAACGCGGACCAGCCGCGCTTTTTCAAAATGCAATGACGAAAAAGATCCCGACTAGTGTCGCTCTGAAACCGGGGTGATGCAAGTTCGCGGTGTCATAACCGGAATGCCTTTCTCGCTCTTACAGGATGTGATTACCAATTTTCGTTGGTAGGCACGATTGGAATCGAACCAACGACCTCCTCGATGTCAACGAGGCGCTCTAACCAGCTGAGCTACGCGCCTAAAGAAGCGAAATTATAACGACAATCCGATATTTTCGCTAGTGGCACATTTCGCCATAGTCATTGACGGCGACTCAACTCTACAATCCGCGCCGCCTGACCGTTATTGGCGACGGACTTCGTTCACGCCATCCACTTCGCGAATCACGGTCAATGCCTTGAGCAATTGCGCGGTCGAGGAGATTTCCGCGGTGAATGCCATTCTGGCCTGACCTTTGGCACTTTGCGTGCTTACCCCGATAACGTTGATCTTTTCGCGCAGAAAACTTTCCGAAATATCGCGCAGCAGTCCCTGCCGGTCACTGGCAAGAACGAAAATATCCACCGGATAAACGGTTTCCGCACCGGCCTTCCCCCATGCAGTCTGAATCACTCGCTCGGGTGCGCGAGTGCGCATCTCCATGAAATTTTTGCAGCTTGCGCGGTGAATCGATACGCCTCTGCCCCGGGTCACGAATCCGACGATTTCATCCGGAGGCGCGGGCTTGCAGCATCTCGCAAGCTGGGTCATCAAGCCGTCGGTACCGACCACCAGCACACCTGATTTGGCGCCCTGCGTGACGCTCGACGCGCGGCTTTTGCGGGGAACGACCGCATCATCGGGATTGATTTGCCCAATGCCATCTTTCTGTGTTTCGCCGTCATGCAACGCCTGCTCGACATGACGCAGGCTGAACTGCTCCTTGGCTACCGCGAGCAACAGATCGTCCAGTTTTGGAAAACCCAGCTTATGCGCCAGCTCTTCCAGGTTGACCGCGGTCTTGCCTTCACGCTGCAAGGATTTTTCAATCAGGCTACGGCCTGTGGCAAGCGTTTCCTGCTGATCGATCGCGTTAAACCAGGCGCGAACTTTTGACCGCGTGCGGGTACTTGCCGTATAACCGGGGCTGAGCCAGTCACGCGATGGACCCGCAGCAACGCTGCCGCCTTTCGCAGTAATGATCTCGACGGTTTGACCGTTTTTCAATGCAGTATTCAGCGGGACCATCGCTCCGTCCACTCGTGCGCCGCGACAACGATGACCGACATCGCTGTGCAGATGGTAAGCAAAATCGATCGGCGTGGCGCCATTCGGCAACTCAATGACCCGAGCTTGCGGGGTCAATACGTAGATGCGGTCGTCGAGCGTCGCGGACTTGAGCTTTTCGACCCATTCGCGATGAATCTCCTCCTGACTGACCACCGCGTCGACCACTTCACTTTTCCAGGCCAGCAATTGCCGCAGCCAGGCGATCTTTTCATCGTACTTCTGACCGGCGGAATGCGATCCACCGCTTTCCTTGTAGCGCCAGTGCGCGGCCACGCCATACTCTGCAAAGTGATGCATGTCGCGAGTGCGTATTTGCACCTCCAGCGGACGTCCGTCTTCCGCGACGACGACAGTATGCAGCGATTGATATCCATTCTGCTTCGGGCGCGAAATGTAATCGTCGAACTCTTCCGGAATCGGAGTCCAGATATCGTGAACAATCCCGAGTACGGCGTAGCATGTCTTGACATCATCAACGATCACGCGAAAGGCGCGCACATCGTACATCTCGGAAAAATCGAGAGACTTGCCGTGCATCTTGGTCCAGATGCTATAAATATGCTTGGGCCGGCCGAACACCTCTGCTTTGATGCCTGCAGTACCGAGCTCGGAGCGCAACCGTTCAATCGCCGAACTGACGAAGCCTTCCCGTTGAATGCGTTTTTCCTCCAGCATGCGCGCAATGCGCTTGTACGCTTCCGGTTCGATAAAGCGAAACGACAAGTCTTCCAGCTCCCATTTCAATTGCCAGATACCGAGACGATTCGCCAACGGCGCATAGATGTCGAACGTCCCTTGAGCGTACTTGCGCGTTCTCTCGTTCTCCAGCTTTTGATCCGCGAAATATCGCAGCGTCGTCACGCGCGACGCCAGGCGCACCAGCACTACCCGCATGTCGGATGCCATCGCCAGCAGCATTTTGCGCAGCGTCTCCACTTGCACGGCCGCTTGCTGCGCTGCATTCTTGCGATCGCTCACTTGCTGCTGACTGAACGTGATCTCATGCAGACGCATCAATTGACGGATGCCGGCCACGAGAACGGCGACTTCTGTTCCGAAGCGCAATTCGATGGTCCCTGCCGCTACTGCGTCGATGGCCGGCAACTCGAACAGCAAACCGGCGATCCGCGTTTCCGCATCGGTTTCGAGTAATGCCAGCGTGGTTGCCACACCCTGGCAAAAATCAAACCGATCCTGATCGGTCGCAACCGTGGTTCCCTGATATATCGGTTTGACGAATGCAAGCGCATCCATCACGCGCGCCGAATCTTCGGCGCCGAGACTGGCGGTCAGCTGAACATGCGCTTCGTTTTGCGCTGCGGCGATTGAAACCATGAATACTCAATACTCGCTATTTTTGCGCAGCAGTCACAACCATCTCGACGAGTATTTCCGGTTTCACGAGCTTGGCTTCAACCGTGGCGCGTGGCGGACTATTTCCATCGGCGACCCATGCATTCCAGACTTCATTCATGCTGTCGAAATCCTTGACGTCCGAAATATAGATCTGGCACATCAAGATCCGGGTTTTGTCACTGCCTGCTTCAGCCAGCAACCGATCCACATGATCGAGGACTTCACGAGTCTGCCCGTCGATATTATGGGTTGTGTCTTCGGCGATCTGTCCCGCAAGATAGATCGTACCGTTATGAATTGCCGCTTCAGAAAGCGTTTTTCCGACGTGCAGCCGTTTTATGTCCATGATGTTTTATCCATTCAAAAAAATATTGCATTATCCGAGCAAAAATTCTTTCGCGATCTTGATCTGATCGGCGTGTACGAAAGTCGGCGCATGCCCAACTCCCGCGATCTCCAGCAATTTGGCTTTCGGGCCACGCCGGGTCATTTCATGTGCCACATTGTGCGTCAGCAAATCAGATCCGTCACCGCGCACCACCAGGGTCGGACAGCCGATCGCGTCATAGGCGGCCCACAACATGGCTTCGGCGCGCTTGGTACTTTCGGGCGTCTCTGCCTGAAATGGGACTGCCAGCTTCAAATCATAATGTCGAGTCCACAGGCCTTGCTGATCCTGCTTCAAAACATCCGATGCCAGCTTCCGCCATTCGACATCCGTATGCGGCCCGAAACCCGCCGAAATGGCGCGAATGTAATTTTCCGCTTCCTTGAAACCGGCAAATCGTACCTCCTGACCGATATACTCACTGATACGTGATATCGCGGCAAAATTCAAGGTTGGACCGATATCATTGAGTATCAGTTTGCGTATCGGACTGTCCTGCAACGATGCGAGTCCCATGCCGATCAACCCGCCCATCGATGTTCCAAACCAGTCTGCTTTTTCCACGTCGAGCCGCGCCATCAACGTCACCATGTCGCTCACATATTGCGGCAACTGATAATGCTTTGGATCGCGCAACCAGTCTGAACGGCCTCGCCCGACCACGTCCGGACATATAACTCGGTAATGATCGCACAGCGCAAGCGCCAGTTGATCGAAATCATCCGATATGCGCGTGACGCCATGCACGCATACGAGCACATTCGAATTGTGCGGATCGCCCCATTCCTTGTAGGCCATGGCATGCAGGCCGGCGGGTGAAAGACATTGAACTGTTTTGATTTGAGCTTGAATCATGTTTTCGGTAGTAAAAGTACGGTGCGCATGAGCTAACATTTTACTGTTGGTTGCGCTTAGAATTGTATAAGACCATTCATCTTCATTTCTGCCTATAGAGGACATCATGCAAAGTAGCAATCTCAAAGGAAAAACAGCCTTGGTCACCGGCTCGACTTCCGGTATCGGTCTGGGAATTGCCAGAACGCTTTCCGCCCAAGGTGCAAATATCGTTTTTAACGGCTTCGGTGACCCGCAGGAAATTTCGAAGCTGCAATCCGATGTGGCAAAAGAATTCGATGTCGAAACCTTATATCACAATGCCGATATGTCGAAGCCTGCGGAGATTGAGGCGATGATGAAGGCTGCGACCGAGCAATTCGGCAGCGTCGATATCCTGATCAACAATGCCGGCATTCAGCACGTTGCCAACATCGAGGATTTTCCGGTGGATAGGTGGGATGCAATTATCGCGATTAACCTGTCGTCCGCGTTTCATACGACACGGCTTGCGCTACCGCAAATGAAAGCGAACAACTGGGGCCGCATCGTCAATGTTGCCTCTGTTCATGGCCTGGTAGGCTCGGCGCAAAAATCTGCTTATGTCGCCTCCAAGCACGGCATTGTCGGCTTTACCAAGGTAACCGCGCTGGAGACCGCACAGTCTGGCATCACGTGCAATGCAATCTGCCCCGGATGGGTATTGACGCCACTGGTGCAAAAACAGGTTGATGCACGTGCAGCACAACAAAATATTTCGATTGAAGAAGCCAAGAAAAGCCTGCTCGCGGAAAAGCAGCCTTCCGGTGAATTCGTCACTCCCGAGCAACTAGGCGCGCTCGTTGCATTTCTATGCAGCGATGCAGCAAGCCAGGTGCGCGGCGTTGCATGGAATATGGACGGTGCCTGGGTCGCGCAATAGCGCCCTGCTTCGCACGCGGCACACGTAAAAACGGCGCTTGTTTTCAAGCGCCGTTTTTACTTCTTGCGGATATCGGATACGGTTATTGCACCGCGCTGGCATCGAGTTCCGCGCCGGTTTTTTCGATCACTTCCTGCGCCGTTACTCCCGGCGCCAGTTCGATCAACTTCAAGCCTTTGTCGGTAATATCGATCACGCCCAGATCGGTGATGATGCGATTGATGACACCGACACCGGTCAACGGCAAATCGCATTTCTTCAGGATCTTGTGCGAAGTCGAACCATCCTTGGCCTTTGCCACGTGCTCCATCAACACGACGACACGCTTGACACCGGCCACCAAATCCATTGCGCCGCCCATGCCCTTGACCATCTTGCCCGGGATCATCCAATTGGCAAGGTCACCGCTTTCCGAAACCTGCATCGCGCCGAGAATCGCGATATTGATCTTGCCGCCCCGGATCATTGCAAATGAATCGGCCGAACTGAAATACGAAGAGCCGGGCAATGCGGTTACCGTTTGTTTTCCCGCATTGATCAAATCCGGATCGACCTCATCGTCGGTCGGGAACGGGCCGATGCCAAGCAAACCGTTCTCGGATTGCAGCCATACTTCAATATCCTTTGGTACATAGTTCGCCACCATTGTGGGTAATCCGATACCCAGGTTGACATAAAAACCGTCCTGCAATTCCTTCGCCGCACGTGCGGCCATTTCTTCACGAGTCCATGGCATGTTGTGTTCTCCGCTTTACTTTGCACGAATCGTGCGTTGTTCGATACGCTTTTCCGGGTTCGCGTTGACCACGATTCGATGCACGAAGATGCTGGGAGTATGAACATCGTCCGGATCGATTTCACCGACTTCAACCAGCTTCTCGACCTCGACGATGGTGATTTTTCCGCACATAGCGACGTTCGGATTGAAATTGCGGGCAGTCTTGTTGTACACCAGATTTCCGGCCTTGTCGGCCATGTACGCCTTGACCAGCGCCACGTCCGCTACCAGTGCGCGCTCCATTACATATTTCTCGCCATCGAATTCACGCACTTCCTTGCCTTCGGCGACGATGGTGCCGACACCCGTCTTGGTAAAAAATGCCGGGATTCCAGAACCGCCGGCGCGAAGTTTTTCAGCCAGCGTTCCTTGTGGAGTAAATTCCAGTTCGAGTTCGCCAGCCAGATACTGGCGTTCGAATTCCTTGTTTTCCCCGACATAGGACGCAATCATTTTTTTGATTTGGCGTGTCGCCAGCAATTGCCCAAGCCCGAATCCGTCAACCCCGGCATTGTTTGAAATTGCGGTCAGGTTTTGTACTCCAGAGTCGCGCAGCGCCTCGATCAATGCCTCAGGAATACCGCACAAACCGAAGCCTCCGACGGCAATTGTCTGTCCATCCTTGACAATGCCGGCAAGCGCACTCGCCGCATCGGGAAAAACTTTCTTCATACCAACCCTTTTCTTTGTGTAAAGTATAGCTGCTTCCAGTAGTAGTACGGCTTTGTTCGGAACGCATACCAGCATATGATGCACTGCGAAACACCACAATACCGTAGAAGTACCAATTTTAATTCATAAATCGGGTGTCATAAATTTCATGAACGCATCCCCACTTATCGATTACGAAACAATTTTCCTGCACGCGCCGGTCGGCATGTGTGTCTCTCAAAATCGGGTGATCAAAGCGTGCAACCGCGCGTTGATCGAGATGTTCGGCCACCAATCGGCGGCATTGATAGGACAATCGTTTTCGGTGCTTTATCCAACGCCCGACGAGTTCGAGCGTACCGGGGCGCGGATTGTTCCCATCATGAATGCAAAAGGCCACTACTCCGATGAACGGATCATGAAGCGCGCCAGCCAAGAGTTGTTCTGGTGTCATGTTACCGGCGGCGCGCTGGTTGAGCATGACCCGCACGCGGCTGGAATCTGGACCTTCGAGGATTTGAGTGCGAAACGGCCGGTCACTGCCGAACTGACGCCACGCGAGCGCGAAATCGCAGCACTGCTGGTGGAAGGAAAAACCAGCAAACTGATCGCCCGTCAAATTGGATTGAGTCCGCGCACCGTCGAAATGCATCGTGCCAAACTGATGAAAAAATTCTCTGCCGCGACTTCCGGTGAACTGGTGCATAGATTGCTGGGTGTACCGCTTCAAGCGCCCAATACCGCGGGCTCTTAATTTGCGTCGGTTAGCCTTTGCCGGACGGCATCCGGCAAAGGCATGGATTTTTCCAATGGGAAGTTAACCCAGACCACTTTGGCGCCGCCTTCGGCGATAAGCGTTTCAGGGTCGTCAGCACGTCTGATTTCCTGGATAGTCTCAAAGCTTGATCTGCCGAGTTCACCGACAAAGGTCAGCACCTCGATATCTCCCGGATATTTCAGTTGCCGCAAAAATGTGCAATGCGCATTGATGATCACAGGCCCCTCTCCCTGCGGATCCGGATCACAGTTCATTTGTGAAAACCATTCGATACGCGCCTGCTCCAGATAACGAAAATAAATCGTATTGTTGACATGGCCCATCGCATCCATGTCGCCCCAGCGTATCGGCATGCGAGCGGCATGAACTAATCGTTTAACAGTCATTTCAAATACCGGAGTTATCGGTTGATGTTGTAGCGGAAGCGGATACCGCAATGAATTGAACCCCAATCACGACGCGCTCAACCCATCATCCGCGGCCACAATGGCGCCGTTCATGAAGTGCGACTCGTCGCCTGCGAGCAGCAGCAGCAAACCGTCCAAATCCTCTGGCTTTCCAACGCGCTTGCGGGGCAGCATGCTAACCAACGCCTTGCCCTGTTCGCTTTCAAAATGCGCCGTATTGATTTCGGTGCCGATATACCCTGGGCAAATTGCATTGGTATTGATTCCGTATTTGCCCCACTCGATTGCCATCGACTTGGTCATGTGAACGACAGCGGCCTTGCTCATGCAATAGATGCCGATCTGCGGTAAAACCTTCAATCCGGCGACAGACGCAATATTGATGATGCGATGCTGTTTGCTCGGATCGCCCTTGGCTCGGGCAATCATGCGTTTGGCGACCTCTTGTGCGACGAAAAATGCGCCGCGCTGGTTGGTATCCATCACGTAAGCGTAATCTTCCGGAGTTACATCCACCAGACGCTGAGTGGTCGATACACCGGAATTATTCACCAGTATGTCAATCGGACCGGCTTCGGTTTCCGCATGCGCGATCGCAGACTTGATGCTGGTGTAATCGGTCACATCCAGTTCGACAACATGCGCGGCGCCGCCGTCGGATTCGATTTCCGCACGCAATTCCTTAAGCCGATCAACACGGCGAGAAGCCAGCACGACCTGCGCGCCCGCCTGCGCCAACACTTTTGCGAAACGCGCGCCCAATCCGCTGGACGCGCCTGTAATCAACGCGATCTTACCTTCAAAATTGACTTCGATACCCACGAATTTCTCCTGTTCTTGCCCGGCATCTTGACCGTATGGCCGTCTCATCCGAGCGCATGATTATATAAAAGAGCTGATATGTCGATACGACGTAGTGTCTCGCAATTGCTCGATCCGTAGGAGAAAAATGCGGTCGGACCAGCTTGAAGCAAGGGTCCCAAGCGACATTGCAAGGCAGAAGTTGCGAACTGCATGCCATCCACCTCTGCTTAACGGGATCGTCTCGCACCCGGCACCTCGCAGCAAAGCATTGCACGTAAGGACTGGCTTAGATGGTTTCATCAATTACGATGCACTAGACTAGCATTCTGCCGCAAAATCCCGGACAATTAGCACACTCGTTCGATAATAACATTTACGGTGGTGAAACCATGACGCAAAGCCAAACCCAAGCAAGTATCCTCGAACAATTCGGTCCGCGCGAAGCGATGGAATACGATGTCGTTATCGTTGGAGGCGGCCCGGCCGGTTTGTCCGCTGCGATCCGGCTCAAGCAGCTGGCCGCGGAGAAAGGCAATGAAGTTTCCGTTTGCGTACTGGAAAAAGGAGGGGAAGTCGGCGCGCATATCTTATCCGGCGCGGTCATGGATCCGATCGCGATCAACGAGCTGTTCCCGAACTGGAAAGAGCTGGGCGCGCCGTTACACACTGAAGTTACGGAAGACCGCTTCCTGTTTTTGACTGAAAAGAAAGCGATCAGCACACCCAGCTGGATGCTGCCCGGTTGTTTCCAGAATCATGGCAATTATGTGATATCGCTCTCGAATGTGGTGCGCTGGCTGGGCCAGCAAGCCGAAGCGCTCGGCGTCGAAGTTTTCCCCGGCTTTCCGGCGTCAGAGATACTCTATAACGACGATGGATCAGTCAAGGGCGTAGCGACCGGAAACATGGGCATTGATCGGCATGGCCAGCCGACGGATGCATTTCAGCTTGGCATGGAATTGCATGCAAAATACACGTTTTTCGCCGAAGGCTCACGGGGCCATCTGGGCAAACAGCTGATGAGCAAATTCGCCCTGAACAAAGACAAGGATCCTCAGACATACGCCATCGGCATCAAGGAATTGTGGGAGATTGATCCGAAGATGCATCAACCGGGACTGGTCGTGCACACTGCCGGATGGCCGCTCGATGCGCAGACCTACGGTGGTTCGTTCATGTATCACATGGATAACAACCAGGTCGCTGTCGGTTATGTGGTCGGACTCGCGTACGAAAATCCATACCTGTCGCCATACGAAGAGTTCCAGCGCTACAAGACCCACCCGGAAATCCGCAAGTTCTTTGAAGGCGGAAAACGTATCTCATATGGCGCGCGTGCGATTACAGCAGGCGGCATGCAGTCGCTACCTAAATTCACCTTCCCCGGTGGCGCATTGATCGGTTGCGATGCCGGCTTTTTGAACGCCAGCCGCATCAAGGGAAGCCACTCCGCGATGAAAACCGGCATGATGGCAGCCGAGGCGGCATTCGAGGCGCTCGGCGCCAACCGTCAGCACGATGAACTCGCGGCATATACCACGGCGTTTGAGCAATCGTGGCTGCATAAGGAATTGAATAAGGCGCGCAACTTCAAACCGTGGATGAGCAAGGGACTCTATACGGGCACCTTGATGGTCGGTATTGACCAGGTGGTATTCAGAGGAAAAGCGCCGTGGACCCTGCATCATAAGCACGCCGACCACGAGTGCCTGAAGCCTGCATCGGAGTTCGAGCCGATTGTCTATCCAAAGCCGGATGGCAAACTGACCTTCGACCGGCTGTCATCGGTATTCATCTCCAACACCAATCACGCCGAAGAGCAGCCGATCCATTTGACGCTGAAAGATCCGACGGTCCCGGTCGATATCAACCTTGCCAAATACGCAGGTCCGGAATCGCGTTATTGTCCCGCCGGCGTATACGAGTTTGTGAAGACCGATACTGGCGCGGACCGATTGCAAATCAATGCGCAAAATTGCGTGCATTGCAAAACTTGCGACATCAAGGATCCGATGCAGAATATCGTATGGGTGACCCCGGAAGGTGGCGGCGGACCGAATTATTCGAACATGTAAGCAGCGGCAATAGTTCGTTCGGCAAGCGTGTGCCGGAACAAGTTTACAAATCCGGGAGGAGGGACTGAAAACACAGTAGCCGGGTTTTTATTTCGCTGTGCGGCCATGGCCGCACCACCCTGCTTCCGGATACGTTACACTGGCGGAGTCTTGAAACTCTCCGTCCACATAAGATAGGCGCTGCGGCCCATGCGCTTGGCGCGATACATCGCCAGATCAGCTTTTTCTATCAGCATATCGAGCGTTGCCCCATGTTCCGGGGCGCAGCTGATCCCGATACTCGCGCCAACGTAGACTTTTTCCTGATTTGCTTCAAACGGCGCCTCAAGAGCATCGAGCAGTTTCTGTGCGACGGACTCAAAGTTCGGACTATGCGGCGCCCCCTCAAGCAATACCAGGAATTCATCGCCACCCTGCCGGGTAATCAGATCCGTATCTCGAAGACATTCCACGAGGCGTTCGCCCACTTCATACAGCACGCGGTCGCCGATCTGATGTCCGAAGCGGTCGTTTATTTGCTTGAAATGATCAAGGTCAATGAACATCACCCCAATCCGGCTTCCGCTCCGTCTGGCGTTGACAAGCGCCGTCTTGCCCCGCTCATCGAACAACGTACGATTGCCAAGTCGGGTAAGCGGATCGAATTTAGCCTGCTCTCTAAAATAAGCCGCCGCTTTTCGCTCTCGCCTGACATCGCGTAATGCCAGCCATCCCGCAAATGAAAAACCGCCCAGCGAAGTAATTAGTCCGAAAGCCAGGATCATTCTCGCCTGATCATTTGCAATTGTCTCGACCTTATCGACCGGAACGTTGGCTTCAATGGCTCCCAGCAACTGGTGCTGCTTCCATTGCTTTCCGGATGCCACGCCGGCAGCGATGCGACGTGCCAGTGTTTCGGGGGATTTTTCATGGGCGCCGTGACAATTCACGCAACTCATGTTTGAAGCCGCATCGGCACGCATATAACGCAGCGTACGCACGCCGTTCACCACTTCAAATCTCCAGGCGGGTTGCCAGGCTATCGGACCTTTCGGGTCCGACTGGTCTTGTTTTTCCAATTGTGTCCAGGCCCAACGCTGAAAATCATCCTTTAGCCCCTGAGCAGGATCAAGATTCCATTTGCTCAACGGTCCATAAGTGTAAAGCCCTCTACTCTCTTTTTCCGCTTCAACCGCGACCAATTTCAGGAACCGCGCAGGCAGCGGCACAAATCCGCTATTCGATTCAAAATTGGCGTGCGGCCCAAATCCGTCTTTTTTGAGCTTGTCCGCAATCGCGCTATAAGTGGTGCGCGAAGCGACTGCCTGACTAGTAGTGACTTCCGCAATTCTGATGGCCTCATGCTCAATGATGCTGGCCTGCGAATACACCAGCACAACATAGTTGACCAACCCAACGACCAGCACGATCGCTGCGAATATCAGAAATAAGTAGCGGCGGTTGTAACTCATTTTCCAAGTACGACGGGCAGACATAAATCACTTTCTTATCCTGTTGCGCGCAGCGCGATGGCGTGCCCTTTTCCGCACCGCTGTCTGCCGATGCGTCGTCACAAAGCGCGCTGGCACGATCCAATTAAGCAATGCTTGTTTATTTAATGCGGCATAAAATTTCCAAAAGGAAATGCTTGCCGATCTGCAACTACACGCTAGCCGATAAGCGATAAGGGTGCAATATCAAAATGGAAAATTGATAAGCAAGGAAGAAAATGTGCTAATTAAATACGCAATTTTTAGAAGAATTATAATTTTTATGACATTTTTTTGCTGAGGATGACTGGATCGGTAACAAAAACAATACTACTTATTCCATTGTTCGGACAACATTTTGTCAATCCAAAAAGCGCCAATTACAGTTTTCACGTCGGTAATTTTCCCTTCACGGATCCATGCCAACATGTCTTTGACGGGGGCGCGAAACGTTTCAAGAAACTCGCCGTCGTCGAGCTTGCTCTCACCCGCCTTCAATCCGCGCGCCAAATAAATATCCAGATGCTCATCTGAATAGGCAATCGCGTTATGGATCGTGCATACGAACTTCCAGTCGCTTGCGCTATACCCGGTTTCCTCCTGCAATTCACGCTTTGCGCAATCGAGAGGGTCTTCGTCCGGGTCGATTTTCCCCGCCGGAAATTCAATGAACACCCGATTGAGGGGATAGCGAAACTGTCGCTCCAACAGCACGGTGCCGTCATCAAATAGCGGCAGCACGACGACAGCGCCGGGATGCTTGATATATTCGCGGGAAGTCGTTTTTCCGTCAGGCAGACGTACGGTATCGCGCTGGATTTTCAAAAAATCGCCATCGTACGCAAGTACGCCATCGATTCGCTGTTCCGTCAATTCCATATCCATTCCGAACTCCGTGAAAAAAACGACTATACCGGCAGTAGCGGCAAGTGCGGTTGATGCGAATCAGCCGTGTCGTTTCGCAAATAGCGGAATACGAACCCTGAATAGGCGAGTACGATGAACAAGCATCCGGTAACAGCGTAAAACTCCCGGCGCTGCGAAAATGCATTGCGATACGCAATTCGAGCAGATATGCAACGCCGCCGACCGGCCCATACAGCACGACGAGCTCAATCAGGCGCAACCAGAATGATTTCGGCTTTGTAGCGAGCGGGATGGAGCCGAAAACAGACGTTTCTTCAGAAATGGCAGGTGGGCGGCAAACAGCACCAACAGGATCACAAGCCAGTTTGAAAGAGAAACCTCCACCCGATAACAGCCAAATTCAGGTAGCCAGCGTCTTTGCGATAGCTGCCGCGCATGCGGTCATCAATGGCCCGGGCATCAAGCCCAGTACGACTACGGCCGCTCCGTTTACGCTGAGCGCCGCTCGCATATCGTTGTTTGCCACAATTTTCGTCGTATCGACCGCATCGTCAAAATACATTACTTTAATCACGCGCAAATAGTAAAACGCACCGATCAACGAGAACATCACGGCCACCACCGCAAGCCATAGCTGCCCTGCATTGACTACCGCCTGCAGCACCGACAACTTGGCATAAAAGCCCATCATCGGCGGAACGCCGGCCAACGAAAGCAGCAATACCATCATCACAGCGGCAAACCACGGACTGCGTTGATTCAAACCCCTGAAATCGTCGATATTTTCCGCTTCGAAACCGGATCTTGCTAGCAGCATGATGACGCCGAACGTTCCCAATGTGGTGAGCACATAGGTAATCGCGTAAAACATCGCCGAGCTGTACGCGCCTGCGGCGGACGTCAGATCGCTGCCGTTGAACACCCCGGACAACAGGCCGAGCAACATGAAGCCCATCTGCGAAATCGTCGAATATGCCAGCATGCGCTTCAAGTTTGTTTGCGCAATTGCGGTGATGTTGCCGATCGCCATGGACATTACCGCAAGCACGATCAGCATTTGCTGCCAATCGATAGCGAGTGACCATAAACCTTCGACCAGCAAGCGCATGCAGATGGCAAAGGCAGCCAGTTTCGGCGCACCGCCCAACAGCAGTGTTACCGCGGTAGGTGCGCCCTGATAGACATCCGGCACCCACATATGGAATGGCACAACGCCAAGCTTGAATGCGAGGCCCGAAACCAGGAACACCAGTCCGAACACCAGCACCGTCTTATTGACCGTGCCCGATGCCGTCGCCTTGGCGACTTCGTTCAGGTCCAGCGATCCGGTTGCGCCGTACAGCATCGATATGCCGTAAAGCAGGAAGCCGGAGGCCATCGCACCGAGAATAAAGTACTTCATCGCCGCTTCGGTCGACATTGGGTTATTCCGCCGTAAGGCAACCAATGCATACAAGGACAAGGACATCAATTCGAGACCGAGATAAATGATCAGGAAATTATTCCCGGAAATCATGATCATCTGGCCCAGCAGCGTAAACAGTGCAAGCACATAAAACTCACCGCCCAATTGGCCGCCCAGCATGCCGCGCTCGGTTGCATATTGACGCGAATAGATCAATGTCAGGCCGACGGCAAGGTAAGTGAACAACTTCAGCAGGTTCGACATCGGGTCCGATATGAACATGTTGTGGAACGTGTACGTGGTCGCGCCGGTGTTGAGTTCGGCGATGGTCAGCGCGGCGCATACGCCCAATGTCGCAATCGACATCAAGTATGTGATATAGCGCTTCGCATCAGACAGGAACATGTCGATCAACAGGATTGCCACGGCCGCAATCGCCAGAAATATTTCGGGATAGGCTGGAATCAGATTCAGATTATTCATTTCATCGCCGCTTTATTTGCATTCGCTTGTGCATCTACGATTGTGTTCATCACTGCGCCTTTGACAGGGCGACGTGCTTTAACAGGTCCGCCACCGAAATCTGCATGGCATCGGTAAAGGGCGCCGGATAAACACCCATACCGATCACCGCAATCGCCAGCAATCCAAGTATCAGGAATTCACGCTTGTTCAGATCGAGCAATTGTGCAACCTGCGCGTTGCCGACCGCGCCGAATATCACCCGCTTGACCAGCCATAACGAGTAGGCCGCTCCGAGAATCAATGCGGTCGCGGCGAGCATACCAATCCAGAAGTTGAACTTGACCGCACCCAGAATCACCATGAATTCGCCGATAAAGCCCGAGGTTGCAGGCAGCCCGGCATTGGCCAGTGAAAACAAGACAAAAAACGCGGCAAATTTCGGCATCGTATTGATCACGCCGCCGTAGTCGGCAATTTGCCGAGAATGCATGCGGTCATACAGCACGCCGATACACAGAAACATCGCACCCGATACGAAACCGTGCGAAATCATTTGCACAATGCCGCCCTGAACCGACATGTCACTGAACATGAAGAAACCCAGCGTCACAAATCCCATATGAGCGATCGACGAATAGGCGACCAGTTTTTTCATGTCGGATTGAACCAGGGCGACGAGACCGATATAAATCACCGCGATCAGCGACAAGGTAATGACAAAGCCGGATAAATAATGGCTGGCGTCGGGCGTAATCGGCAGCGAGAATCTCAGGAAACCATATCCGCCCAGCTTCAGCATGATCGCAGCCAGGACGACCGAGCCGCCGGTCGGCGCTTCAACGTGCGCATCCGGCAGCCAGGTGTGTACCGGCCACATCGGTACTTTCACGGCGAATGCCATCAGGAACGAGAGGAAAATCAATATTTGTGCGGATAGCGGTATCGGCAGCGTATGCCAAACCAGAATATCGAAGCTGCCGGATTTCAAATACAGGTAAAGGATCGCAACCAGCATCAGCAGCGAGCCGAAAAACGTATAGAGGAAGAATTTGACTGCCGCATATACGCGATTTGCGCCGCCCCAGACACCGATGATGATGAACATCGGAATCAGCGTCGCCTCGAAAAAAACATAGAACAGTACGCCGTCAAGCGCACAGAACACGCCGATCATCAAACCCGACAGGATCAGGAACGCGCCCATGTACTGGGATACCCTGGTCGTGATCACTTCCCAACCCGCGATCACGACAATGACCGTGATAAAAGCCGTCAGCGGAATAAACCAGAGCGAAATTCCATCTATTCCCAGGGAATAGAAAATATTGAATCGTTCGATCCAAGAGAATTTCTCGACAAACTGCATGCCATGCGCCGCATTGTCGAATTGCTGTATCAACGGCAGGGTTACCAAGAAGCTCGCTAGCGCGCCAACCAGTGAAATGCCGCGGGCGATGCCGGGGTTGTTATCGCGACCGTATGCCAGCACCAGTACGCCAAACGCGATCGGGAGCCAGATTGCCAGACTAAGAAGGGGAAAAGTTGACTGCATCATGTTTTTTTCTTTTAGGAACCCGCCGCTATTTCATGTAAGGGAGCAGCAGCAAATAACCCAGGTACAGCGCAATGCCGATAATCATCGTGAAGGCATAGTGATAGATGTAACCGGTCTGGAACGTGCGGGTAATGACCGAAACCCAGCCGACGAATTTCGCACTGCCGTTGACAATCAGGCCGTCGATCAAGGCCTTGTCACCGACATTCCACAGTCCGCGCCCAAGCAAGCGCGCACCGCCGGAGAACACCACATCATTCAGCTTGTCCATGTAGTACTTGTTGTCCAGCAGCGTATGCACTGCACGGAATTTTGCGTAAAACCACGCCGGTACTTTTGGATTGACCAGATAACAGTAATAGGCCGAAGCAACACCAGCCAGCATAAGCAGGAAAGGCAAGGTCACGAACCCATGCAAGCCCATGGCCATTGCACCATGGAAGGCCTTTCCAATCTCAGCCATCGCAGGATGCGAATCACTGACAAAAATAACACCCTTGAAGAAATCACCCTGCAGCATCGGTCCGATGGTGATGTATCCGATGATTACGGAAGGGATCGCCAGCAGAATCAGCGGCAGTGTTACAACCCAGGGGGCTTCATGAGGCTTTTCGCCAGGCGCCAGACCATGGTGATGGTCGTCGGCATGTGCATCGTCGTGCCCGTGGTGGTCGTGATGCGGCTGTCCGAAACGCTCCTTGCCATGGAATACCAGGAAGTACATGCGGAATGAATAGAATGCCGTCACAAATACACCTGCCATCACGGCGAAATAGGCAAATCCCGCGCCGGCGATATTTGCGTGGTGCACCGCTTCGATGATGCTTTCCTTGGAATAGAAACCGGAAAAGAATGGCGTACCGATCAGCGCAAGCGAGCCAAGCAATGACGTAATCCAAGTGATCGGCAAGTACTTGCGCAATCCGCCCATTTGGCGAATATCCTGGACGTGGTGCATGCTGATGATGACCGCGCCGGCACCGAGAAACAGCAGGGCCTTGAAAAATGCATGCGTCATCAGGTGGAACACCGCCACCGAGTAGGCCGATGCGCCCAGCGCCACCGTCATGTAGCCCAATTGTGAAAGTGTCGAATAAGCGACCACGCGCTTGATGTCGTTCTGGATGATCCCGAGGAGGCCCATGAACAGCGCGGTGATTGCTCCGATCACCAGCACGAACGACAGCGCCGTATCAGACAATTCGAACAGGGGCGACATCCGCGCCACCATGAAAATACCAGCAGTCACCATGGTCGCCGCATGAATCAGCGCGGAGATCGGGGTCGGGCCTTCCATCGAATCCGGCAGCCAAACATGCAAGGGGAATTGCGCGGACTTGCCCATGGCGCCGATGAATAGACAAATGCACGCCACCGTCAGCAGCATCCAGTCGCTGCCCGGCAAGGTCAATTGCGCAAGCTCTTCTCTTTTGGCAAAAACTTCAGCGTAATTCATCGAGCCCGCATACGCGAGCAGCAAACCAATGCCGAGAATGAAACCGAAGTCGCCGACACGATTGACCAAAAATGCTTTCATGTTGGCAAAAATCGCGGTCGGCCTGGTGTACCAGAAACCGATCAGCAGGTACGAGACCAGTCCGACTGCTTCCCAGCCGAAGAACAGTTGCAGGAAGTTGTTGCTCATCACCAGCATCAACATCGAAAACGTGAATAGCGAGATGTAGGCGAAGAAGCGGTTGTAACCATCGTCATCTTTCATGTAGCCCACCGTGTAGATGTGGACCATCAGCGAGACGAAGGTGACGACGCACATCATCATTGCCGTGAGACTGTCTATCAGAAAACCGATTTCCAGCTTGAGGCCGGCAACCGTCATCCAGTTATAGACGGTGCCGTTATACGTTGCGCCATCCATTACCGCCATCAAGGTTTGGACCGAGATGACGAATGAGATCAGTACACCCAGAATAGTGACGGTGTGAGATGTGGCACGACCGACCTTATTGCCGAAAAACTTGGTGCCGAACAGGCCGGCAATCAAAGCGCCGACAAGCGGCGCCAGTGGTACGACCAACAGAAGGTTAGGGTTAAGTTGCCCCGCCATGATGAGCCTTATCGTTGTTTTTGTGATTAGCCTTTGAGACTGTCGAGATCTTCCACATTGATGGTGTCCAGATTTCGGAACAACACCACCAGGATGGCAAGACCGATCGCAGATTCCGCAGCAGCCACAGTAAGAATAAAGAAAACGAAAATCTGCCCGGTCGCATCACCAAGATAATGCGAGAAAGCGACAAAATTCATGTTGACCGCGAGGAGCATCAACTCGATCGCCATCAACAGGATGATGATATTTTTGCGGTTCATGAAAATGCCGACGATCGAAATCGCAAAAAGGATTGCGCCGAGGATCAGGAAGTGAGCAAGTGACAGGACCATAGTGCCTTCTTATTTCTTTTCTGTGTTCAAAGCGGCGGCAGGCGCATCGCTGTCGGCACGGTTGGATTCGGACTTCATCTTGACGATCCGGATCCGGTCATTACGCTTGACCCGCACTGCGACGCCCGGATCGAAGTACTTGGTGTCCTTGCGGCGGCGCAGCGTCAACGCCACGGCGGCAACAATCGCAACCAGCAATAACAGCGCGGCAATTTCGAATGCATAGATATATTGCGTATAAATCAGCTTACCCAGTTCCTTGGTATCGCCGATCGTCGCAGCTGCTGCAGGCACCGCTGCGTCAGGCGCCCAGAATCCGCGAAACAATACAGCCGCCATTTCAAGCACGATGATGACGCCAATCGTGGCCGCGAATGGAAAATACCGCCAGAATCCCTCACGCATCTTGGGGATGTTAATGTCAAGCATCATCACGACGAACAGGAACAGGACCATCACCGCGCCGACATACACCAGCACCAGTACGATTGCGAGGAACTCGGCCTTTAATAAAATCCAGATCGCAGCGGCGGAGAAAAATGTCAACACCAGGTACAACGCCGCATGAACCGGGTTGCGATCCGTGATGACACGCGTGGCCGCGAAAATCAATATCGCTGAAAACGCATAAAAAAAGACAGTTTTAAGTTCCATAGTGGACCAAGTTGCCGGCTAAACGCCGGCCAGTGAAGTTAAATCAACGATACGGCGCATCGGCAGCCCGATTGGCGGCAATTTCTTTTTCATAGCGATCCCCGATAGCAAGCAGCATCTCCTTGGTGTAATAAAGATCGCCGCGTTTTTCACCGTGGTATTCCAGAATATTCGTTTCGACGATCGAGTCGACCGGGCAGGACTCTTCGCAAAATCCGCAGAAGATGCATTTCGTCAGGTCGATATCGTAACGGGTGGTGCGACGCGATCCGTCTTCACGCTCTTCGGATTCGATCGAGATCGCAAGTGCAGGGCACACCGCCTCGCATAATTTGCAAGCGATGCAGCGTTCCTCACCGTTCGGATAACGCCGTAACGCGTGCAGGCCGCGAAAGCGCGGCGACAACGGGGTTTTTTCTTCAGGAAACTGCACCGTGATTTTGCGAGCGAATACATATCGCCCGGTCAGCGCCAAACCCTTGAATAATTCGCGAAGCATCAGGCTTCCGAACAAGTCTTTTATTGCCTCTATCTTGGCTACCATTGCATTCAGCCTTTAACGTTCCGTTTCAGTACGGCGCGACACACTTTTGCGCCGTATCGTTATTTCCAAATATTCCATGGCGTTTGCATCCACACTGCCACTATCACCAAATAGATCACTGTCAGCGGAATGAACACCTTCCATCCCAGACGCATGATTTGATCGTAGCGATAGCGCGGGAAGGTTCCCCGCGTCCAGATAAACAGTGACACAACGAAGAATGTCTTGATGCCCAGCCAGATCCAGCCAGGGATGAAGTCCAGGATTGCCAGGGGCGAGGCCCAGCCGCCCAGGAACAGCAGCGAGGCGACCACCGAAATCAGGATCATGTTCGAGTATTCGGCCAAGAAGAACATCGCGTACGACATGCCCGAGTATTCGACCATGTGGCCGCCCACGATTTCATTCTCGCCTTCGACCACGTCGAACGGATGACGATTGCATTCAGCCAGGCCGGATACCAGGTAGACCACGAATATCGGCAGCAGCGGCAACCAGTTCCACGACAGGAATCCGAGGCCCTGATCCGCGAAGATGCCTTTCGACTGTCCCATGACAATATCGGTCAGGTTCAAACTGCCTGATACCATCAGCACGATCACGAGCGCGAAGCCCATCGCAATTTCATACGACAGCATCTGGGCAGAAGCGCGCATCGCGCCCATGAACGCGTACTTCGAATTGGAGGCCCAGCCGGCGATGATAATGCCGTAGACCTCCATCGAGGTGATTGCCATCAAAAGCAGCAAGCCCGCGTTCACATTTGCCAGGGCCACTTCAGGCCCGAATGGAATGACTACCCAGGCAGCCAGTGCCGGCATGATGGTCAGGATCGGACCGATGACGAACAAGGCGTTGTTCGACTTGGTCGGAATAATGATTTCCTTGAACAGCAGTTTCAGCGCATCGGCAATCGGCTGCAGCAAGCCGGCAGGGCCGACGCGGTTCGGGCCGATACGGATCTGGATCCAGCCCAGCAGCTTGCGCTCCCATAGCGTCAGGTAAGCGACGCAACCCATCAACGGCAAGGTCACGAGCAGGATTTTCGCCAGCGTCCAAAAGAACGGCCAGGTCGGCCCCAAAAGGTCTTGGCCGGTTGTGTTGATCGTGCCGATAAGTTCAGGCAGTAGAGCCATTAAATACTCTCCCCTGTTGCTTTTTCAATCGTGATCGCGCCGAACATCGCACCCAGCGTGGCGGTCGACGGGTGGGCGGCGGCAACACGCACGACGTTTGCCGGCAGGCGGGCATCGACCGCCGCAACCAGGGTTGCCTTGCCGGTGCCTTGCGACACCTTGACTTTGTCGCCGTCGTTGATCGACAGCTTTTGCGCGAGGTCGCGCGACAACCAGGCCTGCGGAGGCACTGCGTCTGCGGTCGATTGCAAGGGCTCCGATCGACGCACAATTGCGTCGGCAAAGTAAATCGGCACGTTTGCAACGCGCTCCAACGAACCATCCGCAGACTTGTAGGCGCCGGCTTGAAGTACCTTCGTCGACAGGTTATTCAAACGCGAGGACAAATCGGTGACACCGTCTCCGAATGCTTCATTGCGGATCGCCTCCGAGGTCTCGTAATCGAATCCGTTCAGGTCGAGGATGTTGCCCAAAACGCGCAATACCTTCCATGCGGGACGGGTCTCACCCAGCGGCTTGACGGTGCCGTTGAAGCTCTGGGCGCGACCTTCGCAGTTGACGAAGGTGCCGGACGTTTCGGTAAATGGCGAAATCGGAAGCAGGACGTCGGCGTAATCAAGTCCATGCTTGTAAGCGGACATTGCAACCACCATCTCGGCCGAATCGAGCGCGGCGCGCGCGGCTTGCGGGTTTGCGCTGTCGAGTTCCGCCTCGACATTCAACAGCAGGTAGGCTTTCTTCGGAACCGAGAATGCGGGAACCGCGTTCTTTCCGTTCGCGTTGATCAGGTAGCCACCAACCGTATTGGCCGCTTCGGTCAGATAACCGAGCTTGGCGTCTGTCTGGTTGGCGATCCACTGTGCTGCCGCGTGCAGCGCCGATGCCTGCGGGTGTTGCGCTGCCGCGTTACCAAGCAGGATCGCACCGGGTTTGCCGGATGCGTCACCGGATAGCAGGCTCGCTGCGATCTTTGCCGCCGCGTCTGATGCCGTGATGTTTTCGAAGCCGGCCGGCGCCGTGATTTGCTTTGCCTTCGCGATCGCGGCGACAATTTCGGACAACGCGGCCAGCCAGTCGGACGGTGCCGCGATCATCTTGTTCGCCACCGGAATCAACAGATCGTCATCGGATGCGTGCAGGATCGACAACGTGGCGCCAGTCTTGACGGCGGTGCGCAGACGCGCAGCCAGCAAAGGATGATCCTTGCGCAGAAACGAACCGATGACGAAAGCGCGCTTGATCTGGCCGAATTGCGCAATCGACATGCCCAGCCACGGCATCACGTTGCCGTCAAGGGCGAAATCGGATTGACGCAGGCGGAAATCGAAGTTTTCGGAGCCGATGCCGTGCGTAAGCTTTTTCAGCAAGACCAGCTCTTCGACTGTCGAGTTGGGCGTCGCCAAGGATGCGATCGCATCGGCGCCATGTTCTTGCTTGATGTTTTTCAGGCCACGCGCCACGTATTCGAGCGCTGCCTGCCAGTCGGCTTCGAACCATTCGCCGTTCTGCTTGATCATCGGCGTTGTCAGTCGCTTGGAACTATTCAAGCCTTCATACGAGAAGCGATCGCGGTCCGAAAGCCAGCATTCATTGATTTCCTCATTTTCCAGCGGAAGCACTCGCATGACCTGTGCACTCTTGACCTGCACAATCAGGTTGCTGCCCAGGCTGTCATGCGGGCTGACCGACTTGCGGCGGGACAATTCCCAGGTACGCGCCTTGTAACGGAACGGTTTGGATGTCAGCGCGCCGACCGGACACAAGTCGATCATGTTGCCGGACAGCTCGGAATCAACCGTCTTGCCGACGAACGAAGTGATTTCGGCATGTTCGCCACGGCCCAGCATGCCGAATTCCATGACTCCGGCGATTTCCTGACCAAAGCGTACGCAGCGGGTGCAGTGAATGCAGCGGCTCATCTCTTTCATCGAGATCAGCGGCCCGACATCTTTGGGAACCACCACCCGTTTCTCTTCGTCGTAGCGCGAAGCCGATGGTCCGTAGCCGACGGCAATATCCTGCAGTTGGCATTCACCGCCCTGGTCGCAAATCGGGCAATCGAGCGGATGATTGATCAGCAAGAACTCCATCACGCTTTTTTGCGCCTGGACCGCCTTTTGGCTATTTGATCGCACGATCATGCCGGGCGTAACCGGTGTGGCGCAGGCAGGCAGCGGCTTGGGTGCCTTTTCGACTTCGACCAGGCACATGCGGCAATTGGCTGCGATGGATAATTTCTTGTGATAGCAAAAATGCGGAATGTAAGTGCCGAGTTTGTGGGCAGCATCCATCACCATGCTGCCTTCTTGCACTTCAACTTTTTTGCCGTCTATTTCGATTTCGACCATGGCTTTACTTTTAAACGTAAGCAGGCACCAAGCAACGCTTGTGCTCGATGTGATAGGCAAACTCTTCCCGGAAATTCTTGATCATCGCGCGTACCGGCATCGCTGCGGCGTCGCCCAGCGCGCATATCGTGCGGCCCTGGATATTGTCCGCGACCGAATTGAGTAGATCCAGATCATCAGGGCGACCCTGCCCGTGTTCGATCCGATGCACCATCCGATACAACCATCCGGTGCCTTCGCGGCAAGGGGTGCACTGTCCGCAGGATTCTTCGTAATAAAAATACGAAAGACGCAGCAGCGATTTGACCATGCACCGCGTTTCATCCATCACGATCACAGCGCCGGAACCAAGCATCGAGCCGGCCTTGGCGATCGAGTCGTAATCCATGTCGGTCGCCATCATTACTTCACCGGTCAAGACCGGCATCGATGATCCGCCCGGAATGACCGCCTTGATCTTCTTGCCGTCGCGCATGCCGCCGGCGAGTTCCAGCAAGGTGGCAAACGGCGTGCCGAGCGGCACTTCGTAGTTGCCGGGCTTGGCGACGTCGCCGGACATCGAAAAGATCTTGGTCCCGCCGTTGTTCGGTTTGCCCAATGCGGCATAGGCTGGCCCGCCCATCTGCATTACAAACGGTACTGCAGCAAATGTTTCGGTGTTATTAATCGTGGTCGGCTTCCCGTACAAGCCGAAACTGGCGGGAAACGGCGGCTTGAAGCGCGGTTGCCCTTTTTTTCCTTCGAGCGATTCCAGCAAGGCTGTTTCTTCGCCGCAGATGTAAGCGCCATAACCATGGAACGCGTGCAACTGGAACTTGAAGTCGCTGCCCAGAATACGGTCACCAAGAAAGCCCGCGGCACGCGCTTCTTCCAGCGCCTCTTCGAAGCGCTCGTAGTCGGCCCAGATCTCGCCGTGAATGTAGTTGTAGCCCACAGTCGTGCCCATCGCATAGGCACCGATGGCCATGCCTTCGATCAGCGCATGCGGGTTGTACCGGATGATGTCGCGATCCTTGAATGTGCCGGGTTCACCTTCGTCTGTATTACATACCAGGTATTTCTGTCCCGGGAATTGACGCGGCATGAAGCTCCACTTCAATCCGGTCGGGAAACCGGCGCCGCCGCGTCCGCGCAACGCAGACGCCTTCAATTCGGCGATGACTTGTTCCGGCGTGATTTTTTCATTCAATATGCGCTTGAGCGACTCATAGCCGCCGCGCTTGACATAATCAGCCAAGTGCCAGTTCTGGCCATCGAGGCCTGCCAGAATCAGAGGATTGATATGGCGATCGTGCAGGCAGGTCGTCATTTCTTCAGTTCCTCCAGCAGCGCATCGATCTTGTCATTGGACATGTGGTTGCATATGCGCTTATTGTTCACCAGCAGCACCGGTGCATCGCCGCAAGCGCCCATGCATTCGCCTTCCATCAGGGTGAATTGGCCGTCAGCGGTAGTTTCCCTGTAGCCGACGCCGAGTTTTTGTTTCAGATGGTGCGCCGCCCGCTCTCCGCCGGACAAGGCGCATGGCAGATTGGTGCAGATCGTGATCTTGGATTTACCGGTCGGCTTCAGGTTATACATGGCGTAGAACGTCGCGACTTCCTGCACCGCGACCGCCGGCATCTTCAGATAATCGGCCACTTCCTGCATCACTTCCGCCGGCAGCCACCCCTTCTCGTCCTGTGCAATTGCCAGCGCCGCCATCACAGCCGACTGCCGCTGATCCTCAGGAAATTTCGCAATTTCGCGATCGATCTTCTTGTACGCTTGTTCTGATAACAGCATTATTTCTGCCTCGAATAACTACACAGCTTGACAATCCACCTTGACAACCTCTAGCGGTCGATGTCTCCGAACACGATGTCCTGATTACCGATGATCGTCACGGCATCGGTAAGCATGTGGCCTTTGGTCATTTCGTTAAAACCTTGCAAATGCGCAAATCCAGGCGTGCGCAGCTTCATCCGGTACGGTTTATTGGCACCGTCCGAAATGAAATAAACGCCGAACTCGCCTTTCGGATGTTCCACCGCGGCATAAGCCTCCCCCGGTGGCACGTGAAAGCCTTCGGTGAAGAGCTTGAAGTGATGAATCAACTCTTCCATATTGCTTTTCATGTCGACACGCGAAGGTGGCGCCACCTTGTGGTTATCGGTCATGACCGGACCCGGATTATTACGCAGCCACTCGATGCACTGTTTGATGATCAGGTTCGACTGGCGCATTTCTTCAATGCGCACCAGGTAGCGGTCATAGCAATCGCCATTGACGCCGACCGGGATGTCGAAGTCGAGCAAATCATAAACTTCATACGGCTGCTTCTTGCGCAAATCCCATTCGATACCGGATCCGCGCAGCATCGGGCCGGTAAAGCCCATCGCCTTGGCGCGCTCCGGCGAAACCACACCGACTCCCACCAGCCGCTGTTTCCAGATACGATTGTCGGTCAGCAGTGTTTCATACTCGTCGACGTAAGTCGGGAAACGATTGGTGAAGTCTTCAATGAAATCCAGCAGCGAACCCTGACGGTTTTCGTTCATCTTCTTGATCGCTTTGTCGTTGCGCAGAATCGATGCAGAATATTTCGGCATCGAATCCGGCAAATCGCGATACACGCCGCCCGGACGATAGTAGGCCGCATGCATGCGCGCACCGGATACGGCTTCGTAGCAGTCCATCAAATCTTCGCGGTCGCGGAACGCATACAGGAACGGCCCCATCGCGCCGACATCCAATCCCTGGCAGCCCAGCCACAGCAGATGGTTCAGCAATCGCGTGATTTCATCGAACATCACGCGGATATATTGCGCCCGCAGCGGCACTTCGAGCCCGAGCAGCTTCTCGACCGCCATCACATAAGCATGCTCATTGCACATCATCGACACGTAGTCGAGACGATCCATATAAGGCAAGGACTGCAGATAGGTTTTTTGCTCGGCCAGTTTTTCCGTGCCGCGATGCAATAAGCCGATATGCGGATCGGCGCGCTGGATTACTTCGCCGTCGAGTTCCAGCACCAGGCGCAGCACGCCGTGCGCGGATGGATGCTGCGGACCAAAATTCAGAGTGTAATTTTTAATTTCAGCCATTACTTCACCCCGTAATGTTCTTCGCGAATCACGCGTGCAACGTTCTCGCGCGGCTCGATGGTGACAGGCTGGTAAATTACGCGTTTTTGCTCCGAATCGTAGCGCATCTCGACATAGCCGGTGACCGGAAAATCCTTGCGGAACGGATGACCGATAAATCCATAGTCGGTCAAAATACGGCGCAAGTCGTTGTGGCCGTCAAACAGAATGCCGAAAAAGTCGAATGCTTCGCGCTCATACCATTCCGCGGACGACCAGACGTCGATTAAGGAAGCGACGATCGGCAGCTCATCATCCGGCGCGAACACTCGCACACGCAAACGCCAGTTGTGTGCGATCGACAGCAGATGCGAAACCACCGCAAAGCGAGGGCCTTCCCAGACGCCATCGCCATAAGATGAATAATCAACGCCGCAAAGATCGATCAATTCCTCAAAACCCAAATCGGCATGATCACGCAACGCGCGCATCGCCGATAGATAGTTGTCAGCCTTGACCACAACGGTGATTTCGCCCAGCGCCACATTCAAACTTTGAAGATCATCACCAAGCGCGTTGCGCACAGCGGCTTCAAGGATTTCAAGTTTCGTCGTCATGTTTTCTCTGTGTTCGCCGTTAGCGCGCGATCGTATTGGTGCGTTTGATCTTGTTATGCAATTGCAAAATGCCGTACAACAGCGCCTCCGCCGTCGGTGGGCAGCCTGGCACGTAGACGTCGACCGGAACGATCCGGTCGCAACCGCGCACTACAGAGTAGGAATAATGGTAATAGCCGCCGCCGTTGGCACAGGACCCCATGGAGATCACCCAGCGCGGCTCAGGCATCTGATCGTAGACTTTGCGCAGCGCCGGCGCCATCTTATTGCACAGCGTGCCGGCGACTATCATCACGTCGGACTGGCGCGGCGACGGACGGAACATGAAACCGAAACGCTCCAGATCGTAACGGGCAGCGCCCGCATGCATCATTTCGACCGCGCAACAAGCCAGGCCGAACGTCATCGGGTACATGGATCCGGTACGCGCCCAGTTGATCAGCTTGTCTGCTGTCGTGGTGATGAAACCTTCGTTTAATACGCCTTCAATTGACATTATTTATCATTCCCAATCAAGGGCACCCTTCTTCCATTCGAATATGAGGCCTGCAACGAGCACTGCAAGAAAAATCATCATCGCCCAGAAGCCGAGCATGCCTATGTCGCGCATTGCGACGGCCCATGGCACAAGGAATGCAACTTCAAGATCAAACAGGATGAACAAAATTGCGACGAGATAATATCGCACGTCGAATTTCATTCTCGCGTCTTCGAATGCCTCGAAACCGCATTCATAGGGCGAGTTTTTTTCAATGTCGGGGTTATACGGCGCGAGGATGCGGCCAAGTAATTGTGGGACGATACCGACGCCGATACCGACAAGAATAAACAGAAGGACAGGGAAATAATTTTCGAGGTTCACGATTGCGCCGCAGTATCCAGTATGTTTAACAGCCGGTTAAATAACTTTCTTCATCTTCAGCAAATTCTCGATAAAAAGCCAGCGGCGGCGGTCCCGTTCGCTGGCTTTTTATTATGGTGCCGACGGCGAGACTCGAACTCGCACAGCTTGCGCCACTACCCCCTCAAGATAGCGTGTCTACCAGTTTCACCACGTCGGCATTTGTCTCAGTATTTTTAATAAGCGCTGTATTCTAACCCGCTTTAATGCTTTTGTTCAATGCACAAATTCATATTTCATATTTATGAAAATGCAGAACCGGCACTCCAATCCACTATTTCGGGATCTGATTCGACTGGCCTGATGTGCCTGAAGCAGGAGCAGTCGTACTCGGCGCCGTGGCAGGAACCGGCACGGCGGGAACAGCCGGTGGCGCTTCACCTGCAGGCACAGGGACGGAGGTGGCGGGCAATCTATCCATCACACCCATGTCGGACGCAGGGCGATTGCCAAGGAATGCCAACGCCAATGTAGCCGCAAAGAATATCGCAGCGGCGAAACCTGTCGACTTAGACAGAAAATTCGAAGAACCGGTTGCACCAAACAAGCTGCCGGATGCGCCGGAACCGAAAGCGGCACCCATGTCGGCGCCTTTACCATGCTGCAACAGCACGAGGCCAATGATGGTTAAGGCGGACAACACCTGCACAACGATAATGAGAGTAAGCATAGTGTTCATTTAATAAATTCCAGTCTTGGTTTAATTCAGTAATTCAGTAGTTGCAAATTTATGCGGCTCGAATAATCGCGAGAAAATCAGGTGCTTTCAATGCCGCGCCACCGATCAGGCCGCCGTCAATGTCAGCCATCGAGAGCAGCTCTTTTGCGTTGTCCGGTTTCATGCTTCCGCCATACAGTATCTTGACCTGCGATGCTGCCACGGCATTTTTTTTCATCAACTTTCTACGCAGCATTGCATGTACGTCCTGCGCCATTTGCGGCGTTGCAGTCTTGCCTGTGCCGATAGCCCAAACCGGCTCATAAGCGACCACGATGTCTGCCAGATCGGCTGCATCGATAGCCGCCAGCACTGTGTCAATCTGTTGCCCCACGATCTTGTCGGTATCCCCCGCTTCGCGCTCATTCAAGGTTTCACCGACACAGACGATTGGGATCAAGCCTGACCTCAATGCACGCAAGGCCTTCCTTGCAACCAATTGATCGTTTTCAGCATGATAGGTGCGGCGCTCGGAATGACCGACGATCACATATCGGCAGCCGAAATCAAGCAGCATTGCAGCGGACACTTCGCCGGTATACGCGCCGGATTCATGTTCCGACATGTCTTGCCCGCCCCACGCCATAGCGCTGCCGGCCAATTCGGTCTGACATTGGGCGAAATACGGGGCCGGCACGCATACGGCCACATCACATGCCGGTTGTTGGCTCAGTTCGGCTTTGATCCCGGCAAGCAAGGCAGTGTTCGCCGCGAGGCTGGCATTCATTTTCCAATTACCGGCAATAAGCTTGCGACGCATAAAAATCCAGAAATGTGAATAACCTAGTATTTTAGCGCGCCATAGGGAATGCGGTCAAACGCGCCGATCAATCGTACCGTTGCCCAAACAGGAATGTTGCAACTCTTACTGCCGGCACGATCATGCTGAGCCGTAAGCACCTGGTCAATGAATGCCGCAGCCTATTCGTTCAACTGTGCGACCAATTCAAACTATTTTCAGCATGATCTTGCCTACATGCGTACTTGTTTCCATTAGCGCATGCCCTTGCGCAGCCTGCTCCAACGGGAAAGTTTGATAAATGACCGGCTTGATTTTGCGTGATTCCAACAAAGGCCATACATGCTTGTACAAATTGCCTGCAATCGCCGCTTTAAAAGCGACTGGACGCGGGCGCAATGTCGACCCGGTCATCGTCAAGCGTCGCCGCAAGATCTGGCTCAAATCAACCGATGCCTTTGCGCCGCCGAGTAATGCGATGATGACCAAGCGCCCATCGTCGGCAAGACAATTGATTTCACGTCCAATGTAATCGCCGGCAACCATATCGAGGATGACGTCCACACCTTTGCCGTCAGTTGCCGACTTCACGATTTCGACGAAATCCTCGGTACGATAGTTGATCGCGCGTTCAGCACCCAGTTCCTCGCAAGCACGGCATTTTTCATCTGAGCCGGCGGTGGCAAACACGCGATGCCCGAGCGCCGCAGCCAATTGAATGGCCGTGACTCCGATGCCCGAAGTGCCGCCTTGCACCAGCAAGGTTTCAGAGCCGGTCAATCCGGCGCGATCAAATACGTTGCTCCAGACGGTGAAAAATGTTTCCGGCAGCGATGCTGCCTCGACGGCGCTCAATCCCTTCGGAACCGGCAAAGCCTGCTCGACCGGAGCCACACAGTATTCCGCATACCCGCCACCCTGGACCAGGGCACAAACCATGTCACCTATCTTAAAGTGGCTGCCTGTGCAATCACCATCGACGACCTCGCCCGCCACTTCCAATCCTGGCAAGTCGGAAGCTCCAGGCGGCACCGGATAGTTGCCGGTACGCTGAAGCAGATCGGGACGGTTGATTCCGGCAGCATGAACTTTAATCAGGATTTCGCCGGCTTTTGGCACCGGTATCGGCCGCTCGCAAATTTTCAATACTTCGGGAGCGCCGGGTTGTGTAATTTCAATTGCACGCATAAGGAACCTCGTTGGGAAAATAAGCCATTGTATGGGAGCGGCTGAAAAAATGTTTCCCCTACCGGGCAATCGGAGATTACAGATTGCGCATGGCGTACGGCGCCGTAATTCTTGTCCGCTGATTTTCTCCACTACGCAATGAAAAAACCGCCTGGGCTATTGCCTCAGGCGGTTCCTTTATATCGAAAGCGTAAAACGCTCGACGAGATTTATTGCTGTACTTCCTGGACCGATTCAGTGCCCGCATCCACTGCAGCCGCTTTCATCGAAAGCTTCAGACGACCGCGATCGTCGGTTTCCAATACCTTGACGCGTACCTGTTGACCTTCTTTCAGATAATCGGCCACTGCATTGACACGCTCATTGGCAATCTGGCTGATATGCAGCAGTCCGTCTTTGCCCGGGATGACCTGAACAATCGCGCCAAAGTCGAGCAGCTTGAGCACCACGCCATCATAAACTTTACCGACTTCAACCGACGCAGTCAGCTCTTCAATACGACGCTTTGCTTCCTGGCCTGCAGCCGCATCGACAGACGCAATAGTGACCACGCCTTCGTCGCTGATGTCGATCTGGGTGCCGGTCTCTTCCGTGAGCGCACGAATCACCGCACCGCCTTTGCCGATCACGTCACGGATTTTTTCCGGATTGATCTTGACCGTGATCAGGCGCGGCGCGAAATTGGAAAGCTCGGTGCGGCCATGTGGAACGGCTTCCTGCATCTTGCCAAGGATGTGCATGCGTCCTTCCTTGGCCTGTGCCAGTGCAACCTGCATGATTTCCTTGGTGATGCCCTGGATCTTGATATCCATCTGCAGCGCTGTAATGCCGTTTGCAGTACCGGCCACCTTGAAATCCATATCGCCCAGATGATCTTCATCGCCGAGGATATCGCTCAGCACGGCGAATTTACCGCCATCCTTGATCAACCCCATTGCGATGCCGGCAACGTGCGCCTGCATCGGCACACCCGCATCCATCAGAGCCAGGCAACCGCCACAAACCGACGCCATCGACGACGAACCATTGGACTCGGTAATCTCGGATACCAGGCGGACTGAATAGCTGAAATCTTCCGGAGCCGGCAAGGCAGCAACCAGTGCGCGCTTGGCCAGACGGCCGTGGCCGATTTCGCGGCGCTTCGGCGTACCGACGCGGCCCGTCTCACCGGTGGCGAACGGAGGCATGTTGTAATGAAGCATGAAGCGATCACTGTACTCACCCATCAACGCATCGATTTTTTGTTCGTCGCGTGCAGTGCCCAAGGTCGCGATGACCAGCGCCTGGGTCTCACCACGGGTAAACAGAGCCGAACCGTGAGTGCGCGGCAGAACGCCAGTACGAATCGAGATCGGACGTACAGTGCGCGTATCGCGGCCATCGATGCGCGGCTCGCCATCAAGAATCTGGGAACGAACGATTTTTGCTTCCAGATCGAACAGGATATTGCCTACTTCGGAAGAGTCCGGCGACGCGCCGCCGATCGATGCCGCTTCGGCAGTCAGCGCGGCATTGACTTCCGCAACGGCATCCTTAAGCTTGGCGGTGCGTGCCTGTTTGTCTTTGACTTGATAGGCTTCGCGCAATTTCGCTTCGGCGAAATGCGTAACACGCGCAATCAGTGCCTCGTTCTTCGGTGCCGGACTCCATTCGATTTCCGGCTTTCCGCCGTCACGAACCAGCTCGTGAATCGCATCGATCACGGCTTTCATTTGCTCGTGACCAAACATGACTGCACCGAGCATGATTTCTTCGGACAATTGCTTGGCCTCGGACTCAACCATCAACACGGCAATTTCCGTACCTGCAACCACCAGATTCAGATCGGACGCAGCCAATTGCGACACGGTTGGATTAAGCATGTATTGCCCATCAATATAACCAACACGCGCGGCACCGACAGGGCCATTGAATGGGAGACCCGCAACGCTCAACGCGGCGGATGCGCCGATCATTGCAGCGATGTCTGGATCGATTTCCGGATTGACCGACAATACATGGATGATGACCTGCACTTCATTCAGGTAACCTTCGGGAAACAGCGGACGGATCGGACGATCGATCAACCGCGAGGTCAAGGTTTCTTTTTCGGAGGGGCGGCCCTCGCGCTTGAAAAATCCGCCTGGAATACGGCCGGCGGCATACGTTTTCTCAACGTAGTCGACAGTCAGCGGGAAAAAATCCTGGCCCGGCTTGGCATCCTTGCGCGCCACGACAGTCGCAAGTACAACGGTATCTTCGATCGATACCAGCACGGCACCGGATGCCTGACGAGCAATTTCGCCGGTTTCCAGCGTTACTTGATGCTGACCGTATTGGAAGGTCTTGGTAACTTTGTTAAACATGGTGTTTCCTCTCTATTTTTGCCGACAGATTTTCAGGCGCTGTCGTTCACCTCACCACGGGCGACATCGAATGTGATGTACCACCTTATTTCAGGACAAGCTAAGCGTTCGAATTACAAACTGTAAAAAGACAAAATGCCCGCATCAGTAAAAACTGACGCAGGCATTCCGCTATAAAACCCAGACAGAGTATCGCAACGAGATTATTTACGCAGACCGAGTTTTTCAATCAATGCACGATAACGGGTTGCGTCTTTACCTTTCAAGTACGAAAGCAGGCTTTTACGACGATTGACCATCATGATCAAGCCGCGGCGGGAGTGGTGATCCTTGGCGTGGGCTTTGAAGTGGCCGTTGAGTTCATTGATACGGGCTGTCAGCAGCGCAACTTGCACTTCCGGGGAGCCTGTATCGTTTTGACCGCGCGCGTTATCCGCAATAATTGCGGCTTTGCTGCTTTTTTCTACTGACATGACTTACCTTTCACATGCGGTGTACAGAGTCGCAACCCTATTCACCGTGAACAAACGATTAAAAATACCGGTCAAATCGACCAGAGGCGCAGTATAACGGAATTCTCATGACGATTCAAACACTTAGCGCGATTTTCACTATCCTTTGGATAAATCAATGAAACTTCTCTACTCGAGCCTGTCGGTCGTTATCTCCCTGTTGCTCGCCGCGTGCGCAACTTTTGGAATGAGCCCGGTTAAACCCGGCGATTCCGAATCCACGGTTATATCGAAGCTGGGAACACCTACCCACCGCTATCTGGACGGCAATGAGCGGTTGCTTGAATACATGAAAGGACCCTGGGGTCAGCAGACCTACATGGCACGCTTCGATCCGGATGGTCGCCTTGTTTCATATGAACAAGTTCTTACTGTACAGAAATTTGCCGCGATCAAGCTTGGCGAGGCGACCAAGGATGATGTACTTAAAACAATCGGTGCGCCCAGCGATACATCTTATCTGCCGCTCCCGGGATTGGAAGTGTGGTCTTACCCGTACAAGGAAGCCAATGTATGGAATTCAGTGATGCATGTTCATTTCGATCGACAAGGGATCCTGCAAAGAATGCAAGGTGGCCCGGACCTCCGGTTTGATCCGGATTCACGATGGCCCGGTGTGCTGAGGCGCTTGTAGCTGCAATTGTTTCAGCCCCCATCGATCTCTTTCCAAAATTGGAATCGAGTAAAGAAGATTGCATTTCAAAAGAAAGATCGTGCATACAAAGCACGATCTTTCTCATCCGAATGGCATAAACACTGACTTGCCGAAGTATTTTCTGCGCTGATTACAATTGGGGATTGAGCTTCTCCGATTTTGAATGCAATTTATTCAGCGCAGACAGGTAAGCCTTGGCAGACGCCACGACGATATCCAGATCCGCACCGACACCGTTGACGATGCGCCCAGCCTTCGATAAACGCATGGTTACCTCACCCTGCGACTGTGTGCCCGTGGTAATCGCGTTGACCGAAAACAAAAGTAGTTCCGCGCCGCTCGCCGTTTTTGATTCGATCGCGTTGACGATCGCATCCACCGGACCATTGCCTTGACCCTCGCAAGTCGATTCCTTGCCATCGATCGAAAATACTACTTTTGCAGATGGTTTCTCGCCGGTTTCCGAATGCTGCGACAAAGACACGAATCGATAATATTCATTGTCATGCGAATGCTGTTCATCCGAAACCAAAGCCATGATGTCTTCATCGAAGATATCCGATTTGCGGTCAGCCAGTTCCTTGAATCGTGTAAATGCAGCATTGACTTCGGTTTCCGAATCCAGCTTGATACCGAGTTCGTCCAGACGCTGTTTGAACGCATTGCGGCCCGACAACTTACCCAGCACGATTTTGTTCGCGGCCCAGCCCACATCTTCGGCGCGCATGATTTCATACGTATCGCGCGCTTTCAAAATACCATCCTGATGTATTCCGGAGGCATGTGCAAATGCATTGGCACCGACCACCGCCTTGTTCGGCTGTACGGCAAACCCGGTGATCTGGGAAACCAGTTTTGAGGTCGGCACAATCTGGGTCGTGTCGATCGCAACATCGAGATTGAAGTGATCCCTGCGCGTACGTACCGCCATCACAATCTCTTCTAGCGCGGTATTGCCGGCGCGTTCGCCGAGTCCGTTGATTGTGCATTCAACCTGACGCGCGCCGCCAATCATTACGCCCGCCAGCGAATTGGCGACCGCCATGCCAAGGTCATTGTGGCAGTGCACGGACCAGACTGCCTTGTCGGAATTGGGAATACGCTCGCGCAAGGTCTTGATCATGTTGCCGTACAACCCAGGTACCGCGTAACCGACCGTATCGGCAAAATTGATCGTGGTCGCGCCCTCTGCAATCACTGCTTCAATCACGCGGCATAAGAAATCCATTTCGGAGCGGCTGCCGTCTTCCGGACTAAATTCGACATCATCGGTGAATTGGCGGGCGAAGCGCACCGCCATTTTGGCCTGTTCGAACACCTGATCCGGCGTCATCCGTAATTTCTTTTCCATATGCAGTGGAGACGTTGCGATGAAGGTATGAATACGCTTTCTGGCCGCCGGCGCAAGTGCTTCGGCTGCACGGGAAATATCACGGTCATTGGCGCGCGACAGGGAACAAACAGTCGAATCCTTGATCAACCCGGCGATCGCTCTGATTGCCTCGAAATCTCCCTGGGACGATGCTGCAAAGCCGGCTTCGATCACATCCACTTTGAGTCGCTCCAGTTGCCTTGCAATGCGGATTTTTTCATCCTTGGTCATGGATGCGCCGGGAGACTGTTCTCCATCGCGTAATGTGGTGTCGAATATGATCAATTTTTCTGGTGAACTAGCGGCCATGCTTTGCTCCTTGGGAAGATTCTGAAACGGTGACTTGAATGGTTTTTCGCCTGCCCTTGCCGGTTTCAGCATGAGCGTTCGAACTACACAAATTGTGGGGGTATGGAGTTGTGCGCGTTAGCGCAGCAGGAAAAACGATAGCAGCAGACCTGGAAGCAGGCTGCCTGGCAAAGCGGATACGGGAATGTGGATTTCGCGTGACATGCGAAAACTATAAGCGCAATTCTGAAAAAGTGCAACTTTTTGATAAGTTGCACTTCCTTCTAATCCACGATGGCGGCAAATTCGCAGAACAATACAGCCCATTAACTCTGCGAAATTACGCGCATGGGTAGAAAAATGCATACCTTCAAATTACATTGGCGATGCGCGCTTTATTCCTTGTCTTCGGAATGCTCGTTTTCAGTCTGGATAATGCTGACAGGCTTTCCCTTGAACAAACGCCAAAAATATATGACATAACCGGACAGACCGTACAGCACGAATAAACCGAACAGCACCTTGGGCGGATCACTCGACACTGCGACGAACACCAGGACAATCACGAAGATTGCAATGAATGGAACCGACTTGCGATAATTGATGTCCTTGAAACTGTAAAACGGAACATTGGTGACCATTGTCAGTCCGGCGTACAAGGTAATGGCCCATGCCGCCAAGGCCAGATCCGCACCGGCAAACCGCAGATCATCCATGAGCCAGATGAATCCGGCCACCAAAGCAGCGGCGGCAGGACTAGGCAAACCCTGAAAATAACGCTTGTCGACCACCGTGATATTGGTGTTGAAGCGCGCAAGGCGCAACGCGGCACCCGCGCAATAGACGAAGGCTGCCAGCCAGCCCCATTTACCCAATCCGCGCAGCGACCATTCATAGACGATCAACGCCGGGGCGGCGCCGAATGACACCATGTCGGCCAGACTGTCGTACTGCGCACCGAATTCACTTTGCGTGTGAGTCAACCGCGCGACACGGCCGTCGATCGCATCCAGCACCATCGCCGCGAATATCGCGATCGATGCATGATCGAATTTCAAATTCATCGCCATCACGACTGCATAGAAACCGCAAAACAATCCTGCCGTCGTAAATGCGTTCGGCAACAGGTAGATACTTCGCCTACGCAACGTCGGTCGAACCGGTTCATGGTCGTCCAGTTGGGGACGGCGCAGACTATGCTTGTACGATCGGGGCACTTTCGGAAACTGCGTCGCGCTTGTTTTTGCTTTGCGACGATTGAAGGTTGCCATATGGATCCTGTTTTTGGATATCAAAAATTAGAAAGCGATGTCAGAATTTCGCCCGAATCGCATTCGGATTGTGCGAAATCACGCACAGCGGGTCACGAAAAATTCCAGTGGGAATAACGCGATGATCCGGAACGGAATCGACCATGAACCGAACAAAAAATCATCAATGCAGCAACCGCTACCGCGATGCCCAGAAAATGCCAGCCTTCACGAACATTAATGGAATGCGGAATATCATTCAATATTGTCTCAGGTTGTGATGAGTATGAATCAGTCAGAAAGCGTCGCTATTCTAGACGACCTCAGGAAAAATGTAATCTCTTGTTAGCCGGTCTCAAATGGTTCATGTCAAACAATGCGCCTGGCTTCTGTCGTCGCGGTCGGTTTTCACGCTCGCCGTTTGGCAATCATCGCTGTCTCGAATTCCACGAATTGCCGTATCGGCCCGGCTGCTTCATTTGAATTTGACTTTGCCAACCACGCGCATTTCCAGCGTGGTTTCGCCGGGCTCAAAGCTCGGCTCTTCTACCGGCGCCGCTTCCTGCATTCCGGATGAACGCATGCTCATCGCCGATGCGACCCCATCCTGTTTTTGCGCATAATTCCCGGAGCCCTCGAAGTCCACGGTTTCAAGTACCGTGTCCGACATGGTACGTCCCATGGTTTTCGCAATCGCGGCGATGCGATCTGTCAAATCCTTGTAAGCGGCGGCGATACGTTGTTCGTCCAGTTTCTTTCTGGTGGCCTCAGTCAAGCCGAACCGAAGGCCGTTGAGCGCAAGCAGCCGCTGTGCCGCCGCCACGGTTTTCGGCAAGCCGTTCAGATTCGTGGTGGTCACTTCGAGATACTGCCCGACCCGCCAGGCGACCGGCGGACGCGCCTTGTTGTTTTGTCTCGGCTGATCATCCGCATACACCGGATACGTGTAATACCCGTGTGTCTTGAGAGTTGCGGCCGGATCTTCCCGTTTGACGATATCGGTGCCCTGCTTCATCTTTTGATTGACTCGGGAAGCGGCAACCGACTTGTCCTTGTCTTGTTCCTCGATCATCAGTGTAATGCGCGCTTCGTCATTGGCGTGTCTGACTTCACCATAGGCTGGAACGATAATCAACGCGCCACTGGTTTGGATCGCCGGCTGTGCATATCCGATCAGACTGGCGCCGAACAAAATTGAAAACATCAATCCACTAATCATTCGCGACATGCGGTTTCTCCAATAAAAAAGGGCGATACTCAAAGTACGCCCCTTAATTTACAACATCAAAAAATTTCCGCAATCAATTGTTCAGATTGTTACGATTATCCTGGTTCTTCGATTGATTTTCCAGCTCGTTTCTAGCAATTCAAGGCGCGGGTGCTCGATCAAAAGATCTGCGCCCGCGCCGGGCGTGATTAACGCTTTAGTTCTTCGATTGATCGACCAGCTTGTTTTTTGCGATCCAAGGCACGGGAGGCCGATCAAAAGATCTGTGCCCGCGCACAGATCTTCGGCCGAGCGCGGGTTGTGCTTGCAAGCACAACCCGCATGATGCCCGGCCTGATTAACGCTTTAGTTCTTCGATTGATCGACCAGCTTGTTTTTTGCGATCCAAGGCATCATCGCACGCAGCTTGCTGCCGACTTCTTCAATCTGGTGTTCAGCGGTCAAACGGCGACGTGAAATCAGGGTCGGTGCACCGGCCTTGTTTTCCAGAATGAAGCTTTTTGCATATTCGCCGGTTTGAATATCCTTCAAGCACTGGCGCATTGCATTCTTGGTGTCTTCGGTCACGATACGCGGACCAGTAACGTATTCGCCATATTCGGCATTGTTCGAAATCGAATAATTCATGTTGGCGATGCCGCCTTCATAAATCAGATCGACGATCAACTTCAGCTCATGCAGGCATTCGAAATAAGCCATTTCCGGTGCGTAACCGGCTTCCACCAGCGTCTCGAAGCCAGCCTTGATCAGTTCGACCGTACCGCCGCACAGGACTGCCTGCTCGCCGAACAAATCGGTCTCGGTTTCTTCACGGAAGTTGGTTTCGATGATGCCGGCGCGACCGCCGCCATTGGCCATTGCATAGGACAGCGCGATATCGCGAGCAATGCCGGACTTGTCTTGATAGATGGCGATCAGGTGGGGCACGCCGCCGCCTTGAGCATAAGTAGAGCGTACGGTGTGGCCTGGCGCCTTTGGTGCAATCATGATCACGTCCAGATCTGCACGCGGCACGACTTGACCGTAATGCACGTTGAAACCATGCGCAAACGCCAGCACTGCGCCTTCTTTTGCATGCGGCGCCACATTTTCGTTGTACACCTGCGCAATGTTTTCGTCCGGCAAAAGAATCATGATGACGTCGGCTGCCTTGACTGCATCGTTGACTTCCGCAACGTTCAAGCCGGCATTCTTGACCTTGTTCCAAGAGGCGCCGTCTTTACGCAGGCCGACCGTCACTTTGCAACCGGAGTCGTTCAGGTTCTGCGCATGCGCATGGCCTTGTGAACCGTAGCCGATGATGGCGACGTTCTTGCCTTTGATGAGGGACAGGTCGCAGTCTTTATCGTAGAAAACTTTCATGATGTTCCTAAATGAATTTATGAATTTGAATTGTTGGTGTGGACTGAATTAAACCTTGAGAATACGCTCGCCGCGTCCGATTCCGGACCCGCCGGTACGAACCGTTTCCAGAATCGAGGCATGATCGATTGAATCGATGAATGCGTCGAGCTTGGTCTTGTTACCGGTCAGTTCGATCGTGTACGTTTTCTCGGTGACATCGATGACGCGTCCGCGGAAAATATCCGCGGTACGCTTCATTTCTTCGCGCTCCTTGCCGACCGCGCGCACCTTGATCAGCATCAGTTCACGCTCGATATGCGCGCCTTCGGTAAGATCGACGACCTTGACGACTTCGATCAGGCGGTTCAGGTGTTTGGTGATCTGTTCGATCACGTCATCCGAGCCGGAAGTAACGATCGTCATGCGCGACAAGGTCGCATCTTCGGTTGGAGCGACTGTCAAAGTTTCGATATTGTAACCGCGCGCCGAAAACAATCCGACCACGCGCGACAATGCGCCCGCTTCATTTTCCAGCAATACAGAGATGATATGTCGCATGGTTACAGATCCTCCGAACCCAACAGCATTTCAGTCAGGCCTTTGCCGGCTTTGACCATCGGCCACACATTTTCGGTCTGGTCCGTGATGAAATTCATGAAAACCAGTCTGTCTTTCATCCCGAACGCCTCTTTCAGCGCACCGTCGACGTCACCCGGATTTTCAATCTTCATGCCGACATGGCCGAAAGACTCGGCCAGCATGGTGAAGTCGGGCAGCGAATCCATGTACGACTCCGAATAGCGTGAACCGTAATCGATCTGCTGCCATTGCCGCACCATGCCGAGGAATCGGTTGTTCAGCAAAATGATCTTGGGCGTCAAATGGTATTGCTTGCAAGTCGCCAACTCCTGGATGCACATCTGGATCGATGCTTCGCCGGTAATACAAGCGACGGTAGATCCTGGATTGGCCATTTGCACGCCCATCGCGTATGGCAATCCGACACCCATCGTGCCCAGGCCGCCCGAGTTGATCCAGCGGCGCGGCTTGTCGAAGCGGTAATATTGTGCCGCCCACATCTGGTGCTGTCCGACGTCGGAAGTAATGAAAGCATCACCCTTGGTGATCTCCCATACTTTTTCCACCACGGATTGCGGCTTGATGACCTCGTTTGACGTCGGATATTTCAGGCAGTTACGACCGCGCCATTCGTTGATCTGTTTCCACCAATTGGCAAGCGCGCCAGCGTCGGGTTTCGACGATGAGGCTGCCTCCGCTGCATCCAGTTGCGCCAGCAGATCCTGCAACACGTCTTTTACATTGCCGACGATTGGGATATCAACCTTGACGCGCTTTGAAATCGATGACGGATCGATGTCGATATGGATGATCTTGCGCGGATGCGACGCGAAATGTTTTGGATTGCCGATCACGCGGTCGTCGAAACGCGCGCCGATGGCGATCAATACGTCGCAGTGCTGCATCGCCATGTTGGCTTCGTAAGTGCCATGCATTCCCGGCATGCCGACGAAGTTTTCGCTGGATGCCTTGTAGGCACCAAGACCCATCAAGGTATTCGTGCACGGGAAGCCCAGCCGGTCGACCAGCTTGTTCAGCTCGGGCGCCGCATTGGCAAGAATGACGCCGCCGCCGGTATAGATCATCGGACGCTCGGCCTGCAAAAGCAGTTGCAAAGCCTTGCGGATTTGCCCGGAGTGTCCTTTATCGACCGGCTTGTATGAGCGCATATCGAGTTCTTTCGGATACTCGTACGCGCACTTGTGCATCGTGATGTCTTTGGGAATGTCGACCAGGACCGGTCCGGGACGGCCGGTGGTGGCGATATAGAACGCCTTTTTCATCGTCGCGGCCAAGTCCTTGACGTCCTTGACGAGGAAATTGTGCTTGACGCAAGGACGCGTAATGCCCACGGTATCGCATTCCTGGAATGCATCCTGCCCGATTGCATGCGATGGAACCTGGCCCGAAATGACGACCATTGGAATCGAATCCATGTAAGCCGTCGCCAGCCCGGTAACCGCATTGGTGACACCGGGACCGGAAGTCACCAGAGCAACGCCGACCTTATTCGAACTCCGTGAGTAAGCATCCGCTGCGTGAACCGCAGCCTGCTCATGACGTACCAGGATATGCTGGAACTTATCCTGGTTGAAGATTGCGTCGTAAATGTAAAGCACTGCGCCACCGGGATAGCCGAATACATGCTCGACACCCTCTTCGGCCAGGCAGCGCACGACAATTTCCGCGCCGGTTATTTCTGAATTCATACCACATTCCTTTCAAGGTCCATTGGAGATTGATCGGATGCTCTCTCCTTGCGAAATTACAGGGCATCGATGGATCTGGGGCTTCCCTTTTTTGTGCGGGTTGCGCCGATTCGTCGCACATTCGTGAATGTGGTTCAAACCGGCGCTCAACGCGACTCGTTCAGCCGGAGATTCCGAAGTACCGCTGCGGATTCCTCACGCTTGTGGCGCGGGTTAGAGCAAACAACTTTCAAATAAAGCGCGTCTGATCGGGTGGCGGCATCATGCGCCGCGCTCGAAAAGCGCAAAGATCCCTTCGAGATGACGAAGGGATTGCTACGTTAATGCGTCGCACCATTTTGGTCAAGTCAAATTCTTCGAAATCCCTTTGAAATCAAGCATTTTGAGCAAAAAACACGCACAAGCAAGGGCTTTTTTGCTAGGATTCGCACAGTTTCGAGCACGACCATGAGTACACGAACCGGCCCCTACAATCAATCCACCTTCAGCCCAAAAACAAATCGCGCCGTATCGCATGGCAACCGACAAAGAACTTTCCACTTTTCTTGAAAGCGTAGAGCGCCGGGCATTCAAGCAGGCTTTGTATGCGGTTCGCAAGGACGAGTCGGCACTGGATATTGTGCAGGATGCGATGATCAAGCTGGCCGGGAAATATGGCGACAAGCCTGCTGCAGAACTACCGTTGCTGTTTCAGCGTATTTTGCAAAACACGATCCATGATTATTTTCGCCGCGAAAAAGTGCGCGGCACATGGATCAGCCTGTTCTCCAGCCTGGTTCCACGTTCGGAAGATAGTGAAGATTTCGATCTGCTTGACACACATGAGGCTGAAGAGGGTTCCGATGCTTCGGAATCCAGCGAAGACAAAGTCGGTCGGCACCAGATTCTTGCGGCAATCGATGAAGAAGTACAAAAACTCCCGGCCCGTCAACGAGAAGCGTTTCTCATGCGTTATTGGCAGGATATGGATGTCGCCGAAACAGCGGCGGTAATGGGATGTTCGGAGGGGAGCGTCAAAACACATTGCTCTCGAGCAACCCATGCGCTGGCCCAGGCATTAAGAGCCAAAGGAATTACTTTATGAACGCCAAACAACTCAATTTTGCATATAAAGTGCGTCATGCACTTAATGAAAACCTGGACAATCTTCCGCCTTCCACCGTGGAACGACTCGCTTCTTCCCGCAAAATTGCATTATCTTTCAAAAATAGCGAAGCGCCGAAACAACGGGTAGCCATATCGAGCAAACTTGCAAGTCATGTAGGCGATCAATTTAACCAGCGCTTTTCTTTCATTGCGCGCTTTGGATTAATGGTTCCGGCTATTGTTTTAGCAGCCGGGCTGACGATTATTTATCAATTTGAACAACAACAGCGTATCCGCGACATTGCCGAACTCGATGCCTTGGTCTTGTCTGATGAACTGCCGCTTTCAGCATACCTCGATCATGGATTCAATGCGTATCTCGCCAAACGGGGAGAATAGGCATGACAAGAGTTTTTGCACGAGCTTTCAGCCGCGTTGCGCAAGCGACATGCATTATTGCCGCGATTGCGATTGGCGCAGCCGGCTATGCGTGCGCCAAACCGGCGCCGAATCTTCCGGAAAAGCCACGGTGGACCGAACTGAGTCCGCCACAACAACAGGCGCTTGCGCCATTAGCCGACGAATGGGATAAGCTAACCGCCAGCCAGAAAAAAAAATGGCTGGCGATAAGCGCTAAATTCCCATCATTGAAGCCGGACCAGCAAGCTCGCCTGCAAGACCGAATGCGCGACTGGATCAAGCTCACACCGGAGCAACGACGAGTTGCGCGTGAAAGCTACTCTCATGCAAAAAAGCTGAACCCGGATCAAAAAGCGGCAGAATGGAGGCAATATCAGCAATTACCCGAAGATCAAAAAAAGAAACTGGCCGACGATGCGGCAGTCAAGAAAAGAATTACCAATCTTCCTCCTGCGGCTCAAACAGAAGGAAAGTTGACGCCTCCGGCGAAACCACCCCGCAATTCCGACACCAATCCCTCGCGTGAGTCGACGCGGACCAATGCAGCGGCAAATCAGCCGCCTCAACAACCTTCAACCAAGTAAGTTCTGCCCTTGAATACTATCGCAGCCCCATCATTGAAGCGCCGTCTCGCCAGTATGCTGTATGAAGCCATGCTGGTGTTTGCAGTCCTGTTCATCGCAGTCCTGATATTTTCCATCTTGCTGGAACAGCGCCACGCACTGTATCTGCGCGGCGCATTGCAAGACTGGCTATTTCTGGTGCTGGGCGTCTATTTCATTTGGTTCTGGACACACGGCGGCCAGACACTGGCAATGAAAACCTGGAAAATTCGTCTGGTCGATGTCAGCGGCAAGCCGGCGAGATTTTGGCGCGCGACCATCCGCTATTTTTTCGCTTGGCTATGGTTTGTGCCCGGCCTTGCTCTGGCCTGGCTGCTTGGCGCGAAAACATCGATGCTGATCCTGATCCCATTGGCCAATATGGCGATCTGGGCGCTCGCAATCTATCTCGACCCGCATCGCCAGTTTATCCATGACCGGCTGGCAGGTACGCGCCTGGTCGTATCCGATCTCTCCGGCACCCCTGCTTCACCCTGATTTTTTCCCGGAACGATTGGGCGAGATTACCCCGTTGAGCGCGCTCATTCTCACAGCCTCGCAATAGCGAGATGTCCGATGAATCAGACGCTTGCTACGATAACCTACACGCCGTTGCCACGAACAGGGCCGAATGTCTGGAAAACAGTGTACGATTCCAAGCTACTGCCCGCGAGTTTGAAACGGTACTGACTTAGCCAGCGGCGATTGTCAGATTTGGGCGTCCGCTAACGCAAGCGGAAACAATACAAAAGCCATTTGAAAAACGCCAAGCGAAGGGAAATCGCTTTTGAGACAACATGTCATCCGCTTTGCACTCGGACTATTGATCCTGCTTGTGCTTTTGCTCCACGCAGGCGAAATTTACAAGTTATCGGTTATCAGCTCCCTTGATCAGCGTTTGTACGATACGAAAATACAGCTGACCATGCCGAAAACGGTAGACGAACGTCTGGTCATTCTCGATATCGACGAAAAGAGCTTGGCCGAGATCGGCCGGTGGCCATGGGGCCGCGACCGGATGGCGACCTTGGTCAACAAGCTGTTCGATCAATACGGCATTCGGGCACTGGGATTCGATGTCTTTCTTGCGGAGCCTGACGAAAGTTCCGGGCTAAGGGTTCTGGAAGAATTGGGAGGAAACAGACTCAAGAATAATCAGCAATATCTGGCGACATTGACTCAGCTGCGTCCGCAACTCGACTACGACAAACTGTTCGCCAAGTCCTTGCAAGGAAGACCGGTGATTCTTGGGTATTATTTCGCCAATGAAGGCAGCAACAGCGGCGCAATCCCGCCACCGGTGCTGACGGGGCCAGCTCTCAAAGGTCGAGATTCCGCTGTTTTCACCTGGTCAAACTACGGCGGTATCCTTCCGCAATTCCAACAGGTTAGCATGGGGGCCGGTTACGTCAATCCGGATACCGAGTCTGACGGAAGCGTACGGCGCGTGCCTCTGCTTGTTAAATACGATCAGAATTTCTATGAAAGCTTTTCGCTTGCCATGGTACGCGCGTTGCTGGGAAGCCCGGACATCGTTCCTGGAATCGATGGCGCCGATGGATCTTCTTCGGACGGCTATGGGGCGATCGACTGGCTGGATTTACCGACCACCCGAGGCACGATGCGGATTCCGGTGGATGGGAACATGGCGGCTCTGGTGCCGTACCGCGGCTATGTGAAAAGCTATCGCTATTATTCAATCGCGGATATATTGGCCGACCGTATCAAGCCGGAACAACTCCAGGGGCGAATAGCGCTTGTCGGCACCTCTGCTCCCGGATTGACGGATGAAAGAACAACACCGGTTGGCAAGGTGTATCCAGGTGTAGAAGTACATGCCAACCTCATCACCGGCATGCTGGACAACACCATCAAACTTAAACCGCAGTATGCCGTGGCCGTCGAATTCATATTCCTGCTGCTTGTGGGCGGGTTGATGATTTTTCTTTTTCCTTGGCGCTCTCCGTTACGAGCCACACTAGCTACACTTCTGGTTCTGGTTGCCGTCCTTGGTACCAATCTCGGATTGTGGCAATACGCCAATTGGGTTCAGCCGCTAGCCGCAAGCCTGTTGCTGGTGAGCGGCTTGTTCGTCCTGAACATGTCGTACGGCTACTTTGTCGAATCCAGGGCAAAACGCCAATTTACGGAATTGTTCGGTCAGTACGTTCCTCCGGAGCTAGTGGAAGAAATGAGCCGCAATCCGCAGAGCTACAGCATGGCGGGCCGCAAAGCCGAATTGACGGTATTATTTTCGGACATCCGAGGATTCACCGCCATGTCTGAACGCATGGAACCGGATCAGCTAGCGTACCTGATGAACGAATATTTGAGCGCCATGACGCTGGTGATACGCAGACACCGGGGCACGCTTGACAAATACATTGGTGATGCAATCATGGCGTTCTGGGGCGCTCCGGTAAGTGATTCCGGCCATGCGCGCAATGCAGTCGTCACCGCGCTGGAAATGCTGCAAGCGCTGGTCGAACTCAATCGCAACCTGATCACAAAAGGTATGCCGGAGATAAAGATCGGTATCGGCATCAACACCGGCAGCATGACCGTTGGCGATATGGGATCGGTAGTGCGCAAGGCTTATACCGTGATGGGAGATGCAGTCAATCTCGGCTCACGCCTGGAAAGCATCACCAAACAGTATGGCGTCGGTATCATTGTCGGCGAAGCTACCCGCCGCGCAGTCGACGATATCCTTTTCAAGGAACTGGACCTGGTGCAGGTCGTGGGAAAAGAAGAGCCGGTCGCTATCTTCGAACCGCTCGGCCGTAAAGGTCAGCTATCCGAGGATGCGCTGGAAGAGCTGGATCTGTGGAATCAACTGTTGCAACATTATCGGAAACAGGCATGGCAACAGGCCGACTCGGTACTTGATACCCTTGTTCAAATGCAGCCGGATTGCCGACTTTATGAACTGTACAGGGAGCGGATTGCCGCATTCCGCAAGGACGCCCCGAATGCTGCGTGGGCCGGCGTCACCAGGCTCGATACAAAATAGGTCGATAAGAAATGAAGGTAAGAATCCTTGGCTGCAGCGGTGGAATCGGCGGACGCCATCTGCGTACGACCTCGATGCTGGTCGATCACGATATTTTGATCGACGCCGGCACAGGGGTGGGCGAACTCGAAATCGCGGAATTGGCACTGATCGATCATGTTTTCATCACCCATTCGCATCTGGACCATATTGCCTTTTTGCCGTTCATTCTTGATGCTGTCGGCGATCTGCGCGCCAAGCCGTTGACAATGTATGCAACCCAGGCGACGCAAGACCTCATCAGAACGCATATTTTCAACTGGTCGATCTGGCCCGACTTCAGCGAAATTCCTAATGCGAATAATCCTTATCTTCGTTTCCGCGCCATTCGATTAGGTGAGCACGTCATGCTCGGAGAACGCAGGATTACCGCGCTGCCTGCTACGCATACCGTTCCCGCCGTCGGCTACCGCCTCGACAATGGACGTGCGAGCCTGGTATTCACCGGCGATACCACTACCAACGACGATTTCTGGCGCGAACTGAACAAGATCACCGATCTGCGCTACCTGATTATCGAAACCGCGTTCTCCAACAGCGACAGACAACTTGCCGTCGTATCCAAACATCTTTGCCCCAGCATGCTCGACGAGGAACTTCAAAAACTGCAGCGTAATCCGGAAATATTCATTACGCATTTGAAGCCCGGTCGCGGCGAGATTACGATGCAGGAGATACAGGAAAGCATCGGCAAACGCAAACCGCGCATGCTGCAAAACAATCAAGTATTCGAATTTTAACGATTCAATGACGAACGGTGAAATGACATGAGCGCAGTTTTAGGAACACAGCAGGCTGGTGGGGCAGACGTCAACGGCCGCCTGGAGTTTTTCAAAAAGCTTCAGGCGGTTACCAACAAGATCCATGCGACCGCCAACGTCGACGAGATCATGCTCGATCTGTCGCTGGACATCTCCAATTTGTTTCATTGCGATCGGCTTACCATTTATGTACTGAGCGACGGCCGGGACTTCATTGTTTCCAAAATCAAAACCGGGCTTACCTCATTTACCGACCTGCAGTTGCCGGTATCCGAACAAAGCGTGGCGGGCTTTGTCGCGCTTTTCAAGCGCACCGTCAACATAAGAGACGTCTACGACGATGCGGAGCTGAAGATGCATTCGCCTGGCCTGCACTTTCTGCAGGAAGTGGATAAACGCACCGGATATCGCACCAGGGAAATGCTGGTCGCTCCTTTGATCAACGCGCAAACAGGTGAGTTGCTCGGCGTGATACAGCTAATCAATAACCGTTTGGGCGGGCCTTTTGATCCGATCGCCGAGGAGGGGCTCCGGGAGCTGTGCGCAACGCTCGCAATTGCGTTTAACCACAGGCTCAAGCCGGTGCAGCGAATTCGTTCGAAGTACGAATTTTTGATCTCGGATGGAGTACTGTCGGCACCGGAATTCGAACTTGCGACGCGGTCCGCGAGACGGCAAAACATCGACGTCGAAGAGGTTCTGATCAATGAGTTCCAGGTCAAGCGCTCAGCTGTCGGAGATGCACTTGGCAAGTTTTTCGGCGTGCCCTATACGCCCTACAAACCGGAGCGAATCAAACCGCTCGACCTGCTGAAAAACATGAAGCGCGATTACGTCGAGCTGAATCGATGGTTGCCGATCGAAGATGGCAAGGACGGCCTGGTCATTCTGACCACCGACCCTGAACAGGTAAAGAGTGCCCGTATCGTCAATAATGTATTTCCCAAAGCCAGAGCAATCTACAACGTCATAACCAATTCTGAATTCAAGCAAACCATTGATCAGTTCTTCGGGATCGCCGATGATCCGACATCCGTCGGCGATATGCTGATAGGGATGGAAGACGGCGACGAGGACAACAACGATGTTTCGGCGACCGATATCTCGGCCGCTGCCGAGAATGAACTGGTCAAGCTGGTCAACAAGATCATCGTCGACGCCTACCGCCAGGGCGCATCCGATATTCATATCGAGCCGAGTCCGGGCAAGGAAAAAACGGTCATTCGATTCCGCAAGGACGGCTCTCTCGAAAATTACATCGAAATACCGGCAAGCTATCGGAACGCAATCTTGGCGCGCATCAAGATCATGTGCGATCTCGACATTTCGGAACGGCGCAAGCCGCAGGACGGGAAAATCAAGTTCAAGAAATATGGACCGCTCGACATCGAACTGCGGGTCGCAACCATACCTTCAGCCGGCGGCGTCGAGGACGTCGTGATGCGTATTCTTGCCGCGGGAGAACCGATCCCGCTCGACAAGCTCGGCGTGCTTCCTTACAACCTGGAGCGGCTCAAGGAGACGGTCAGCAAGCCGTATGGAATATTTTTTGTCTGCGGCCCGACCGGTTCCGGGAAAACCACCACGCTGCATTCGGTGCTCAGCTTCCTCAACACGCCCGACACGAAAATCTGGACTGCGGAAGACCCGGTCGAAATTACCCAGAAAGGATTGCGCCAGGTTCAGGTCAATCGCAAGGCCGGGCTTGATTTCGCCACAGTGATGCGTGCATTCCTGCGCGCCGATCCGGACATCATCATGGTCGGCGAAATGCGCGACAAGGAAACCGTATCGATCGGCCTTGAGGCATCGCTGACCGGCCACCTGGTATTCGCCACCCTGCACACCAATAGCGCGCCGGAATCGATCGTGCGGCTGCTGGACATGGGCATGGACCCGTTCAACTTTGCCGACGCATTGCTCGGTGTGCTGGCGCAACGCCTGGCCAAACGGCTATGTTCGAAGTGCAAGACGGCTTACCATCCCGGCGCGGACGAAGTCGAGCAGTTGCTGACCGAGTATTGCGAAGAATTGCTGAATACCGATACCTTCATCAAGGATCCGCAGGCAGGAAAAAATGCGGTACGAGAAGGATGGAAGAAAAAATATGCGGACGACAAGGGTCAGTTCACGCTTTATCGTGCTGTGGGCTGCGACCAATGCGGCAAGGGCTACAAGGGACGAGTCGGCCTGCACGAACTGATGGTGGGCTCCGACAAGATAAAGAAACTGCTTCAGGAACACGCACGAGTGGCGCAACTGCTGGCGGCAGCGCTGGAAGACGGCATGCTTACGCTGAAGATGGACGGTATTGAAAAAGTGCTCTCCGGCGCGACCGATATCAAGCAGGTACGTCAGGTCTGCATTAAATAAATGGATAGCAGTGTGAGCACCATCGACGATCTCTTGCTCCGCTTTGAGCAACTCAACGAGATCGGTGCCGCGCTATCGAGCGAGCGGGATATCAACCGCCTGCTGGAAAAAATCCTGATCGCCGCCAAGCAAATTACTAACGCAGACGGCGGCACTCTCTACTTGCTGGATGAAGATGGAACCCATCTGAAGTTTGAAATTCTGCACAGTAACAGCCTGAACATCACCATGGGCGGTACGTCGGGAAACCCGATTCCATTTCAGCCGCTGCCGCTTGCCCAACCGGATGGCTCGCCAAATGAATCGATGGTCGCTGTGTATTGTGCGCTTCATAAATGCACTATCAACATTTCCGATGCGTATGCTGCGGAAAATTTCGATTTTTCCGGAACCCGCAGCTTCGACTCCAGGACCGGTTATCGCTCGAAATCATTTCTGACCGTGCCGATGAAAAATCACGAAAGTGAACTCATCGGCGTCTTGCAATTGATCAATGCGCTGGACCAGAACATGGGTGATGTCATTGCGTTTTCTTCCGAGTCGCAAAGACTGGTGGAATCGCTCGCATCGCAGGCGTCGATCGCGGTTTCGAATCGCCAACTGACCCTGCAGCAGGAAAAGTTGTTCGAATCGTTCATTGACATGATCAATTTCGCGATTGACGACAAATCAGCCTATACCGGCGGGCACTGCCAACGTGTGCCGACATTGACAATGATGCTGGCAGAGGCGGTAGCGAACGCTGAAGACGGGCCGTTCGCGTCATTCAGGATGACAGATCAGGATCGCTATGAACTCAAAATCGCCGGGCTATTGCACGATTGCGGCAAGATCACGACGCCGGTGCACATCGTCGACAAGGCGACCAAACTGGAAACCATCTACGACCGCATTGATCTGGTCGATACCCGCTTCGAAGTATTGAAACGCGATGCGGAGATCGCCATGCTCAAGGCAAGGCTGGCACTGCGCATTCCAACCGATCCGTTGACCGAACGTTCGCTTGAATCCGGATTCAAGCAACAACTTGATGCGTTGGAACAAGATCGTGCGTTTTTACAGCACGCCAATACCGGAAGCGAAACCATGGAAGAGAAAGATCGGCAGGCGGTACGCGACATCGGCACCAAGCGCAAATGGACGAATCCGAATGGCGACACGGTCGATTTCCTCACCGCCAACGAGATGGATAATCTGACGATCCGTTCCGGAACGCTCGGCAAGGCTGAACGCGACATCATCAACCACCATATCGTTGTCACGATCAAGATGCTCGAAAGCCTGCCATGGGTCAAACATTTGAAGCGGGTACCGGAATATGCTGGTGGACATCACGAACGCATGGATGGGAAAGGCTATCCGCGCGGCCTGACCCGTGATGAAATGTCGGTCCAGGCGCGTATCATGGGCATCGCGGATATTTTTGAAGCGCTCACCGCAAGCGACCGTCCCTACAAGCCGGGTAAAACCCTGTCGGAGTCATTGCAAATCATGAAGAAATTCCGCATTAACGGACATATCGATCCTGATTTATTCGATATTTTTGTACAGAGCAAGGTCTATCTGCGGTATGCGCACCAGTTCTTGAGTCCAGAACAAATTGATATGGTGAACGAAGCAAGCATTCTCCAATCCGCGGCTTGAGGCACAACAGGTTTATCATTGATCTTCACAACCCATCAAAATAAAAATATGGCAATCACAGCATCCCGCCGCACCTTTCTGAAAGCCGGTTTGGCCGGTACGATAATCCTGGCGACCGCAGGCGGCGTTTACCGCGCCACGGCAGGCCGCGCACCGCCTGGCAAGTTCATACTCGATGCCGAAGGCAAGGCGGCGTTGGGCGCGATTGTCGGCGTGGTGCTGCAAGGCGCGCTCCCGGCCGATGCGCAAGCCATCGACGTGGCCATCGCGCGCACTCAGGAAACGATTGCCGGATTGCCGCTCATCGTTCAGAAAGAGATTCAAGATCTGTTCGGCCTGCTCGTCTTTGCGCCGACCCGCCGCCTTCTGGCCGGTGTACCGGTTCGATGGGCCGACGCCACGCCGGATGACGTGACGGAGTTTCTGCAGAGTTGGCGCATGCATCGTTTTGCAATGCTGCAAAGCGCCTATCAGGCACTTCACGATCTGATCCTCGGCGGATGGTACGCCGATGAATCGACTTGGGAATCGATCGGCTATCCGGGACCGATGAAAGTGTTGAGCTAAACCATGACGACCATAAAAATGACGACAAATCAAAACCAGAGTCCGATTGCCGACCCTATTCAGGCGGGTCTCGCCGCCGGCTGGAAAGTCATCGATGCGGCAACCCTCGCGGAAAACCGGATTATCGAAGCCGATGTGGCGATTATCGGTACCGGTGCGGGAGGCGGCGTTACCGCTGAAATCCTGGCGTTGGCCGGATTGAAGGTTGTGCTGATTGAAGAGGGACCGCTGAAATCGTCGAAGGATTTCAAAATGCGCGAGGCACAGGCATATCCGGCCTTGTATCAAGAATCCGCGTCGCGCAAAACCAAAGACAAGGCGATCAACATCCTGCAGGGCCGTGCGGTCGGCGGCTCCACTACCGTCAACTGGACATCCAGCTTCCGTACCCCCACCGCTACGCTGGCCTACTGGCAAAAGCATTTCGGACTGGAAACGTACACGCCCGATGCGTTGGCGCCGTGGTTCGCCATGATGGAGCAACGCCTGAACATCAGCCCCTGGCTGACCTCGCCGAATGAAAATAACGATTTGCTTCGGCGAGGCGCAACCAAGCTCGGCATCCCCACCGCCTCGATGATGCGCAATGTGAAAGGCTGCTGGAACCTCGGCTATTGCGGCATGGGATGCCCTACCAACGCCAAGCAATCGATGCTGATCACGACAATACCGTCGGCGCTGACCAACGGTGCGACGCTGATAACGCGGGCGCGTGCGGAGAAGCTGATTTTCAAGGGTGACAAGGTAGAAAACCTTACCTGCGCGGCACTGGATGACAGCGGACTTGCGCCCACCGGGAAAACCGTGACGGTGCGGGCCAGACATTTTGTGGTTGCCGGAGGTGCGATCAACTCCCCGGCGTTGTTGATGCGGTCGCACGCTCCCGATCCGAATGGTTTGCTGGGGAAGCGCACTTTCCTGCATCCGACGCTGATTTCAGCTGCGCTGTTTCCTCAGAAAGTAGAAGGTTTTTCCGGTGCGCCGCAATCGATTTATTCGGACCATTTCCTGGATACACAGGCGATCGACGGGCCGATCGGTTACAAGCTGGAAGCGCCACCATTGCATCCGATATTATTTTCGACCTCGATGCAAGGCTTCGGTGCACCGCACGCGGAGACGATGAAACAGTTTGCCCATGCACATGCACTGATTGCGCTGTTGCGGGACGGATTCAATGCCGGATCGATCGGCGGTACTGTGCATTTGAACGACGACGGGTCGCCGGTGCTCGACTATCCATTGACAGGATTTCTTTGGGATGGCGTCAAGCGGGCATTTTTGTCGATGGCGGAAATCCAGTTTGCCGCAGGCGCGAAGACCGTGCAACTTGCGCATGAGTCGTCCGATGCGTACAGCAGTTGGGCAAGCGCGAAAAAAGCCATCGATACGCTTCCCTATCAGCCGATTCTTGCACGAGTAGTTTCAGCGCACGTAATGGGAGGCTGCCCCATGTCGGATGACGCCAGATTGGGTATAGTGTCTTCTGCCGGACGCTACCATGGCGTGTCAAATTTGTCGGTGCATGACGGATCGCTGTTCCCGACATCGATCGGCGCAAATCCACAACTTTCGATATATGGAATTACCGCACGCCTTGCCAGCGGACTGGCCGAAAAAATGACTGGAAAAGCGGCGCCAATATTGACCGCCCCAGTATCTTGAAATAAAGATCGTATATGGTTGCCCGTTTCTCTTTCATATTGCTTGTGTTGCAGCTTTTAGCCGTCGCTGCCATTGTCGGCTTCGGCATTTATGCATGGAAAGGCGACAACCTGGTACTTGTCTTGGTGCTTGGTATCAGTGCCGTTCTAATGGTTCGTTTGTTAATCACGGCCAATAATTTTTTCATCACCTGGCTTTACCGAAGTGAAACACCGGAGGCACTGAGAATTACCTGGCCGCAAGCCTGCCGTTTGTTTCTCGGAGAACTCGGCGCCACGATGTTCAGCTCATCCTGGACCATGGCGTTTCATCGATTCAGCAAGCGAGCAATGAAACGCCCCGTCGGATTGCCGGTCCTGCTGATACACGGCTATGGCTGCAACAGCGGTTACTGGCATCCAATGAGCAAGGCGCTCACAAAAGCACGGATTGCCCACTACGCGATTGATCTTGAGCCGGTACTCCATGACATCGACGGCTATGTTCCCTTGATACATCGTGCGGTGGAAACAGTGTGCGCGGAAACCGGGCACGAGAAAATCGTCATGGTCGCCCATAGCATGGGAGGGCTGGCGGCTCGGGCATATCTGCGAGATCACGGCAGCCGCCACATCGCCAAGGTCATCACACTGGGATCGCCGCATCAGGGAACCGGCTTGGCCAATTTTGGGGCGGGCCTGAATTCCAGGCAGATGCGCTGGACCGGAAATGCAAAAACAGGCACGCCGAGCGAATGGCTGCGCACCTTGGCGGAAACGGAAAACGATGCGATCCGCGCGCTGTTCGTATCGATCTATTCGCATCACGACAATATCGTGTCGCCGCAAACATCATCCCATCTGCAAGGGGCAACCAATATCGAGTTCAACGGTATCGGGCACGTCGCCTTGGGATTTCATCCGGCGATCCAGAAATGCGTCATTGAAGAAGTTCTCTCCACGGCAAAGCTTCAGTCGGCCATGCCGATGTTGAAATCGGCATAGCGGCCTCCATACGGCATTTGCCGACGAATGCTATCGCTGTCTGCTCAATAGATAAAACGCCACCGAAGGTATCAGCGCACCTGGCAGCAATATGACCAGGTTGCGCAGTGCGCCGGCCCACGGTACAGGGCTAAAAGACGAGGCCCACCATGCCACCGTCAGGATTACCCACACAAGTGCCACGAGACCTGCGATCGATACGGATAGCTGTGCCTTTCGCCATGTCCATATCGCCAGAATCAGCAATGGCGGCAATACATATAAAAGACTCGATTCAGCGGCCGCCTTGAGCGCTCCACCCATTGCGTCTACAGACCAGCGCGGCGGGCTGAATTGCAGTGCAATGAATAGACAAGCAATTCCGATAGCCCATGACAAGGAGAAGGCGCCGACGATGCGTTTTGCGGTTTTGTTCATGTGATCTTGTTGAGCCTGTGTTCTTGAAGAAAACGTTCTTGGATTTCGCTTGGCCATTCAGGAAGAGTGGGATTTCCCTTTTGCACCGCGACGAGGAGCTATAGGGTAATTGAATTTCCCGGATATTGATTCGTCGAAGCAGGATGCGTTTGAACTTTTTATCAGATTACCTCACTCAGGAGAATGACTTATTGTTCTTCAATCAAGAGCATTTATTTTTCGAAGACAATTTTCTTCCGTTTTTTTAATATAGCTTGGAGGACATTATGAAAAGAAAGCTCGCAGGATTGACAATGACCATTCTTTTTTCGCTTGGTACCGGATCTGTGTTTGCGGCAGATATTGTCGATACCGCTGCAACCGATCGTTCATTTAAAATATTCGTAACGGCACTGGAAACCGCGGGCGTGGCCTCAACCCTGAGGAATTCCGGCCCTTACACGGTATTTGCACCGACCAACGATGCGTTTGCCAAGTTACCGCCCGGCACCTGGGAACGAATTTCCAAAGACAAGGAAAAGCTTGCCCAAGTGCTTGCCTATCATGTAATACCCGGCAAACTCACGGTATCTGAAATCAAACCGGGGAACGTAAAGACTACGCAAGGCAGCCCGCTCAAGCTCACCTCGGATAACGGCAAGGTCACCGTCAACGATGCAAATATTACCCAAAGCGATCTTGCCGCAGATAACGGGATCATTCACGCAATCGATGCCGTCGTTCTTCCACCCACATAGTTCTTCGACAATCTGACCAACGATTTACGCGCATTCGCTTTGACGGCAAGTGCCGCACGAAAAGGCCAAGCTTATCGGGAGTCCTGATGCGCGGCCTTTGTTTTCAGAAAACATGCCGGTGCCGCAAGCGTAGCCAAGGAACCTGCGGCGCCGGAAATTAATTCCTGCCATATCCAAGTCCTGTCTTTGGAAAAGCATGAACAAGCCCGCATTTCAAGAAATTGGACCATATCTCGTTTTTCCTGCTACAGAAGCACTTTTGTGTATCGATTTATCGATGGTATGCTTGAGCGCAACCGCACTCAGGATTGGGAAAATACCGCGATGCAACACAAAGCTCCGCGCCGTACAAGAGAACGTATTCTAGAGTTATCGCTACGCTTGTTCAACGAGTTCGGTGAGCCTAACATTACGACCACCGTGATTGCCGAAGAAATGAACATTTCGCCGGGCAATCTTTACTACCATTTTCGCAACAAGGATGACATTGTCAATTCAATCTTCGTGCAATTCGAAGGTGAAATAGGACGGATGCTGGCGGTGCCGACAGATCGGAGTCCGAACATTGAAGACGTGTGGCTGTATTTGCATCTGATTTTCGAGTTGGTATGGCGTTACCGGTTTTTCTATCGCGACCTCAGCGACCTGCTGTCGCGCAATCGAAAACTGGAACTGCATTTCAAACAAATTCTTGCTCACAAGATCAAGGTTGCACAGCAACTATGCGAAGGATTGCGCAACGATCAGGCGCTTGAAGCCGGCGATGCTGAAATCAATGCTCTTGCAACCAACATGGTAGTCGTATCGACCTACTGGCTGTCATATGAGTATGTGCGCAATCCCCGCAAATATACGGAACAGCAAGCGATGGCCGATGCGCTGGCCCGAGGTTGCTATCAAGTGCTGGCGCTGATCGGCCCGTATTTACGCGGCGAGACTTTCGTGCGTTTCGAAAAACTGGCGGCGGAGTATTTAAAGAAAAGCAAATAGCCGGGTATTGCCGGTACCGGCTTCTTATTGAAAAACGGATCAATGCGACTACTGAAATCGCTCTGTGTTTATTGCGGCTCTTCGCACGGTGCATCTCCGGTCTATGCCGAATCCGCGCGCATTCTGGCCAGGGAAATGGTCGATCATGGCATTGCGCTGGTATACGGCGGCGGCGATGTCGGATTAATGGGTGTCATTGCCGATGAAGTGATGCGCCTGGGCGGAGAAGCAACCGGTGTGATTCCGCAAGCCTTGATGGACAAGGAAGTAGGTCACCATGGCCTGACACGACTGCATATCGTCAAGGACATGCACGAACGCAAGGCGTTGATGGCGGAACTGGCGGACGGTTTCATCGCCATGCCGGGCGGCATCGGGACGCTGGAAGAGTTGTTCGAGGCGCTCACCTGGGCGCAACTGGGTTTTCACGACAAGCCGATCGGATTGCTGAACGTCGACGGCTTCTATGACGGATTAATCCAGTTCATCGGACACATCGTGACGCAACGGTTCTTGAAGGAAGAGCACGCGACGCTGATGATGCATGCGAGCGACGCGCCGGCTCTGTTGGCGCAGCTCAAATCATTCGAACCGGCGGCTCATTCCAAATCGCTGGATCGCGCCACCGCAAAGACCTTGCTGCCCTGAGATGTCTGCCGCTGTGCTCAGATGTTCAGAGCCTGGCTGAAATCATCAAGCAGGTCGGCGGTATCCTCGATTCCTACCGAGACCCTGATCAGCGATTCGGCAATGCCCATGCCGGCCCGCCGCTCCGGCCCCATTTCATAAAAAATCGTATGCGCGATCGGAATCACCAAAGTGCGCGTATCGCCGAGGTTGCTCGCCGGTATGGCCAATCTCAAGCGGTTTAAGTAATCGAAGCAATCGATACCGTCCTTGAGTTCAAAACTGAACAATCCGCCGTAGGCGCGGAACAGCTCGGTGGCGATGCCATGCTGCGGATGCGATGCCAATCCGGGATAGTAGACCGCCGCGATCCGCTCATCGGCATCCAGCATGTTCGCCAGGGCCATGGCGTTGGCGCACTCGCGTTCCAGGCGTAGCGCCATGGTTTCCGACCCAACCGCCAGATGGTGCGCCGCCTCGGGGCCGAGCGTGCCGCCGAAGTCGCGCAGAGCCTTGGCGCGGATCTGTGCCATGCCCCATTGTTCGGGCACAAATCGCTTGTAGGTATCGAAAATATTCGGAAACCGGGTCCAGTCGAAAACGCCGGTATCGGTCAGGCTTCCGCCAAGCGCATTGCCGTGTCCGCCTATCGATTTGGTAAGCGCGTTGACCACCAGGCTCGCGCCGACTTCCTTGGGCCTGAAGAGATAAGGCGACGTCATCGTATTGTCGACGACATAGACGATGCCGCGCTCGCGGCAGAGTTCCCCGATACGCGCCAGATCGGCAATCTGGGTCCGGGGATTGGCGATGGTTTCAACGAAAACAATCCGCGTCGCGGGCGTCAGCGCTGCTTCAACATTGGCGACATCGGTTGCATCGACCAACGAGACATCGATGCCCTGCACGGCCACGGTTTGCCATAGGCTGTTGGTATTGCCGAATAAAAATGCGGACGACACCACATGATCGCCCTCGCGCAAAAGCGCCTGCACAATCGCGCCGATTGCCGCCATGCCGGTTGCAAAACAAACGGTCGCGTAACCGTCTTCCATCTTCGTGATCTTGTCTTCAAGCGCACTGACGGTCGGATTTCCCTGGCGGCCATAACGGTATCCGGGCTGCTTTCCCTGGAACACAGCCGCCAGTTCGCGTGCGTCCTTATATCCGAATGCCACCGAGGTGTGGATCGGTTTGTGCAAGGATCCGTGTTCGATCGGCTTTTGCCTGTCGCCATGCAGGATGGTCGTAGTGAAGCCGTATTTTTTGGTGTTGTTCATGCGATGACTCTAATAATGAAAAAACCCGTTCAGCATGCGCTTAAACGGGTTAATGATGGAGACTCATATCCCTTTTAGCAGCATTTTTTTGAGGTCTCGCCCCGGCGCCCGCAAGCAGAAACAAATCGGCGCAGTCGTAATCGTATCCCAAAAAGGGATGAATGCAAAATTGATGCTGCTTTTGGGCCGCTGCCGGGTAAAACCAAGGCGGTCTATCAGCGCAATTGGTTCAATCTCTCATCCACGAATGCCAGCAATTCCGGAGACAGATTATTGGACGCCTTGGCCCGCCCGAATGCGTCGCGCGCCTCCCCCAGGCGATTGTCAGCCTGCAGGGAGATTGCAATTCCCATCCACCACAGACCGTTTTGAGGTGACTTACGCAAGGCTAGCAAATAATGCTCTGAGGCTTCTTTATGACGACTCTCTCGCTGCAGCAGTGCGGCAAGAAACGCCTGATAGTCGGCCCGCTCCACAGCATAAGGCAGCGTACGCTGCAAGGTTTCAACTGCCGGCCGCAGTTCGCCTTTATCCACCTGCAAGCGTGCCAGCATCATGGCCAGCGCCGGGTGATTCTTGTCTACGTTCAAGCCATTCTGCAATTTGCGTATTGCTTCGTCCGGACGCTTGGCCTCAAGCAGTAAACCAGCCAGGGTCTGGCGCGCCACGCTATGTTGCGGATCGAGCTGCAGCGCCCGCTCCAGCGCAGCCATGGACTCGCTGTTTTTGCCTTGATCGAGCAGGACCGTTGCGCGCCGGTATTCTTCTTCCGCGCGCTGATGCGGGGTGATTTCCTTTATCTGTTTGGCGACATTTGCCGGTATGTCGAATTCGGTTCCCTTATCCGGCTTTTGTAATGACCGGTCCGTTGTGCCGTTCTTTTCGGTAGCGGCAGTTATCGGCTTACTCGCTGCCGCGCGCGCCGGAGATGCTTCCGCAACCGGTGCTTGTGGCGCGGTGGAAACCGGAACAGGCGCCGCGGCTATACTTGCCGCCGCAACTGCCGGGGCCGCTACCACGCTTGCGGTTGCTGCCGAAGCCTGCTTCGCTACGGTAGCCGACTGCGCGCTTGCCGCATCGACTTGTCCGCGATTGTCCGCAGACGCATCCATCCCATTGTCGGTACTGTTGTCTTTGATAATTGGAACCGACGTTGTCGCAACCAGTGGCGCGCCGCCTGCTGTTTCCTCGGCTGAATGCATCTTCGGTAAGTGCGTTTGCGACATCTGGATATTGGGTGCAAGCTTCAATGCCAATTGCGGCACTTGTTCTCCAGACGCCGGTGTCGGAGCGGTCCGATACCCCCATAGCCAGGAAATCACGCCTGTCAGAATTAACGTGAGTCCCAATACAAGCCACCACGCCACGTGAATCTTGCCCGGCTCGGGTGCAGCCCTTACCTGGCCATGCAAGGCGCCGACGGCGTCACCGTCCACGCGGCGCCCTTCCAGATCCTGCAACATTTTATTGATCAGGCTCATTTAAAATACATCCATCCCATCCCGGTACCCGCAATCAGCACAGTGAAAGCGCTTAACCACATCCATGGCCATAGTGCCTGCTTTGCCGCCACGGTGTCTTTGGCGGCGGCCCTGACGTGGTTGGCACGCACCTGTTGTTTACCTTCGCCATAAGTTGCCATCAGCGCTTTATGCGCCAGGATATTCACCAGACGCGGGATGCCGCCGCTGGCAGTATTCAACAACTTCACGGCATCGCGGCCAAACAACCGGCTTCCGGTAAAGCCGGCGACGCTGAGCCGGTGCGACAGATAAAATTCGAGATCGTCGTGGGTCAGCGGACCGAGATGATAATGAAACGTGATGCGCTGGGCGAGTTGGCGGATCGCATCCTGCTGTAATTTTCGATCGAGTTCCGGTTGGCCGAACAACACGATTTGCAGCAGCTTGCGCTTTTCCGTCTCAAGGTTGGTCAACAGGCGCAAGGCCTCGAGACTTTCAAGCGGCATCGCCTGCGCTTCGTCCAGGCACAGCAGCACCCGCTTCCCCTCACGGGCAAGGACCAGCAAGCGGTGATTGATCGCCTTGAGCAAGTGATATTGATCGACATCCCTTTCAAGAGGAATTTCCAGTTCGTCGGCAAGCGCCAGCATCAAGGTACGCGGCTCAAGGTAGGGATTGGGAATGTATGCCGTCACAAAACCATCGTCGAGCGTTGCCATGAATTTACGGCATAACAGCGTCTTGCCGGTACCCACCTCGCCGGTGATCTTGATAAACCCTTCGCCGTTTTTCGCGGCGACCAGCAACGTATTCAGCGCCTGTTGATAGTTGGAGCAGGCGAAAAAGAAGCTGGTGTCCGGAGTGATCCCGAACGGCATTTCACGCAAGCCGAAATGGTGTCTGTACATCCCTAGCGCTGTCCCGACCGCGAATTGGGATCGAGATTTTGAATGTTGCGCTGGGCATCAAGCATGTTCTGAGTCCAGCTGCTATCTCCGTGAACAATCGTCGGCTTCAGCAGAATTACCAGCTCGCGCTTCTGCCCGACCCGATTCGTGTTGCCCAATAATGTATTGACGACCGGGACGTTTGTCGTACCGGGAAGGCCGGAGTAATCCGACGTGGTGGATTGCCGCATCAATCCGCCGATCGCGATGACATGGCCATCCCTGCCCTTTACCACGCTATCCGTTTCGGAGACCGAGCTGGATGCCAAGGGCAACGTCAGGGAGCCACCGGTTCCAAGATTGACGATCTTGTCGACCGTCGTGACACTGCTTACCGACGGATGGATATGCAAAATAATATTTCCATCCTGATCAATTTGCGGCGTCACGTCCAATGCAACGCCGGAAAAGAATGGCTGCAACGTAACCGATGGGCTGGTGGTGGTTGCCGTCCCGGTTGTGGTGGTAGTACTGACGTTGGTGACGAAGAAATCGTCGCTGCCGACCTTCAATACCGCTTTCTGATTGTTCAATGTTGCTATACGCGGGCTCGACAATACATGCACGCTACCCTGCGTTTCGAGGAAAGAGATCAGCGCCGCAAAATTACTGGTCTGGAAAGCCAGGCCAAACAGATTTCCGAGTCCGGCAGCGGTTGCCGCAATCCCGTCCGGGAATTTTGTGCCAAGCAATGAGCCGTCGGGCTGTAATCCGGGTGCCGGTGCCTGACGGCCTGCCGCAACGCGATGATTACCGCCTCTCCCAAAAACCGCCCAGTTGATTCCGGATTGAAAACTGTCATTCAACTGCACTTCCAGTATCTTTGCTTCCAAGATCACTTGGCGTCCGACGGATAACTGGGTGGCTTTCAGATAGGCGTCCACGTCGCGCAGTTCGTTCCACATCGCGCGTACGACAACTACGCCGGACTGGGGGCTGATGACGACACTGCGCCCTTCCTTGCCGCCTCCGACAATTGCCTCCAGCGACGACCGCAATTCACCCCAGAAATCACTACGGGACTGGGTCGAAATATTGCTTGAGTTGAGAGAACGTCCGCCGGCGCCTCCTCCTGCCGGAGTCGCGCCAGTGCCGGCCGGGGCAAGCGACGCATCGCTGACCGATCCCGACGTGACTCGGATATCCGATGTGCCGGTTCGGCTTCCGGTCAGGTAATTGACTTGGAACACACGCGTCTGCATGGAAAGCGGTTTGATGTAGATCCGCGTACCTTCGACCTTGTAGTCATAGCCGTACTGCTCACGAATCGCATCGAGTGCTTCGAATACCGTTACATCCTTGAGATTGGCTGAAATCGTCCCGGTGACTTCCGGAGGCACCAGCATGCTATAGCGCGTACCCGAGACAAGCACCATGAAAAACTGGTTCGCCGGCAGGTTGTTGAATGCCAGACTGAATCTCGGCTCCATCGGCTGCCGCGCCGCCGGCACTTCGATTCTAAGCGGCGGCAGCAACGAGTCCGCAACCGCGTCCGGTTGCGCGGGACGTGCCTGCGCTTCGGCCACGACCTTGTTCATTTCAGCGCTGATCAAGTCATAAGTCTCGCGCTTGGGCGTAGACGTAGTGCACGATGCCAGGAGCAAAACCAGAAGGGCTATTATAATTTTATGCATACATGCTATTCCTTTATTGCCGCCGACTTTCGGCTTGGGGATATTTGCGATTGGAATCCGCGTTTTTTTCAATGCCAGGAAAGAGCTTTAATGTTTGCACACCATTGCTGCCCGATAGAGTAACTTCGCTTTCTGTAATTTTCGTCACTCGTGCATCGCCGAATTTCCCACCCAGATTAACGGTCTGCCCGCTGATGATCGCTACTTTCCGCGCCGGTGAAACGAGCACGGATTGCAAAACCGGACCTGATGTCGCCGGCAGATACGCACCGTCCTTTGCGCTTCTCAACGATGCAGGAGGTCTGGTCGGATCGATCAAATTCTGGCCCGACACCATCGGCGCAAGCATCAGCGTCGATAACAGGACGCTGCCGCGTACCATCCATTTTGCATCGATGCTATTCACAGATTTAACCATTTCTTGTCCAGGCTCAGCGTGAAGAGCGTCAGGGTCAGCGTCGCAGTCGGATGCTCATTAACCTTCAATATCGCCTTCCCCCAGAACAGTTGCCAAGGCATTGCTTCCAGCGCCGCCATGTAATCGAGAATATCGAGATATTCGCCTTGAATCACGATTTCCACGCCGTGTTTATACACCGCGCCAGTTGCCGGCTCGCTCTCGCCAATATTCTTGACCGCGGCGATCGATGCTGCCGACGGTTTTTTTCCGGTATCTGCCGCGGTTGATTCGTCCAGACTGGCTGCAGGCAGCGTCTTCAAGGACAGCAGCCGCAACTTGCGATCGCGCCGCAAAATATCTTCAAGCAAAACCGTCATCTTGTCAGGTGACACCAACCCTTTTTGCATATCCAGCAGGACGCTTTGCATCTGCGCTGACTGTTGCTTCAACGTCTGCAGACGTTCCCTGTTGGCGGCATCCGGATCATTTTTTTTCTGGACCGCCTGCTGGATCTGGATACCTATCAGATTGATCTGAGCCTGCCCTGCATTCACCTGATCGGATAATTGCTTTTGCTTTCTGAACTGACGATCAAGCAAAGCCGCATTAAATGCGGTGATAAACAAAACCGCAAGCATGGTAAAAATAATCACGCGTTCACGCAAGCTCAATGCGTCAATTTTCTGCGCCAGTTTTTGCCAGTACTGCTTCATGTATCCGTCTCTCCAGCGATATTCTTGCCAAGCGTCTGTTTCAAAAATCAATGCAGGCTGAATTCGATATATCCCGCCAAGCCACGTTGTTTTGCATCAGTCGTGTCAGCCTTGCCGACCTGCTCCGCCTGCGGAACCTGCATCTGCAGGGTTCCGAATGATTTTCCCTGCAAGACCGGCTCACGCTTCAACCGATTCATGTACGTCGCGACCGACTCCGGTTGCAGCGCGCGTCCATCGACTCCGATTTCATTTCCGGCGCCGACCAGAGTCAAGCCGGTCAGCCATACACCATCGACGATCTGGCGCGAAAAGGCGCGTAAATATTCCGAATAACCCTTGGTGTTTCCGATGTCGCCTTTTTGCAGGATATTGAACACCTGGCTAAGCGAGCGCATCTCCAACTCCGCTTTTGCAACCTGATTTTCCAGTGCCTGGCTCTTTTGGCGTGGCGCGTTTTCCGCCTGTATCCTGACCAATTGCATCTGCGCATCAGCCAGACGCTCGCTGGTTACCGCAGCTTCCTTGCTCAAGCTTGCGACTTGGTAATGCGCATAGCCTGCGACCAGGGCCGAACCAAGCAGCAGCAAACCCAAGGACTGCGCCATCGCAATGGTCGAAAAGTACTTTTTCGTTTTAAGGAAAATCGGGTTGAACAGATTGATCTGCTGGCTCATAGCGCGATTTCCTCCTCGCGCAAAGCCGCGCCGAGCGCCAAGAAATAACGCTGCTGAGTTTCAAGGCGTTTCAAATCCGGCACATTGGAGATATCGAAGAGGCTGCTTAAATCCATGATTTCTATCGGCACGTATAAATTCGCAGCCAGATAGGTCTGCAGGCCCTTGCCGACCTCTCCTAACGGGGAAAGCACCAGTTTTGAAAGGGTGATGAAACGATACTGCCGATCGAAATGGTCGAAGGATCGCTGCAACTCCAACGTTATCTGGTCATAACAAGCGTCTTTCTGTTCGCTTTCCGCCTGTTGAATCTGCTGCAAAGTCACATCGATGCGCCGCGCCAGATACAGTTCGCCGGAAAAAGTCACGGTAAGCAATCCACCGGATGCGTCGAACGAAAGGAGCGCAACGCCCCGGCCCGCCGGCTCCAGCATCGCCGACAGATTGCGCTGCGCCATTTCGGGAATATCGATCACGCTCAACGGTATCCTGGCTTCATCAAACTGCGCCTGCCGCTGTTCGATCAATTGATTGCGTGCCGCCACCGCATACATCGAATGATTGCGCACCGGCGCATCCTTGTCGCCGGGAACGGCAAGTACATCGATCGTTGCGTCGTCGATGTGATAGTCCAGCATATCCTTCAACCGCCATCGCATGGCGGTCTTCATCTCTTCCACCGGTACGTTGGGCGCATCTACCGACAACAGTTGATATTCGCCGGTCGTCAATAAATTGCTGCAATCGTATTGAGCGCCGTGCAAATCTTTTGCAAGCTTACTCAATGACAACATTGCAGTAGATTTATTGTGCGGATAAAAAATGACGCGATTGACTACTGCGGAACCGGAAGACAGGCGTCGCATAAAGGCGACACAGATTCCGTCTTCCTGAAAATGGACGACCATCCTGCCTGCAATTTTCCGGTTTTTGGCGAATAAGGCCATACAGCAACTTGTATATAAAGGGTTACTTGAAGTTAGGGGAATAAGCTATTGTTGTCAATCAATTTTCCGGAGAAGCAACATTTGGCAGATACAAACACGATAGGAAATTTCGTTGCCTTCTTAATCAAGATTGTATTAGTACATTTCTCTTGAGTAAATAATTGGCCCTCGCTTATATATGCCAAACGTGGCGCGGGCGACCGGATTACTGTTGAAAATTAGCCCGGTGCCTAAATATAATTTATTTGCAGTCGTTAAATTAATCGTGACATCGACACTGCCTTTTGTCGCTGGACTAGGTGTTGGCTTGGTCAGCATCAGGCTGCCTTTACCCGCAACAAATGCGCCTCCTATGTTGACGTTGCCTGGACTAAGCATGTTGGCCACAGTAATGCCGCCCTGATACCCGCCAAAGTCCACACTGCCAACAGCAATCGATGTACAACTGTCTTGCGAATTCGGCACAAACGATATGCCGTTCCAATATTCAGTTCCGATCGGCACAGGTAAATTCAACAACTCCGAACCGTGTGCGTTCGACAGCTTAAGCCGGCCGAACCTCATTGCTTTATTCCCGCCGCCGAAAGCGATGCCGTTGCCTGCGGTAGCTGCGCCGAACTGTGCCGGATTGCCGGCATATGCGACCGCATCGGTATCGATTATATTCACCGCCAATGCAATCTCGGCATTGAAGGGCGCCTTTGCCGTAGCACCGCGGGTAAATAGCAGTCCGCTACCTGAATTGAAGGTGAGCATGGATACGCCGTTGACAAAAGCAGCGATCGCGGGATCGGCAGCAATTGCAGGTAATCCCGCCGTATCCAGGGCCGGCGTATTGCCGGGCGGCGGAGCCAACGCATCGAAGCGCGAATAACGTGCCGACTGAGTATTTGGCGTGACGCTGGTGTTGGTCAATTTTGCATAGGCGCCGGCATAATTGACCGTGGTCGTATTCAATAAGCCGTTGTTGATCCCATTCCGGGCGGTGACCGTAATGACCGGCCCGGTAGTATAGGTAAATGCCTGGCCGACATAGGTAAAGCTGCCGCACGAGGCGCCGAATTCCGGCGTGTTATAGCTGACGTTGAAGTTGTCCGGAATAAAGCGGCCAAAGCCGCTAACGCCGGCACTCTGCGCAATTGCCACACTGCCGAAGGAACAGCCGTACCGCCCGCCTGCCAACGTATTGGAAAAACTCTCCGCCTCGCTACCCGTCCTGCAGTCGACCCCGGCTGCATCGACACTCGTGAACGTACTATCAAAGATCGCATTGACATTGAGTCCAAAATTGCCAACTTCGCTGTAGTAGAAGCTCAATCCGGTCGCCACTCCCGTACCGACCGCGGCAACGCCAAAGCTCCCGCCCAATGTACCCGCCGTCGGCGTTCCAGTCACTTTCAAAGGACTGATGAGCGGTGTGCCGTTATAACCTGCAATCGCGGTTGCCGTCAGATTGAAATTGGCGCCTGTCTTGATAGACGGCATGCCGGACGTGCCGGTGTTGGTTGCATTAGTCGAAATAACGCTGAACGCAGTTGGACGAATGCTGAAATTATCGGTCGAGCACGAAATCACGGTTGGCGATCCAACCGGATAACGAATTCGCACCCGCACATCTTTCCATGCATTAGCGACCGCCGCGAAATTGACCGTGGACCGGCCTGAAGTAATGGTCGGGTTCGGCGACACGGTTTGAATCAAGGTAAAGCTAACAGGGCAATTCTGCGGATTCAACGCTACTCCGGTATTTTGATTCCCAACCAGTTCAACGATGGCGGCATTGGTAAAGCCGTTCATCTGCGCACCGCTGAAGATTGCAACGACATCAAGGCTGAATGCAGTGCCTGCCAGCTTGGTGTAAATTTTTCCCGTGGTTGCGGCAGCCGCAGTGCTGCTCTCGAAAGCGTTGAAACTCCCTGGAGTAAAATTGTTGATCGTCAAATTGGCCGCGACATAAGTGAGCGCGTAGTTTGCGCTCAATGCAAGTGTGTTCTGCAAAATCGTATATGTTCCAGGCGTCTCTCCGGCGAGCCGGTTCAATGCGCCGCTGAATGTATCACCGTTGACCAGCGAACCGCTGGTGACCTGGTAGGTCAAGGGAGGATCCGGATCGCCGACATTCTTGCTCTGTGCGTCGGCAGTTACCGTGATCGGCCGTGTATTTACCGTGAGCGATCCGTTGATGTAAGCAATGTTGTAGTTCGCAAGTCCGCTGCCGACGGCAGCGCTTGGTACGATGGCATACGGCGACCCTGCCACGGTTGCCGTGATTGAAGCGCCGGAGCTAGTCAGGGTGACGCTAGCCACAGTGTCACCGTTGACCAGCCCCGACGAAGTGAACTCAGTGCCTGCGAACGTCAGTGTATTTCCATAGATTTTACTGAGGTTGTTGGCGGTAACCGTCAGCGCTTTCCTATTGATCGTGATGGTGCCACTGTCCGACGCGGACGCACCGGGATCGCTGCAAGTGACCGTGAACACCGCACCGATAATCGCCTGCGCCGTACCAGCATCGGTGGTCAGGGTTAGCGTCGTGGTTGGCGAAGGATTACCGTTGCTGAAGTTGATCGTGGTGCCTCCGCTGAAATTCGGCGTCACTCCAGTCGGCAAACCGGTCACGGCCAAATCGCAACTCCCGTTACCGTTGCCGGAACTGGTAAAACTGACGGTATAAGTAACCGCGCCCGCTGTGCCGTAGGTCGCGGTACCGACTTGCGTATCGACTGTCACGGATGCGACATCCTTCGCAGCCCATACCGGTAAATGCGCCAGAAGCAGCAGGCATGCAAGCAGAGCCGTATTGAATGGCTGGAAGCGGCGGGTTCGCGATGGATGGCTAGTCATGACTTATCCATTGAGCCGACACGGTTGATTGCACGATGCATCATCTTGTACGAGTGATCGCCACTTGGTGGAGCGATATTGAGGGCCGCAAGCGCCTCGCTTATGCGAAACAGCATGCCGGACACGGTGAACATCTCGCAATATCGACTCGTCATGCTCTCGCTGTCGGCCTGATGCGTGCAATCAGTCGCGGCGGCATGGCGCAAGAACACTTGTTTGTACCGAAAACCATTGCGACTGTCGGCCCCGTTTGATTCGTTTTCCATCACCGGCTCACCGTCGCTCGCAATTGACGCTCGACATAATGCGGCGAGCCTGTCGTTGCACCATTAATGGCGGTCGACGTGAATTGATAAACTCGCACCGTAACGCCGGCCTCTACGTGATCCGAGAGGATGCAGTCCACCGTTACCGTGAATCCCGCGAGCGCTCCGCCCAATGGAGGTAATGTCGTCGGCCCCGGGCAAACGGGAGCTGCAGCCGGGGGCGGCGGCACTTGAAGCACCTGATACAACCCCCATTCAATCCCGGTACGTGCCGCCTGATAGGCCCGCGTGCCTTCCATGTCCTGGGTCGCCGTTGTATGTTGCACGGTCGAGAAAGTCAGCATGAATGCGCCCAGAGAAGCCATCACGACCAGCAGGAAAATCGCCGACACGATGGAGAATCCGCGCTGGGCGGTTGCGCCTGCTTTGCGGCGGTTTTGCTGGTTTCGCTTGGTTTCAGGGCACATTGCTGACATGCGCCTCATGGTAAAGCGTGACGGTTTCATTACTTTGCGTCAACGACAGACGCATCGACACCAGCCCGCTGCGTTCAGTGATACCCGGCTCATAGACGAACGCGCAAGCGCTCACGTTTTGCGCCAGTAATGCGCCGCCGCTTGCCGGTGGATCGGGCTGGGGAGTATCAACGATCGCATATCCCGAATAGCGCGTCAGCGTCGCAACGCCCGCAGACAAGTCGCATCGATATGTAACGGGCGTATCGACCACTTGAAAAGTGTGGCTGGGCGAATCGAACGGAAAAGGATTTATGGGGGTGATTTGAATGATCGGCGCCGCGCCGCCATCGTATGTACGCCGGTTGTTACCGATGTAGGCATCCGCACCCAGAATACCAAGGTTATAAATGACAATCTGGTTCTGGTGGTCGAGTGAGGTCGCCTGGAACGCAATTGCCGGCCCAAGTAATTCGAAGCTCTGGTCATCCTGCGTAAAATCCAGGATATCGTCCCCAGGCACACCGGGCTCCGCGCGATAACGTCCGCCGGCACTGGTCAGAAGGAACTCAATGGCGATAGTGCTTGGCGTACTTGTAATGCGCACGCTATTGGGCAAAGCCAGATGCACGTCGCGTGAAAAGCGGCGAACCGCGGTATCGGCAACATCGGTCAATTCGGCGCGGCGCGCGGCATCGAAATAGCCCTCTATCGGCGCACGGATGAACACCGCGACTACGGAAGCGATGATACCGGTGATGGCAATCACCACCACCGCCTCGACCAGGGTAAATCCCCGTTGCCGCCTTTTCATGAATGTCCGCATCCGTCACAACCCCGCATTCGGCGCGTACCGCATCCGGTAACCCGTCAAGGTGACATCGACGGTGGCGCCGGATACCACACGCACATCGATCCGCAATGAAGCATCGGCCGGAACCGTTCCTACTGCGGAATTGGCGATCATCACCGTCGCGGTGTAATTTTCCAGTCCGGTAATCGCGACGTTATCCAGGCCACGAATGCCGGCCATGGAAAAGCCGCTGTAATCATTCACATTATTGAACGGGTCCGGTGGATAGCGCGATTGAGTCAATTCGGCACCGGAGCCCTCCGCCACCGCATCGCAACCGCCTGGTCCAACAAATGCACCGGTCGCCGTCGCCACGTTGGCATCTGTCGGATCGCAATAGGTGAAAGGTTGCAGTTGGATTTCTTCCAGCAGTGACTCGGCGATGGACAACGCCTGTTTGCGCTGCATCGGATCGGCGCTGGACTTGGTAGTGACGTTCATCACCGACAGGATGCCGGCAATGCCGACACTGACGATAATAATGAACATGATCAACTCGACCAGCGATATGCCCGCCTGGCGACGCTTGATGGTCTTGTCAGGGATGAACATATCCGGTTTCCCGTTCTACGGTAATCGTTCTGGTGATCCCGTCGCCGACGATTCCAATCACCACAGCAGCGTTGGGTTCAGGCCTGCCCAGCGCCGAAAAGGAAAAAGCATCCGAACCGTCCAGAGTGACGCCGTCCGGTGCGGGTCTGCTGAATCTCGACTGATCGGCAGGATTGATCACGACGTTCACCACATTGGTACAGCCTGGATCAGAGACGTAGGTCAGGCAGACCGTGTCGCTTCCGCCGTCTGCATTCACGAATACACTGGTGCGCTGGGCAATCGCGGCTTTTTGCGCATAACGCACCATGGCCAGCACTTGGTCATGGTAGCCGCGCGCCTCAAAAGTCTGCTGTTGGAAAAACCGGGGAATCGCTGCCACTGCCAGTATGCCGACAATCATCATGACAACGATTAGCTCAACCAGAGTAAAGCCGGATTGCCTCATTGTCGTTAGCCTTTTTACGTCGGCGGCATTCAGGTCGAATAAGCTAAGCGTTAAAGACTGAGGTGCCTGAGCACCCCAGTTTTATTTGCACAGAACAAAATGCATATGCACTTTTTTCTGAAACCATAAAGAAAACCGCGCCTACACAAATTGACGACAAATAAATCGACCATCTGCAGCGCGTATGAGACCCGCTGTATTACCACCTATGCCAAGCGCAGCAAGCTACGAGCCGATGATCACAACATTGATACTCGAAGTGCCCTTGGTCAGCACACAAGTGGCCGCCTCGCCTGCCGTTGTCGCACCGCCGCTCAGTGTATAACCCGAGGCTGATGCAGTGGGCTGGATCAAACCGTCTGCGCCGAGACAAGTTGCTACAGCTACACCTTTGGCATTACTACTAGCCAGTCTGGCCGCATAGTTAATCGAAGAGGCAGAAGAAAGTGCTCCACCCACGCCTTGAAGTGCTGCAGTTTCAGCTTCAGAAGAAAGATCAATGAACTTCGGCAATGCCGTCGCAGCCAAAATACCCAGAATCACAATGACGACAACCAGTTCAATCAGGGTAAAACCACCTTGAATATTTTTGCGCATTTTCTTCTCCTAAAAAATCAGTTATTTGTTTAAAGGTACGTCTGGAATTAAAATTATTCTTGCTGGATCAGCATCCCGTGGTTACCAACACAGGCGCTACATAACTCGGACCTGCCGTGGCGGCCGTATAGCTAATTCGACAGTTCGGCGCGGTCCCTCCCACGATATCGATCAAAATCGGATTTCCTGCGGTAATCACAAGCTGATCCGCTCCTGCATCCAACTGGGCTGCCAAGATAATCCCGGCCGCGGTTGCGGCCGGATACTGATTCACCATGTTGATGCTCGTACCATCCATATTGGTGGTTCCCGCTGTCGCAGTACAGGTGGATGGCGTTACCAAACCGGCTACGTCCATCATGCAACTTGCCCGCGCCAGCGCGGCTGCCGATTTAATCGAACCCAGGATTGCCTGTGCCTTGGCAGCGCGTGCCTGCGACTGCATATTGATATAGCGCGGCAAAGCGATTGCGGACATGATTGCGATGATTGAAATAACCACAACCAGCTCAATGAGGGTAAAGCCCGCTTGGCGATGATTCGGTTGATTTTTTTGCTGCAAACCGGCCTCCTGTCTCCTGGAACATTTCATTACTAAAATGTTGATGCGCATCAATAGTCAGGCGTTGTCTTATAGAAATTACTTACATTATGCGCATGTTGAATGTAGATGACTAGTGCTTAAATGCATGTATTTCTCCCGTGTATATGGGATACAACAATTAAATCTCACTCCAACCTAGCCGTATTTCCCATTTATATGGGCTTAATAACACCAAAGAGAGACCTTCGATCGACCGCGTTCCGTCACCGGACGTTACAGGCACGGCGGCAATTCGATAGCGGATGGAGTGGTTGCCATAAAGCTGCGGCTGAAAATAACGATGGCGAAAGGGTGTGTAAACCAGTTCCCGCCGCACGTTGTCGAAGTACCAGTTACCACGCACTGTATCGTCTTGCTTCGCATTTGCTCGCTCGCCGATGTAATTCGGCGGAGGGGTTTCAAGCCAGGTAATCGGGTTGTCTTGCAACAGCCGATCGATTTCATGGAGCCGGTCGCGCATCATCAAATCCGCCACCCGCAGCCGCAACCCCGTCCGGAGATTTCGTGCGGTCACTTCCATCGCGGTTTTCTCCGCATACTCTTGATAACGCAACATGCGCTCGGATAGAACGGTGGCCAGCAAGCCGATCATCGTGATGCCGATGGCCAGTTCGAACAAACTGAAGCCCGCGCAACGATGCCGGTATATGCGGCCTGGCATGCGACGAACGGATGTGCGGTGCAGAACCTCCATCATTTTGGAAGCGCCACCTTGCCAAGATCCCAGATCGGCAGGAAAACGCCCAGCGCCAGAATCAATACAAGTATCCCCAACCCCATGATCAAGATCGGCTCGATCTTGGACGAAAGCGTCTTCAATTCATAATCGACTTCGCGTTCATACATGCCGCCGATTTCATCCATCAGGCTGTCCAGCTCACCGGTTTCCTCGCCTACGGCGATCATTTGCAAGACCACCGGTGTGAACACGCCGGTCGTCACCGCGGTACGCAGGATGCTCTCGCCGCGCTCCACCCCGTCCCGCATCTGCTCGATGCGGCTGGCAATGTAGCTGTTGTCCACCGTCTGGGAAACGACACTCAGGCCCTGCACGATCGGCACACCGCTTTTGCTGGACAGCGCGAAACTGCGCGCGAAACGCGCCATGGTGGCTTTCGAAACGATGTCGCCGACGATCGGGAGGCGCAACTTGGTTTTGTCCCAGCGATATCTGCCGTTCGGCGTAGCGATATACATCTTGAAACCGACCGCTGCGGCAATCACGGCGGCCAGCATGAAGGGCCAGTAATTTATCGTGAAGTTGGATAAGTTGATCAAAATGCGCGTCATCAGCGGCAGGTCCGCCTTGAAGCCGGCATACACTTTGGCAAATGCAGGAATCACGAAAACGTTGATCACGATAATCGCGACTGTCATCGCGATTACCACGAACATCGGATAGCGCAGCGCCGTACGCACTCGCTCGCGCATGTCTCGTTCGAATTCCAAATGCCCGAACAGGCGCATGAAAATCTCTTCCAGGCGTCCGGTCGCTTCTCCTACGCGCACCATATTCAGATAGAAAGTCGAAAAAATATCGGGATGGCGGCGCATCGCCGCGGACAATTCACGGCCGGAATCAAGCGATTCACGGATATCCTTCAACACCCGGGAAAACGCCTTGCTGGTCGCCGACTCCTGCAATCCCGCCAAACCACGCATGATCGGAACGCCGGCCTTCAGCAGCGTATACATTTGCCGGCTGAAGAGCTGTACGTCGATGGCACGCACCTTTTCTTCGGTCAAACGAGACCACCAGCCCCCCTCGCCGTCCACGACCGGCTTTCTGGTAGCAACGATTTCAATCGGCGTAACGCCGGTATTGAAAAGCTGGTCCGCTACCGCACCGCTATCCGCGCTTTCAAGCACGCCTTGCAGCATCTCGCCACGGGCATTGCGGGCTTTGTAGGCAAAATACGGCACGTTATTTCCTGTGGAAGGAGGTGATGTTATTCATCGATTTGATTGCTAATGCGCATCGCTTCGGAGACGGTGGTTTTTCCCGCAATTACCAGAGCGACTGCATGGCGACGCAGCGTTTGTCCGGCCATTTCGACTTCCGCGGCAGCCAGGAAATGCCCCGGATCCTGGCGATTGGCGGCCTCCACTACGGCTTTAGTCATTTCCAGCATTTCATATACGCCGGTACGTCCCCGATATCCGGTGCCATTGCAGTGGGCGCATCCGCGTCCGTGAAGATATTGTCGGGAATCCACTGTGTTTCCGAGTTCTGCCGACAACCAAGCGCGGTCAGTTGCAGTCAGTTCGTAGGGCTTTGCACAGCTTTCGCAAATCACCCGCACCAAGCGCTGCGCCAGCACCGCTTGCAAGGAAGTTGCGACCATATACGCCGGCACGCCCATGTCCATCAAGCGGACCGGCGTGCTCATCGCATCGTTCGTATGCAAAGTGGACAGCACCAGATGGCCGGTCAACGCGGCGCGCATGCCGATTTGCGCGGTTTCCTGGTCGCGCATCTCACCGACCAGCACCACGTCCGGGTCCTGACGCAAAGCGGAGCGCAAGACCCGCGCGAAAGTCAGCTCGATCTTTTCATTGACCTGAACCTGATTGATGCCCGGCAGGCGATATTCCACCGGGTCTTCCACCGTAATCAGTTTACGTTCCATCGTATTCAATTCAGACAGCGCGCCGTACAAGGTAGTGGTCTTGCCGCTACCGGTCGGGCCGGTGACCAGCACCAGGCCGTTGGGGCGCTGCAAAATGGCGCGGAATTTCTTTACCATGGCCGGCGGCATGCCGATCGAATCGAGCTTGAGCGCCCCGCCGCTTTGATTCAAAAGCCGCATCACGACCGACTCGCCGTATTGCGTCGGCATCGTCGAAATACGCACGTCAACCTGTTGCTGCCTGACTTTGATAGCGAAGCGCCCGTCCTGCGGCAGGCGCTTTTCCGAAATATCCAGATCCGACATCAGCTTCAGGCGCAACGCCAGCGACGACGCGATCTTGATGTCGGCCTCGGTTTGGAGATGCAGCATGCCATCGATCCGGAAGCGGATCTGCAGGCGCTCCGCCTGTGGCTCTATATGAATATCGGAAGCGCGCACCTGGGTGGCGTCATCGAAAACCGATTGCAGAAGTTTGACGATCGGCGCTTCTTCCAGTCCGGCAGTTGCAGCCAAGGTACCGAAATCCACATTGCTGTCGCCCAGCTCTTCTTCGAGTTCACGCGCGAAATCAGTGATTTCCTCGGTACGGCGGTAAATCCGGTCGATGGTCTGAAGCAGCTCGCCTTCGTTGACCACCGCGAGCGCGATGTTGATCTTCAACAGGCGCGCGAGTTCATCGTAAGCCTGCAGATCCGTAGGATCGGCCATGCCGACGATCAGCACATGCTCGCGCTGCTCCAGCACGATTGCGCGGTAGCGCCGCGCCTGACTCTCGGGCAGCAAACGCACCAAGCCGGAATTGATGTTGAAAAACTTGAGATTGATGTAAGGGATGTTTAATTGCTTGGCGAGCGCCCCGGAGATTTGCTCTTCGGAGACAAAACCGTTTTCAACAAAAACCCGTCCGAGCTTGCGCCCGGTACGTTTCTGTTCGGCCAATGCGAACTGAAGCTGTTCTTCAGAAAGCAGCTTTTGCTGCACCAAAATCTCACCCAGGCGGATCTTTTCCGGCCTTGGCATAAGCACTCCTCTATTTGTCAGGCTTATTTGAAAAAATCACATCTATATCGCTTGCCGGCAGGATACTTACCTTCAGGAATTTTTATGATGTCCCAAAGTGCACCTTATCGTCAAGATAGATTCGTTGCGTTATGCGAGATGCGCAATCTGGTCGGATTCGATGATGGTGATACCGGGGCATTGGTTCTTCGCCGCCGCTATCATGGCTCGCGCCACCGATTGACTTGGCACCGGGCGGAGGCGAGGCGGCAGGATCGGACGAATTATTTTTGATACTGCCAGCGCCAGGCGCTCGGCAACGCGCGATTCCGCACGCACGCCCTCCAGCAGGGATGGACGAAGAATGACCACACTGTTGAAACCCGGTGTCGCAACTTTGGCTTCCATTTCGCCTTTGGTACGGTTATAAAAATTTTTTGAGTGCGCGTCGGCGCCAAGCGTCGATACCGCGATCAAGCTCGATGCCCCGGCCTGCCGGGCGCGCTGTGCCTATCCGACAACATAATCGAAATCCACGGTACGAAAAGCCTCTTTGGAGTCGGCCGTTTTTATGGTTGTACCCAAACAACAGAACAGCACATTGGAGGTTGGCCAAGAGACGTTTGCCAATCGGTCAAAATCGATCACATGTTGAGTCAGCTTCGGATTGGGCGAGAACTCGACGCCGGGCGGCGCCCGGCGCACCAGGACATGCACAGCCTCGACGTCTGCGTCGCTGCAAAGCTGCGATACCACGGCGCTTCCTACCAATCCGGTTGCACCGATGACGCTTGCGATCATTCCCATGTATCTTGGCGCCTGTAAAGATCAGGAATTGATGAGTTGATGCAATCGATCCGGTTCAAGAATCGATAAGCCGGGTGTACTGTCCTGCATCGCCCGTACAGCGGCCCGCGCGGTGTTCTCAATGGAAAGCGGAGTATGTTTGTTACCCGCCATGAGGCCGGTAATGATATCGATCAGAAAACTCAGCAGCCTCGTCGGCAAGGCTTTTTGCCTTTGCCGGGTCTCGTGATCGGAAGGCCGCACCAGCAACAGCGAATCGAAGCCGATGCGATGCAGTTCGGCTTCCGTCAGATTGGCAAGTTGCGCATATACCGCGGAAGGCTGCGACAGGATATTGGTCGGCGTCACCAGCATGAAGCGCGACACGCCTAAAGACTTTGCCTGCAGCGCCAGCGGCACGACCTGTTCCGTAGTCAGCGCTGAAAACACATCGGTGCGATTGTGGGCAAAGAGCGCAGGTTTATTCCCGTGCTCGCTGATGACCGCGATTACATGATCTATCTTGGAGACCCATTCCGACTGACGCAATGCGCTCAACTTTGCTTCGGTTGACGGCATGGCATCCTCCGCGAGCACATAAATCCGGTGATAATCCGGCGCACCCAGCACGCGAGTCAGAATCCGCTCGCCCAATCTCCCGGCCGCGCCGGCGATCAGCACCGATTTCTTTTCGGATGGCGCCGGAGCCTGATATCGGGCTCCCGCAAGCGCGTCGGCAACCGTCGGCATGGTTTCATCTACCGATATGACGCGCAATCATGGAAGCACTCGTCAATCGACCTGCGCCAGATTCAGGTTCAACTGGGTGCGGACCGCATCTTCATTTTCCGGCTTCGGATTGTTCCTGGCGAATTCGATCCGGTCCAGATAATCCCGCGAAATATCGCCAGTGACATAAACGCCGTCAAAGCACGACGCCTCAAAACTTTTCAGTAACGGATTGACATCCGAAATCGAGCGCTTCAATGCATCGACATCCTGGTACACCAACGCGTCTGCAGTAATTTCACGGCACACTTCCTCGTCGGTGCGGCCATAGGCAATCAATTCGTTGCGGGTCGGCATGTCGATGCCGTACACGTTCGGGAATTTCACCGGCGGCGCGGCCGACGCGAATATGACGCGCTTGGCGCCGGCATCGCGCGCCATCTGCACGATTTCACGGCTGGTGGTGCCGCGCACGATGGAATCGTCCACCAATAATACGGTCTTGCCTTTGAACTCGGAACCGATCGCATTCAATTTCTGGCGTACCGATTTGCGCCGAATCGCCTGACCCGGCATCAGGAAGGTGCGGCCGATATAGCGATTCTTGATAAAGCCTTCGCGATAATCGAGATTCAGTTTCAGCGCCAATTGCATCGCAGACGGCCGCGACGAATCCGGAATCGGCATGACCACATCGATGTCGCCCGCAGAAAATTCACGCTTGATTTTATCCGCCAGATATTCGCCCATCTTGAGACGCGCCAAGTATACCGAAGCGCCATCGATGATCGAATCCGGACGGGCGAGATAAACGAACTCAAACGCGCATGGATTGAGCGTCGGGTTCTCCGCGCATTGCTGGTTATACAGCTTGCCGTCGGTGTCGATGAAAATCGCTTCGCCGGGGATGACGTCACGCAAGAACCTGAATCCCAGGCCTTCCAGGGCAACCGATTCGCTGGCGACCACGTATTCCGGGCCTTTTTCGGTATCGTTGAATCCGATGCATAGCGGACGGATGCCGAACGGATCGCGGAACGCGAGCATGCCGTATCCGGCAATCTGCGCCACCACCGCGTAGGAACCGCGCACGCGCTTGTGCAGCGACGACACCGCCTTGAACAAAGCGGACGGGTCGAGCGAGTAACCGGTGGTCGCCTCGTCGATTTCATGCGCCAATACGTTTAGCAATACTTCGGAGTCGGAATCGGTATTGATGTGACGGCGGTCATTCTTGAACATCTCGATCTTGAGCTGTTCCCAGTTGGTCAGATTGCCGTTGTGCGCAAGCGTGATGCCGAACGGCGCATTGACGTAAAACGGTTGCGCCTCCTCGGCACTCGACGAACCCGCAGTCGGATAGCGGCATTGGCCGATCCCGGAATTACCGGGCAAGGAGCGCATATTCCGGGTGCGGAACACATCACGCACCAGGCCATTGGCCTTGTGCATGGAAAATGCGTTTCCATGGCTGGTTGCGATGCCCGCAGCATCCTGGCCGCGGTGCTGCAGTAGCAGCAACGCATCGTAAATCAACTGGTTGACCGGGCTATGGGAGACGACGCCTACAATGCCACACATGGTGGACTCCTCAACAAAAGCAATTTAAAACTGAACATGCCGCGCAATATCGCCCGGCAGGAAAGGCTTTGCGGTGCGCGCCGCTGTTTCAGCCAATGGACTGAATAGCGCATCTTTCCAAAAGGGCTGGCTTGGAATCGCAGTCATGCCGCACAACAATACGGCAGTCAGGACAATCACCAAACCGCGCGCCAATCCGAATAATCCACCCAGGCCGCGGTCGGCCACTGTCAGCCCACCCGCCTTGACCAGCGCTTCAACCGCCATGCTCAACAAGCCCATCAAGAGCCGCACGCCGATGAATAGCGCAATAAAAGCAACGATCAAACGCGTCAGCGTTCCCGGAATCATGTCCGGCAGCAGCACGGCCAGCTCTTCGCCATATGCATTGGCAATCACGAAAGAAACTATCCAGCTTACCAGCGAAAGTATTTCCTTTACCAGTCCGCGCAAGGTGCTGATCACGATGGAACAGGTCAGCACGAACAACACCAGAAAATCGAATGCCGTCATGCCCGGCATGCCGCACGACCCTGCATTCGGTTCAAGCCGGCACCAGCTTGCCATTCAATCCCAGCTTGCCAATTTTGGCCAGCATCCGGTCCGCCTCATCTCTACTGGCGAACGGCCCGACGCGGATGCGGATCCACTCCCCGTTTGCGGTTGCTACTTTTTGCGTATGCGATTTGATCCCCGCATTTTTCAGCTTTTTTTGCAGCTCGTTGACCTTGTCCTGCGACGCAAGCGCTGCGACCTGGACCAGATATGCGCCAGACTTCGCTTCGCCGGGACCTGGTGTGCTGTCGACTTTGGCAAGCGATCTTCCTTCGAGTATCGCTTTGGCTCGCTCTGAATCTTCGTCCCTTCTGGCGGGAATCGGCTGTACTTTTACATTATCTTCAACCTTCGAACCCGGCTTTTGCGGCACTTCCGATTTAATCGCCGTACCGGGTAGCGCAGAAAGATTTGCCGTGTTTTTCTGCGGCACGGCAGGTGTTGCCGGTGCTGCTGACGGCTGAATTATCTCTTCATCTTTATCCAGCCCTGCCGATGCAGGCACCTTGGCGCCGGTCGCCGACGATGACGCCGAACGGCCACTGTCCTGGCGGACTGCCGGCTTATCCTTGGACGGAATCTGGATTGCGATATCCGCGGCCAAGGGTTTGGGTTCAGAATCCAGAATCATGGGCAGCGCAATGATGGCTGCCAAGACCAATGCGACTGCGCCGACCAAACGTCGACGCGCCCGTTTTTTTTGCGGTAAGACAGGATCAACCGGCTCATTGGACTGCTTGCGCTGTTTGCGTTTGCCGCGGCCGCGCATCGCATTTGATTCATCTTCGGCGCGCGTCAAAAACTCGCTGTCTTCAGACGCGGATTCCTGCTTGTTTTTACGGAAAATCGAGAACAAGCCCATGCGATAACTTATCTGTTTGTCAGTGATTTGCGTTTTTTCTTGCTTCCATTACACCTGCGACGGTGAGGAAGGATCCGAAAACCACAATTCTATCATTCTCCTCTGCCCGGCTTTGAGCATTCGCGAATGCTTTTGCCGGAGAGTCGAAATCCTGGATGGTACATTCAGCGGCCGGTTCATTTTGCGGCGCAACCCCGGCATCCAGCAATTTTTGCCTGAGCTGGACCGCCGTCGCAGCGCGAGATACCGGCAAGTCAGTCACGCACCAATGATCGATGACGCCCTTCAGGTGTGCGATCACTCCGTCTATGTCCTTGTCGTGCATTGCGCCGAATACCGCATAGGTGTAACGATGAAATCCCATATTGCCGAGATTTTGCGCCAAGGTCGCCGCCGCATGCGGATTGTGCGCGACGTCGAGGACAATCGTGGGACGCCCCGGCAGCACCTGGAAACGCCCCGGCAAATCCAGCATCACGAGGCCATTGCGCACCTCTTGCGCACCCACCGGCAACCGCTGACGCAACACTTCCAGGGCCGCCAGTGCCGCCGACGCATTCAACAACTGGTTGGCGCCGCGCAGACTTGGATAGCCAAGCGAATTGCGGCGCTGGCTGCGTCCGCCGTAATTCCATTGCTGCTTGTCGCCCGCATAATTGAAATCGCGCCCCATCAGCCACAAATCCGCGCCGATCGCCTCCGCATGTTCGATCAAGGATTTCGGCGGCACCGGGTCGCTGCATATGGCGGCCCTGCCGGAACGGAAAATGCCTGCCTTCTCAAAACCTATTTTTTCGCGTGTGTCGCCAAGATACTCGGTGTGATCGATATCGACGCTGGTGACGATCGCGACATCGGCATCGACCACATTGACTGCGTCCAGTCTTCCCCCAAGTCCCACCTCAAGAATGACCGCGTCCAGACCGGCCTGCGCAAACAAATGCAGAATGGCCAAAGTGGTAAATTCAAAATAAGTCAGCGATACATCGCCGCGCAGCGCTTCGACGGCTTCAAAAGCGCCTACCAGCGCCGCGTCGGACACGAACTCTGCACCGATGCGCGCGCGCTCGTTGAAATGCAGCAGATGCGGCGATGTGTATAGGCCGACCCGGTATCCGGCATGTATCAGGATCGATTCCAGCATGGCGCAGGTCGATCCTTTGCCATTGGTGCCGCCCACGGTAATGACCGGGCAATCGAAGCCGATGCCAAGCTTGTCCTTGACTTGCGCGACACGCTCCAGGCCCATGTCGATTGCCTTGGGATGCCGCGATTCGAGGACTGAGAGCCAGTCGGCAAGCGTGATTGGATGATTCTGCATTACCTGAAATATATGGAGGCTTGTTTGAAATTAAAAAGCCCGAACCTGGCAAGGCTCGGGCTTGGTAGTGATTTTCGGTAAATTTAGGCCAATACCTCAATTGCCTGATTCTGCAGAAGCGCCAGCAAACGAGCGATCTCTTCGCGCATTTTGCGACGATCGACAATCATGTCCACCGCACCTTTTTGCACCAGGAATTCGGCACGCTGAAAGCCCTCCGGCAACTTTTCGCGTACCGTGTTTTCAATTACCCGCGGGCCCGCAAAGCCGATCAGCGCCTTCGGTTCGGCTATCACAACATCCCCCATGAAAGCGAACGAGGCGGAAACGCCACCCATGGTTGGATCGGTCAGTACCGAAATAAACGGCAATTTTTTTTCTGACAGCTTGGTCAGCATTGCCGTGGTCTTCGCCATTTGCATCAGGGACAATAGACCTTCCTGCATACGCGCACCGCCGGTTGCCGTAATGCAGATAAACGGCACCTTCTGTTCCAGCGCGATCTGAGCGCCGCGCACGAATCGCTCGCCGACCACCGATCCCATCGATCCGCCCATGAATTCAAATTCAAAGCACGCAACGACAACAGGTAATGACTTGATGGCGCCGCCGAGGACGATCAAGGCATCGGTTTCGCCGGTCGCTTCCATCGCGGCCTTCAGGCGGTCCGGATATTTCTTGCTATCCTTGAACTTGAGTGAATCGATCGGCAATGTCTCATGGCCGATCTCATATCGTCCTTCGGCGTCGAGCAGCGAATCCAGGCGATCTCGCGCCCTGATACGCATATGGTGGGCACATTTCGGACACACGTGAATATTGGATTCCAGATCGGTACGGTACAGCACTGCCTCGCACGACGGACATTTTACCCATAGGCCTTCCGGTACGGACTTGCGTGAAGCCGATTCTGAACGCTGAATACGTGGAGGAAGCAGTTTTTCTAGCCAGCTCATGGTGACCTCGTTAGTTTTATGTGTGCCGAATTGTACCTCTCGTATTGCAATGCGCCAACTCCGTAAATCGAACTGGAATTGCGGCTTTGTCAAGCTACGATAAGGCGCCTTTCAACGTTCATTATTATTTATCCAATGCCTCGCGTATACCCCCAATAAACGCCTGCACCGCTGCCACCGCCTTGTCACGCGGGGTATTTTCCAGTTCTTGAATGATACGACTACCGATGACCACCGCATCAGAAACGGACGCAATTGCCTTTGCGGTTGCTCCATCCCGGATGCCGAAGCCGACGCCGACCGGAACTGTGACGTGTTTTTTAATTCTCGGAATCATCGCCGCCACCGCTTCCAGATCGAGGTTGCCCGATCCGGTGACGCCTTTCAAAGACACATAGTACACATAGCCGCTGGCAATTTTTCCGACTTCCTTGATTCGATCGTCGGTAGAGGTCGGAGCCAGCAGAAAAATCGGATCAAGGCCATTTTCCTTCATGACAGCCGCGAACTCCTGGCATTCTTCCGGAGGATAATCGACTACCAGCACGCCGTCCACGCCGGCTTCCCTGGCCGCAGGGATAAAAGAATTTATTCCCATGCGTTCGATTGGATTGGCATATCCCATCAAGACCACCGGCGTGTTTTTGTTAACGCTACGAAATTCGCGCACCATTTCCAGCACATGGCGCAACCCGACGCCATGCGCCAGCGCTCTATCGGATGCACGCTGGATCACGGGACCATCAGCGGAAGGGTCGGAAAATGGCACCCCCAACTCAATGACATCAGCCCCGCCCGCAACCAATGCATGCATCAGCGGGACCGTCATTGCCGGATCAGGATCGCCCGCTGTAATAAAGGGGATTAATGCTGTTTTGTTTTGCGCCGCCAGAGCGGCAAGTGTTGACTGAATTCGGGACATTATGCGGTTCGCCGTTTATTGTTGTCGTTTGGGTGAAGACTGTTCAACCGGATGCACTGCGCATTTCACGACACCTGCACCCGGATTTTGCCAGAACGACACACTGATTATTGAATTGTATTTTCCGAACACAAGATGAATGTCTTGCGCACGCCCCGAATTAGAATTTCTTTTTCATCCGCTCGGCGACGGTATGCATATCCTTGTCGCCGCGGCCGGACAAATTGACCAGAATGATCTTGTCCTTGGGTAAGGTTGCCGCAAATTTGGCGGCATAAGCCAAACCGTGGCTCGATTCCAAGGCCGGAATAATGCCTTCGATGCGGCAGCAAGTATGAAACGCATCGATCGCTTCATCGTCGGTGATGGACACATACTGCGCACGCCCGGAATCCTTCAGCCACGCATGCTCCGGCCCGACACCCGGGTAGTCCAAACCAGCGGATACCGAATGGGTTTCGATGACCTGCCCGTTTTCATCCTGCAGCAAGTAGGTGCGGTTGCCATGCAACACTCCCGGAGAGCCGGCCAGAAGCGATGCGGAATGCTTGCCGCTTTCAATCCCTTCGCCCGCCGCCTCGACACCGATCAACTGGACATCCTTGTTGTCGATATAAGGATAAAAAATACCCATTGCGTTCGATCCGCCGCCAATGCAGGCGATCACGTAGTCGGGCTGACGTCCGGTCATTTCCGGCATCTGCACCTTGCATTCCTCACCGATCACCGACTGAAAATCGCGCACCATCATCGGATACGGGTGCGGACCGGCGACGGTGCCGATGATATAGAAAGTGTTTTCGACATTGGTGACCCAATCGCGCATCGCTTCGTTGAGCGCATCCTTCAGCGTCTTCGATCCGGATTCGACCGGCACCACGGTCGCGCCGAGCAATTCCATGCGATAGACATTCTGTACTTGGCGCTTGACGTCTTCGCTGCCCATATAGACCACGCATTCCATGCCGAAACGCGCGCAAATAGTCGCGGTGGCAACGCCGTGCTGGCCTGCGCCGGTCTCGGCAATCACGCGCGGCTTGCCCATGCGCTTTGCCAGCAATGCCTGGCCAATCACGTTATTGATCTTGTGTGCACCGGTATGATTCAAGTCTTCGCGCTTGAAGTAAATTTGAGCGCCGCCCATCATTTCAGACCAGCGCTTGGCATGGTAAATCGGGCTGGGCCGACCGACGAAATGCTTCAGTTCGCTATGGAATTCGGCAAGGAATTCCGGATCGTCCTTGAAATGCGCATACGCTTCCTTCAGTTCGGTAAGCGCGTGCGTAAGCGTCTCCGAAACAAAGCTGCCGCCGTACTGACCGAAGTGGCCCTTTGCATCGGGAAGATTATATTCGGCTGCCTGATGCAGCGCCGTGGCAGGCATTGCCTGACGCTCGGCAAGACTGCCGAGCCCGTCCAGTTCTTTCATGATGTTCTCTCTACTGTTTTTCTATCGAGTGATAGCATCCGCCGAGCGCACCGCATCGACAAAGGCGCGCATCCTGGCGGAATCCTTGACGCCCTTGGCGAATTCGATGCCGCTGCTGACATCGACTGCAAACGGGCGTACGCGAGCCACGGCGTCAGTCGCGTTTTGTACGCTCAAGCCACCACTTAAAACGACCCGAGGCGCGAGTTCTTCTGGAATGAGAGACCAATCGAAAACCTTTCCACTGCCGCCAAATTCGTCGACCCATGTGTCCAGAAGCAATCCGGAAAACAAGTCACTGGCGGCGCGACTATCGTGCTCGTATTTTAACAAATCGGCGGCTTGCATATCCGGCTTGACACGAATCACTCGAAGAAATGGTCTATTGACCGCCCTTGCCGTCTCACAACACAGCTCCAGCGTCTCGTCGCCATGAAATTGCAACAATGATACGGGTGCTCGTGCGACAGTGTCGATAACCTGCGCCGAGGATGCATTGACGAACAGGCCGACCGTCGTGACAAAACCGGGCACGCAGGATAATAGCCGTGATGCCAGATCGGGTGCCACATAACGCGGACTGCCTGGATAAAAGACAAATCCGAGCGCGTCGGCGCCGGCCGCGACGGCAGCTTGCACGTCATCGGCTCGGGTCATACCACACAGCTTGATTCGGGTACGGTGCGTCATGTCAGCGATTGATTCTCTGGAAATTTATTAGACTATCCACGGCAATGTTGATGTTACTTCTTGCGGCAGTTTCCATTTGCTATCGTAGTCGATTTTCGCCAAATAGAGGCCGTCGGGCATAAAAGTCGGCGCCGCGTGATTCCGGTCTTTACCGTGCAACACTTCGCTTAGCCAATCCGGCGGCTGAGCGCCGCTGCCGGCGACAATCAGCGACCCCACGATGTTGCGTACCATGTGATGCAGGAACGCATTGGCATGCAAAGTGAAAATGATTATATTGCCGCGCCGCTCGATGCCGATGTCATGCATGGTCCTTACCGGCGACTTTGCCTGGCATTCGGACGAGCGAAATGCGGAAAAATCGTGCGTCCCTACCAGATGCCGCGCAGCACTGCGCATCGGTTCGATTGCAAGCGGACGAAATGCCCAGCCAGCCTTGCCTTTTAAAAGCGGTGAGCGAACCGGATGGTTATACAAGACATATTGATATGTGCGCGCGGTTGCGCTGAAACGAGCGTGGAAATCGGCGAGCGGATCAGGCTTGACCTCGCAGGCCCAGCGCACCGCAATCGACGAAGGCAAGGACGCATTTACACCCCTTACCCATGAAAACGTCTCGCGGTCGACTTCCGTATCAACGTGAACTACCTGCTCGATCGCGTGTACGCCCGCGTCGGTACGGCCGGCGCACACCGTTGCAACATCGGCCTGCGTAAATTTCTTCAAGGCCTGTTCCAGGCGGTCCTGCACCGTGTTGCCGGTTAATTGGGTTTGCCACCCATGCCAGGACGCACCGTCGTACTGAACACCGAGAACAATACGTTTCAATTCGAATCCAGTTTTGCCTAGAGAAAAAAACAAAACGGGCGCAAGCATCACGCCGCGCCCGTCTCCTTGATAATTGCTTTTACGCGATTTTTTGCAGTATCGATTTCGCTTTTTCAGTCTGCTCGGAAGTCCCGCCTTTGACGACTTCGTCGAGCAGTTCACGCGCGCCCTCCTTGTCGCCGATTTCCTGATATGCAATCGCCAAATCAAGCTTCGTCGCCATCTCGGCCAGGTTGGAGTCACCAGCTTCATGCGCCGCTTCGCTGACAGTCGCCATCGATTCCGCCGACGCCAGATCAAGGCTGATTCCGGATAAATCGAATTCTTGCGCTGCCGTTCCACTCACGGCAGATGAGGTCGCATTTGGCTTTCCAAAAGCAAGTGAATCATTCAAATCCAGCGACGAAAGTTCTTCGATCTCCACATCCGGAGTTTCTTCGGTTGCGGCTGCTTCCGGTTCGGGAGCATGTTTGGCTGCAAAACTGTCCAGATTAAAATCGAAATCCAGCCCATTGTCAGCCGAAGCGACTTCAGCAGGAGATTTCGAGGCCTCCGTGTTCTTTGGCTGATCCGGTTCCTTTATACCCAGACCCGGGAGATCAAAGTCAAAATCCAGTCCCGCTGGAGCCGCAGTCTCAACCACGGCAGGTGCCGCCGCCGGCGCTTTCGGCTTTACCGGCTCTTCCGCCGGCATTGAGAAAACTTCAGCGGCCGCACTCGGGGCCTTCATGTCAAGATCCGGCAGTGCGCTCGCGGTAGAGCCAACCGTATTGTCAAAATAGGATGGGCCGGATTCGACCGTATCAAGGCTTTCGAGCGGTGGCACCGAAGTCTGCGTCGTATTAAGCAACGCGTCGAGGTTCAACTCGTCCAGTGGTTGCGTGGGTGCTGTGAGCGCCGCGGTTTTGGCGACCACGGCGTCAGGCGGTTTTCCGCCTGCATAGAGTGGGTTCTGCGGATCGATCTCCACGCCCAAACCAGCGGCCTGCTCCCAGTCGTCACCCTCGCCTTTGGTAATGCTGTACAGCTCGCTTGCCAGTAGTTCGAATGCACGGAGATCCTTGCGGTTTGCGTAGATTTCCAAAAGCTTGACGCGTACGGCATTTCGATCCGGTTGAGTGCGCAACGCCTCCTTCAGGATTTCTTCCGCCTGCGCATCGCGGCCGTAGGCGATATAGACATCCGCTTCTGCTACCGGATCGACTTCGTTGGTATCGAGTTGGCTCGCCGAAGGCGCGAAGTTTGAATTGAATACGCTGTTATTCGTATCGACACTCTGACCGCCGGTCGACCCAAATAACGAATTTGCCGTCAGGTTGCTTGAGTCCGTAAGAATTGCACTCTCATTGAAGTCTTTCTGCAATTTCTTTTTGCGACGCGCGCTATAAATCCCGAACGCCCCTAACACAGCCAAAAGACCTCCCATCAACGCCAGCATCAATGGATTCTCGAGCACATCGTCGATCAGACTGGTTTCCATCGGCTCCGCGGGTATTGCGGGCGGCGGCGTTACTGCCGGCTTTACCTGACTTGGCGTTGCCGTTTTGGCATCGGCGGTATTGGATGCAGGTGCTGCCGAATCGCCACTTGGCTTTGGTTCCGGAGCAGGTATCGCGACATCAGGCCCGGGAGTATCGGCTGTCGTTGCCGCAGGAGCAGGCGCCGCTGCAGCAGGAAGGGCCGTGGATGTTGGCGGAGCAGCGGCTGCAGGCGCGGTAGCCGGCGCAGCGGGTGCATTAGCGGCCGTCGCGGTCGAAGGCGGAACTGCCGCAGTGGTATTGGATACGGCCGTCGCCGGTGCCGACGGCACGGGATTAAGCTTGGCAACATCGACTTGGTTTTGTATTTTCGCTAGATCTTTATTTTTGAGTTCGAGAATTTTTTGCAGGTCGGCGACATTTTTCTCCAGCTCTTTGACTCGCGCATTGGCTTCGGCAAGTGCTTTTTCCTTGGCGATTCCATCTTCCGCAATCGCGGCGCTGTTACCCCCCTTGTCGGCACCCGCGGCCGCGGCACCTGATCTCGACAGTTTCAGCTTGTCTTTTGCTTCGCTGGCAGCGCTCGGCTGCTCTTCCACTTTGGCCGTAATTTTCCCGGTAGCGCTTTGCTTCGCCTCGTCGGATTTTTGTGGTGCTGCATTCATGGCCTGCTCGGCCAGTTTATTCCTGTAATTATTGAAATCAACTGACTGCGCGACGACGACGCGCTTGGCTTCAGCATTGGGAATAGCACGTGCCGTCTCGGCGTCGGGTATTGACAGAATCTGGCCGGCCCGCAAACGATTGATGTTATTACCAATAAAAGCATTTGGATTGGCGCGCTGCAGTCCAATCAGCATTTGATCAAGCGAAATTCCGTCTGGCTTGTATTGGCCGGCAATCTTGCCGAGGGTGTCTCCCGATTTGACTTGGTAATCATCCGGGGACGCAAGATTGTTTGCACCGCCACGAGGCTGGACAGTACCGGCACTTCTTGGCGGCGCAGGCGCCTTACTCAGGGATACCGGGCTTTCCGTTGCCGATGGTTGTGGTACGGATTCAGCTCGCGTAACCTGCGGCGATGCTTTTTGGATCGGCGAACTTGGTGCGCTCGGTGCTGCAATCTGGACCGGCTGCGTTCTGCGCAAGTCCGGCGGGTCCAGCAGGAATGTATATTCTCTCACCAGCCGGCTGTTGCCTCCGCCAAGCTCCAATAACATATCGACGAACGGCTCATTGATAGGCTGTGAGGAAGTGATACGGACGACTTGCTTGCCGCCTCGTTGTTCAACGACAAATCGCAGGGCAAACAGTGCAGGGTTGAATTCGACATTCGCCTGCCGGAATGCCTCGACGGATGCGAGCTTGACCGATAACGCTTCCGCTTCGTCCTTGGACACCGAAGTTAATTCGATTTCGGCATGCAATGGCTGTCCCAGCGAGGACAACACAGTCAATTTCCCTAGTCCGGCTCCATATGCGTTTGAGAACAGCACTGCGGAAACAACAGCCGCACTAAGTGTTTTCAGGCTAAATGTAATGAATTTCGGCTGAGTGTTTATACGCATTTTCAGTGACATAAATTGGAATTCCGTTCGCGTATGTTGCGGGAACACAAGCATCGCTTCGATTTATCATTGCTTGGGGAACTTTCACATTATCATCATGGACTTACGCGCGCAAGCGTAACCATCTTCGCAGGATGTGCAAAACCCGCCAATTCCCTCGTCCCGGAGACCACTTGGCGGGCTAACGTTGCAGATTGACAACACAGCAGGTCTGAAACCGATCCTGGACTCAAGCTTCGAGCACGATTCTCAGCATTCGGCGCAGCGGTTCGGCGGCCCCCCATAATAATTGATCGCCGACCGTGAAAGCGGATAAATAATCGTTACCCATTTGCATTTTCCGCAACCGTCCGACCGGTATGGTCAAGTTGCCCGTCACCGCCGCCGGCGTCAGGTCCCGCATTGATGCTTCGCGGTTGTTGGGGACGACTTTGACCCATTGATTGTGGCTGGCGATGATGTCGTTGAGTTCATCGAGCGGGACGTCTTTCCTGAGCTTGATCGTCAGCGCCTGCGAATGGCAACGCATGGCGCCGACCCGTACGCACAGTCCGTCAACCGGAATTGCGTTGCCGGCGTCGCTGCCAAATGCGGCACCCCGACCGAGAATCTTGTTGGTTTCGGCACCGGCTTTCCACTCTTCGCGCGAAACACCGTTACCCAGATCCTTGTCGATCCATGGAATCAGGTTCCCGCCCAGCGGCACGCCGAATTGCTTTACTTCATCAGCGTTCATCGAATGTTGCTTGGCCAGTACTTTACGATCGATTTCGAGTATCGCGGAAGCCGGATCGTCCAGCAATGCCTTTACTTCCGCATTGATAGAGCCGAATTGCGTCAGCAACTCGCGCATGTGCTGCGCACCGCCGCCGGAAGCCGCCTGATAAGTCATCGACGTCATCCACTCGATCAAGTCGTGCTGAAACAACCCGCCCAATCCCATCAGCATGCACGACACGGTACAGTTACCGCCGACATAATTCTTCACGCCTCGGCTCAATGCCGATTTGATCACGCCCAGATTGACCGGATCAAGAATGATGATCGCGTCATCCTTCATGCGTAGCGTGGACGCCGCATCGATCCAGTAGCCGTCCCAGCCGGCCGCGCGCAGCTTGGGAAATACTTCGGTCGTGTAGTCGCCGCCCTGACAGGTAATAATGATGTCGCACTTCTTCAGCGAGTCGATATCGCCGGCATCCTTCAGCGTGGTTTCGTTCTTCGCCATTGCCGGCGCTTTGCCGCCGGTATTGGAAGTTGAAAAGAATACAGGTTCGATATGCGCAAAATCGCCTTCCTGCTGCATACGCTGCATCAAGACCGAACCCACCATGCCACGCCAACCGACCAAGCCAACCAGTTTCATCATCTTTCCCTAAAATTCAGGCCGGGTCCCACCCGGCCATTGTTATCAACATCATGCTAGGCGGCATCCGCCCGGTTTGACCTCAGGCCAGTGCCTTGACTACGGCATCGCCCATTTCATTGGTTCCAATCCTGGTGCAACCCTGCTCATGAATATCGGCAGTGCGCAGGCCCTGTGCCAGCACCATTTTGACTGCCGATTCTACACGGTCCGCCTGCTCGGGTTTATTCAATGAAAAACGCAGCATCATCGCTGCCGACAGGATCGTTGCGAGCGGATTGGCAATGCCTTTGCCTGCAATATCGGGCGCCGAACCGTGCGACGGCTCATACAAGCCCTTGTTGTTTGCATCCAGCGAAGCCGATGGCAACATGCCGATCGATCCGGTCAACATCGCCGCCGCATCCGACAGGATGTCGCCAAACATGTTGCCGGTCACGATCACGTCGAACTTCTTCGGTGCACGCACCAATTGCATCGCCGCATTGTCGACATACATATGGTCCAGCGCGACCTCCGGATATTCTTTATGGACGTCGGTGACCACCTCTTTCCAGAACTGGAAAGTCTCCAGCACATTGGCCTTGTCGACACTGGTCAACCGCTTGCCGCGTTTTTGCGCCGCCTGAAACGCGACGTGCGCAATGCGTCGGATTTCAGGTTCGGCGTAGCGCATCGTATCGAAACCTTCGCGCGCCCCTTTGAACGGGCCATCCGGCGCTTCGCGCATGCCGCGCGGCTGGCCGAAATAAATATCGCCGGTCAATTCCCGGATAATCAGGATATCCAGTCCGGACACCACTTCCGGCTTCAAGGTCGAAGCGCCCGCCAGTTCCGGGTACAGAATCGCCGGACGCAGATTGGCAAACAAGTTCAGGTTCTTGCGCAAGCCGAGAATTGCCTGTTCCGGGCGCAAGGCGCGCTCCAGCGTATCGTATTTCCAGTCGCCGACCGAGCCGAACAGAATCGCATCCGCTTGCTGCGCCAGCTTTAGTGTGGCTTCCGGTAGCGGATGTCCGTGCGCTTCATATCCTGCGCCGCCGACCGGCGCAGTTTCCATTTCGAATTTTTCGCCCAGCGCGCTCAATACCTTGACCGCCTGCTCGATGATTTCCGGACCGATGCCGTCGCCCGGCAAAATTGCGATTTTCATGTTGTTCTTGAAGTTGTACTGCGGAGTTTAATTAAATCGTATTGGCCAGCCATGGCCGCAACGCGATATGCCGCTCTTCGAACGCACGAATCTTGTCCGCATGCTGCAGTGTCAGACCGATGTCGTCGAGGCCGTTGAGCAGGCAGTACTTGCGAAACGCGTCTACCTCGAACAGATAGGTCGTACCGCCGTCAATGGTACTGACCATCTGCTTTTCGAGATCGATGGCAAGACGGAAGCCTGGGAATGCCCTGACTTCATTGAACAGGTGGTCGATCTGCGCTTCGGGCAACACGATCGGCAGCAAGCCGTTCTTGAAGCAATTGTTAAAGAAGATTTCGGCAAAGCTCGGAGCGATGATCGCGCGAAAACCGTACTGTTCCAATGCCCACGGCGCGTGTTCGCGTGACGATCCGCAACCGAAATTCTTGCGGGCCAGCAGAATAGAAGCACCTTGGTAGCGCGGCTGGTTCAGTACAAAATCAGGATTCAGCGGCCTCTTGGAATTGTCTCGGCCCGGCTCACCATGGTCGAGGTAGCGCCACTCATCAAACAGATTCGGCCCGAAACCGGTACGCTGAATCGACTTCAGGAACTGTTTTGGAATGATCGCGTCGGTATCGACGTTGGCTCGATCCAGCGGTGCAACCAGTCCATCGAGAATATTGAATTTATTCATACTGTTTCAAAGTTTTGGTTTTGGTACCGCGCCGAATAGTCTTCCAGTCAGGCGCGTTATCCTTACGTCAAACGCAAATTGCTTATTTCGCGCTTTTTTGCTGCACTTTTTCACCGACTTTTTCGACATCCTTGCCGAAACCGTGCATGGTATTGCATCCGATCAGGACCAGTGCCGATACCGTCAACAAAAATAATGTGAATGTTTTTTTCATATCTCCCCCGATTTATATTGAACGAACGTCAACAAAGTGTCCCGCGACGCCCGCCGCGGCAGCCATCGCCGGACTGACCAGATGGGTACGTCCTCCTGCGCCCTGCCTGCCTTCGAAATTGCGGTTCGAAGTCGACGCGCAACGCTCGCCCGGTTCAAGCCGGTCCGCATTCATCGCCAGGCACATCGAGCAACCCGGCTCGCGCCATTCGAAACCCGCAGCCTTGAAAATCCGGTCCAGGCCCTCACGCTCCGCCTGTTCCTTGACCAATCCCGAACCCGGCACCACCATCGCCAGGAGTACATTCGAAGCGCGGAACTTGCCGCGCACGACCGCCGCTGCCGCACGCAAATCCTCTATGCGGGAATTGGTGCACGATCCGATGAACACCTTGTCAATACGGATATCCGATATGGCGGTGTTAGGTTTCAACGCCATGTAAGCCAACGCCTTTTCCATCGCATCGCGTTTTGCCGGGTCTTTTTCCTTGTCCGGGTCGGGTACCCGGCCATCGACAGGAACCACCATTTCAGGCGATGTTCCCCAAGTTACCTGCGGCTTGATTTCCGTTGCATTCAAGGTGACGACGATATCGAACTTGGCGCCGGCATCCGAGTGCAATGTGCGCCAGTATTCGACAGCACGGTCCCAATGCGGGCCGACCGGTGCGAACGGGCGTCCTTTGACGTAATTGATTGTGGCGTCGTCCACCGCAATCATGCCGGCGCGGGCGCCTGCTTCGATCGCCATGTTGCAAATCGTCATGCGGCCTTCCATCGACAGGGAACGAATCGTCGATCCCGCGAATTCAATCGCATATCCGGTACCGCCGGCAGTGCCGATCTTGCCGATCACGGCGAGCACGACATCCTTGGCAGTTACGCCCACAGGCAGCGCGCCATCGACCTGCACCAGCATCGCCTTGGATTTCTTCGCGAGCAGGGTCTGCGTCGCCAGCACGTGCTCCACCTCGGAGGTACCGATACCATGCGCCAGACAGCCGAATGCGCCGTGCGTCGAAGTATGCGAGTCGCCGCAAACCACCGTCATGCCCGGCAGGGTAGCACCCTGCTCCGGCCCGATTACGTGGACAATGCCCTGCCGTTTGTCGCGCATGCTGAAATAGGTCAGGCCGTATTCCTTGGCATTGGCATCCAGCGTCTCGACTTGCAGACGCGATACCGGGTCGGCGATGCCGTTGATGCGATCGGTAGTCGGTACGTTATGGTCCGCCACTACCAGATTGGCGGAAATACGCCACGGCTTTCGGCCGGCGAGTTTCAAGCCTTCGAACGCCTGCGGGCTGGTGACTTCATGCACCAAGTGCCGGTCGATATAAAGGATGGACGTGCCGTCGTCTGTCGTATGGACGACATGCGATTGCCAGAGTTTGTCGTAGAGTGTTTGGGCCATGTATCCAAAGTGCGTAAAGCAGCACGAATCACTGAAAATAGTCCTTGATTATGCCATATTTGTGCAATGCAAAACTGAGTGCGGCCGATTCGCTGCCCAATGAAAAACGCCCGCCGCAAGAGTGGCAGGCGTTTCGAAGCCCGACAACCGCTGATTTTTTCGGTCAACGCCTGGTTCTGGCCTTTTCATACAACGGCATCACGCGTTGCGCGTACACCGTCAAATCGCTCAATCGGTCTTCACGGGTCGGATGGGTCGACAAGAACTTGAAGGCCGGCTCACCGCCCGCAGCCTGCCCCATTTTTTGCCACAGCGTGACCGCCGCGCGAGGGTCGTAACCGGCACGTGCCGCGAGTTCGACACCGATACGGTCGGCCTCGGTCTCATGATTGCGCGAATTGGGCAAGCCGAGCAAACCCATATAGGCGAATTCCATTCCCTTTTGCCCGATATCGCCCACTCCCAGAACGGCAGAGGCGATCGATATGCCGACTCCCGCAAGCGCCTGCTCGGACGCGCGTTCGCGCGCGTGCTCGCGCAGGACATGCGCCATTTCATGTCCCATCACGGCTGCCAATTCATCATCGGTCAGATTGAGTTTTTCGATCAAACCGGTATTCACTCCCATTTTTCCGCCCGGCATGACCCATGCGTTGATTTCCGGAGCGGTGAGCACGTTGACTTCCCAATCCCATTTGGTTGCATCCGGCCGAAACACCGCTGTCTGCGGAATAAGACGATTGGCAATTGCCCGCACCCGATTGACTTGGCCCGGGTTGCGATTCAAGGTGCCTTTCTGACGCTCCTTGGCGATCAACTCCGCGTACTGTTGATTTGATGCCTGCTCGATTGCTTCGGCGGAAACAGCCATTCTTTGCTGGCGCTCGATACCCACAGCGCCACCTTGGGTGGTCTGGACGGTTTCACAAGAAGCGAGCGCCAGAACTGACGCCGCCAATAGCAGTTGTTTCAACATGCGGCCGTTGGTGATGAATTTCATTTTTTCTCCTCAGAAGATGTTTGCCAGCGGTACGCCAATGTTGCCGCTCCGGCACCCGCAAGTGCAAATCCTGCTGCCGTTAAATAGACTGTCCGGGCACCGAATGTATCCCATAATGCACTTAAAATCAGCCCGCCCAAGGTGCCGCCCAGCCCGTAGGAAATACTGATGAACAGCGCCTGGCCACGCGCCTGAAGCGGCCCCGAGAACCAGCGCTGAAGCATCGCCACCGATGCCGAATGATGCACACCGAAAGTCGCTGCATGCAGTATCTGGGCAATCAGCAACCAGAATAGTGATTGCGCGCAAAATCCAATCATTAAAAATCGTATTACTGCAATGAACAGGCTTGCCATCATCAACTTCTGTACACCAAATCGCCTGAACAGCGGAGCCTGATAAAAGAAAAAAATAATTTCGGCGACCACTCCAAGCGACCACATCAAGCCAATCACCGTCTTGCTGTAACCAAGCTGGGCCAAATACAGCGAGTAAAAAACGTAAATTGCCGAATGGGCGGCAATCATCAAAAAGGTCGAGGCAAAGAACGCAATCACTTCACGTCGTTGCAGTAGCGTTCTTATCGACGGCACATCATGCCGCACCGGCGCATGCGGCGACTCCTGCATGCGCCAGCTTGCAATCAACACCAGGCCCAGCATCGCGAGCGATATCCATGGCATCAGTCCGATTCCCTGCCAATCCAGCACGTACCCTGCCCCTGTTACCGTCGCGATAAATCCGACCGAGCCCCATAGCCGGACCCGCCCATAATGCGTCAAATCGCCGCGCATCTCCGACAGCATCAATGCTTCCGACAAAGGACCTTGGGCGCTGGTAAACATGTTTATCGCAATCATTACCGCAAAGAACTGGGCGAATGTCTGGCCGAAAAACATGCCCGAAAATGCCGTCAGCGCAGCCAGCGCGGTAATGCGCAAAACAAACACCCGTCGCTGGCTATGATCGGCGACCCATCCCCAAAGATTGGGCCCGAAAATGCGCATGACCTGTATCAATGACATCAGCACGCCGATTTGTGCTGCCGTCATTCCCTTGTCGGAGAAATACAAACTCGCATACGGTGAGAACACGCCGATGAAACCGTAGTAGGCGAAAAAGAATAAGCCGAAATTAAAGGACTGTTTAGGCCAGGATTGATGCGGCACAGGAGTGTTTAATGGATAGACAGGTTCGACGGCGGCGGAAATTTTTCGTTACGGCAGCCCTGGCCTGCCGAAAAACAACTTATTTGGCAGGTGCGGCTTTTGCCGCTGTTGATGAATGCCAAGGGTATTTCGATTGATCGCCGATCAAGCCGGGCGGCATTCGCGGGCAACAGAGGAGGGAACACCCTCGTTTTTTCATATTGGATGCTTGGGTGTCCCGGTTCGCACATCTCCGCACTGCGCGCGATGCCGCAACGCATGGTCCATCAACACCAGCGCGAGCATCGCCTCGGCAATCGGCGTCGCTCGTATCCCCACGCACGGATCGTGTCGGCCGAATGTTTCTACCATGACCGGCGTGCCGCTCTTGTCGATTGAGCGACGCGGAGTACGAATGCTGGAGGTAGGCTTGATTGCGATCGACACGGTAATTTCCTGTCCGGTCGAAATGCCGCCGAGCACACCGCCAGCGTTGTTTCCGGCAAAGCCCGTCGGCACCAATTCATCGCCGTGTTCAGTGCCTTTTTGCGCGACTGATTTGAAACCAGCGCCGATTTCCACGCCCTTCACCGCATTGATTCCCATCATCGCGTAGGCAATCTCGGCATCCAGCTTGTCATAGATCGGCTCACCCAATCCGACCGGCACGTTTTGCGCCACCACATCGATGCGTGCGCCGCAAGAATCGCCGGCCTTGCGCAGCGCATCCATGTATGCCTCCAACTCTGGAACAATGCTTGCATTTGCAGCGAAAAACGGGTTTTGACGAACATGTTCCCATGCTTCAAAGGGAATGGCGATTTCGCCCAGCTGGCTCATGCAGCCTTTGAAAACCGTGCCGTATTGTTCGTACAGCCACTTCTTCGCCACTGCCGCAGCGCCCACCGCAGGCGCGGTCAACCGGGCCGACGAACGTCCGCCGCCGCGCGGATCGCGTATGCCGTATTTGTTCCAATAGGTGTAGTCCGCATGGCCGGGCCGGAACGTGTCGGAAATATTACTGTAATCATGGCTGCGCTGATCTTCATTACGGATCAGCAGCGCGATCGGCGTGCCGGTCGTCTTGCCCTCAAACACGCCCGACAGAATTTCGACTGTATCGGATTCCTTGCGCTGTGTTACATGACGCGACGTGCCGGGTTTGCGCCGGTCAAGCTCGGGCTGAATATCCGCTTCCGACAAGTCCATGCCCGGAGGGCAGCCGTCGATTACGCATCCGATGGCCGGACCGTGCGATTCGCCGAACGTGGTAACCGTGAAAAGTGTGCCAAAAGTGTTGCCGGACATGGTGAGTTTGAAAAAGCTGAAAGTCTGAATTCTACCAGCGTAGGCATCTTGTCCAAGGAAGAAAATCGGTTTTACGTCAAAGCACGCCCGAATGCCCCGCCGTCATTGAAAATAATGCTGAAGAAAGCATGAGCCGGCCGGATAACCGCACTCGACATACGAGCCAACAAACCGGTTCGTCAATCGACCGGAGTCCATGCAAAAAATCGTGCGTTTCCGCAGACACGCCGACATCGGTTTTGATCCGGTAAAAACCGGCTACTCTTCGCCGTCGGATGGCCAATCGCGAATATAAGCCTTGAGCATTTTATTCTCGAAGCCTTGCGCTTCGAATACCGCTTTTGCAACGTCATAAAATGACATCACGCCGATCAGTGTTTTCCCATCGCAAATCGGCACATAGCGCGCATGGCGCTCCAGCATCACGCGCCGCACGTCATTGATATCGGTATCCAGCGTAACCGTGATCGGGTCGTTATCCATATGATCCCGCACCGTCTGGTTGCCGACCGCGCCGCCATTGGCGTGGATCGATTTCATCACTTCACGGAATGTCAGCATGCCGACCAGATCGCCGGACTTCATCACGACCAAAGAACCGATGTCCTTGTCCGACATTGTGTTGACCGCTTCCAGCATCGATGTGTCCGGAGTTACGGTGTAAAGAATATTGCCTTTGACTTTGAGGATTTCGGAAACTTTCATTGTGCGCTCCCGCCAAGTTGTTGTTCTGTCACCTGCAATGTAGCTTAACTGGGGTGAAAAATCCAGCGTTGAAGCTGGACGCATTGATCGGGGTTCAGTGCTACGATCTGAGCAACCGAATTAAAGGAGGCGGACGACAACATGAGCGGCCCAAAATATCCAGGATTTGACACCCTGTCATTGCACGCCGGCGCAGCGCCCGATCCCGCTACCGGTGCGCGCGCCACACCGATATATCTCACCACTTCATTCGTGTTCAGGGATTCCGACCATGCCGCGTCGCTGTTCAACATGGAGCGGGCGGGACATGTCTATTCGCGTATTTCGAATCCGACCAATGCCGTGCTCGAAGAGCGCATAGCGGCACTGGAAGGCGGTGTTGCCGGCATTGCCGTTGCAAGCGGCCAGGCCGCCATGCATCTGGGCCTGGCGACAATTGCCGGCGCGGGTTCGCATGTGGTGGCCTCGCGCGCGCTGTACGGAGGCTCGCAAAATCTTCTCGCTTACACCATGAAGCGCTTCGGCATCGACACCACCTTCGTCGATCCGCGCGATCTCGATGCATGGCGCAATGCGATCAAGCCGAACACGAAAGTGCTGTTTGCCGAAACACTGGGCAATCCAGGGCTTGATGTACTGGATATCCCGCGCGTCGCTGAAATTGCACATGAGCACTTTTTGCCGCTCATGGTCGATTCGACTTTCACCACGCCGTATTTGCTGCGTCCGTTCGACCATGGCGCCGATCTGATTTTTCATTCCGCAACCAAATTTCTTTGCGGACACGGCACCGCCATCGGCGGCCTGCTGGTCGATGGCGGCACGTTCGACTGGCAACAGGCTTTTGAAAAGACCGGGCACTTCGCCGAGCTATGTGAGCCGTACGATGGATTTCACGGCATGGTGTTTTCCGAAGAGTCGACGGTTGCCGCATTCTCGCTGCGCGCACGGCGCGAAGGCCTGCGCGACTTTGGAGCGGTAATGAGTCCGCATAACGCGTTCGCGATTCTGCAAGGTATCGAGACGCTCGCGCTGCGCATGGACAAGCACGTCGCCAATACCCGCAAGGTGGTCGAATTTCTGGCGGCGCATAAAGCGGTCGAGTCGGTATCGTATCCGGAACTGGAATCGCATCCGGATCACGCGCTGGCCAAAACGCTGTTGCCGAAAGGTTGCGGCGCGGTGTTTTCGTTCAGCATCAAGGGAGATCGAGCGGCGGGACGGCGCTTTGTCGAAGCGCTCAAGATCTTTTCGCACCTGGCCAATGTCGGCGATGCAAAATCGCTGGTAATTCATCCGGCCTCAACCACCCACTTCCGTGTTCCATCCGAGCAGTTGGCTGCATCCGGCATCACCGAAGGCACGATGCGCCTGTCGATCGGGCTGGAAGACGCGGATGATCTGATCGATGACTTGTCGCGCGGCTTGAAAGCGTCGCAGAAAGGCGGATAGGTTTCATATGCTGTTGACCGTTCAAGAACACGACGCCTACTGCTATACCGGCGGCAAGCCATTCGACGCCGCATTGCCGACCGCGGTGTTTATTCATGGCGCGCAAAACGACCACTCCGTATGGATTTTGCAGACCAGATATTTCGCGCACCATGGATTCAATGTGCTCGCAGTGGATTTGCCCGGCCATGGCCGCAGCAAAGGTGCCGCGCTGACCACGGTTGAAGCCATGGCGGATTGGCTGCTGGCATTGCTGGATGCAGCAGGCGTACCGCAAGCGATATTGATCGGCCACAGCATGGGTTCGTTGATCGCGCTGGAAGCATTGTTCAGGGCGCCCGCGCGGGTTGCCAAAATTGCGCTGGTAGGTACCGCCTACCCGATGAAAGTGTCGGAAGCATTGCTCGACGCATCGCTCAACGATGAGCAAAAAGCCTTTGATATGGTCAACATCTGGTCGCATTCTTCGATCGCGCAAAAACCTTCTTGCCCCGGCCCGGGATTTTATGCGATGGGCGGCGCCATGCGTCTGAAACAAAGAATCGCCAAAATCAATCCGGATCATGTATTCCATACCGACTTTCAAGCTTGCGACGCCTATGCACATGGCGAGCAAGCGGCTGGATCGGTCAAATGCCCTGCCCTGTTCCTGCTCGGTGAGCGCGACTTGATGACACCGGCCAAGGCTACCGCGACTTTGATCAGCGCTATTCCGCATGGCAAAGTCGTGCGGATAGAGGGAAGCGGGCATGAGTTAATGGCGGAGCAACCGGATTCGGTACTCGACGCATTGTTTTCTTTTGCACAATTGCCTGACCGGCAATAAGGCTGAAAAGAACATTACCAAACCCCGGCGAAGTCTGGAAATTGGTTGTTGCTCCTTGCAGCAATATTGTTGCAACAATTGAAAAGCGAGACTACTCTGGAAGAACGAACATCGACAGGAGACGATCATGTCCGCGATTACAGAGAAAAGGTATGAAACGTTCGCCGAGTTTTATCCGTTCTACTTGACCGAACATTCGAATCGCACCTGCCGCCAGTTGCATTTCGCCGGATCGACGCTTGCATTATTCAGCTTCGGAGCGCTGGTTTTGACTGGAAATCTCTGGTGGCTGCCGGCCGGACTGGCCTTCGGATACGGGTTTGCCTGGGCCGGGCATTTCGGCTTCGAGAAAAACCAGCCAGCGTCATTCAGGCAGCCACTCTATTCGTTCATGGGTGACTGGGTGATGTATTGGCAAATGTTGACCGGACAAATTTCATTTTAGGGTCGTTCGCGAAATGCGCGGCAATGGTCTGGCCCAGACCTTGCTCGACCGCGCTTTCCACTTGCTTGGCCAGGGCGGCATTGCCTGACGCATCGAACACGAACAGGCGATAAACATCCGCCAGTTTCAGTTGATCGGGATTGGCGAGCAATATCCAGCGGTCCAGGCCTTCGGTAATTCGCTTGCCGAACTGGGCGCGTTTGGCCGACTCGATCTTGATACGGTCGACCCAGCCAGCCTCCAGCATTTTTTCCAGCAAGCTTTCCGATTCATCGAACCCCAGGCGGGTTTGTGCGCGTATCGCTGCGGAATCCACTGCAGCGGACTTGTGAAGGACTCTTGCTTCGTACAATACTTCGAGCAATTTCATCGCGTCGACAAATGCGCTGCCGGGTTTTGGAACATGCCACCAGCGTTCGTATTTTACGATCGGCAATGCCGCTGCGATGACCGCTCCCATCAGGGTAATGAACCATCCCAAATAAATCCATACCAGGAATATCGGCAGCGCGGCCAAGGCGCCGTAAAGAACCGTGTAGGTTGGAAATTTCGCGACAAAAATCACGAACAGCCGCTTGGTGATTTCAAAAGCGATCGCAGCCACGATCCCGCCCCAAGCCGCGTCGCGCCAGTCGATCAGGCGATTCGGCACCACCATGTACAGCAGCGTGAAGGCCGCGCCCGTCAGCAATACCGAAACCAAGGTATAAAAAATTTCACCGGCGATCGGCATCTGGTTTGCCACATCGCTGGTTGCGGTGTACAGAAATGACGTAAACGTCATCGAAATGCCGATCAATAGCGGCCCGAGCGTTACCGTGGCCCAGTAAACCAGAACGCGCTGCACGAAGGGACGCCTGGTCTTGACGCGCCAGATCTGGTGAAAGGTCCTGTCGATCATCGCGATCATTGCCACCGCCGTCACGACCAACAGGATGGCGCCAACCGCCGACAATCGCTTGGCCTGGCTGGCAAACTGGGTGAGATATTTGAGAATGGTATTGGAAACCGACTGCGGCATCAGGCTCTCGATGAAGTAAGCTTCCAGCGCCGAGCGAAACGTATTAAATAGCGGAAATGCGGTAAAAATCGCCAACGCAATCGTCAGCACCGGCACCAGCGCCAGTACCGTCGTGAAGGTAAGACTGCCTGCCACCTGCGGCAAGTGCTCTTCGTTGAGCCGTCGTACCGCGAAACGGAACAGGTCGCGCGCCTGGGTCCAGGTCAATCCACGAAAAAATTGCAAGTTAAATGGGAGCATTCGATCGGCAGTCACATTAAGCAGAGGCTAAGCAGAGGCGCAATTGCGCGTTTGAAAGCATCCTATAATACCAAGCATGAACCCAGCCAATCTTGATATTCTCGTTTTGTACTATTCCCGCCATGGATCGACCCGGCAATTGGCCGAGTTGATTGCACAAGGTATCGACAGTGTAAAAGGTTGCGACGCACGTTTGCGTACGGTGCCCGCGGTATCGACGGTTGCCGAGGCCACGCAGCCGGAAATTCCGGACCAAGGCGCTCCGTATGTCGAACTCAAAGACCTGGAAGAATGCGCGGGCCTGGCTATGGGTTCGCCGACGCGCTTCGGCAACATGGCCGCGCCCTTGAAATATTTTTGGGATGGCACCTCGTCGCAATGGCTGTCCGGCACTTTGGCCGGCAAGCCGGCATGCGTGTTCACGTCGACCGGCAGTCTGCATGGCGGACAGGAATCGACGCTGTTGTCGATGATGCTGCCGCTGATGCATCATGGAATGGTTCTACTCGGATTGCCGTATACGCAGCCTGAACTGATGACCACGGCGAGCGGCGGCAGCCCTTATGGGGCCAGCCATTGGTCGGGAGTGAACGGCTCGCACGCCATTTCCGAAGATACGAGATCACTCGCAATTGCGCTTGGCCGCAGGCTGGCGCAAATTGCCTGCAAACTGCAAGGAAGATAATGCAAAACGCCGGACAAAAGAGTTTTTATATCAGTGCCGTGGCGAGCCTGCTTGCACTGATCGCGCTATGCATTGCGTGGGAATTGGTATTGGCGCCCTTGCGCCCGGGCGGTTCATGGCTTGTGCTGAAAGTCGTTCCATTGCTCGTGCCGCTGCGCGGCATCCTCAAACGCGACATCTACACACTGCAATGGTCGTCAATGCTGATCCTGCTTTACTTCGCCGAAGGTATCGTGCGTGCAACCACCGACCAAGGCCTGTCCGCAACCCTGGGTTGGATAGAAGTGGCGCTGGTCTGTGTTTTCTTTTTCTGCACGCTGATGTTTCTTCGTCCGTACAAGCTGGCTTCCAAAAAGCTGGCGAAACAAGTCATTGAGAAAGCCGCCGAATGAAAAATTTTCTCGACCAATGTCGCGATGCGATCGGCCCGGCCCATGTGCTGACCGGTGAAAAAGATACGGCAAGCTACCTGACCGACTGGCGTCAGCGCTTTACCGGCAAGGCGCTCGCTGTCGTCAAGCCCGCATCCACCGACGAAGTCGCCGCGATCGTACGCTTGTGCAATCAATTCCAGGTGCCGGTCGTGCCGCAAGGCGGCAACACCGGATTGGTGCTCGGCAGCGTACCGGATACCAGCGGATCGGCGATCGTATTGTCGCTGACCCGACTGAACCGGATCCGCTTCATCGACCCGATCAGCAACACGATGACTGTCGACGCAGGCTGTATTCTGGAACAGCTTCAGAATGCGGCGGCGGAAGCGGGCCGATTGTTTCCGCTGTCGCTGGCAGCGGAGGGAAGCTGCACGATAGGCGGCAATCTTTCGACCAATGCCGGAGGCACGGCAGTTCTGCGCTATGGCAATACGCGCGAGCTGTGTCTCGGTCTTGAAGTCGTTACCGCGCAAGGCGAGATCTGGAGCGGATTACGCGGTCTGCGCAAGGACAATACCGGATACGACTTGCGCGACCTGTTCATCGGCGCGGAAGGCACGCTCGGCATCATTACCGCGGCCGTGCTCAAACTGTTCCCGCAGCCGAAGGCGCAACTGACCGCGCTGGCCGCGATGCGCACGCCGGACGATGCGCTGCGATTGCTGTCGCTTGCGCAGAATCACTGCGGCGCCGCGCTGACCGGCTTCGAGCTGATGTCGCAACTCTGTCTGCAATTGGTGACCAAGCATTTCCCGCAGATGCAGCTACCCTTTGCAGAGGAATCCGCGCAGTACGTATTGCTTGAACTGTCCGACAGCGAGTCGGAAGAGCATGCGATGGCGATGCTGGAAAGTGTGATCGGCAATGCATTGGAACAGGATGTCATACAGGACGCGGTGGTTGCATCCTCGATCGCGCAATCGAAATCGCTATGGAACCTGCGCGAGCACATCACGCTGGCACAGGCAGCCGAAGGAAAAAACGTCAAGCATGATGTGTCGATCACGATTTCCCGCATCGGCGACTTCATCCGTGAAACCGACATCCTGCTGCAACAGAATTTTCCAGGATGCCGCATGGTGACCTTCGGCCACCTCGGCGACGGCAACCTGCATTACAACGTATCGCCGCCGGAAAATGCGTCGGATGAAGCCTTCATTGCGCAACAGGACGCGGTCAACCGCGTGGTGCATGACAGTGTGCATCGTTTTGGCGGTTCCATCTCGGCCGAGCACGGGCTGGGCGCCTTGAAACGCGATGAAATACGTCTGTACAAATCGGACGTTGAAATCCAGTTGATGCAATCCATCAAGCGGACGCTCGATCCGATGAATCTGATGAACCCGGGCAAAGTCCTCTAACCATCACAGGTCAATCTCATGCGTTCAATCCTGATGCTGTCGCTCCTGTTCGCGCTATCCTCACCCGCGCTGGCGATCAACAAGTGCGAATCGAACGGCAAAATCAGCTACAGCGATGAGCCGTGCGGCAATGGCAAGGCAAGCAAATTTGAAGCGCCGCCACCCGACAGCGCAATGTCCAGGGACATTGCAAGTGCAAGACAGCGAGCGGCTCGCGAAAAGAATGAATTGAAGCGGCTGGAAAGTGAACGGCAACGGCTCGAAGCGCAAGAGGATAAGGAAAATCAAAAGCTTGCGCGTGCAAATGCAAGCAAAAAGAAAAAATGTGCGGAGCTGGCGCTGCAACAAAAATGGGCTGAAGAAGATGCCTCTGCCGCGAGCGGAAAATCGGCCCAGAAAATAAAGCGAACGGCGCGGCGCAAGGCGGAAAAATTTCAGCTGGAATGCGGCAAATAGCCTGATTCAGTAGGTACTCAGGTCAGCAATGACGACATTTTCTCGACATTGAGTATTTTGATGCGACGTCCGGAAACAGAAATCAAGCCGTCTTCCATAAGCTCGTGAAACAGGCGGGATAAGGTCTCGGGCGTCAGGCTGAGCCGCGACGCGATCAATGATTTGTTGGCGACCAGGTGAATGTCCGCACTGGTCTCGCGCTGGCTTTGTCTCAGCAAGTACCCGGCCAGCCTCTGCTTGGCGGTCTGAGAATAACTCTCGATATCCCGCACCAATCCATACGACTGACGCCCGACGCAAGTCATCAACTCACGCGCGAATCCGAAATTTTCTTTTGCCATCTCCAGCATCACATTGCGATCCGTATGCAACAGCATCGAGTCGATCGTGGCTTTCACGACAGCCAGGTGAGGTCGTTCCAGCAGCATCTCGCTCAGTCCGAAGCAAGTGCTTCGCCCCAGTATCTCAAGCGTTTTTTCGCCGCCGTCCTTATTGTACAAAACGATTTTTACCTGTCCGTACACAACCCAGAATGTGCCCTCCGGCGGATCCCCGCGATTGACGACACACATGTTCGGGCCAATCCGCATCAGGCTGGTGCTGGAGACGATCTCGTCGAGCTGTTGCTCGTCGAGCATCCCAAACAACGAAGTGTTCGCGAGAATACCTTTCAAGTTATGCGTGGGGTCATTCATCGGTGTCGATTCAAGCTTCATGATCCGGATATTTAAACATTCACGCTTCACTTTCCAACGATGAAAATCATGGAACATCGGTCACGTTACGTAATGTCATGCGCCCTAATGGTAACGATGCGGTTTCGGCATTTTCATGATCTAGATCAATTTTTTCCAACTGAAAGCCATCCGCAAGCCGCCTGGCCCGAAATCCCCGGACTTGATTTGCAAGGTTCCATGCTGCTGGGTGTTTATGCGCGGCAGCATGCATAAGCATGCTGCGCGGATCGAAATGCCGATGCCGATCGGACAGGTATGCCCACGCCTTGTGAGCGATGCGATCTTCCTGCTACGGCTATTGCATCGCACCGTGCGCCCGAGCAGGCGTCATTGCGCAACGTCAAAATCAATCACTCGTTACGGCGATCTCGCATCGAGCCGTGGAAGCGCGAATCACGAGAACCCACCTGTCAATCCTCGCGCGTCCGGCTCATATCCGCGTTCATCCTGGTTTTTGCGAATTGTGATAGCCGACCATTCCACCCCAGACGCTCTTCTTGCACGCCACGTTCGTGAATCCGACCAACTCAAATACCTCCGTTAACTCTTCCGGGGTATAAAAATGCTGGATTGCATCCTTGAAGTATTCGCCGCAGTTGCGCGATGCCTCGGTAGAACCGAAGACCAACGCGGTCAGCGCTACCGACACCCGCAGGAAACGAAGATAGAACCATTCGACCACGCGATTGCTCGGTTTGAGCATGTCGCAGTGATAAAAATGTCCGCCCGGCTTTAACACACGCAGAATCTCGAGCAAAACCTTGTCCATTTCCAGATGGCGCGAGGCAGCCTGCAATGTGATTACATCGAAGCTGTTGTCGGCGAACGGCAGTGTATGAACATCCTGAATGATGCTCTCGATCTTTACCTTGTACTTTGTTGCGCGCTTTTGTCCCTCTTCCTGCATTTCCTTGCTGCGATCGATCGCGGTCACGGTGATGCCGGGTTCTTTCTGCAGCAGCCTGATTCCCACGTCATTGGTGCCTGCGCAAACATCAAGCGCCTGGTAGCCGGGTTTCAGCTTGATCGTCCTGATAAATTGCCAGACCCACACTTCCCACAGACCGAAGCTCGCAAGAATGTTTCCAGAACGATAGTATTGGGGAACATCTTCAAAAACCTTGGGAATCAACTCATTCCAGATATGCGAGAAAAGCGAGCGCCGCTTCTGTTCCCGCGCCTTGAATACTCCCGATGTAATCGGCGTGAGCGTGCTAGTTTCCATAATCAATCTCCAGTAATTTGACACTACGAGATACTCAAAATTTCTTGTAAGCCCGGCATAACAGCGTCCTTGACCGGCTCAACAATTCGAATACCCTTGCTCTTGCCGGTTCCGCCGAACAAGATTGCCCCGAGGAGCAATCTTGTTCATTCCCTGGCCTGAGAATCCTACCTGTTCATTCCCAGGTTTAAGAACCCAATCCGACCATGGTGAAACGGCCGGTTACGGCAGTTTCACAGCGTTAATGTCGACTTTGCCCTTGACGCCGAAGCCCAGGGTTTTGTTGAACGAAACTTGGTGGCCGCGGGTAGTGATTTGGTCATCGTGGATGGCAAATCCGACGTTGTACACGTCGCCATCCTTCAGAGCCTTGTCGTCCGGGTTCGTCAAGTTCATCGGACGCACGATCACTACAGTCCACTGACCATCTTTCCATTCGCCCTTGGCCTTGTTGTCGGCGGCGGAACCGGCGGCTTCAGCGGCACTCAAGACATAACGCGGCAGCAGGTCGCCCTCTTTCCAGCCGGCGTTCGGATCGAACGGTACGGCATTGGCGCCTTTGATCAGGAAAGAATCTTTATTGCCTCGATTTTCAGCGGTCAACGCCTTCGCACCGAACTTGGCCGCGTCGTACATGAACTTCGGCTGCTTGGTCTGGCCGTCCAGGTTCGACGCAAACGGATTCTTGCCTGAGTCGAAATTACGCCATTCGAGCACATAGCCATCATCCGTCATTCCGACCGGGTTGCTGCGATGCGCACGCCACTGGATCAGGTCGACGAAACCGCCTTCAGCCTTGATCTTGTTAAGTTCCTCGACCGTCTTGCCAGTGCTCCAATCCATCGGATCATTTCGGCTGGCCGGCAGGTACTTGCGCACGTCGGTCCGCTTGTAGCTTTGCATCGCCGTATTGGCCGCCACGTCTTCTTTCTTGGCCTGCTTCAGGTCGCGCTCGCCATCGTGGCAAGTGAGCCAGCATCCCTGTTGAGCGAACATCGGCACCTTGCCGTCGTCGATCATGATCGATGCGCGATCTTCATAAATGGCCGGCGTCTTGCCTTCCTGCACTTCTTTTTTTAGACGCGGTCCGCCAAAAACCTTCCACTCCTTGCCGTCGAAGCGGTAGTACTCGTATTCGCTGGTAGGCTTGGGATTGTTGGTCTTCCACTGATAGCGGATGTAGGCGTTATTGGCATCGTAGGCGGCCTGTACCTTCAAGTTAAGAAAACCATTTTTGCCTTTGACCGGGATTGGTTCGAGCGGACCGGCTTGCACCAGCTTTTCGCCCAATTCCTTTTCATCGCCGTTATCGTGGCATGAGAGGCAGGCATCACCGCGCGCGACTTCTTTCCCCGCACCCTTGTGTGCGTCGCTGCGCAGCCACTGGTAAGAAGATATTCCGGGATAAAACAGAGGAACATCGACCGCAGGGATCTTCGACCAGTTGATGCTAGCCGGGTCGGCCGCCACTGCCTGGCTCGTGCTGAAAAAGGCGCACGCGGACAAAACGGCGAAGGTGATTCTAGATATTTTCATTTCTACACCCCATAGATAACAAACTTCAGTATTTGAGACGTCGCTTGGACCTGCGTCTCTCCTTGTTGCCTTATTTCGAGAGGATCCACTTGCTGATGAGTTTCAGATCGGCTGGGTCCTTGGTGTCGATAACCTTGTGCTCTTCCTCGGTGCCGTCCTCAAGCTTGACCTTCAGGCCTTCAGTCATGTTCTTGATCGTCTTGGCTTCGCCATCAGCCTTGCCCTTGTACTTTGCCGCAACTTTCTTGTACGAAGGCCCCTTCTTTTCCTTGTCGATGGCGTGACACTTCATGCACCCCTGCTTCTTCAGGTACGGCTCGACCGCTGCCTCGTCCAGCGCGGCAAAAGCCGGCGAGGAAAAGGATGCGATCGCGCTCACGGCGGCAATTGCGGACAACTTGATAAAGCTGGTTTTCAATTTCATGATTTTTCTCCAAAAAATTAAACGAAGATCACAGTACTAGGTGGAGTTCCCTCCTTCCGACATTCGACGACAACTCCATTTTTAACTTTTACGTGCCCCCTCTTCAGGGCACGCAATGCTAGTGCCCACCGCCAAAGAACCCGATCGCGACCATGATCAACAGGGTCACACCAACAGCGATCAATATCAGCCCGAGAATCTTGGAGCCCACGGTCATCGGCCGCGATGGCGCATCCACCAGACGCTTCTCCAGTTCACCCGAATCCGCCAGTCGCTGATACTGAGCCGGATGCTCTTTGCGGAATTCTTCCAGCGACTGCGTGCCGGTGAACATCACGATGTCCGGCGGCGGCAATTTCTCCGGGCGCCAGTGGTTGTTGAAGAAGTGCACGGTGAACAGGAACACGGTCGCAAGGAAGGCTTCCTCGCCATGGATGACGGTGGCGACGTTGAACACCCAGCCCGGCAGGAAGGTTGCGAACCAGTGCGGATAGGCCAGCATGAAGCCGCTGCCGCCGATGATGGCAACACCCCAGAAAACCGCCCAGTAGTCGAACTTCTCGAAATAAGTCCAGCGGTCGAAGCGTGGTTTAGGACCCTTGCCGAAGAACCACTTGAACATGCCGATCATGTCTTCAAGGTCCTTCCAGTTGGGCACCAGGGAATCGGGGCCGAACCAGCGGAACTTCCTGTCGCGCACCAGTTTCTGCGCCACATAGACGAGGTGAATCGCGAAGATGCTGATAAACAGTATGGCAGCCACTCGATGGATCAAGGCAAGGTTCATGGCACCGCCAAGCGCCTTGGCCACCAACGGCGCCCATGCGCTACCGGCGAACAGCGCCGCGGTACCGGTCAGCACCAGGGTCATGGTGACCAGCGCGAACGTCAGGTGCGCGATGCGCCAGCCCACAGGGAAGCGCTCGAAGAATTTTTGCTCGTGCGGCGACTCATCCTCGCCAAGCCCTTCGGTACGCAGGCGCTGTACGGCCTTGTGTTCCTTGCGCTCCTGCACTTCGCGGTAATACCACAAGCCGGAATGCAGCCAGAAGAAGGCAAATACGCCGAGCAGCAAGGCAATCATGAATTTGGTGGCGATCCACATCTGCGGATAATTGGCAAAGTCGTTGCTCGTGGCATGGGGTGCAAAGGTGGCGAAGCCGGCAGTGGCCAGGGGCCGCTTTTTGCCGTCATGGCATTCCTTGCATGTGTCCAGGCGATTGTCGGGATGTATCTTCGACTCGGGATCCTTGGCCGACAGAATCCCGTGGCTGCCGTGGCAGTCGAAGCACTTGGCCGTTTCGGCATAGCCCAGTTTTGTCACCTGGCCATGGTAGGTGTCACGGTAGGATTTCAGGCGCTCCTTGTGGCAGGTGCCGCATTCCTCGGTGTTGAGGAGCTTGAATGAGGTCAGCGAGCTGTTGGTGATCTCGTGGGAAGTGTGGCAACTGATGCAGGTAGCCGCCTTGGCATTGTCTTTTTCCAGGAGTTCCTGTCCATGTACCGATGACGTATATGTTTCGAGCTGCTCGTCATGGCAGCTTCCGCACAAGGCCGGGATCTCTTTGACCCACTCGGCGTATTGCGGACTCTTCTTGTCCGCCGGTACATTGAAGGCGTGGGTATCGTGGCACTGGGTGCACTTCGCCAAGGGCGACCCGGGCTTGCTCTTGTCCGGACGGGCATGGAACGATTTATTGTAGGCCTCGATATTCTTGGCCACGGTTTCCAGCCGCGGTTTATCGCCCGTCTTGCCGGATTGCTTCGCCTGTTCCCACAATGCCTGGTGACAGGAAGCGCAGTCGGGTTTTTTCGCCTCGGGGTTTTTCTGGTGCTGCGCCTTGGCGTCGGCAATCTCGGTATGGCAGCTCACGCATTGCATGTTCGAATGTACGCTCTTGCCGTATTTGACGGCATCGATTGCATGCAGATCGCGGACCTTGCCATCAGCCGCTTTTCCTTCGAGCTTGTCTTTCTTGCCGTCATGGCATGTCTGGCAAGTGGCGTTGTCGAGTTTCTCATTTGCGGGAACGGCTTTCTCATTTTGAGCAGCAGCCGGCAAGACAGCGAAAGCACCGCCAAGACAGAAGACCGCCGTAAGTGCCCATATCCGGAGTCTATGCACAGGCATGGCCGCTTGTTTCAGTTTGGCGATTAATTTGTTCATGTTTTCTCGGCGGTTGTATCAGGTTTTACAATTAGACCGATGCAACTTTCGCGCCAGCCACATACGCCGGTGAACCGCCTTGAAATCCGGGGCTAAATGAAAAATGCCCGGGTTCGGCATTACGATCGCTCGTAATGCCGAACCCGGGCAAATCCGGGCAAAACCCCGGGATCAGAATTGATAAGCGACTGACACGCCGACGAAGTGCACGTTGTAGTTCGGGCTGGTCTGGTTGGTACCCGGCACCGAGGCCACCGAGGTAAGGGTGAGCGGCGCATCCCATGCCCAATCGGCCGAACGGTAACGCTCATACGCATACTTGAGGTTGACCTTCACGTCTTTTCGCACGAAATAACTACCGAACATTTCCAGGCGGTTGACCTTGGAGACCAGATCAGGCAACTGCCCGACCGGCGTCAGCGCGGACCCAACGTTAAAACCGGTGCGTCCCTTTGAACTGGAATGCGTCAAGTTGCCGCCCACCTCGTATTTGCGCTGCGGTTTGTAACGCAGGCCCATGCCCACGGTAACGGTACGGTCGCTCAGAGTGGTGACGCCCAGATTAGAAGCCGGAATCGTGCCTAGTTCTGCTTGCGTCACATTCGCTGTGGAAGACAGATGGGCTCCGGTCTGATCGGTCTTGTACTGGTCGATGGAGGCAAAGAAATTCCCTGATAGCGCATCGGTGGCCTGCAGGGTCGCATCGAAGCTCGCGATCCAGTTGCTTGCCTTGGTCAGGCCGATAGCCGTATCCGGATATTTATCGCGCATGTAATGGGCGCCGAACTGCAGGTCGATCCGGTCGGTCGGCGCCACATTGAGGGAGCCGCCGATCTTGTCGCGTTGGCGGTCAGCCAAAAAATACTTGCGCAGGCCCGGAGCCTCAAGCCATGGATAGGTCCTGCCCGTCGTGCCGCCGGCCAATGTGGCCAGATATGCCGCCGTATAGGTGGAGGCGAGCGGCGCCGCGCCGTTGTAGTCGGATGCCTTGCGATCCGAGTACGCGTAGCTTGCACTGCCGGAAACCATATCGCCGAAGCGGTGGCGCACTTCCGTCTTGACGGTGTGCTCCTTGTCGCCAGTGGTCGGCTCGTAATTATGGCGAACCTGGTGGAAGTCATAACCAAGCTTGACCGTGGTTGCGGAAGTCAAGTGGTAATCCAGATCTGCATAAGCCGATTGCTTGGTGATATCGAGCGGCATGTTGGTACGCAACAGGTTGTTGGCGGCTGTCGGCTGCGCGGTAGGATGGTTACGATCTCCGGTGATGTAGGCGAATTGCGAGATCGGCGTCTTGTTATCGCGGTCGTCGTAACGCAACCCGGCCGTCAAACTCAGCTTTGGCATCAGCTTGGTATTCAACCTCAGGCCGGCGTTGGTGGTGTAGACCTTGCCTTGCAGCGATGGCGTGGTCGGGAAGCGCTCGGGCAATCCGGTTATTCCGGCCGTGGAGTACGGCAGGAACATTTCGTTTTGCGTCATGCGGCCGAAGCTCAGGTTGCCGGAGATGTTGGTTGTCTTGCTGATCACATATCTGCCGGATGCATTGACCTGATGAAACTGGTTATCAGGCGGCAGGCCGTAGCGGCCGGTCAGGTTGGCGTTATTGGTGCCAGCGTTGAACAGGCTATCCCAGGTCAACGACTCGTTTTCATTCTTGAACAGCGACGCATAATAGCCGAACTGCATTTGCAGCTTGTCACCGGTATAACGCGCCAGGGCTTCGTACTGGTCGGTGGTGTAGTTGACCGGTTCCGGCACGATGAATGCGCCGCGGGTGCCGCCTGATCCGGCTTGCATCATTGCCGCGGTCAACTTGGAGCCGTCCTTGTCCTCGCGCTTGTATTTCATTTCCACATCCCAGCCCCGCATCAGCTCCTTGGTGAAACCAAGTCCGAGCCCCTTGCGCACGGTCTTGATATCGTACGGCCGCATGTTGGCCGCAAGACCCGTCATTCCGGCGGCGGTCGTTCCATCCGCGACGCCTGTGACAGTCAGCCGATTGGTGCCGAGGCCAAGATAGGGCGACTGGAAACTATCGCTGGCGAACATCGGAATCTGATCGTAGTCGAGGCGCAGGCCGAAATTGCCCTGCTCCCCGCCTTTGATCGTCAGGCTGCGCGAATCCAGGCCGAGGTTGCGTCCGGAAAGCGAGAAATAATGCGTGTTGGCTTCATTGCGGCGATTCAGATCGACGTTGCCGATCAGGTGCGCGCCCTGGTCGGTCAGGCCGGTGTATTGGCCGTACTTGAAGCTGTCATCCGACACGTAGCCCACGCCTACTTCCACTTGACTATCCGGACGAATCAGGCGGCGCATTTCATCGTCGGCCGCTGCCGCAGGCAATGCGGTGATGCCGATCGCGGCAATGGAGGCCGCAAGTACCGTGCGTGCAAATCGTTTTTCAACAGTTGATTTCATGTTCAATTCTCCATTAGCGAACGAAGCGGGGACCGGACGGATGGTTGCTTCCGTGTACCTGGGTATGGCAGTTCAAGCAAGCCTTGTATGCGACCTGAGCTTGTGCGTTTACCCCAGGAGTCAGCGTTGTGCCGGTGACGCCAAGGCCGGCACCGGTACGAATGGTGTTCGGGTGTCCGCCGCCAGCCGTCTGATGACACGATGCACAGAGGAAGGGTGCGCGCGCCTTGAGCAAGGCAGGCTGGTTGGAGCCGTGCGGTGTATGGCAGACGGCGCAATCGTCGCTTGCCGGCGGATGCTCCCACAGGAACGGGCCGCGCTTCTCGGTATGGCAGGTGTAGCACGTCTCGTTGACGTTGTTCTTCACCAACTGCTTCGGACCGGTCGAGCCATGCGGGTTATGGCAACTTGAGCAGGTGACTTTGCCTTCCTTCACAGGATGATGCGAAAGCTTGTTGGCATCGGCGCGCTGCTGCTTGTGGCATGCGTAGCAGACCTCGGCCTGTTGCGCTTTGTCGCGCACCTTGTCGTGCTGCTTATGCACTGTGTGGCAGGACGAGCAAGTCACGTCGTTGGACGCGTGCGCGCCACCGTCCCAATGCATGTTGTTGCCGCCCTTATGGCAGGTCAGGCATGCTTCGCTGCGCGCTTGCGGAGAAGCTTTGGCATTTTTCCCGAAATTGACATCGGGGCTGGGCGGCTTGTCCTTGCCCTTGAAATCGGCGTGCTTGTCGCTTGGGCCATGACAGCTGGTGCAGGTGGGCGTGCGGCTGTCGCCGGTCATGCCGTGGCGTGTCTTGCCAATGGCAAGCAGTTCGGGCGCGTCGGATTCATCGTGGCAAGTGGTACATCGCGCATCGTCCTTGAGAACGATGCCGTTCGCGGGTCCCGGGTTCTTACCCGCCGCAGGGTCGTTCGCCGCATAGGCGGGTGTTAATCCGGCTAGGCCCGCGGTGAACGCCAGTATCGTGACGAGCTGCTGCAATAGCTTCATTTTTCTCTCCCTCGTTTTACTTCAATATTCTGCACAGCCTCTGCAGGCCACGTGCAAACCAAATGCATGTCTTATTTGATGACCAATCCGACGGCCGAATTCCGTAATGCAATTCTTGTTCCAAGCAGATCAATGCGCACAAAAAAAACGCAACCGGTTACGGTTGCGTTTGATGAGTAAAAATTTTCCGTCAATGTGGCCAAAGCGGAGACGGGGCCTCTCTATGGTGAGGCCCCGTCTCCGCAGAAATCCGCCGCCTCCCTCTGCCGCCGCGGATCACTCCGGCATCGAGGCAATTCAGTTGAATGCGTATGTCGCGCCTTGCCGCAACAGATTCCTATTCGCGGCGTTTCTTGATAATGATTTTCAGATTCCCGGTTCTAGGAACCACCGCGCCGGTCAATCCTTCGAAATCATTGGGATCCGGCGTCGCATTGCCGCTTTTCGAAATACGCGCGCCGACAACAACTTGAGGAAAGCTCGACAGTTTGACGTCCGGCATCATGCTCATGCTGTCGTCGAGCGAAAATGAAACCGGCAGATCCTTGACCTGCTTGCGCAATACGGCCAGCGGGAACTGCGGCCCGTTTACCGCCCGCGCGAATATGAAAAGCACATCCGTATCGGCAACCTGTCCGCGCAAGGCCGGGTCGAGCTCGACTGTTCCCTGTACCCATCCCGCGGCCTTCACAGATGGCGCCGCGGCTGCGGATACCACCCCCGCCTGCGCCGCTTGCGCAACGGGCGGCTGAGCTGCAATCGGCCGACCGGACAGGCTTTGCGCTTCATTGATGCTGCCGGCGATCGTTTTCGCAGTCTCGGAATCGGCAGGCACCAGCGCCAGTATTTTGCGCCAGTGCGTTATGGCATTTGCGTAATCGCGCCGTTCAAAGGCGGCGCTGCCGGCAAGCGACAGGGCCTTGATGTTTTTCGGATCGACCTGCAATGCGCGTTCGACGATTTTTTCCGGCTCGCCCTGCAGGCTCTTGCCGAGCGTCATCGCCAGCATGTCGGCATAGTCAACCAGCAGATTGGCATCGTTCGGCACCAGCGTGACCAAGTGCGCATACGCTTTGCTCGCCTCGGGGTAACGGCCCATGGAAGCATACGAGCGTGCCAGAATGTTCCAGCCGTTTACGTCGTCCGGCTGGTTGCGCAAGCGTTCCGCGAGGCCGGCGACCAAGCCTTCCATCTGCTCCGCCGTGACTTCGTGTGCATTCTCGTCGGCCGCGATCCGCTGCTTTGGATCGAGTGCGGCCGGCGATCCGACTGCGAGGTAGATCGTCATCGCCAGGAGCGGCACGGCCACGCCGACCGCAATCGCAACGCCGCGATTGCTCCTGCCGTTTTTCGGCATCGCCGCCGCGGGCTGAACTTCTTCGGCCACGCGCCGTTCCAATTCGAGGCGCGCGCTTTCGTAGGCAGCCTGATCGATCATTCCTTCGCGCAGATCCGCATCGAGTTCGCGCAATTGGTCGCGCAGCACGGCGAGATTAAGGTCATCGCGCCGCACTTTTTGCATGTCCGGCTCCTCCTTGCGCAGCAAGGGCGGCAGGACGAATGCCAGGGCGATTGCCGTCAATAGAACGGCGCCGATCAAAAATACTGTCATGCTTTTTCCTTGGTTTTATTCGCGCCGTCGAGCAATGAAGCCGCACGTCGCATGTCCGCTTCCGGCAAGTCGCCACGGGCGGCCGGGCGCCGCACCAGCTTCAGCAGCAGGAAGGCGATACCGCCGAACAGCAGCAGGAACGGACCGAACCACAACACCCACGTGGCGCCCTTGACCGGCGGACGATAGAGCACGAAGTCGCCGTAGCGCTCAACCATGAATCCGATCACATCGGCATCGGACATGCCGGCCGCGAGTTTTTCGCGCACCTGCTCTCTCAGGTCCACTGCCAGAGGTGCGTTTGAATCGGCAATCGTCTGGTTCTGGCAGACCAGGCAGCGCAACTCGTCCGACAATGCCATCACGCGTTTTTCCAGTTCTGGATTGGCGGCAGCGGGCGATGCCTCCTTCGCTTGGACAGCGGCGACGGCTAGCGCCAGCAGCAAGCCGAGAAAGAATTTATGCATTCTTCAGTTCCTTGATCAGCGGAAGGATTTTCGTGGTCAGCGCTTCCGGCGTCAGCGGTCCGGTATGCTTCATGCGGATCACGCCGCGCTTGTCGATCACGAAGGTTTCCGGTACGCCGTACACACCGTAGTCGATGCCGACCCGGCCGTCGTTGTCGAATCCCGATATCAGGTACGGGTTGCCGAATTCACGCAGCCATTTGATGCCGTCGCCGCGCGCGTCCTTATAGTTGAGGCCGATCACCGGCACCACGTTGGCCTTGGCGAATTCCATCAGCAGCGGATGTTCGACACGGCACGACACGCACCACGAGGCCCATACATTGAGCATCCACACCTGCCCTGCCATGTCCTGCGGCGAAATGGTTTTTTCCGGCGCATGCAATTGAGCCAGCGTAAACATCGGCGCAGGCTTGCCGATGAAAGGCGATGGAATGTCGCGTGGATTCAGGCGCAGTCCGATGGCAAGGAAAATCAGCAGACCGGCAAAAACCGCGAGAGGGAGCAAAAATCGTTTCACGTTATGCCCTCGCAGGTTTGACAGCCACCGGCAACGTCGCGTCGATGCGCTTGCGCGATGCCACGCGGTAACGGCGGTCCAGCGCGGCGAGCAGCCCGCCGAACGCCATGATCAGGCAGCCGGCCCAGATCCAGCCGACGAACGGTTTGTGCTGCACACGCACCAGCCAGGCGCCGTCCGTGGTCGGTTCGCCGAGCGACACGTACAGGTCGCGCGTGAAGCCGCGGTCGATACCGGCTTCGGTCATCGGCATCTGCTGCACCAGGTAGAGCCGCTTCTGCGGACGCAGCGTGTTCACTTTTTTGCCGTCGTAGGTGATGCTGAAGGTGCCTTGGGCAGCGACATAGTTCGCTCCCTTGACTTCCCGCACGTCGTCCATGCTGAAGACATAGCCGCCGACCGATACGGTCTCGCCGACGCGCATGTTGACGTCCTTCGATTCGTCAAGGCCGCTGACCAGCGTGACGCCGACCACGAAGATGCCGATGCCGGCGTGTGCGGTCAGCATCGCCCAGTAGCTGCGCGGCTGCCGCGTCAGGCGCGTCATGAGGGAAGTACCTGCAGGTGCATGGCGCAGACGTTCGACCAGATGCGATCCGGATGCAAGCAATATCCAGATGGCGAAGCCGAGGCCGGCGGCCACCATCGGCGACGCTGCCATCACGAATGCAATGATTGCCGCAAGCACCACGGTGGCCAGCGCAATCCGGCGCAGGCGGACCAGCAGGCTCGGCAGCGATGCGTCCTTCCAGCGCACGAACGGGCCGACCGCCATCAGGATCAGTACCGGAATCATCAATGGCACGAATACCGATTCAAAATACGGGGGGCCGACCGAAATCTTGCCGAGGCCGAGCGCGTCGAGGAACAGCGGGTACAAGGTGCCGAGCAGTACGGTACCGGCCGCCACCAGCAGAAGCACGTTATTGATCAGCAGCATCGACTCGCGCGACACCACACTGAACGCGCCGCCCACGCCGACCTTCGGCGCACGCCATGCAAACAACAGCAGCGAGCCGCCGATCACGATGGCGAGGAAGATCAGGATGAACAGGCCGCGCTCGGGATCGGTGGCGAATGCGTGCACCGATGTGAGCACGCCGGACCGGACCAGGAAGGTGCCGAGCAGCGACAGCGAAAACGCGATGATCGCCAGCAGCACGGTCCAGTTCTTGAAGCTGCCGCGCTTTTCGGTCACCGCGAGCGAGTGGATCAGCGCAGTGCCGACCAGCCATGGCATGAAGGACGCGTTTTCGACCGGATCCCAAAACCACCAGCCGCCCCAGCCGAGCTCGTAATAGGCCCAGAAACTGCCCATGAAGATGCCCAGCGTCAGGAACACCCATGCGATCGTAGTCCAGGGGCGCGACCAGCGCGCCCAGGCGCTATCGAGCTGGCCGCCCATCAGCGCCGCGATTGCAAACGCGAACGCCACCGAGAAGCCGACATAGCCCATGTACAGCAGAGGCGGATGAATGATCATGCCGAAATCCTGCAGCAGCGGATTGAGATCGCGCCCGTCCAGCGGGGCCGGCAGCAGCCGGTCGAACGGATTCGACGTCAGCAGCAGGAACGCGAAAAAGCCGATGCTGATCAGGCCCATCACGCCGAGCACGCGCGCCACCATTTCTTCCGGAAGCTGACGGCTTAATACCGCCACGGCGAAGGTCCACAGCGCCAGCATCTCGACCCACAACAGCAGCGAACCTTCATGGCTGCCCCAGGAAGCGGCGAAACGGTAATACCACGGCAGCGTCGAATTGGAGTTTTGCGCGACGTTTTGCACCGAAAAATCGTTGGTGAGAAACGCGTATATCAGGCAGACGAAGGCGAGGCTGACCAGCAGCAATTGCCCTCCCGCCGCAGGGCGCGCCAAAGCCATCCATTGCCGATTGCCGTTGAACGATCCGATGATCGGAAAAAGCGCCTGCACGATCGCCAGGCACAGCGCGAGCATGACGGCAAAATTGCCCAGTTCAGGAATCATTTCACTTCCTTCATGACGGGATGGCTGGCCGGCTGGCCGGCTACCTGCCCTGCCTTGGCTTGATCGAGCGCGTAGGCAGCTTCGGGCGGCATGTAGTTTTCATCATGCTTGGCCAATACTTCGTCGGCCATGAAACGACCGTCCGCGCCCAGCTTGCCCTGCGCGACCACGCCCTTGTTTTCCTTGAACAGGTCCGGCAGGATGCCGCGATACGAAACCGGGATTTTCTGCGCCATGTCGGTCACCACGAAATTGACGGTTACGCCGTCGGGCTGGCGCTGGATGCTGCCGGTCTCGACCATGCCGCCGATGCGGAAACTGCGGCCCTGCGGCGCTTCGCCGGCAAATACCTGCGTCGGAGTGAAAAAGAACACCATATTCTGGTTGAACGCGGACAACACCAGCCACGCGGCCAGTCCCAATGTGGCGAGCCCGGCCGACACCAGGATCAAACGCTTATGCCTTGTCTTCATTGTTCTTTCTCCGTGCGGCGCGCAACCAGCGTCCGTATTGTGTCAACAGTGCGGTGCGGCGCAGGCGTAGCGCGCCCACTTCGCCCACCACCAGAACGGCGGTCATCGCCACCGAGCCCCAGACATAAAGTCCGTAGCCGCCCATCTGAAAAAAATTACTCCAGCTACCCCAGTTCATGCGTTCTTCTCCAAATATTGCTTCATCCAGTCCGTGTGCTTTTCGCGTTCGATGATGATGCAGCGTACTCTCATGAATGCCACCGTGAAGGTGTATGCCCAGGCCGCGAGCGCCATGACCAGCATGCCGGCCAGCATCGTCATCGCCATGCTCGGCGATTTGGTCAGGCTGACCGAGGAGCCCTGATGCAGGGTGTTCCACCATTGCACGGAAAAATAAATGATCGGCACGTTGACCGCGCCCACCAGCGCCAGCACGGCGCCCGCCTTGTCCGCACGGCGCGCGTCGTCGATCGACGCCTGCAGCGCCATGAAACCGATATACAGGAACAACAGGATCAGTTCGGACGTCAGGCGTGCGTCCCACACCCACCACGCGCCCCAGGTCGGTTTGCCCCACAATGCCCCGGTCCAAAGCGCAAGAAATGCGAACATCGCACCGGTCGGCGCCAACGCGCTGGCCATCATCGACGACAAACGTGTATTCATGACCAGTCCGACACCGGCCCAGAACGCCATTACCAGGTAGATGAACATTGACATCCATGCGGCCGGCACGTGCAGGAAAATGATGCGGTACGACTCGCCCTGCTGGTGATCGGTCGGCGCCACGAAGAAGCCGATGTACATGCCCAGCGCGGTCAGAATCGCCGCGATCGCCGCAAACCACGGAATCATTTTCCCCGCAATGGGGAAAAATGCTTGCGGCGCTGCATATTTGAACAACCTGCTCCCGAAGGATGTTGGTTTGCCGGAAAGGATTTGAGCGGTTTCAGACACTGTTTGCGCTCCACTGTAATTTTTCATCGCTACTGAACTTCAAAAATTCGTTAATCAATTTTTCCACAATTTGGAAACCGATGCTTGCAACCGTTCTGCTCGGATTCGTGTTTGCCCATACTGCTCCTGCGTTTGTCCGGCCCTGATGCAAAACAGCTTCCGATTGCAATTTCCTATTGGTAAAGCAATCGCTGTGCCACTGGAGTCCAGGAACTGTAGTGAAAGACCACACTATAGAAAAAAACAATTGTCGAGTGCGGATAATCACCTTACTCCAATGCGATGCGCAGCGCCGCTGCGGTGGCCCACGGCGTCAATGCCGCGGAAGCGGCCAGTGACCCGCCCAACAACAACAAATGCCCCGTGGCGCCGACCCCTGAGGCTTCCGCTCCCACCGCGCCGGCACCGAAGATCAGCACCGGAATATAAAGCGGCAAGACCAGCAACGACACCAGTACTCCGCCGCCGCGCACACCGAGTGTCAATGCCGCGCCGATCGCGCCGACCAGGCTCAGCACCGGCGTACCCAGCAGCAGACCGACGAACAACACGCCGACAGATGCGGCCGGCAAGTCGAATTGGACTGCGAGCACCGGCGCCAGCAGCACCAGCGGAAAACCGGAAACCAGCCAGTGCGCGATTACTTTTCCCATGACGATGACGGTCAGCGGCTCGGACGACAGCACCATCTGCTCCAGCGTGCCGTCCGCATAGTCGAGCGCGAACAACCTTCCCAGCGCCAGCATCGATGCCAGGAGCGCCGCGACCCAAAGAATGCCCGGCGCCATGGTGCGCAGCAGCGCCTGCTCCGGCCCCACGCCAAGCGGAAACAGGCTGGCGACGATGATGAAAAAAAACAGCGTAGTCAGCACATCCGCCCGGCGCCGGAACGCCAGCAGCAGATCGCGCCGGATCACGCACAGCAACGCCTTCAGCATAGACGTCCCGTGTTCATGTCCAATGTCAGCGCGCGCTTGGCCGCCAGTTCGATTTCCTGGTGCGTGGTATAGATCACCATGCCGCCGCCGGCCAGATGCAGGTCAATTGTAACGCGCAGCGCAGCCACCGCGCCGCGGTCGAGCGCGGTAAATGGCTCATCGAGTATCCAAAGCGGCATCGACATGCCGAGCGATAACCGCGCCAGCGCCACGCGCTTGCGTTGTCCTTGCGACAACGCCCTGGTAGGCAGATCGGCTGCCTGACCCAGGCCAAGCTGTTCCAGCGCCTCGTGCGCATCGTCGCTGCTCACCGGTGCGCCTGCGAGCGTGGTCGAAACCACCAGATTTTCCCATGCGAGCAGATCGTCCTTCACGCCATTTGCATGGCCGAGGTAAATCAGTTTGCTGGAAAATTCCTCGCGCAGACTGCGGATATTGCGCCCGCCCCAGAACACGTCTCCTTCCGCCGGCGCCGAAAGCCCGCACAGCATGCGCAACAGACTGGTTTTGCCGCTACCGTTGGCGCCTGCCACCTGTAATGCGTCGCCGGCATCGATCTCGAAATCGACACCGCTGAACAATTCTCGATCGCCGCGAATACAGGCAAGTTGATGCGCACGCAGGCTCATTTTCGATGCCTCATGGTGCAATCAAGCATCGCCGACTCAGGAAGATGATGAGAATGATAAAGGAGTGATTCAAATACCAAGGAATGGCCCGTTTCAGATGACTGGTAAATATATACGGGAATGAGCACGTAACGTGCCACGTTTTTTCATCGTCGCTGTCAGCCGCCGGATCCTCCCGGACTTCATAGGATCGACTGATCGCGCGGCCCTTTCCGGCAGTTCCGCGACACCGGTCAGATTCTACTTGCCGCACCTCCATTCGTCCACGACCACAACGTGCATATTGCAATTGCCATCATCTCCGACGGCCGGTGCATGGTACCCGCTGATGCGCCTCGCGTGCCGGACCGGGAAAATATTGTGCGGAATGCATGGAAGCCAGCGACCGATGAGCCGTACCTTGCGCCGGATTTCTCGTCCGCCGGTATTTTGCCAGAAACTGGAGTGCCGGCGTTTTAGCGTGTGGTACGAAACAGCTGCGGCAACAACATGGCGAGATGCGCGCGTTCCGCGCCATTCGCGTTATGCAAAGCCAGCTGCGGGCCATGCAGGAATTTGGCGGTCAATCCCTTCGACATGGCATCCAGCACCGCGTCGATACCATCGCCCGCCGCCAGCATTTTCCGGGCGCGCTCGAGTTCGCCAATGCGCAGGACTTCACTCCTCTCGCGCAAGTCCTGGATCAGCGGCACAATCGCACGATTGTCGGCCCACTGCATGTAGGATTGCACGCGCGTTTCGATAATCGCTTCTGCATGCTCGACCGCAGCCTGCCTCTCTTCGCGGCCGCTTTGCACCACCGCGCCAAGGTCATCGACGGTGTACAGAAACACATCCCGCAGGCGGCCGACTTCGCTTTCTATATCGCGCGGAACGGCCAGATCGACCATGAACATCGGCTTGCGGCGGCGCGCCTTGATCACTCGCTCCAGCAATCCCAGGCCGATGATCGGCAGCGGCGATGCGGTGCAGGAAATCACAATATCGAACGACGCCAGTTCCTGGGGCAAATCGGCCAGCTGAATCGCGCGGCCGTTGAACCGGCGCGCCAGCAGTTCACCGCGCTCCACCGTGCGGTTGGCCACCACAAAGGCTTTCGGATTCTGCGCGCCAAAATGCGCAGCGCACAGTTCGATCATCTCGCCGGCGCCGATAAGCAGTACGTTCTGCTCGGAAATCGACGGGAAAATGCGCTGCGCCAAGCGCACCGCAGCCGCTGCCATCGATACGCTGTGCGCACCAATGGAAGTGGTGCTGCGCACTTCCTTTGCGACCGAGAAGGTACGCTGAAACAGTTGATGCAGATAAGTTCCGAGCCCACCGGCGGCGCCGGCCTGGCGTACCGCATTCTTCATTTGCCCAAGAATTTGCGCCTCTCCCAGCACCATCGAATCAAGGCCGGAAGCGACGCGGAACGCATGGCGCACCGCGTTATCGCGCGGCAGGGTATACAAATAAGGACGCAGCTCGGCATAAGACAACTTGTGATAATCGGCCAGGAAATGCGCAGTGGCATCGATTGTTTCATCGATGCCGGCGGATGCGGGCCTGGCGACGTAGAGCTCGGTGCGATTGCACGTGGACAGAATTGCCGCTTCGTTGCAGGCATCGGAGGCGGCATAGCGTTCGAACCATGCGCGTGCCGCGACTCCGGCTTGCCCGATCTGATCGGGTGCAAAGGCGACCTTTTCACGCAATGCGAGCGGCGCAGTGGTGTGGTTGAGTCCGACGGCTAACAGGTTCATGTCGCTCGCAATGTTCTTTTACGGTTAATTTGACAAGCCACCGGTCCTCCATGGAACCGAAACGATGGCACACCTTGCAACGAACCTGAGCAACTATTGTGCCCATGGAAAATCGGACGAGATAAAACCTGATCGAAATTCCGACGATGCTTGAAGCAATGCAAGCCGTTGACCGGTTGATCGATGCGGCACGAAAAATCCATGGCAAATCAACCAGCGCGGGGCTTCCTGAAAGTGGGAAAGGCGGCATTGCGGATCTCAGATTAGAGAAACAATCAGCAAAGCGTTTGCTTTCTTTATTCCTTCTTTTACCACCAAGCCCGCCTTGCTTTTTTTGATGCAAAAAACTTAATCAAGCTACAACGAACACAGCCCGGCTCCGGCATGCGCCGAATCGCCGGCGAAGGCCATTTCGCTTATGCGTGCTCGTACCCAAACTTTCGAGGAATCCGGATGTGCCGGAACGGCATGGAATAAAACTTGCCTTGAAGAGATTCTTCATATGGCGATACTCACCGCCCTGGGGCCTAAGTAAATATAAACAATATGATCAAACAGAAAACACGTGGACGAAGCGGTGGGTTTTACAGCATATCCGCGATCCTGTATGGGGTTGGTTTCCTGTCCATTGCGATCGCCATTGCCGTGGCGATGAAATTCCTTGAAGCGGAAAAACTGCATTCCAGCTTTGCATCGAGCCAATTGTTTTCCCAGCACTTGATCAGCTTTGCCAATCTGCTGCTGATCAGCTCGGCCGTTTTATACGCATGCCACCTCTGGATTACCGCCAGGGCGGTCGGACAACTGGCATCCGGCATGGCGACCATGGGCGCGATGGGCGTCACGGTAGCACTGCTAATCCGTTGGTTAGGGACCAATTCCGTGCACCCGACGGGGCATATCCCCTTCTCCAACCTGTACGACGTGACAGCGCTTTTCAGCGCCGCCACGGTGGTGATTTATCTGGCGATGGAAAAGGTGTATCGCACGCGCGCGGCGGGTGCATTCGTCATGCCGATTGTGGTGGCGGCAATACTGCTGGAAAGCTTGCTGCTATCCGACGACTCGGCAGGACCAGGCCACTTGGCCCCGGCGCTGAAAAGCTACTGGGTTCACGCTCATATCCTGAGCAACATCATCGGCTACGGTGCATTTGCGATCGCCGCCTCGCTGGGAATCATGTATTGGTTCAAGGAGTGGAAGGAACGAGGCTTCAAGACGCACAGCTTTGCGATACGGTCATTTCCGGATTTGGAACGTATCGATCGCCTGATGTGCGAGACAATTACTCTCGGCTTCCTGGCCTATACGGTCGGCACGATTCTGGGCGTTGGCTGGTCGTATGACAAATCCGGAGAATTCTGGTCGTGGACTCGAACTGAAATCAGCGCACTGATTGTATGGTCGGTTTATCTGGCTTATTTTTACGGCCGCTACATGTATCGATGGCGCGGCAAATGGACGGCATCACTGGCCTTGATCGGCTTCGGCGTCAGCGTATTTTGTTTCGCCGGAATGAATCTGTTTTTGAATGGCCGGCATGCTTAGGGTTCTCCCATGTGGAAGTTGGTACTTTGCAAATTGGTCTATGCTAATTTCATGAAGTTTCAGGCTTTTTTTGCAAATTGCAATGCCGGCTTCGCAGCCCATTGTTCTTGCTTGCATGGCGGCATCTGGAAGTGCCGCCTGGTTCGAGGCGATAGGCTCCATCTGCACGCGGCTCCCCACCGGTAATCCAATGAAAACACGAAAAATGACACCTCTTATCCTGCTATGATTGAATCCATTATATTCATCGATCCTGTATTGAACATTGGGATGGGGCAATCATGACCACAGCCACCACAAATACGCTTGCCGAAAGAGACTTAACGTCCGCCATTCCAGCCCCCCGGGATTCGCTTGCTCCCGCACCTCCACCAGCCAATCGCGTATGGTCGGTGCGAGACAAAGGGCTGGTTGTCGTGGTCTCCCTGATTGCCTACGCCATGTTTATCGCGGTGTTTGTCGTTCAACAGAAAAACCTGCTACTGCGCGATTTCGATGAAATACAACAATCGGTTGAAATAGATGGCTTGTTAAAACAGGTCGATGGGGCGATTTTTCAATCGGTGATGGCGACTTACGCCAACATTGATGCACTCGATCGCGGCGCGCTAATGCAGCGGATTCAGTTCCATTACCACACGCTGGTAACCAAGCATGCGGAATTGGGCGCTCGCGCGCCACAATACAATTTGAATCTGGCGAGCGTCAACGCCGCTTTAAGCCTTGCCGAGGTGGAGCCTTCTCGCATCAACTTGAATCAGTTGGCGCAAGCGTTGTTGAAAGCAAAAGGTGAATTCGCGCAGATCATCGAACAAGCCCAACAATCGCGCAAACAGATGACCGAAAATTACCGCAAGCTGGGCGATTCGATGGTCATGACGGCACTGTTGCTCGGAATGCTGGGATTGGCTTTGCTCGGAGCCCTCACGGTGCTTTTTTTCCGGCGATTGAAAGAAGACTTGCATACCCTGCGGATCAGGGCGATGGACATCGTGAACGGTTATCGGGATGCGCCGCTGCCGATCAGCCGCCACGATGAAGTAGGCCAGTTGATGATCGCGATCAACAACATGGCGAGTACACTCGACACTCGCGAAAAAGAGTTGATGATGGAGCGCCAAAAGTACTTTCATCAAGAAAAAATGGCGGCAATCGGCACTCTAGCGGCCGGAGTGGCGCATGAAATCGGCAATCCGATTGCGGCAATTTCCGGAATCGCGCAGGATATGGCGGAGCGCCGGAACGCCAATTGCGATATCGCGCTTTGCCAGCCTTGCAGACCTGACCTGATCCATATACAAACCCAGCGCATAGCGTCCATCACGCGGGAAATATCCGAGTTCGCATCGCACCAGACGGTAGAACCTCAACTGCTCGATTTGAATGGCTTGTTGCGTAGCGCCAGCGCCTTGATGCGTTACGACAAGCGTTCGCGTCGCATCGCATTGAACTTCAATCTGGATAGCCAGTTGCCCGCGTTTTATGGCGTCGCTGACCAAGCAACCCAGGTCATCATGAATTTGCTGGTCAACGCAATGGATGCGTTGGAAGAAGTGTTCGACCGCCCGCCCAGTATCACGATCGCGACACGCGCGCAAAACGGTCAAGTGCGCCTGAGCATCGAAGACAATGGCTGCGGCATGGACAGCGCCACGCTGGCGCGCGTATTCGAGGCATTCTTTACCACCAAGGCGGTTGGCCATGGAACCGGTTTGGGATTGTCGCTGTGCTATTCGATCATGCAGAAAAATGGAGGATCCATCAGCATCGATTCCACGCTTGGCCGAGGCACATGCGTGCAAGCACTTTTTCCGACGACTGAAGCGGCTTATAACGAGATGAAAGCATTATGACTTCGCTGGAAGTGTTGATAGTGGACGATGAACCGGCGATCCGCCAGGTACTGGCCGCTCATGTCGCCAGAGCCGGTCATTCCGTAAGCCAGGCCGGCAACGGCACGGGGGCGCTCGATCGACTCTCGAAAGGCGATGTGGACGTGGCGATCTGCGATATCCAGATGCCCGACATCAGCGGTATTGAACTGTTGCGACGGGCGCGTGCAGCCGGCATCGACACCAGTTTCATCATGATGACCGCCTATGCTTCCGTGGATACCGCAATTGAAGCGATCAAGGCCGGCGCGGCAGACTACATGATCAAGCCGTTGCGCAATGAAGAAGTCATGCACCGCTTGCTGAAAGTGGGCGACGTGCGCGGCTTGCGCGCCGAGAATCAGGTATTGCGCAAACTGGTGCAGGGAAAACGTGAAGACTCATTCAATTTCCGGTCGCCTGCCATGCGTGAACTGGAGCGATTGATCAGCAAGGTTGCTCCGACCGACAGCACGGTTCTGGTGACCGGCGATAGCGGTACCGGCAAGGGTGTTATTGCACGTTTGATTCATCAGCAAAGTCCGCGCGCCGATGCGCCCTTCATCCCCATCAACTGCGGCGCGATTCCTGAAAACCTGATGGAAAGCGAGTTGTTCGGCCATACCAAGGGATCATTTACCGGCGCCGACAAGGCACGCAAGGGTTTGTTTCTGGAGGCGGACAAGGGCACTATTTTTCTTGATGAAATCGGTGAACTGCCGCTGCAATTGCAGGTCAAGCTACTGCATGTGATTGAGGAAAAAATGGTCCGCTCGGTCGGCAGCGAACAGGCGCGGCGCGCGGATGTAAGGATCGTCGCCGCTACCAATCGCGACCTGCGAAAAATGGTCGACGAAGGAACCTTCCGCGAGGATTTGTATTTCCGGCTGAGCGTGTTTCATGTACATGTACCACCATTGCGGGAAAGGCGGCAGGATATTCCCGGCCTGGTGCAGTTCCTGGTGCGGCGTGGCGCGCAGCGTTTGAATTGCGGCGCAGGCGTCACAGTCGCCGCCGATGTCGATGAACTATTGACCGCTTATGACTGGCCCGGCAATGTACGTGAAATGGAGAACGTGATCGATCGGGCGCTGATCCTGGCGGAACACGGCAATATCACCTGTTCCGACTTGCCGCCTCAGATCACAAGATTGATGTCCGTCGATCGCCCGGAGTCAATGGCGGCAGAGCCGGGCGGAAATCTGCGTGAACAGGTGCGGCGATTCGAAGAATCCGTTATTTTCAGGGCCATCAACGAGTCGGACGGAGACCGTCGCCTGGCGGCCCAAAAATTGGGAATAGGTTTGTCGAGTCTTTACCGGAAGCTGGAAGAGTACCAGGCGCTGGGATCGTTACCGGCAGACGAAAACGAAAGTCGGCAGTAAGGGCTCGCGCAGCAATAAGTGCATGCGGGACCATCCGCTTAACACTCGACCGATTGTTCCTGATCCCTTCTTTTTCACTTGCCGCGAAGGCGATGAACATCTGCGAATGCTGCGAACCGCATGGCTCAGTACCCGAGCCATTCAGGCCGGTGCCAAGTGATTTCGTTGAGATTTGAAAAGGAGAAAGTGCGTCGGGAGGGGCTCGAACCCCCGACCCATGCCTTAGAAGGGCATTGCTCTATCCAGCTGAGCTACCGACGCGTAGATGTGTTACAGAAATTGTAATACGCAACTAAATATATCCCACAGCAAGACCACTTTTCCAAATCCGGAAGACTTGTCAGGCGAGCTACGGGAGCTTGCAAGTGCCTCCGACTGCCGCCTCGCCGGCTTGATACCAGAAATGACAAAGCCTGTTAGTGAAATGATCACTAGCAGGCTTATCAATACTGGTCGGAGTACAAGGATTCGAACCTTGGACCCCCTGGTCCCAAACCAGGTGCGCTACCGGGCTGCGCCACACTCCGAAAAAAAGAATCATACAGGAGCTATGCGCGCCGGTCAATTCCTAATATGCCTTGATTGACCGACAACGCGACCTGATACGGTAATTCGTTCCATAATTACCATTTAAATATGGTGTTAAACAGCCATCCGGCCCGCAATTCGCTGCGCCATCATTCTCGCCGTATCCGCGCATTTTGCTTCCACCATGACCCGGATCAGCGGTTCAGTGCCGGATGCTCGAATCAACACGCGGCCTGCGTCACCCAACTCCATTTCCACCATTTCCTTTTCGGCCAGCAACGCACTATTTTTTTGCCAGTCGAATCCCGGTACGACTCTTACATTGATCAGTGTTTGGGGATAAAGCGCGATTTCCTCAGTGGATTGGGCAAGCGACTTGCCGCTTCGCTTCAGCGCCGACAACACTTGCAATGCCGAGACTATGCCATCGCCCGTCGTATGTTTATCCAGGAAAAGCAAATGACCGGAGCCCTCGCCGCCGATCAACCAGCCGCGTTCCTGCAAAACCTCCAGTACGTAACGATCACCGACCTTGGCGCGTTCGAATGCGACGCCCATTTGTTTGAATGCGACTTCCAGTGCCATGTTGGTCATCAGTGTGCCGACCGCACCCTGAATCGGCTTGACCGCCATGCGGTCCTTGACCATCACGTAAAGTAGTTCGTCGCCGTTATATACGCGCCCTGCGGCATCGACCATCAGCAATCTGTCCGCATCGCCATCCAGCGCGATCCCGAGATCGGCTTGATTTTCCCGTACCGCCTCGGACAATGCCTCGGGCGCGGTTGCGCCGAAACCGTCATTGATATTCAGGCCGTTCGGCTGGTTGCCGATTGCAATCACTTCCGCGCCTAATTCATGGAACACGTCGGGCGCAATGTTGTATGCGGCGCCGTGCGCGCAATCGACCACGATTTTCAAGCCGCGCAGATCCAGTTCATTCGGAAAGGTACTTTTGCAAAATTCGATATAACGGCCTCTTGCGTCATCAAGCCTTTTTGCCTTCCCCAATTTTTCTGATGAAACACACTCGATGGGATTATCCATTGCAGCTTCGATCGCGATCTCAACCGCATCGGGTAATTTGTTGCCTTGCGCCGAAAAAAATTTGATGCCATTGTCTTGATACGGATTATGCGAAGCGGATATCACGACCCCGGCCGACAATCGCAAGGCTCGCGTCAGGTAGGCAACCGCAGGAGTCGGCACCGGGCCGGCGAGCATCACGTCGACGCCTGCTGCGGCAAAACCTGCTTCCAGCGCTGCTTCGAGCATGTATCCCGAGATCCGCGTATCTTTGCCGATCAGAACGGTCGGCTTGCCGCTTGCCGATTCGGCGCGTGCCAACACCTTGCCTGCGGCATAGCCGAGCTTCATCACAAAGTCTGGGGTAATCGGCACCGCACCTACTCGCCCGCGTACGCCATCGGTACCAAAATATTTACGTGTCATTTTTTCGCTCTAAGCTATTAATTATGATTTCTGCGTCGCCGCCTGCCAAACCTTCAGTGCATCGACCGTCTGCGCCACATCATGAACGCGCACGATCCGCACACCCTGCATGACTGCCGCCAGCGCAGCGGCCAGACTGGCCGCCAGCCGATCTTCAACCGCTCGTCCGGTAATCGTGCCAAGCATGGACTTGCGAGACAATCCCGCCAGTATCGGCAATTGCAGATCGTCTTGCATTTTTCCGATATTTTTTAACAGCTCAAGATTGTGCACAGTCGTTTTGCCGAACCCGAATCCCGGATCGACGCATAAACGGCTTCGAGCCATTCCAAGTGCTTCCATTTCCTCTACGCGCTGACGCAGGAAGGCAGTCACTTCGGCGACAACGTCCTGATATTCAGGTTCAAGTTGCATGGTCTGCGGATCTCTTTGCATGTGCATGATACACAGTGCGCAATCGCTTTCCTTGACCGCGCTCATTGCGCCATCCGCCCGAAAACCATGGATATCGTTGATCATGTCGGCGCCGGCTTCGAGGGCTTCGCGCATGACTAGCGGCTTGGAAGTATCGACCGATAGAGGCTTGCCGCAATCGCGCAATGCATACACCACGGGCATCACGCGCCCCAGTTCTTCCTCGATCGGCAACGGCGGCGCGCCAGGCCGGCTCGATTCGCCGCCTATGTCGATAATATCCACGTCCTCCGCGATCATTTGCTCGGCGCGCGACAACGCCATTTCCAATGAATCGAATCGACCGCCATCCGAGAACGAATCCGGCGTGACATTCAGTATCCCCATGACGAGCGGCCTGCGCTGCTTCGGATCAAGGGACAAACGGTAACGTCCGCATTGCAAGATCTGGTTCATCGTTTTGATAAAGAAAAAGGGCGAGGATCACTCCTCACCCTTGTATTGCGCCTGTCGGATTCAAGCCAACATCACACCGTAATCAGGCTGGGGCAGGCGCGTTGGGCGCCACTCCACCTGGCGGCGTATTATCCGACGACCGCTTGATGGGAATACCCGCCTTCGGCGGACGCGGTTCGCGGCCTTCCATGATGTCGTTGATCTGGTCCGCATCGAGCGTTTCCCAATCGAGCAAAGTCTTGGCCATCAGATCGACCTTGTCCTTGTTCTCTTCAAGAAGGCGGCGCGACAACGCGTACTGGGCATCGAGAATACTGCGGATTTCCGTATCCACTTTCTGCTGAGTCGCCTCGGACACGGTTTTCGACGACATGCGTCCGAAATAGGCATCCTGCTCGGTATCCTCGTACACCATGGTACCGAGGGATTCCGACATGCCGTAACGCGTCACCATCGCACGTGCAAGCTTGGTTGCGCGTTCAAAATCGTTCGACGCACCGGTCGACATCTGATGCATGAAAATCTCTTCCGAAATACGGCCGGCAAACAGGATCGCAATTTCCTCGAGCATCTTGTCTTTATACATGTTGACCCGGTCATGTTCGGGCAACTGCCAGGTCAAGCCAAGAGCAAATCCACGCGGCATGATGGTGACCTTGTGCACCGGATCAGCCTTGGGCAGCAGTTTGGCGACCACTGCATGGCCGGACTCGTGATACGCGGTATTCCTGCGTTCTTCCTCGCGCATCACAGCCGATTTGCGTTCCGGTCCCATCACGATCTTGTCCTTGGCATCCTCGAAATCCTGCATCTCAACCAGCCGTTTGCTGCGGCGTGCCGCAAACAATGCAGCTTCGTTGACAAGGTTGGCCAGATCGGCACCGGAAAAACCGGGGGTACCGCGCGCAAGAATGTCAGCCTTGACGTCGGGCGCGATCGGCACTTTACGCATGTGCACATACAGAATCTGTTCACGGCCACGAATATCCGGCAAGCCAACCATCACCTGACGATCGAAACGGCCCGGACGCAGCAATGCCTTGTCGAGCACATCGGCGCGGTTGGTCGCGGCAATCACGATGACTCCGGAATTCGCTTCAAAACCATCCATTTCGACCAGCAACTGGTTGAGTGTCTGCTCGCGCTCGTCATTGCCGCCGCCCATGCCGGCGCCGCGATGACGGCCCACAGCGTCGATCTCGTCGATGAAGATAATGCATGGCGCATGTTTCTTTGCATTTTCAAACATGTCGCGTACGCGCGAAGCGCCGACACCCACGAACATTTCGACGAAGTCCGAACCGGAAATCGTGAAGAACGGTACTTTGGCTTCACCCGCGATCGCCCGCGCCAGCAATGTCTTACCGGTACCGGGAGGGCCGACCATCAGCACGCCGCGCGGAATACGGCCACCCAGCTTTTGAAACTTGGTAGGGTCGCGCAAGAAATCAACCAGTTCCTGCACTTCTTCTTTTGCCTCATCACAACCCGCGACATCGGCAAATGTTACTGCGTTGGTGTGTTCGTCCAGCATCCGCGCTTTGGATTTTCCGAACGAAAACGCTCCGCCCTTGCCGCCGCCCTGCATTTGACGCATGAAAAATATCCATACGCCAATCAGCAACAACATCGGGAACCAGGAAATAAAGACTTGCGACAGGAATGATGGCGGCTCCGGCTGCTTCACGTCGAACTTGACGCCATTATTGACCAAGTCACCAATCAAGCCGCGGTCCAGATTAGTCACCGTAGCCTTGATTTTTTTGCCTTCCGTGGTCGTTGCAACGATCGAGCGATCCTCGATGGTCGCTTCCCTGATCCGTTTTGCATTTACCTCATCCAGGAAGTCCGAATAAGGAATAGACGTTGCACCACCTGCGATTCCGCGATCGTCGAACTGTTTAAACACAGTAAACAAGACCAATCCGATCACTACCCAGATAGCCGCTTTGGAAAACATGTTGTTCACTAGGACTCCTTGGACGCACGACGCGCCTTTTTCACAATTGAAATTCTACTCGTAATAATGGGGGCTTGCTAGGCTGGATATCGGGCCAAACCCTCGACAATCAAGGGTAAAAAAGCAACTAAACGGGATTTTTCAGTATTTTCCCGAGTAAAAAAATCTCTGAAGATTTATCCCTGCTGGCTTTAGGCTTTTTCTGGCTTACCGTCTTGAACTCGCTTTTGAATTTTTCGACGATCTGGCTGTACCCGGTGCCGTTGAAACATTTGACGAGCAAGGCCCCGGAAGGTTTCAAATGGGCTTGCGCAAATTCGACCGCCAAGTCGATGAGTTGTTCAACGCGGGCTGCATCGGAAAACGCGATTCCCGACAGGTTGGGGGCCATGTCCGACAATACCAGATCCGCCTTGCGTCCATCCAGCACCGCTTCCAACTGCTTCAATACACTCTCTTCCCTGAAATCACCCTGAATGAATTGTACGTCCGCAATCGGCTCCATCGGCAGCATGTCCAGCGCGATGATGGTGCCATGAATCCCGCCGCCGACCTGCCCGGCCAGTTTGTTCCGCGCATACTGTGCCCAGCTGCCCGGAGTGGATCCCAAATCCAGAATCACCTGACCGGGTTTGATCAATTTCTCGCTTTCATCGATTTCCTTGAGTTTGTATGCTGCGCGTGCGCGGTATCCTTCCTTTTGCGCCAGCTTTACGTAAGGGTCGTTGATGTGGTCGTGCAGCCAGTTTTTGTTTAATTTGTTCTTTGCCATTCGCGTAGAATACCGGTTTTAAGGATTTTTATGCTGAAACTTACACCCGCGGAGCGCAGTACGCTTCGCGCCGAAGCGCATGCGCTCAGTCCCGTCGTCATGATTGGCGACGCAGGCCTGACAGCTGCAGTTCTTAAGGAAATCGATGCCGGGTTGAACTCGCACGGATTGATCAAAGTGCGTGTTTTCGGCGATGATCGCGATGCGCGTATCGCGATGTATGAAACGATCTGCGACAAGCTGGATGCCGCTCCCATACAACATATCGGCAAACTCCTTGTGCTATTCAGGCCAAAACCGGAAGCCGCGAAAGAACGCAGCGAAAAACGCGGCAAAGGCTTGCGTGAAGTGACCATCGTGAAACCCAGTCCCAGTGGCACCAAACGTCCTTCGGTCACGAAAGTAATGGTAAAGGGCAATGAACGCGTCACTCAAGGCGGGTCGATCAAGCGCGTCAAGCCGCGTCAAGCCAGTCCCAAAAAATCTTCTTTGGGCAGAGGTTGATTCGGACATTGCCGCGTTAATGCATGGTTATCGTATTTTGCATGGTTATCGTATTTTCAAGATCAATCCGATTCCAAGCAGGCTTTGAATCAGATAAAACGCGGCAGAAAATCCATGCAGAATGCTGAATTTCATTCTGGCATCAGAATCCATAACGCCTTCAGGACCCGCTCCTTCCCGTAGCAATGCCATCATCGGCTGCAATCCGAAGTAACCGATCAATGTGCAAACCAGCATCGCGCATACGATTGCAAACAGAATCTTGTGCGGCCGGGAGCGCTCATCGGCGCTGCCAAATGCCAGCGATGCAATCAGCAGCACGGAGCAAACCACTGACACCCATGCTTCAATCCGGAACAGCTGACCGGCAATCGTTCCCGCAAGCACCTTGCTCGGTAATGTGGAAAACAGCACAGGTGCGACAACATAACCGATAGTCCACAGGCTGCCCGCCCAGAACGTTGCGACAAGTATCCGTGCCCGCAGCAGTAGCATGCCGATCAAATATACCGGACTTCAAGAACCTCATATTCGCGCACGCCGGATGGGGCTTGCACTTCGACAACATCACCCGCATATTTTCCGATCAGCGCACGCGCGATCGGCGAAGTGATGGATACCTTCGACTCCTTGAGATCGGCTTCATCGACACCGACGATTTGGTAAGTCACCTTGTCGCCCGACTCCAGATCCGCCAAGTCGACCGTCGATGCAAACACGATACGGCCTTCGGCGTCCAGCAACATCGGATCGATAATCTGGGCGGCACCCAGTTTTCCTTCCAGATCGGCGATGCGGCCCTCTACGAAACTTTGCCGCTCCTTGGCGGCATCGTATTCGGCATTCTCGGATAGATCGCCTTGCGCCCGCGCTTCGGAAATCGCATTGATGATGGCCGGACGTTCTTTGGTTTTCAAACGGCTCAACTCCTCCTTGAGGAGTTCTGCGCCGTGTTTGGTAATAGGAACTGAATTCATGATTTTTGTCTGATGAAATGAAAACCACAGAGGTCGCAAACAGCACCGAAAACCCGGCGCCCTCTGCGATGTCTGTGGCTAAAGTTTAACTATGAACTTAGTGTAAAGTTTTATGCAGTCCTTGTAAATCGTAGACATGCAATTCGTCAAGATGCGCCATGCCTTCGACCGCCGCCTCCGCGCCGGCGATGGTCGTATAGGTGGTCACGCGCGCAGCCAATGCGGAAGTACGAATCGCGCGTGAATCGACAATTGCACTTCGCTTCTCTTCCACCGTATTGATGACCAGCGCAAGCTCGTTGTTCTTGATCATGTCGACAATGTGGGGACGCCCTTCAACGACTTTGTTGACTGTCGTAACCGGAATGCCGGCGGCACTGATCGCCGCGGCGGTGCCTTTGGTGGCCACCACCGAGAAACCGATCGCGACCAGGTCCTTCGCAACCTGCACTGCGCGCGGTTTGTCGCTGGCCTTGACGCTCAGAAACACCTTGCCCGACTTCGGCAATTTCACGCTCGCTCCCAACTGCGATTTGACGAACGCCTCGCCGAAGGTCTTGCCGACGCCCATGACTTCTCCGGTCGATTTCATTTCGGGACCGAGAATCGTGTCGACACCAGGAAATTTCACGAATGGGAATACAGCTTCTTTCACGCTGAAATACGGCGGTACGACTTCGTTCATGATGCCTTGGCTGTCAAGGGATTGGCCTACCATGCAGCGTGCCGCAATTTTTGCCAATTGCAGGCCGGTGGCCTTGGATACGAAGGGAACCGTGCGCGACGCACGCGGATTGACCTCCAGCACGAAAACGACGTCCTGGTTTTTCCCCTCCACTTCCTTCTGCTGAATCGCGAACTGCACATTCATCAGGCCGACGACATTCAATCCTTTTGCCATCAATGCGGTCTGGCGCTTCAATTCGTCGATGGTTTCTTTCGACAGCGAATACGGCGGCAGCGAACATGCCGAATCACCGGAGTGAACACCCGCCTGTTCGATATGCTCCATGACACCGCCGATGAAGGTCCGCTGACCGTCCGACAGGCAATCGACATCCACCTCGATTGCATCGTTCAGGAAGCGGTCCAGCAATACCGGCGAATCGTGCGATACCTTGACCGCTTCGCGCATGTATCGCTCCAGATCGCGTTGCTCGTGCACGATTTCCATTGCCCGTCCGCCCAGCACATACGACGGGCGCACCACCAGCGGATAGCCGATTTCCTGGGCCAGCCGCAACGCATCTTCCTCGGTACGCGCGGTACGGTTGGGCGGTTGACGCAGCCCCAGATCGTGCAGCAACTTCTGAAAACGTTCGCGGTCTTCGGCAGCATCGATCATGTCAGGCGATGTGCCGACGATCGGCACGCCATTGGCTTCGAGATCGAGCGCCAGTTTCAGCGGCGTCTGGCCGCCATACTGGACGATCACGCCATAGGGCTTTTCCTTGTCGACGATTTCCAGCACGTCTTCCAGCGTCAACGGTTCGAAATACAGGCGATCGGATGTATCGTAGTCGGTGGAAACGGTTTCCGGGTTGCAGTTGACCATGATGGTTTCATAGCCATCTTCGCGCATCGCCAGCGCCGCGTGAACGCAGCAATAATCAAATTCGATTCCCTGGCCGATACGGTTCGGACCGCCGCCGAGCACCATGATTTTCTTTCTATCGGTCGGTTGTGCTTCGCATTCTTCCTCGTAGGTCGAATACATGTAAGCGGTATTGGTCGCGAATTCACCGGCACAGGTATCGACGCGTTTGTAGACAGGACGAATACCAAGTGCATGGCGCTTTTCTCTTACTATCTTGTCGCTGGTCTTGAGCAATTTTGCCAAACGGCGATCGGCAAAACCTTTCTGCTTGAGCCTGAATAGAGTCGTTTTATCGAGCGCGTCGAGAGACTGGGTTTCAAGCCACAACTCGATGTCGACGATTTCCTTGATCTGAGCCAGGAACCACGGATCGATATGCGTCAGTTGATGCACTTCTTCGAGAGAAAAGCCCTGTGCGAATGCATCGCCGACATACCAGATGCGTTCCGGTCCGGGCTCACCCAGTTCTTCTTCAATGGTTTCGCGATCGGTGGTTTTTTCATTCATGCCATCGACGCCGACCTCAAGTCCCCGCAAGGCTTTCTGGAATGATTCCTGAAAGGTGCGACCGATCGCCATCACTTCGCCGACCGATTTCATTTGTGTCGTGAGGTGACTGTCGGCCGACGGGAATTTCTCGAACGCGAAACGCGGAATCTTGGTTACCACGTAATCGATGCTCGGCTCGAATGAAGCAGGCGTCGCGCCGCCGGTGATTTCGTTGCGCAGCTCATCCAAGGTAAAGCCGACTGCAAGTTTAGCTGCGATTTTCGCAATCGGAAAACCGGTCGCCTTGGATGCCAGTGCAGACGAACGCGACACGCGCGGGTTCATTTCGATGACGATCATCCGGCCATCTTTCGGATTGATCGAAAACTGTACATTCGATCCGCCGGTATCGACACCGATCTCGCGCAACACCGCGAGCGATGCGTTACGCATGATCTGGTATTCCTTGTCGGTCAGCGTCTGCGCCGGTGCAACGGTAATCGAATCGCCGGTATGCACGCCCATCGGATCCAGGTTTTCAATCGAGCAGACGATGATGCAGTTGTCCTTTTTATCGCGCACCACTTCCATCTCGTACTCTTTCCAGCCGATCAGGGATTCTTCGATCAGCAATTCGCTGGTCGGCGACGCTTCCAGGCCGCGCTTGCAAATCGTTTCAAATTCTTCAGCGTTGTAGGCGATGCCGCCGCCGCTGCCGCCCATCGTGAATGACGGACGGATAATCGACGGGAATCCGAGTTCCTTCTGTACTACCCATGCCTCATCCATCGTATGCGCAATGCCGGAACGTGCGGAACCCAGTCCGATCTTGGTCATCGCATCCTTGAACTTGGAACGATCTTCCGCCTTGTCGATCGCTTCCGGCGATGCGCCGATCAATTCGCAATCATATTTTTTCAACACGCCATTGTTGTGCAGATCGAGTGCGCAATTGAGCGCAGTCTGTCCGCCCATCGTCGGCAGGATCGCGTCGGGGCGTTCCTTGTCGATGATGCGCTCCACTACTTGCCAGGTAATCGGTTCGATGTATGTCACATCCGCCATTTCCGGGTCGGTCATGATGGTGGCGGGATTGCTGTTGACCAGCACCACACGATAGCCCTCTTCGCGCAATGCCTTGCAGGCTTGCGCGCCGGAATAGTCGAATTCGCACGCTTGGCCGATGACAATCGGGCCGGCGCCAATGATCAGGATGCTTTTAATATCGGTACGCTTAGGCATTTTTCTTGGTCTCCATCATCGCCACAAAGCGATCAAACAGGTAGGCGACATCATGGGGACCCGGCGATGCTTCCGGGTGGCCCTGGAAACAGAACGCGGGCTGGTCGGTACGGGCAAATCCTTGCAGCGATCCGTCAAACAGCGATACATGAGTAACACGGCAATTCGCCGGAAGCGTTTCCGCGTCGACTGCAAAGCCATGGTTTTGCGACGTGATCATCACTTGCTTTGTATCGAGATCCTGCACTGGATGATTTGCGCCGTGGTGGCCGAATTTCATCTTCATGGTTTTTGCGCCGGATGCCAGCGCCATGATCTGATGTCCAAGGCAAATGCCGAAAGTCGGGATGCCGCGCTCGATCAATTCCCTGGTTGCGGCAACGGCGTAATCGCATGGTTCGGGGTCGCCCGGACCGTTCGCCAGGAAGATGCCGTCCGGATTCAGCGCCAATGCATCGGCAGCGGACGATTGCGCCGGCAACACGGTGATCTTGCAGCCTCTGGATGCAAGCATGCGCAGGATATTGAATTTGACTCCGTAGTCGAAGGCGACCACATGATAGGCAGCATCATCTTGACGACCGAAACCTTCGCCAAGCTTCCATTCGGTTTCAGTCCACTTATAGCTTTCGCTGGCCGATACTACCTTGGCCAAGTCCATTCCCGTCAAACCCGGAAACGACTTTGCCAAACCCAGCGCCTGATCGGCGGTGCAATCGGTGCCGGCGACAATGGCGCCGTTTTGCGCACCCTTTTCACGCAGTATGCGAGTCAGCTTGCGCGTATCGATGCCGCAAATCGCGACGATGTTTTCCGCCTTGAGATAATCAGCCAGGGTTTGCTTCGACCGGAAATTGGAAGCGAGGATCGGCAAATCCTTGATAACCAATCCAGCTGCATGCACCTTGAACGATTCGACGTCTTCCGGATTGATGCCGGTATTGCCGATATGCGGATAAGTCAGGGTAACGATCTGGCGGCTGTAACTGGGGTCGGTAAGAATTTCCTGGTAACCGGTCATCGCGGTATTGAAAACCACTTCACCTGTCGTGTGGCCTGACGCCCCAATCGAAAAACCTTGAAAAATCGACCCGTCTGCAAGCGCGAGAATGGCCGGGGTAGTATGGCCAGAAAAAAATGGCGGCAAGGGTAACTCCTGATGTTGTTACCGCCGCTGCGCCACGCCAGAGCAACCGTCATGATCCAAGACCGGCTGCGTCGTTGGGCTTGTTATCGGGTCGTTTCGGGACGGAATGGAAGATGGTATGCGCTACGGCGGAGTAAATTAGCTAAACCTTGCGATTATAGTATAGAACCAGTCTCGCGGGCAACCATGCAAGTGGGCCGCGAGTACCTTTCGTTAATGCAATATGAGATCCTGCAATCGATGCTTAAATACCAAGCGCTGCAATCCCGGCGTTTGCCACTTGCACATCTTCAGTCGATTTCACGCCCGATACGCCAATCGCGCCGACGCATTGTCCGTTGACGATAATAGGTACGCCGCCCTCCAGCATTCCCTCAAGATTCGGTGCCGTTATAAATGAAAACCGGCCATTATTGATCATGTCTTCGTAAATTTTCGTCTCGCGGCGGCCGAGCGCCGCCGTTTTCGCTTTGGCAGGTGCAATGCTGGCGGAAACCGGCGCGGCTCCATCAAGACGCTGCAGCCACAACAAATGCGCGCCGTCGTCGACGATCGCAATCGTAACTGCCCAATTATTTGCTTTTGCCGAGGCTTCCGCTGCCGCAGCAATTTTCTTGACATCATCGAGGGTCAATATCTGTTTCGACTGCATCATGCTTCCTTATGGAGTGAGAATTTTTGTGCGCAAGCGGATTGTTGCGCCACTTTTTGATTTGCAAGGCTCAATGCGGGATTGAACTGCCGGGATCGTTCGAACGGGAAGCTGCACACTGTCTAACAAGCATCGCCGGCCAATAATATTCGCAATGCATTGAACGAAAGAAATCGAGCCGGTATCCGTTAATTCATCGTGTGTGGAAAAGCAGCTTCTTCTTCCGCGGCAACCACACCGGAAACACCGTGATGCAAGCCAAGAGCGCCGCGCCGATGCGCAATATCCCATAATGCGTTCAGCGTAGGCTTGGACGAGAATGCGTCGTCACGACTCTGACACAACGAAACCAGGCCGCAACTCGCCACGATTGCCTCTTGACCGTCTTTCGTCAAATTCGTATTTGCAATTGCACGGCAGAGACGCTCTGCAAAATTGCGGGCCGAGTCGAAATTGACGCTGCCGGTTGCGAGGGTAAACTCCGCATTCCCCGTCTTGGCTACACTGTCTGATTGGCGCACGGTGGCTTGCAACAACTGGCCAATGGCATTAACAACACTCTCCGAGGGCGCTACCGTCGCGTCTTTCGGGCTCTTCTTCTTGAATCCTACACATACGTTTAATAGGACAAAATTCCTGTTGTGCCGCACCGCATTCGTCAACATTGCTTCAGCTTGCGTCTGCAGGGCATAAGGAGAAGACAGCTTGAGGACGGGCTGGACGGCATCGCTTTGGACCAGCGTCTCAAGGCTATGCTCATATTCCTGCTGCGTACTTACAAGTTTTGAAAGTATATCGAGGCGGGATAACAGTTGTGCCGTTGCAATACCTTTGGTAATCAAGTCAGTGGCGCCGGCCGCTTTGGCACGATCCCTCTCTTCCTGTTCATCGCTCCCTGACACGACGACGACGGGCATATTCCTTATCCGGCTGATTTTCGACGCGCGTATTCTTTCCAGCAATCCATACCCATCCAGCTTCGGCATGGTCAAATCGGTAATCAGAACCCGGATATTCGGATCAAGCAACAAAGTTTCCCAGGCTTGCTCGCCGTCAAGCGCTTCGCGAAATTCGAACATGCCCTGAATATGCTTGATTAATGTCGCGCGTACGATGCGCGAATCGTCAGCGATAAGAACGCGCGGTTTAAGTGAAATATCCACCGAAGATGTGTTTGTGAGCATGCAGCCGGACCTTTTCCGAATTTACCCATAGCATACCTGTCTGACAAAAATTTTGACAGCCCCGTCCGATTCGCTTACATTTCAGTTGTTATCCAGTATAGAGTTGTAAAAATGACAATCCGGCAAAAGAATTATTCCATTTACGGATTTATTCAAGCCGCAATTTTCTCGACGGCGCTCTCGTTTTGCGCCCCCTCTTTGGCGTATGAAGCTTCAGGCTTGGATGCGCCTGCGATTTTTACAAAAGCCCATGGTTTTACCGATCGCGCATCTGAGTTGGCAATGCGTGCGATGGCGTTAATCGGAATCCGTTATACCTATGGCGGCAATTCGCCTGAACACGGTATGGATTGCAGCGGTCTGGTCGGTTATGTATTCAAGGAAGCATGGGGTACCACCCTTCCAAGAACCTCTGAAGAAATCAGCCGGGTCGGCGAACGGATCGAAGCTCACGATCTCCAACCCGGAGACCTGGTGTTTTACAACACGCTCAAACGCACGTTTTCACACGTCGGAATTTATCTCGGGGATAACAAATTCATCCACTCTCCTTCGCGGGGCGGCAAAGTTCGAATCGAACGCATGGATGTAAATTACTGGAAAAAACGTTTTAATGGCGCGCGCCGGATGTCTGATCCCGGCCAACTGAAGGCTGTTGAGCGCAGCTGGTAGATCGATTCCGCAGTACGCCTTACTTTTCGCGTTTCAACTTGAGTTTCCGCCGAATATCCGGCATTGCCGCAATCGCGGCTTGTTCGCCGGCCAATATGGCAAGGTTGCGGCCGTCGAAGTCATTTCCCTTCATATTTCCCAAATCGGGCCGTATTACGATATCTGCGTCGCGCAATTCATACCGATTGATGCTTTGCCCCATGATGGCAAAGGTCTGAAGAAGCACGTCCAGCGAACTGGATGAAGGCTGAACTTCCGGCCGCACCGAAATATTCACTGCAATAACAAAATCCGCACCCATTTCGCGAGCGAATCGAACCGGAACCGGCGATACGAGCCCGCCATCCACGTACACTTGGCTCCCAATCCTGACCGCTTGAAAGATTCCGGGTACGGCTGAAGATGCACGTACCGCAAGTCCTGTGTTGCCGCGTTGAAACAAGATCGGCATGCCGGTATTCAGATCGGTCGCCACCGCGCCGAAGCGGATCTTCAACTTTTCGAGTGGAACATCATTCACCGCCCGATTGACATAATTCTGGATCGCTTCGCCTTTCAGCATGCCCGACAATTTTGAAAAAAGCGGTACCGACCAATCGGAAATCGCTGCCTCTTCCATCTCCAGCGCCAACTTGTTCAATGCAAATCCGTTATTTCCGGCTGCATACAGCGCTCCGACCAAGCTACCTGCGCTGCTGCCGACTACGATATCCGGCACGATGCCTTGAGATTCAAGCGCCTTGATCACACCGATATGCGCAAATCCGCGCGCCGCGCCGCCGCCTAGCGCCAGGCCGATTTTCAGGGTGCGTACCGGCTGAGGCTGCACGGTATTGGGCTGCGTGGTGAGTATTGCGGTAGTACATCCGCTTAAAGCCAGCACTACGGTAATCAAAGAGAACAATAAAAAGCGCATTTTCATGAAACCGGAAATGATAGGGGGCTGGATTGTAGCTTACATAAACTTCTCAACGCAAAATGCCACAATTGCGAATGATTCACATTTGCATAAAACTTGGTTATACTCACGCAATCAAGAATTATTCTCACTTAAGGAAGCACGATGAAAATACCTTATTGCAAGCAACTGTGTTTTGCGGCTGTGGCTTTGGTCTCGGCGATTTCGGTACATGCCCAGGAAAAGGTCTTGAACCTCTACTCTGCTCGCCATTACCAGACCGATGATCAGCTGTACTCGAATTTCACGAAACAAACCGGAATCAAGATCAATCGTATTGAAGCCGACGACAATCAGTTGCTTACTCGTCTGAAGACCGAAGGCAAAAACAGCCCGGCAGATGTGATCCTGATGGTGGATGCGGCACGGCTGTGGCGCGCGCAGATCGATGGATTGTTTCAACCGGTCAAATCGTCGGTCCTTAATTCCCGTATTCCCGCCAATCTTCGCGGCAAGGACGATGGCAAAGGCGCCGAATGGTTTGGCTTTTCGACCCGCGCACGCATCATTGTGTACGACAAGGCGACAGTCAAGCCGGAAGACGTTTCGACCTACGAATCGCTTGCGGATCCTAAAAACAGCGGCAAGGTCTGCACGCGTTCAGGCTCACATCCTTACATGCTTTCCATGATAGGCGCGATGATCGAACGAAATGGCGAGCAGGCTACCGAGGATTGGGCAAAAGGCGTCGTCGCGAATTTCGCTCGTCCACCGCGTGGAGGCGATACCGATCAGATCAAAGGGGTAGCGTCCGGAGAATGCCGAGTAGCGCTTGCCAATTCTTATTATTATGTCCGCATGCTTCGTTCGACCAAGCCGGAAGACAAGGAAGCGATGAGCAAAGTCGGATTCATCTGGCCAAACCAGAAAACCTCCGGTGCGCATATTAATATTTCCGGCGGCGGCGTTGCAAAGAACGCGCCAAACCGGGATTCCGCAGTCAAGTTCCTGGAATACCTGGCCAGTGATGAGGCACAGGCTTATTTCGCGAACGGCAACAATGAATGGCCTGCCGTTGCCTCCGCCTCAGTAAAGAATCCCACGCTTGACTCGCTAGGTAAATTCAAGATGGAAAATATTTCCATCGCAACCATCGGCAAGAATCAAATCGCGGCGCAAAAAATTCTCGATCGCGTCGGATACAAGTAATCGATCGCATCATGCAAAACAAGGGTTCAGCCACTCGATGGCTGAACCCTTGTATGCTTTTGCATTCAAGGCAGTGCGCCGTCCGGAAATTTCACTGTGAATACGGTCCCTTGGCCCGGCTTGGAATCGATTGCCAATGTCGCGTGATGGCGCAACAACACATGCTTTACGATCGCCAAGCCCAGTCCCGTACCTTGCGTTTCTCTCGATCTGCTTTTATCGACGCGGTAAAAGCGTTCGGTCAACCTCGAAATATGTTCCGGCCGAATGCCGATACCGGTATCGCGCACTGCGAATTGCGGCCCCGATTTCGTCTGCGTCCATGACAGTTCGATGGACCCGCCCTCCGGTGTGTAGCGCACGGCATTTGATACAAGATTGCTGAATGCGCTGCGCAATTCTTCCGGACTGCCGTGAATGTCAGGCCCATCGCTCTTCAGGGAAATGTCATGCCTGCCCGCCGATAAAGCCTTGGCTTCCTGCAAAATCTGGTTCAATAAGACATTCATTTCTATCGGTTCGACACGCAGCGGAAAGTCTTCGGATTCCAGCCTTGTCAATGACAGCATGTCTTCCACCAGGTTTTGCATGCGATGGCCCTGCTCTGTCATCAGCTTCAGATGCGCCGCTCTCGTATCGGGATCCAGATTCGGTTGGGCCGATGCTATTTCCAGAAACCCGTTGATGACGGTGAGCGGCGTGCGCAATTCATGCGATGCATTGGCAATGAAATCACGGCGCATCATCTCGATGCGTTCCGATTCGGTTGCATCATGCGTGACCAGGATCTGGCGCCGCGTTTCGAAGGGAATGATGTGCGCGATCAATTTTCGCTCGCGCAACGCGAGCGTCAGCGGCTGTTCATAGCGACCCAGAATGACATAGTCTATGAATGCGGGATTGCGGATCAGATTGGTCACCCGCATTCCTTTATCCCGTTCCAGGTTCAACCCGAGATGACGTTCGGCGGCCGGATTGCACCACTCGAGAAAAAGAACGTCGTCCATGATCACCACACCGTCCGGCAACAGACTCATTGCTTGCCGGAAACGGGCCAGCCATTCCGTCAGTTCGGTACGATTTCGATCATCGCCGCGCTTCAGGCGGTAGAGCCGGGAGAATATATCGGTCCATGCACCCCACCCGTCCGGCAGCTTGGCGCTATCCGGATTGTCCAGCCAGGCGGACAGCTGATATAGGTAGTGCAACTGCACCACGACCAGTGCCGCCATGCAAAGCAAACCAATCGTCAATCCGACCGCCGCGCCCCAAAAAAACCACGCCAGGCCGGCGCCGAACAGGACGAACGACATGCGCAGTGCGGCCGGGACCCAAAACACCAACTTTGGATTCATAGCACTCTTTTCAAATTGCCGAAGCGCCCGGGTTACTGAAGATGGTCGCTTACGGAGGTAATACTTCTGGCGGCATCATGGGCTCCGGATCAGCCCGGAACGCGACGCCGGATTATTTCACCGATAGCATGTAACCGACACTGCGTACGGTCTTGATCAGAGACTCGGCATCCTTTAATGCTTTTCTCAGGCGCAGCACATGCACGTCCACGGTTCGTTCCTCGATCGCCACATGATCGCCCCAAACCTTGTCGAGCAGCTGGCTTCTGGAAAATACTCGATCCGGATAAGACATGAAAAATTTTAACAGTTTGAATTCGGCATGGCCGATATCGATCTTTTGATCATTCACGCAGACCACGCAACTGCCCGGGTCAAGGCTTACATCGCCTATGGTGAGCAGGCTTTGCGCATGTTCAGGCGCTTTCCGCCGGAGCAGCGCCTTGACGCGCGCGGTGAGTTCGCGCGGAGAAAACGGCTTTGTAACGTAATCGTCGGCTCCGCGGTCAAGGCCGGCGATCTTGTCTTCTTCCATGCTTTTTGCGGTCAGCATGATGATCGGCAATTCATTGAACTGCCGATCCGAACGTATCGCCGACAAAAATTGCAATCCCGTTTGGTCGGGCAGCATCCAGTCCAGCAGGATCAACTGCGGCATGCGGTTCTGCATGAATTCCCGTGCTTCGGCAGCAGTGCCTGCAGCAACCGTATTCCAGCCGCTTTCCTTCAACGTAAACCGTAGCAGCTCTACGATTGCCGGCTCGTCTTCGACAATCAGAATGACGGGCTCATCGGCAGCCATTTTCGTTCCGATCAAATTCAACTGTCGATCCTTGCCGCTCCATAATCGGTATGGCGGATATCCTTGCCTTCGACCACGTAGACCACGTACTCGGCAATATTTTTCGCATGATCGCCAATGCGCTCGATGGCCTTGGCCACCCATAAGGTATCCAGCGCCGCCGAAATGGTGCGCGGATCTTCCATCATGAAGGTGATGAGATTGCGCATGATCGAGCGGAACTCATGATCGATGAGTTCATCGTGGGCAATCAGGCTGGTCGCCTGTTTCTCATCGAGCCGCGCGAACGCATCCAGCGCATCGTGCAGCATATCGCCGGCATTGCTGGCAATCATGCGCACCGTCTCAAAGTGATTGATGTTGGCAACGCCACGCTCCTGAATCGTCTTTGCGGCGCGCGCGATTTTGGTCGATTCATCGCCGATCCGTTCCAGGTCGGTGATGACCTTGATCGTCGCCATGACCGTGCGCAGATCGTTCGCTGCCGGTTGCCGCTTGACGATCAAATGACTGCACGTGTCGTCCAGGGCGACTTCCAGGCGATTGACTTCCTCATCGGCTTTTATTACCTGGTCCGCACGCGCAACATCGACTGTCCGAAAGCAATCCATCGCATCGTGAAACTGTTTTTCCACCAGCCCGCCCATCAGCAACACCTTGGAGCGTATTGCCTCAAGATCGAGATCGTACTGTTTTGAAGAGTGCTCTGTCGGCATTGCGTGTCTCCTTGGTCATTCAACAATGAAGGGATATCGTCGGTATGCGCACATGATAATTTCGCGCAGCTTATCCGAATCGACCGGTAATATAGTCTTGCGTTGCCCGCTTGTTGGGCATCATGAATATCTGATCCGTCTCGCCGGATTCGATCAGCTCACCCAGATACATGTAAGCCGTGTAATCCGAGCAGCGTGCCGCTTGCTGCATGTTGTGGGTAACGATCGTGATCGTGTAATCCTGCTTCAGTTCGCTGATCAATTCCTCGATCTTAGCCGTCGAAATCGGATCGAGCGCCGAAGTCGGCTCATCCAGCAGCAGCACGTCCGGCTTGACTGCCACGCCGCGGGCGATGCACAAGCGCTGCTGCTGACCGCCCGACAGGCTCAGCCCGCTCTTGTATAGCTTGTCCTTTACCTCGCCCCACAACGCCGCCTTGTTGAGCGCCCATTCGACGCGTTCATCCATTTCGCCTTTCGGCAGGCTTTCATACAGCCGCACGCCGAAGGCGATGTTTTCATAGACCGTCATCGGAAACGGCGTCGGTTTTTGAAATACCATGCCGATCTTGGCGCGCAACATGTTGACATCCTGCCCCGGCGCCAGGATATTGCGCCCCGCATACATCACCTTGCCTTCGGCGCGCTGCCCCGGATACAAGTCATACATGCGATTCAAAGTGCGCAGCAATGTCGACTTTCCACAACCGGAAGGACCGATGAACGCGGTCACTTTCTTCTCGTGGATATCCAGATTGATGTTTTTCAAGCCCTGGAAACTGCCATAGAAAAAATTAAGGCCGGAAATCTCAATGGTTTTCTTGATCCCGGTAGTGGTGGAAGCATGTACAAACGTCTGATTATCCATATCGATCCGCAAGAGGATTTAATTCTGAATTTTTTGGCTGAACAGCGTGCGCGACAGAATATTCAGTCCGAGCACGCTAAAGGTGATCAACAGCGCTCCGCCCCACGCCAGCGAGCGCCAGTTTTCATAGGGGCTCATCGCAAACTGGAAAATCACCACTGGAAGGTTTGCCATCGGCGCATTCATGTCGGCGCTGAAGAACTGGTTATTCAATGCAGTAAACAAAAGCGGCGCCGTCTCGCCGGAAATCCTCGCGATCGCCAGCAATATGCCGGTTACCACACCGGCCTTGACCGCACGCAAACGCACCATGGTCGCCACTTTCCAGCGCGGAGCGCCGAGCGCGAAGGCCGCCTCGCGCAAGCTGGTCGGCACCAGATTTAGCATGTTGTCGGTGGTGCGTACAACCACCGGAATGGCGATCAATGAAATGGCGAACGTGCCTGCCCAACCGGAAAAATGATTTACTTTGGCGACATAGATCGCGTAGATGAACAAGCCGATCACGATCGACGGCGCGGACAGCATGATATCGGTGACGAATCGGGTCACACGGGCAAGCCAGCTCTCTTCCCCGTACTCGGCAAGATAGATGCCGGCAAGGATGCCGATCGGCGTACTGATCAACACCGAAGCGCCAACCATCATCAGGCTGCCGACAATCGCATTCATCAGGCCGCCGCCGTCGTTTCCGGGCGCGGGAGTGGTTTCGGTGAAGAGCCCAAAGCTGAGTGCGCCGAATCCTTTGGTCACCAGCGTGAGCAAGATCCACATCAGGAAAAAAATCCCGATGGCCATTGCAAAAAACGATAGCAGAATGCCGACACGGTGCATCCACAGGCGTCGACGATAAACGGGATTCATCATTTCGCTCCCTCTCTTCTGGACATTCCCATCAACATCAGTTTGGCAGCGGAGAGGACAATGAAGGTGATCACAAACAATATCAGGCCGAGCGCAAACAACGATGAAACGTGCAGCGTCGATTCGGCTTCGGCGAACTCGTTGGCCAGTGTGGAAGCGATGCTGTTTCCGGGCGCGAACAGCGACCATGAAAGTTTATGCGCATTGCCGATCACAAAGGTGATTGCCATGGTTTCGCCGAGTGCGCGCCCGAGGCCGAGCATGACCCCGCCTACCACGCCGATCCTGGTATAGGGTAAAACCACATTTCGCACGACTTCCCATTTCGTGCATCCAAGCGCATACGCCGATTCCTTCAGAACCGGCGGAACCACCTCAAACACATCGCGCATGACCGATGCGATGAAAGGAATGATCATGATCGCCAGTATGATGCCGGCGGTGAGAATGCCGATCCCCATCATCGGCCCCCTGAACAATTGTCCGATGACCGGCAATTGCCCCACCGTTTGCGCCAGAAAGGGTTGCACATAGTCGGCGAACAGCGGCGCGAACACGAACAAGCCCCACATGCCGTAAATAATGCTGGGCACGCCGGCCAGCAGTTCGACCGCCGTCCCCAATGGACGCTTCAGCCAAGCCGGGCAGATTTCCGTCAAAAACAGTGCGATACCGAAACTCACGGGGAATGCGAACAAAAGCGCAATAAAGGAGGTAATCAGGGTGCCGACGATCGCAATCAGTGCGCCGTATTTGTCGTTGACTGGATCCCATTCGATGCTGGTAATGAACGGCAGCCCGAATTCGTGCAAAGCGGGCCACGCGCCGATCATCAAGGAGATAATAATCCCGACCAGGACCAGCAAAACGCTGAGCGCAAATCCCATTGTCAGCTTATGAAACAGAAAATCCTGAATACGCTGATTGCGCATCGCGGAAACCATCGCCTTGCTGGGCTGATTTTCAGGAATCACGTTTCCATTTCGATCGGTCATGCGGGCGGCAATGGAATTAATATTTGCGCTCATAGATTTAGATTGTCAAATCGGGCTGCAGCCGGATCACATTCGAACGCGAATGAACTACCCGATGCAACCCGCACAGTGCGATAAAGAACTTTTTATCGACAATTACCAGATAGGCTTGCCGGAACCATCTTTTAATTGCGTCTTCCAGGCATCCTGAACCAGCTTAATGACCGGTGCCGGCATCGCCACGTATTCTAATTCAGTCGCCATCGCTGCGCCATTTTTGTAGGCCCAATCGAAAAATTTCAACACTTCCTTTCCTTTCTCCGAATTTGCCTGGACCTTGTGCATCAGGATGAAAGACGCGCCCGTGACGGGCCAACTATTTTTACCGGCCTGGTTGGTCAACACGACTTCCATGCCTGGCGTCTTGGCCCAATCCGCACCTGCAGCGGCCGCCTTGAAAGTGTCATCGCTCGGCTGGACAAACACGCCATCGCGATTTTTCACCTGAGTATGCGACATGTTGTTTCGTTTGGCGTAGGCGTATTCCACATAGCCGATCGAGCCCTTGATACGCTGAACGTTCGCAGCAACGCCTTCATTTCCCTTGCCGCCGACCCCTGCAGGCCATTTGACGGCGGTACCGGCGCCTACCGTGGATTTAAACTCGGCATTGGCCTTGGATAGAAAATCGGTCCAGAGAAACGTCGTGCCGGAACCGTCGGATCGATGCACCACGACGATATCGCCAGCAGGCAACTTGATGCCCTGATTCACCGCTGCAATTTCAGGCGCATTCCAATTGGTGATCTTCCCGAGGTAAATACCTGCCAGCAAATCCGGCGTCATTTTCAATTGACCGGGCGCTATTCCGGCGAGATTCACTATCGGCACTACGCCGCCCATCACTGCCGGAAACTGAAACAAGCCATTTTTTTCAAGTTCTTGCGCGGCCAACGGCATATCGGACGCGCCGAAATCGACGGTCCTTGCCTTGATTTGCTTGATCCCACCACCGGAGCCGATGGATTGGTAATTCAAGCTGTTATTCGTTGCCTTTTTATAGGCTTCCGCCCATTTCGCATAGATCGGATAAGGAAAGGTCGCTCCCGCACCGGTAATGTCGGCCGCTTGAACCGAGGAAAATGCCATCGCCGCGCCTGCCGCCACAGCTGCAGATTTAAGAATTTGATTCAGCCGCATATCTACTCCTTTGGATTGACGAAATATGACAACACGAACTGTAGCGGACAATTATTACGCCTTTATGACATTGAAAAATAACCGTGGCATGCATGTGAGCGTTGAACAAATGCAATGGAATTGCCTTATTGACAAGTTATGCATCAGGCAGAATGTAATTCAATTCCAGTCGACGATCTGATGAAAAATTAATCACATGTCACGCATGAGACAACACCGGCTGAATCGTACAGCACCGGTCATAATGTTGAGGCCTTCACAAGGCAAGAGAGAAGCTGTGAAGCACCAGGCCGACCAAGCCGCCCACCAGGGTGCCGTTGATCCGGATATATTGGAGATCCTTTCCCACATACAGTTCGAATTTGCGCGAAACGGTTTCGGCATCCCATTTCCGGATAACACGTCTGAACAGATCCGCAATGCCTTCGCGGCGGCTTGAAATCGCTTCTGTCGCAAATTCACGTATCCACCGGTTGAGTTTTTCCTGAACCACTGCATCCTGCATCAACGCTTCGCTGAAAGTATGGATCGCCATGTCGAGCCGTGCCACCGCTTGCGAATTGTCCGAAGTTGCATCCGCGATCAGGCGCTGCCTGGCGTCATGCCATACATGATCCGCATAATCGCGAAACAATGGATGCGCGAGTATTTCGTTGACGGCTGTGCTGATTTTTTCTTCATACTCGGGGGACGTTCTTAATTTTTCGATCAACTCCTGCGCCGATAATTCGAAACGATTTCGCCATTCACTGTTCTCTTCCTTCATTTCATTGAGGATACTTCTTAGTTCGTCCACAAGATTCACGAAGAATTTTTCATCGACTATTTTAGGAATCCAGCGCGGACTTCTTTCATGAATTTTCTGGCGTATCAGCGGCTTGTTCTGCTCCAGGGACTTGGTTGCCAAGCGCAAGAAGTGATCGAACAGCAATTGATGACGCCTGTCTGTCATCAATACGGACAATATCTCGGCTGCAAGCGGTGCGAATTTCATGTTTTTCAACGCACCCGTTATGGCGGTCTGCATGAAGCTCACAACATCCCGGTCTTCAAACATTCGGAACAATGCCGGAATTCCGCTTACCATCTGCGCCGACACCGCACGGCTATTCTCCGGCAGGACCAACCATGCTGCCGCCGCACCGGCAAAATCGACTTGCTTGAGTTCTTCTCCAAGAACTTCGGGAGTCATGAAATTATGCTCCAGGAAATTCCCGACGCTATCGCCAATCCGATCCTTGTTGTTGGGAATAATCGCGGTGTGCGGAATCGGTAATCCAAGCGGCCGACGGAACAACGCTGTGACGGCGAACCAGTCAGCCAATGCGCCCACCATGGCCGCCTCGGCGAATGCGCCAACGAAAGACATGTAACCGTAGGTCGGTTGCAACAGCCTTGCGCCGACAAACACGACTGCCATCAATACAAGCAGGCCGGTCGCAAGCCTGCGCATTTTCGTCAACTGCGCCTGTTGTTCTTGTTCTCGCATGAGTTAATTTGCATCCGTGGGATCTTTTATGGTTCTCTGGATTACGTATTATTTTACTGTTCAACATTCTGATCATCGACTTGAACGTTTGAATCCGCATGCGAGCTGCAATGCATTTCAACTCAGAATGATATTGCGTGGCTTCGGAAAATTAACCTATTCATGTATCAATTCGAACATTGCCTTTCTAAATAGTTCGAATCCAGCAACTCATTCTTGCATGGAAAAGATTGAAGCGAGATCCGCTTTCAAACATTCCACATTTTTGATCAACTGACAGACTGAAGCAGTTGCACAGAGTCTTCGGAGTATTCATCATGGCCAAACATCGGCTCCCTTACCGCAGTTGTGTATCTATCGATGACCTTTGATGAAAATTCAAAAAATCTTATGCGCCGTTCCAGCTTCTATCGATTCAGCATGCCAAGTCATATAGCTCTGTGCAGGTTATCAATTTTCCGCGCCGCATTGGAAAATATCGTCGTGAATCAATCGGCATTGCATGTGCATCGATCCGCGCAAAATTCTTTCGAACTTAATCAGGTCCTTCGCACTCCAAAATCAGGCCTGCCAAAAACAGGCTGCATTGACCATTCAATGCAGAATTTTTCTTTCTACCGGTGGCCAATTTCAATCGGCGCCTTTGTGCACTATTTTTTTGGAGATTGCAGTGAAAAGACGAAACAAAAGCCCGCTTATAACCGCCAATCCATTGACGTTATGGACAGGGCTTGCAATGAAGACTGGTGAAATGATGCTGGCTTCGGCGCAAGTGATCAATCATCGCACCGGACGCATCGCTGCGGCGGGCTCCTCTCCCAATTCGCGTGATCGTCGGGAGTTCGCGTTGATGGGACGGGAAAAAGTGGCGGCTGCGTCCGAATCCGCGCAGGCGGTTGCGGCGCGCATGCTCAATCTGAATCAGCAGATGGGGGCGATCGCGTTCAATCACCTGATAGCGGGCGCCGCAGGCATCATGTCGGTTGCGACTGCAAGAACCATTGCGCAGTCAAGCAAGGCGCAAGCGGAATTCATGCGCGATACCATGTCAAGCTCCGCGAAGGCCGCATCGCAACTTACCGATTCGGTTGCGCGAATCGCGCATCACGGATTGAAACCGGTGCACTCGCGCGCCACCGCCAATGCGAAGCGGCTTGCCAAACACAAAAAATAACAGACGGTTTCGGCAGCGTAAACCGGGCCTGGAAATTCGTGGCGTGGTTCGAGTCGCGCCGGATTTTTCCAGTGCCTCCGTCAGCACCCGCGAAATCAGCGTCACCGCTGAGCGGAATTCATGGAATCAGCGAATAAGCGCTTCAAACTGATCGGCGCTGATTGGCTTGCTGAAATAAAAACCCTGCATTTCATGACAGCCCGCATGCTTTAAAAACGCCATCTGGTTTTTTTGTTCGACGCCTTCGGCAGTAACGCTCATGTGGAGCGCTTTTGCCATCGCAATGATGGCTTGCGTCAGCGCCACGGAATCGCGGTTATCGGGAATGCCGCTGATGAACGATTGGTCGATTTTCAGATTCCCGATCGGAAAACGCTGCAAGTAGGACAGCGACGAATATCCGGTTCCGAAATCATCCAGCGAAAAACGTACTCCGAGATTCGTCAGCGCATCGAAAACCAGCATCAGATTCTCGGTGTCGCCCATCAGCAGCCCTTCGGTTATTTCGAGTTCGAGCGCATGCGCGGGCATCGCCGTGCGCTCCAGGATATCGGTCACGGCAATGACCAGATTTTTATCTTGAAACTGGCGCGGCGACAGGTTCACCGCCATTCGCAAGCCGGGCATCAGGTCCGAACGCCATTTGACAGCCTGCCTGCACGCCTGTTCCAAAACCCATTGGCCGATAGGCACGATCATCCCGGTTTCTTCTGCAATCGGAATAAATTCGGTGGCTGGCACCGAACCGGCCTCGGGACTGCGCCAACGCAGCAAGGCCTCGGCTCCGACGATGTTGCCGGTCTTTAGCTCCACTTTGGGCTGGTAATGAATTTTAAATTCATTCCGGCTCAGCGCATGCCTCAAATGTTTCTCGATGTAGTAGCGCCGCTGTCCCCGGATATTCAGCTCTTCGGAGAAAAACTGATAGTGGTTGCGCCCCGATTCCTTTGCAAAATACATCGCGGAATCCGCGCTTCGCAGCAAAGCCATTCCATTGTCGCCGTCATTCGGGGATATGCCTATGCCGATGGAAACACCGAGATAGTATTCATTTCCTTCGATACGAAACGGCTCGGAGACGGCTCGCAGGATCCTCTCGGAAATCGACTCCAGATAAGCGGTACTGTCGAATTTTTCCACCAGCACCACGAATTCGTCGCCGCCCAGCCTCGCCAGCGTATCGTCGCCCCTGATACAGGATGCGAGTCGGACCGCGACCATTTTCAAAAGACAGTCTCCTGCCTCGTGTCCAAGCGCATCGTTGACGTTCTTGAAGCGATCCAGATCGAGAAACAATACAGCCACTTGATGCTGGTCGCGGCGGGCGCAATCAAGGGAACGGGCCAGCTTCTCGGTCAGGAATGCCCGGTTAGGCAAATCGGTAAGCGTGTCGTGGGTTGCCATGTGATGCAGCCGCTGCTGTGCGTTCTTGACGGCAGTGATGTCGGTAAACGACACCAGAATCGCACTGGGCTCGGATTCGCCGGCTTTTTGAATCGGCAAAATATTTTCCGAGACCCATACCACTTCACCGTCCGGCAACTCCAGTCCGACGATGAGATCGAGCAATGGCGCTCCGGTACGCAACACGATTTTGGACGGCAGTTGTTCGAAGGGGATTTCCGTGCCGTTTTCCGCGAGGACGCGCCTGAAGTAATTTCCACTGAATATACGGTTCAGACGATCGGGTCCGATCCTCAGGATGCGCTGCGCGCTTGGATTGCAGGTCACCAGTATTCCATCGCGGGACTGCACCAAAATACCTTCAGCCAGCGTGGTCACCACCGAGCGATAGCGCTCCTCGCTTTCCTCGAGACTTCGCTCGACGCGGTCCTTGTGAATTGCCACACCCACGAGATGCGTGATATCGGCGATGAATGCAAGGTCTTCCGAGGACGGTTTGCATGTTTCGAGATAATAAATTCCGAATGCGCCCAGAACCGCTCCGGATGCAGCGACAATCGGCGCCGACCAGCAAGCGCGAATGCCGTGTTCCATTGCAACCGTACGATGGGCATCCCATAACGGATCGCACTCGATGTCTTCGACAATGACCTGCTTGTTCAGATAGATGGCCGTGCCGCAGGATCCCGCATTTGGGCCGATAGGCGAACCTTCAACGGAGCGGTTGTAAGCGCCCGGCAATGAAGGAGCGGCGCCGACTCGCACCCGCCCTCCATCAGCCTGCAGCAATAGAATGGAACAAAGTGCATCGCCGGATAAAACCTTTTGCGCTCCCAGGCAAATATCCCGCAACACATCCGCCATCGGCTTGTCCAGCGCAATCATTTCCAGAATCGCCTTTTCATGCTGCAGCATCTCTGTAGCGCGCGTTGCCTCCTGCGCCAATGTCTGCTGCCGGTCATGGCTGACGCGCAACGTTTTTTCGGCTGCCTTGCGATCTGTTATATCGCGCGAAACGACGCAGATCGCCGGTTTTCCGTCAAATGTGAAAGGGCATGAATACACTTCCACATCGACCGCAGTACCGTCCCGCCGCAAATATTGTTGTTCAACCGGCGGAGCCGCCTGACCGGACCGAATCATCTGCGCCATTCGGAGATTTGCGCATTCGATAAAATCCGGATGGAGCAGTCTAGATATTGGCAAGCCAATAAGCTTTTGCGGCTCGCTCTCGTCTAACAGCCGCGCACCGGCCGCATTGGCAAATACCAAACATCCATCCTGCACAACGTATAGCGCATCCGGCGAAAGCTGTACGAGTGTCTCGTACTTGCCGTCGATGACGGTTTGTCGGGTAGTCATGCCGGATAATTTGATGCCTGCCATACAGAGGATTCTATCTCGGGTTCGTGGTCGAATGTCGATCGATCCGGGTCGTTATGCGATCTGTTGCGTGCAAGTCAAACGCCGGCTTCGAATTCTGCGGCGCCTTGACGCATCGCGGCCAATAGCGCCGCAGGCGAAACTTCACTAGGTCTGAGAGGAGTTTGCAGCGATAACGCATGCGTACTGCAAAGGACGCACGAGAGCTCGGCATGGGAAAGAACATGACTGTGCCATCCCTTTCCATGCGATGCAATCGCATGTTCGGCGTCGAGCAGTTCCGGGATTCGATCACTATCGTTTGCATTTGAAAGCAATTTGAAGAGTGCTTCACGCAAGCTCCATAGTTGGTAAAAAGCGGCGATGCAAGATTCGGTCGGCTGCCTTTCAAGCCATGCGATTTCATTCGATTGAAATATGGCTCGACTGATCCCGACCAGATCGCGCTCCGGATTGACGATTTCGATGTCAAGTCCGAGCAAACTATCGCCGCTGACGGCGCAAGCCACCCATTTTCCGCTATGCGACAGACTGAAGCCCGGTTGCGCATTGCACGAATCAGGAAGAACCAGTTGCGGCGCGCCGTCCGCTTGCTCCTTAACCGCAATCGTGGCGGGCGGCAGCGTCATTAGATTGCCAATGGCGAAACGCAGCAGCATGCGTCCCACCAGAAATTGGCGCTGGCGCTCGGCTCGCAAGAAACGGCGATAACGATCTGTTTCGGACGAACCTAGTTTTTGGGCGAAGAAAGCATACTCCGCATCGCTGAAACGATTGCCGTCCACCAGCCATATGACGGCGGACGGGTTATCGGAATTATTTTTTGCCAATTTTGACAAAATCCCCCTTGAGGGCCACGCCGGCCATAATCCCGCCCGCATGGCATTCGAACTCGGTCGGGCTGGACATTTCATTTCTCTTGTAATAACTGACGATATTGACAACTGCATTCGCACCCAGGGCCTGAGCCCGCTTTTCAAGCGCTATAAGCGCCGACAGGAACGCCCAATTGCAAGCGACTTCATCTGATTTTCCGAAAGCGTTGGTTTTGCGGTTGGAAATGTCACTGCCAAGCTTGGCCAGCACCTTGGGGGCCTTTTGCTTTCCAAAGAAAAATCTGATGGACCCATCAAGTTTTTCCTGCGCATCGCTGACTTGCATTGCCGATGCGATCGGCAGCATGTGCTTTGTGTCGCGCGCATGCGCCGGCCATGCCACGGTGAACGAAAACCCGATAACGATAATAAGCGCGATCAATTTTTTCATTTTATTCAACCCTTTTGAAAATTAACGATGTGTTGATGCCGCCAAAAGCGAAATTATTGGACATGACATATTCGCACTGCAGCGCACGCGCCGACCCTGCTATGTAATCCAGCTCCGCGCATTGCGGGTCGACGTTCTTCAGATTGATGGTGGGTGCGAACCAGCCTTCGTTCATCATCTCGATACTGATCCATGCTTCCAATGCGCCGCAGGCGCCAAGCGTATGCCCCATATAGCTTTTAAGCGAGCTGATCGGCATGCGATTGCCGAACACGCTCATGGTGGCGTGGGATTCGGCGACGTCGCCGTGTTGTGTGCCGGTTCCGTGCGCGTTCACGTAGCCGATCGCCGAAGGCGGCAATCCGGCATCCTCCAGCGCCAGCTGCATCGCAATTTTCATGGTGCCTGCATTTGGCTGCGTTACATGACAGCCGTCGCTGTTGGTGCCGAAGCCGACTATCTCCGCATAAATTTTTGCACCGCGCGCTTTTGCATGCTCCATGTCTTCCAGGATCAGCGTACCGGCGCCTTCACCGATGACCAGGCCGTCCCGGTCGGCGTCGAACGGACTTGGCGTGGTAGCGGGCGCATCGTTTCGCACGCTGGTGGCAAACAAGGTATCGAATACCGCCGCTTCGCTTGCGCACAGTTCTTCCGCGCCGCCTGCGATCATTGCAATCTGGCGGCCGCTGCTAATCGCTTCATAGGCATAGCCAATGCCCTGGCTGCCCGAGGTGCATGCGCTCGAAGTGGTGATCACCCGTCCGGTCACGCCGAGAAAGACACCCAGGTTGACCGGCGCGGTATGCGCCATCATCTTGATATAGGTCGTGCCGTTAATCCCCTTGGTGCTTCTTTCTTCGACCATCTTGCCGAACTCGCCGATTGCCTTGGTAGTGCCGGCGCATGAGCCGTAAGAGATTCCAAGAGAACCGCTTTTCACCAGCGGATCGTCGAGCAAACCGGCATCCAGCAGCGCCAACTCGCTGGCACGCGTGGCCAGTAGCGCCACCCTGCCCATGCTGCGCGTCGTCTTGCGGTTGTAGCGTTCGGACAACTCGAATTCGACCGCCGGCGCGCCCAGTTGGGTATTCAATCCTTCATAATCGGCCCACTCTTTCATCCTGACCACCGCATTGCGATAGCTTCCCAGATGCGATCGGATAGCGGCCCAATCGCAGCCCAAGGGGCTGATGCCGGCGATACCGGTAACGACAACACGGCGGTTCATGCCATTCCTCCATTTACTGAAATTACCTGCCTGGTAATGTACGCGGCATCCTCGGCCAGCAAAAAGCTGACCGCCGCGGCGACTTCTTCCGGTTTGCCGATGCGGCGCGCCGGAATCAGCTTGAGCGCTTCCTCGAGCGGAACGTCGCCGATCATGTCGGTTTCGATCAGCCCCGGCGCAACACAATTGACCGTGATATCGCGCTTGGCCAGCTCCAGCGCCAATGCCTTGGTGGCGCCGATAATACCGGCCTTGGCTGCGCTGTAGTTGACTTGTCCGCGATTGCCGATCAGGCCTGATACCGATGCCAGCGTCACGATTCGGCCCGGCTTTCGACGCCGCACCATCGGCATGATCAGCGGATTGAGCACATTGTAAAAACCGTCGAGATTGGTTTTCAACACGATATCCCAGTCTTCTCCGGACATTGCGGGAAATGCATTGTCACGCGCAACGCCGGCATTGCAAACAACGCCGTAATAGCAGCCGTGCTGCTCAATATCGGCATCAAGCGCGGCGGCGGTCGCTTCCCGTTCGCTGATATCGAACTGCAGCACACGCGCCTGGCGGCCCATTGCGATGATGGCTTGCGCAACGGCGTCGGCCTCTTCTCGTTTGGTCCGGCAGTGCAGTACGATGTCGTAACCGTCGCGCGCAAGACGCATTGCAATCGCCTTGCCGATTCCGCGGCTTGAGCCGGTCACCAACACGGATTTATTCATTCCAAGCTCCCTTTAAGGAAATCGTTTGCATCAGCGGGTTCGAACACAGTGATGGTCGCAATGGCCAATGCCTGTTGCTCCCGATCGTCGATACGGCATTCGAATGACGCTAATCCATTTTCAGTTTGCAGCACCCGATGTACATGGATGTGCAGCACGCTGTTTAACGCAAACGTCGAACGCTTGCATTCATATCGCCGGGATCCGAGTAAAAATCCTATCTTGATCGGTTCATCGCGCAGCCACGCCGCGTATCCTGCGTGGGCCGCGATTGCTTGCGCCATGTACTCGATGCCGACCCAGCCGCCAACGCCGTCCGGTCCGGAAAATACACTGTCCGATCGAATCGCGACTTCGGCGCACAGATTGTCCGGATCAACCGAAATAACCCGGTCCAGCAATACCATCGGACCTGCATGCGGCACCAGCGACCTGATATCCGGGATATCCATGTCATTCCCTCCCGAGCACGAGTGCCGCATTGGCGCCGCCGAACGCAAATGAATTGCTCAATGCCCAGCGCAACGGCCGGCCGAGACTGCCGCCTGCGGTCACTGCATTCAGTGCAGGCAGAGCCGGATCGAACGATCCGTCCCACAAGTGCGGCGGCAATTTGCCATCTGAATTGGCATCCTGCATCGCCAGCCAGCATAGTCCCGCCTCGATCGCGCCAGCTGCTCCCAATGCATGACCGGTAAACGGTTTGGTCGAACTGACCGGAGTATCGCCGCTGAATAATGCGGCGATCACGCGCGACTCCATTGCATCGTTTTGCAGCGTCGCCGTGCCGTGCAGGTTGACATAGTCGACCTGTGCCGCGGTGATGCCCGCGCGCGACAGCGCGGCTTCGATTGCCAGCCGGGCGCCTTTGCCTGATGGATCGGGCGCCGATATATGATGTCCGTCGGATGACTCGCCCCAGCCGCGCAATGCAACCAACGCCGGTTCCTTGCTCATCAGGAACAGCGCCGCACCTTCGCCGATATTGATGCCGTTTCTATTCCCGCTCAACGGATTGCACTGTGTGCTGCTGACCGATTCGAGCGCGGCAAATCCGGCAACCGTGAACGCGCATAAAGAATCGACACCGCCGGTGACGACTGCATCGCAGATACCCATTCGAATCAGGCGCGCAGCGCTGGCCATTGCCTTGGCGCTTGATGCGCATGCGCTTGAATGCACATACGCGGGTCCGCCGATACCCAGCACTGCGGCGAGCATTGCGGCAGGAGAACCCAGTTCTTGCTGGCCGTAATGAAAATTGTGCGGTAGCGTTCCGCTTTTCGCATGCTCGCGCAACGCCGCTTCGCTCTCGGCTATGCCGGATGTACTGGTGCCGATCACGATGCCGACGCGGCCGGCGCCGAAGCGCTCGATTGCCGCATCTGTCTCGGCGCGAATCTGCGCCAGAGCCGCCAGAGCCAGCCGGTTATTGCGGCTGCGTTGCGGTAAAGGCAAATGATCTGTCGGCGGCAACTCCGCGGTGACAAGCCCAAGAGGCAACTTTCGACCGAAGGAATAAATATCGGTTGAGGCGATGCCGCTGGCGCCGGAAAACATGCGCTTGGCAATCTCGCCGTGCGTGCTGCCGAGCGGGCAAATTATTCCGAGATGGTTAAGATAGGACATGTTCAAGGCGTGGCAGGAGCGGATAGGATGATCAGACGATAGTGATAACGCAGGTTCAGCAATTCCACTTTGCCGCTCCACCTGCTCTGGTTGCTGTAGTCGATCAGCATCACTGCCTTGCCGTCCAACAGCAGCGTGCGCCGCAATCCGCTTTCTTCGATGCTCCAGCCGTCAGGCAATGCCTTCCGTATCGCCTCGGCCGGCCAAAGCGTCAATTGCACGTCCTCCAATATATCTTCGGCGCGCACTTGGGACGGCAACAGAATATGGCGCCAGGTATGCAATGTCCTCCCGTCGTAATCGAGCCGCAGCACGCGCTGGCCGAATGCGAGCCCGACCATCTGCAAGCGCTGCGGGTCGACTTCCAATGCAACGTCAAGATGGTCGATACGTCCATTGCGCTCGACCCGGAGACTTTGCTGCACGCTGATCGATTCACCCAGCGTGTCCGGCGCGAGCGTCAAACCCAGTCGCGCCTGGACCTGCCCGTCCACCGTTGCGCATCCGCCAGCTTGCAGCGCAAACAATCCGAGCAAGGCAAACCGGCGCATCATCCGGGAGTACATAGTTCCTCCAAAGTCGCGAGATGCCGCTTTGTGTCACGCACATACGGATTGGTTTGATCCCATGCATATCCGGCCAGGATCGCGGAAATCATGCGGCGAATTTCAGGCTGCTGCCCCTCATGGAATATGATTTGCTGGAAACCGCCTGCATACCACGACTCGACAAAGGCACGGAAGGTATCGACGCCTTTTTTCAGCGGCACCGCATACTCGTTTTGCCAATCGACCGTTTCGCCGGCAAACTGCCGCCTAAGCGTGTCGGCGGCAAGGCTGGCTGATTTGAATGCGATCGTGACACCGGAAGAAAATACCGGATCGAGGAACTCGCCGGCGTTGCCGAGCAATGCATAACCTTTTCCCCACAATGATTTCACGTTGGCGGAGTAACCGACGATCTGCCGTGCAGGCGTATCCCAAATTGCTTTTTCGAGCATGGGCTGCAAGGACGGGACCTCGTTCACCATGGCTTGCAGCCGCTCCGTGTCACTCCCCTTGTAGCGGTCGAGGAAGCTGGTCTCAGCCACCACACCGAGCGAACAGCGGCCGCCTGCAAATGGAATCGTCCAATACCAGACGTCGCAATGTTCTGGATGTACCGTGATAAGAATCTTGTTGCGATCGAATCCCGGATGTGAAATGCCGTCTTCGATGTGCGTGAAAATCGCACCGCGCACGGGAAAATTCGACGGTGTCTCCAACTGCAGCAGGCGCGGCAGAATTCGACCGAAGCCGCTCGCGTCGAGCATGAACCCGGCCTCGATCGTGTAGTGTTCGCCCTGCGGATTTTTCACCGTCACGCGCGGCTTGTCGCCTCCGATATCGACGGCGGTCACCTCGTGCCGATAACGTACTTCCGCGCCAAGCCGTTCGGCTTCGCTCGCCAGCACGTGATCAAAGTGTGCGCGCTGCACCTGGTAGGTGGTGCCCCACCCTTCAGAGTGCTTGTCGCGAAAATCAAAAGTGGTATAGCGCTCGCCGCACGCGAACGCGGCACCATTCTTGTATTGAAAACCGGCTTCGACCACGGCCTTCAACATGCCGGCCTGTTCCAGATACGCCATGCTTTGCGGCAGCAGGCTTTCTCCGATCGAAAATCGCGGGAAGTGCTCGCGCTCGACGATCAAGACCTGGCAGCCTTGCTGCCGCAGCAGCGCGGCAGCGACCGAACCGGCAGGCCCGGCGCCTATGATCAATACATCGCAGTTTTCCAATTCGGTTTCCATTTCTCGTTATGCTTCGATTTTCATTCATCTTTGCCAAAACATGGCGCGATCAGCCACACGGCGCCTACACCGATCAGCATGGTCAGGCCGAACGCTTGCAACGCGGGCGTGGTGCTCAATCCAAGCAATCCGAACGCCAGCAAGGTGCTCATCGCCGACAGGCCGACCGCAAGCCAGGCGGCCTTGTGTTTGCGGCTCGGATGCTCCTGCAGAAAAATTCCGTAGTCGATTCCCATGCCGAGAATCAGCAATAATGCCAGCACATGAAATAGATTGAGCGGATGTCCGATGAAGCCGAATACCGCAAGCGCCAATGCGCTGGCAACCACCGTGGGGGCCATCACACGCCAGGCCGCGCCACGATAGCGCATCAGCAACAACAGGTAAACAGTCGCGTAACTGATCAGCACGACCCATCCCATGTGATGGCGATAGCGGCCAAGCAGCGTGGATGTTTCGCCTACTTTGTCCACCCATTGCACGCCGGGCAGGGTCTGTGCTGTTGCCTGCAACGCGGGCAAATCACCGTATTCGACACCGCGTAGCGCAACGATGCTCGCGTAACCGCCGTCAACCTTTCCCAGCCAGAGATGACGCCATGCTTCGCCGGCAGGATTCTGCAGAAAGAGTTCCGGCGTCAAGGCTGCGACCGGCGCCGCATGGCGGGTTTGAATCTGCTTCGTCCACGCATCGCCTTCGCCGAGCAGTGTTGCCAGTTGCGGCAGCGCGGCACCCGGCGCCATCAGCGAATGCGCCGTAAGTTCGTGATTGGCGCGCTGGGTCCGTTGCGACGGCACCCAGTCGGACAGTGCCTGGTAGCCGGTCAGCACATTGCTCGCAACCAGGTTTTCGAGGCGATTCTTCAGCGCTTCCTCGTGCTGCAATACCATTTCCTGCGTCTCGCCGCGCACCAGATAAAACTGGGCCAATGTCGGTGCCGCAAGCAGGCGGCTCACTTCGATTTGCGCGTCAAGCAGGGATTGCGGCGAATTTTGCAACTGCCTGATGTCGTCATTCGATTTCAGGCGCGATATTCCTGCGACGGCAAAAATCAGCACTGCTGCCGCAACGCAGTAGCTGCGAAAATTGCGCCCAAGCCGCGGCCATACTTGCCGGCTGCGGCCATACCAGTCCATCACGGGCGACTTTTTCATTGGCGTTCGATCCAGTACAGGAAACCAGAAAATCACCGTCAGCCAAGCGAACAGCAAGCCCACCGCCGAAAATACGGCAACCTGCCGAAGCCCGGGAAAAGGCGTCAATGCCAATGTCAGGTACGCCACCACCGTGGTCAGAATGGCGAGGATCATTCCAGGCAAAATTTCCTGCAGCAACTGCGACGGCGAGCGCCGCTGTTCATCGCCCAGACGGCTGCACAGATAGTGGATCCCATAATCGTGTGCGACACCGATCAGACTGGCGCCAAACACCAGCGTCAACAGATGCAGGCGATCGAACAACAGCCAGCATACCGATAGCGCGCCAAGGCACCCGACACCGACTGACAGCACTACCATGCCAATCGGCTTCACCGAACGGAACGTAAGCCACATCAGAAGCAGAATGCCGGCCAGCGAGCCCAATCCGATCGTCGACATTTCCTGGCTTGCCTGTTGTCCGGCCGCGGCTGCATGCAGTATGATTCCCGCGGAAATCACCTCGGCATCAGGCGCCGCGCGGAGCGCCGCCTCACGCGCCTGCTGCAGCACCGGCATAACCGCCTGTTGCGTAGCCAGCGAGAATGCCTGGCCGCGCAATTCGATCGGCATCACCACATAGGCTTTATTTCCTGCGTCGACGCGCAACCTGCCGTCGCTCGGGCGTACCGATGTCTGCTGCGCGCGGGTTTGCGCCCAGCCGGCGAACAGCCCGAAAGGATCGTCTTGCCACGTGCCGACCTTGATTGCACCGAAGGGACTATACAGCTGGCGTTGCGCGGCATCGACCCAGTACGACGTGGGTTGATTCTTCAATGCATCGCGCTGCTCGCTGTTCAACAGCACTCCGCGGTACGGCCAAAACTGATCTATCCACCCTTGTTCGGCCCGAGCCGCCGATTGTTGATCCAGGCGGAACTGGTCGTCTCTTGACGCCAGCACACCGCGGTATGCGTCCGCCGCCGACTGCGCCCGCCTCCAATCCTCCGCGCCGATCAATACAATAAAACGCTGTTGCGCAGAGTCGGCCATATGCACGATTGCCTGTTGCAGCACCGGGTCGCGCTCTTCCGTCGGCAGCATTGCCAGAATATCGGTCTCCGGCGCGAACCGCTTGGTCGAAAATAGCCAGGTGACATGGGCAACCGTCAGGCTTACCACAAGAGCCCAGGCAATTGCCAGCCAGATGTGTTTGGAATTTTTCATGACGGCAGCAGCGAAACCGCAAAGAACCGAACGAATGCGCAATGCATTGGATATCGTGACAGGGGTTTATTCAAACGCTTTCGCCTCTTCCGCCGTGAAGGCAGCAGTGCCACTGACCATGCCGGAAAAAGCGATGCTGGTGCGATCGCCGCCGGCCTCGCTGATGACGATATTCCGAACGAATGCGGCACCCTCGATCTGCACGCCGCCGATGGCCTTGGCCAAGGCAGGTTCGCGCGCCTTCAGCAATACGCCCCAACTATCGCCGCGAACGCTGCCATCGACATCGAACATCGTTTCAAGCTGAGTCAGGTCGCCGGCCAGCAAGGAAAACAATACGCTGTTGATCGTGCGCACCATCGGCTCCTGCTGCGCATCGAGCCGCATCGCGACGCGCTCGCCCTGCATCTGGACGATTTCATTGCGCGTCAGCCGCAAGGTGCTGGGGAATGGCTGCAGGGTGCGCCACAGCACGCCCTTGCCGGCAACCACGCAAAAGCGTCCGCTCGACATCAGCGGTTTTTTAAATCCCTCCAGATGCTTGGTTTGCTCGAAGTTTCCGCAGAAAGCCTTCGGCTTGGCCAACATCGACTGGATTTTCGCCACCGGTGCGGCCGCCTGCGACGACAAGCAGGCCAACGCCAGGCAACAGGCGATCAGACAACGCTTCATGATGGCAGTACTCCCAATTTTTCAAACAATACAGGCGGCGATACGAAGCACATTTCGCGCGTGCTCATGTCGACCGCAACCTGGGTCGTGCTGGCGCGGGTAAGCCGGTGTCCGGTAACCGCATCGGTAATCAGATAATCGATTTTCAACTGGTTTTCCCATTCCATGATCGCCGCATGCAGCTTCAATCGCTGGCCGAAAGCGGCCGGCTTGACATAGCGCAGATGAAGATCGATCACCGGCCAGGCATAACCCGACTCCTTCATCTGTGTATAGTTGTAGCCGATTGAGTCGAGCAATGCGCAACGCGCGGTTTCCAGATACTTGACATAATTGCCGTGCCAGACGATTTCCATCGGATCGAGGTCGAAGAACTGCACCTGCAATTCGATTTCGGCGGACCAGCGGCTGGCGCGCTTATTCCTGCTCATACAAGTTCCATGCGCGAGCACGGATACGGTCCAGCAGCAATCGCAAGTCCGGTTCCAGCCGGCGATCTTCCTCGATTGCCTTTACGTCCGCACTCAGCGCATCCATCATCGCTTGCAGCGAAGCTTCGGGCATGGTTGAAGGATTCAGCCGGCAGCGCAGCCAGACACCCTGACGCACCGTGATCAACAGCGCTGCGGTAACCTGCTCGGTCAATTCCAGTACCCGCAGGCAATCGCGGGCGGCGATGGTGCCCATGCTGACCTTGTCCTGGTTGTGGCATTCGGTCGAACGTGAAAATACCGAGGCCGGCATGGTCAGCTTGAGCGCTTCCGCAGTCCATGCGGATGCACTGATCTGCAGCGCCTTGAGTCCGTGATTGATTGCAGCACGCGGACCCTGCATTCCGGACAGATTGGCCGGCAAGCCATTGTTGTAACGGCTATCGACCAGCAATGCCATCTGCCGGTCCAGCAGATCGGCCAGATTGGCAACCGCATTTTTCATGCTGTCCATCGCAAATGCGATATGGCCGCCATAGAAGTGACCGCCATGCAAAACGTGTTCGCCTTCGGCGTCGATGATCGGATTATCGTTTGCGCTGTTCAATTCATTTTCTATCGACCCGCGCAGCCACGGCAGTGCGTCGGCCAGCACGCCGATGACATGCGGCGCGCATCGGATCGAATAGCGGTCCTGCAAACGCTTGCCGTTGCGCGGCGGCTGATCCGCCGGCAAGTCCTGGCGCAGCCAGCCAGCAACGCATTGCTGGCCCGGATGCGGTTTGACGGAAAACAGCATTGCATTGAAATGATGGGCGTTGCCGTCCAGTGCGAAGGAGGCCATCGCGGTGATGCGGGTGACGACGCGGGTCAGGTATTCGGCGCGCGCGTATGCCATGCACGCCAGCGCGGTCATTGCAGCGGTGCCGTTCATGATCGCCAAGCCTTCCTTGGGACGCAGGCGCAGCGGCGCGATACCTGCTTCGGCCAATGCCTGTGCCGCCGGAACGTGCACGCCGTCGCGCCATACTTCCCGTTCGCCGCACAGTACTGCAGCCAGATAGGACAATGGCGTCAGATCGCCGCTGGCGCCGACCGACCCTTCGGAGGGGATCAGCGGCAGCAGGCCGTGTTCAAGCAGTCGCACGATTTGTTCCAGCAATTCGACGCTGACGCCGGAATATCCCTTGCACAATGAAGCAAGACGCACCGCGATGATCGCGCGGGTCTGAGCCGGGGTGAAATACTCGCCCAATCCGCAACCGTGATAGGTGTACAGGTGATGCGGCAACTCGGCTACCAGTTCGGGCGGCACAGTCACCGTGCATGAGTCGCCGTAACCTGTCGTCACGCCATAGATCGTGCCGTCTTCACGCAGCAGGCGATCCAGGAAATCGGCGCCGCGGGCAATCGCCGCGCGAAATTCCGGTGCGTCCGACAGGAAGGCGCTGGCCGAACCGTTGGCGATATCGACGATATCTTCGATGTTCAACCGCTCCCGGTCGAATCGGACAGCGCGTAATGTGGTTTTGAGATCAGCGGGATGCATCGGATGTGTCCATCGTTGGTAGGTGCCAGAAATCGTAAAAATTGAACCACTGCAGAGGTGCACGCAGGCAAAAATATTCGAGCCGAGCCGCGTATTCGGCCGCCAGCACGGCCAGTGCCTGGTCGCGATCTTTGCGTGGCAGGGAAATCGAATCACGCAGAAGTTCGAAATGCACTTCAGACGTGCGTCCGGTGCGAATCGAGAAAATCAGATACACCGGACACCGCAACAGACTGGCGATGATATACGGACCGACCGGAAAAGGCGCCGGCGCGCCCAGAAACGGGGCGATGGCGACCCGAGGGTTCGGCGCAACCGGAATGCGATCGCCGGCGATCACGACAAATTCGCCTTGCTCAATCTTTTCCGCCAGCAGCACCGCGGTGGCGGGCGATATTTCGGTGACCTGCATCAGGTTCAACTGGCTATCGGGATCAAGCTGGGCCAGCAACTGGTTGAAAGCCTGTGCGTGCTTGGTGTGCACCAGCACGGTCAGCTTCAGTCCCGGCTGCTGTTTTGACAATACGCGGCATAACTCCAGATTGCCCAGATGCGCGCAGATCAGCAGACCGCCGCGCCCTTTGACAATACGGTCGGTCAACAGCGTCTGACCGTGCAGAGTCGTGTGACTGACATCGAATAGTCCTCCCCACAACAACATCTTGTCGAGAATGCTTTCGGCAAAAGTTGCGAAATGATGCAGCACTGCGCGGACGCCCGGCTTGATGCGGGGCTTCGTATCAAACCCTGCCACACGCCTTATGTAATTGGCGGACGCCTTGCGCGCAACGGGCTTGGCCAGCAGGTACCATGCGACCACCGGATAGAGCACGGCGCGAAACGGCCATCGGCCGAACACGCGGCAGATCCAGAACAGCGCCCGCATCCCGGCAGTGAAGGTGGCTTCGTTGATATGCGCCCAATGGCGTGCACCGGCGGTTGAAATCCGCGGCTTCATTGCGACCGCCATTTGCGCATCAGCAGCCGCGGCAGGCGCAGCAACATTCCGAAAAACAGCGTGGCATGCATGCGCGAAATCAATACGTTGTCGCGCCATACCCGAAAATGCGAAACGCCATCCGCGGGATATCCTACACGGGTGGGCACATTGACAATCTCAATTCCATCCCAATACAGGCGCACCAATATGTCGGTATCGAAATTCATCCGTGCACCGATTTTCTGTCGTTGCGCCAAGCCCACCACCGGCGCCAGCGGATAAACCCGGAAGCCGCACATCGAATCCTTGATCTTCAGCGATAGCGTATTGATCCATACCCATACGTGCGTCAGATAGCGTCCGTAAAACCGCACCAGCGGCACGCTTTCGTCGTACACGGGATAGCCGACAATCAACGCTTGCGGCTGCGCCGCGGCATGCTCGAGAAAACGCGGAATATCGGCCACACAATGCTGGCCGTCGGCATCGATCTGCAACGCATGGCTATAACCGGCGCGCGCGGCACGATGAAATCCGGTCAAAGCCGCACCGCCCTTTCCGCGATTTACCGCATGCCTCTCCAGCACAATCCGGTCAGGCGCCGCCTCGGCAAGCCGGTCCAGCACGATTGCGCAATCCGGTGAACTGCCGTCGTCTACCAGGATGCAAGGAAGATTCAATGCGAGAACCTCACTGACCACGTCGCCGATTGCGTGTTCATGGTTGTAAACCGGAATCAGCACGCACGGTTTAAACATCGGGGGTTCCGAACAGAATGCGGCCACTGCCATGCTGGCCGGCCGGAGAACTCAATTTGAATGTCACACAGGATTTTGATTGCTCGTGGACCAATTCCAGCGTGACCGCCTGCTCCGGATGAATCACTTGTTGAAACTTGAGCGCATTGATTCCCAGGAAAACCGGCGGCAGATCGAAGCACTTTCGGCCATAGGCAATGGCCCAATCGATTTGCACCACGCCGGGCAAAATAGGCGCGCCGGGAAAGTGACCGTCAAAATAAAACAGGTTGCGTGGCGCGGTCAGTTCGAACACGGCTCGCTGAGCTTCTTTCTCAAGCAGGCGCTCCCGCGGCATTTTTGGCGGTGCTGGCGTTTCATCGAGCAACGCTATCAGTTCCGCATGTGTCGTCTTGCCTTGCGCATTGACCGGCAACACATCCGGATATCGCCAGAGGCGCGGCAATGCGATCCGCTCCACGGAATGGATCAACCAATCGCGCATCGATTGGTTGAATGCGAGTTTTCCTTCGCGATCCAATTGCCCGCGGCCTTCGAATGAGGGCACGACGAACGCAGCGATTCTTTGACGCTTGCCGTCCAGCACCAGCACCCGGACATCGGTTACCAGCGATGAAGCAAGCAGCCGGTTTTCGATCGCATCAAGCGAAATTCTTTTCTCTTCAATCTTCACGATACGGTCGGCACGCCCCTGCAGACTAAAGCGATTGTCGTTCGCGGCCAGCACGCGATCTCCCAATCGGAACCAGTTTGCATCGGGTAGATGGGCAGAACGTACCTCAAGCACGCCCCCGTCCCCGGTAGTCCGCCAATCGACATTTGCCATCGGCGTCCAGCCGTCGTCGGACTGCGCATGCCGTTGCCGCCACGCGATGCCGCCGGTTTCCGAGCTGCCGTAGACCTCAATCGGCGTCCGGCCCAGCAAGCGCTCTGCATCCAGTGCCACATTCAGGGGCAACGGACCGCCAGAAGAAAATATCGCATGCAATCGCTCCGCTGCATTCTTCCACGCCGGAATATCGGGCAGGCGCTTGAGATGGGCCGGGCTGGATATCAACGCGCAGTCATGTGTAGCCAGTACCGGCACCAGTTCCTCGGGATATGCAAAGCTGCGCGCATGAATCGCACGCCCGGCGGCCAATGGCCACAACACTTTGAAGAGCAAACCGTAAATATGTTGATGCGATACCGTGGCGACGATATCGGCCGTACCCAGTTCGTCGCCGAACAGGCGTTCCAGCGTTGCGACTTCAGCCGATATTTGGCGAAGAAACTTCGGTATTGCCTGCGCAGCACCGGTGCTACCGGATGTGTGCACGACCAGACCGACAAAATCGGGATTGAGCAGGTGAAAGCCATCCGCGCCGGTAGCGTTGCTGTTTTCTGCCGGAGCAAGCGGCGCCCATTGCATGTCGAACTCGCCGAGATAGCCATCGACATCGCGGCGCAAGGTCGCGCATGTGGCGGGTAAGGTATCGGCCGAAAGATAAATGGTTTTTCCTGCCTGCCATGCACCGAACAGCGCACAGGCGAATTCAATACTGTCGCTGATATACAGCGCGAACTTCTTGCCCGGCGAGTCTGCCAGCAACGATCGCCAGGCGTGCACGCGTGCAAGGAAGTCATCGCGCAGCACCGGCTCCTGCTCGCGCCAACCGACTATACGATCAAGCGCTTGCGGTGCCGAAAGCAGGTCCAGGAAATCGACGGAATCAGACACTGTGCCGCCGCTTGAAATACAGCCGAGTAAGGAATTCACCGCCGAACAGCAATCCCATCAGCAGGTAGGAAACAACGCCGTTGTATATCGACCAGACGGCAGGCGATGCCCACAGCGCGGTGGACAGCGCAATTGCACCGTTGATTGCAAAAAAACCGCACCAGACCTGGGTCACCCGCCGCGTATAGCCAATCGCCGCCGGCGGCAGATCCGGCTCCCGCATGCGGGCAAACCGCTCCACCATCGAAGGCGGCTTGACCAGCGTATAGCCGAACACCGCCAGCATCACCGCGCTCACCAATACCGGGTATAGCTTCAACGGCAGCATTGCATTGGCCCATACGGCGATCGCCGCCAACAGCAATGCGCCGCCCATCCACCAGCGCGCCATCTTGCTGACTTTCAGCGCCGGAAGCCGAGTCAATGCGGCAAGCAACAGGATTCCTGCGAGCAGACGCGGCTCGACCTGACCATGCCCAAGCCAGATCGCCAGCGGGTATAGCAGTGTGATGAAGACCGTCAATACAGTCAGCGCAGCGCGATTTATCTTACTGCTCCGCTTGCAGCGCAACCAGCGCATCGACCACATCCTGAACGGTGCGAACGGTTTTGAAGACCTCGGGCTGCAAACGTTTGCCGGTGAGCTGCTTCAGTTTCACCGCAAGATCGACCGCGTCGATGCTGTCGATATCGAGATCCGTATATAAATTGGCCTGCGGCGTGATTTTCGCTTTATCCAGCTCGAACATCTCGTGCAGCGTGTCGACGATCCACGCATGGATTTCGTCATGGGTCATGACGCTTGCTGTTGTCATATCAATTTCCTCCCTATTTCTTTCTTTGGCTGGCGATCATCGCCGCCAGTGCGCGTACAGAGGCAAAATGACGACGCGTCTCTTCCGAGTCGGCCGACAATGAAATACCGTAACGCTTCTGCAGCGCAACACCCAATTCGAGCGCATCGATCGAGTCCAGCCCCAGTCCATCGACGAACAGCGCTGCGTCCGTATCGATATCGGCCGGGGTCATATCTTCAAGCTGAAGGACATCGATAATGACTTGTTTAACTTCTTCTTCAAGCAACTGCATCGCGTTTGTTTTCCTTGATAAAATAATCTTGCAGATGGTCGGTCAAATGCCGGGCGGCCAATACCTCGCTGCCTGCCTTGGCGATGAACGGCTGGACATCGATATCCTCTTGCACCTCGATTCTGAAATGGGACCGGCGCGGCGGGACTTTCCACCAATTGACTCCCTTGCCCAGCATCAGCGGCATGCAGTGAATGCTGATCGGCGTCACTTTGAAATTACCTCGTATCGCGATATTCGCGGCGCCGCGTTTCAGGGTGATCGAACCGTCACTCGGCGTACGTGTTCCTTCAGGAAAAATAATCAGATTGCTGCCGCTGCGCAGCGATTTGATGCAGTCCTCGACCAGGCCGACTCCAGAATCGTTGCTGACATATCCTGCGGCGCGCACCGGTCCGTGCGTGAACGGATTGCGCCACAAAGCGCTCTTGACGATGCAGTCAGCACGTTTGACGAACGCCATCAGAAATACCGTGTCGATCAGCGTCGGATGATTTGCGAGAATCAGCAATCCGTTCCGTTCCAGTCTTTCCAGTCCGATGATCTCGTAGCGCAAGATACCGACAATTCGCAGCAAGCCGATAAAGAACCGAAACGCGTACCGGATGACACTGCGTGCGAGACGCATCCGCAATTGCTGCTCCCACACCAGCAGATTAAGAACCGGGAAAACGATAATCCGCAAGATCAGTCCACCCAAGCCAAATACGGAAAAATTCAATGCCGTGCCGAATACGCGCCAATAACGGTCGAGGCGACTATGCATTGCGGCTCCAGCGCCATCGGCAGTTTTCGCGAATTCGTATCAATTCCATATCTTTCCGCAGATGAAAGCGCAGTATTTCGAGTCCCGCAGGAAGCGACCCGGCGGCCGAAGAATCGGCATTTTCGGCAGAGGACCAGCACAGCGATACGGCATCTTCGCCTGGCGCTTGCATCAGCCATGCCCATGCATGCGGCTGTTCGTCGCAATCCTGGAAGCCCGTGTAAAGAGACGGCAGGACAGTGTCGTAAACCACCAGCAGCACCGCCGGCTCTCCGTCTGCAAGCAATCCGCAAGCCTCGATGACCGCGTGCTCGATCGTGCTGTGTCCGGCGGCGAGCGCGCTGGCGTTGGATTGGTCGCTGCGCGCAATGGTGAACAGGCCGCAACTCGCGTTGTGGACCGACAAGCCGAACGACGCGGGAGAAAGCGGCATGTCTTGCGCCAGATCGGTCAATAACTCAACCGAGCGCGCCACCTCGCCATGCCGGGAACAAAATACCATCGGAACGCCGGTCCGCTCGCCGAGGCACGCATAGGCTACCTGCAGCGCCATTTTCCCAAGAAAGCCGGCGCGGCGCCGCAACATCGGCGCCATGGCTTTTACCGTGGGCTCGTCACTGCCGGTGATCGTGGGTGTGTTGTCGGCCCATGACAGCCATGCATCGCGCGTCTCCACTCCAGGAGCCCAAGCCGCATCAGATGCGATAGAAAAGCTGACTCTCTCGGAACTCATTATTTGTGGATTCTCTTTGAAACGCCGAGCGCTCTACTAGTTTTCGGCGATCGGGACGCAGGCTGATTTCATTTTTTCAAAGAAATTCAGGGCAGACGTGCCGATTTAATGGGTATTGCATCGGCTCAAAATTATAATCGATATGCTTCAATGAAAACGTTGCCAACTCACAACAACATATGGCAGAGACCAGTGAATTTCATGTTATCTAATTCTCTGAGGAAATAAATAAAGTAAAGAGGTGGATTCGTTCGCCAAATTGATAATAATTAAGGGTCAAAAATAGGGATTGTTGCAAAGCAACAAGATGATTTAATGCTATATTTGGCGCCGGTAAACGCTCGAAAAAATTCGTTGTTTCGACGGCAAGAGGCGATGTAAAAATTCCTCCTGTCTACTCCCTGAGTAAGAACTCTTGCTTCCGCGTGCCGCCTCGATATCGTCATTGATCAATCTCCGCGCAACTAGCTTGGAATAAGCCCTTGGGCCTTTAAGGACCTGACTCTTATGGAACAGATTATCGAAGTCCCAACTTCAGCCGGCGACAATTCCTTGGACATGAGGGTCTTGCTGGCAACTTTGACCGCATACCGCAACGGAGATTTCTCCGTGCGCATGCCGGTCGACTGGACCGGGCTGCCAGGCAAGGTTGCCGATATGCTCAATGAAATCATTGATATGTCCAGCGCTACGGTCATCGAATTTGAACGTGTCGAAAGATTGGTGGGAAAACAAGGGAAAATCGGAGAACGCATCGAATTGCCGATGATGCGAGGCGCCTGGGAAAGATTGGTTGATTCAAGCAACGCTCTGGCGAACGACATGATGAGCCCGATGACTGAGGTGATCCGGGTGGTCGGCTCGGTAGCGGAAGGCGATCTCGGTCAGCAAGTTCCGATGGAAATCGACGGGCTGAAACTCAAGGGCCAGTTTCTCAAGTCCGCCCAGATCGTCAATACCATGGTGGCGCGCCTTGGTTCGTTCACTTCGGAAGTAACCCGCGTGGCACGCGAAGTCGGTACCGAAGGCATTCTTGGCGGTCAGGCCAATGTCAAGGGCGTATCCGGCACGTGGAAAGACTTGACCGACTCGGTCAACGGCATGGCAGCCAATTTGACCACGCAGATGCGCAACATTGCCTATGTGACGACCGCGGTCGCGAAAGGCGACCTCAGCAAGACCATCACCGTGGATGCCAAGGGCGAGATTCTCGAACTCAAAAACACCATGAATACCATGGTGGACCAGCTCTCCAGTTTTGCCGCGGAGGTCACGCGCGTGGCGCGCGAAGTCGGCACCGACGGCAAACTCGGCGGCCAAGCGGCAGTGTCCGGCGTATCGGGCACCTGGAAAGACCTGACTGAGTCGGTCAACGGCATGGCCGCGAATCTGACCACCCAGGTGCGCAATATCGCCGACGTGACCACCGCCGTGGCCAACGGTGACCTGTCACGGAAGATTACCGCAGAAGCCAAAGGCGAAATTCTCCAGCTCAAGGAGACGGTTAACACCATGGTGGATCAGCTTTCGACGTTCGGCGCCGAAGTCACCCGTGTCGCGCGCGAAGTCGGTACCGAAGGCAAACTCGGCGGACAGGCCGAAGTACGCGGCGTATCCGGCACCTGGCGCGACCTGACCGAATCGGTCAACGGCATGGCGTCGAACCTTACCAACCAGGTGCGCAACATCGCGCAGGTCACCACCGCGGTAGCAAAGGGCGACCTGAGCAAGAAAATTACGGTGGAAGCCAAAGGCGAGATTCTCGAACTCAAGAGCACTGTGAATATCATGGTGGACCAGTTGTCGAGTTTTGCCGCCGAGGTCACGCGCGTGGCGCGCGAAGTCGGCACCGACGGCAAACTGGGCGGGCAGGCGGCGGTATCCGGGGTGTCAGGCACCTGGAAAGATTTGACCGATTCGGTCAACGGCATGGCGGCGAATCTGACCAGTCAGGTACGTAATATCGCCGACGTGACCACTGCTGTGGCCAACGGCAATCTCGGACGCAAGATCACAGCGGAAGCCAAAGGCGAAATTCTGGAACTCAAGGACACCATCAACACAATGGTGGACCAGCTTTCGACGTTTGCTGCCGAAGTAACGCGCGTAGCACGCGAGGTAGGCACCGAAGGACAACTTGGAGGACAAGCCGAAGTTAAGGAAGTATCGGGAACATGGCGCGACCTGACCGAGTCGGTCAACGGCATGGCAGCCAACCTGACTAACCAGGTGCGCAATATCGCCGACGTCACTACTGCGGTCGCCAAAGGCGATTTGAGCCGCAAGATTACGGTCGAGGCCAAGGGCGAGATCATGGAACTGAAGAACACCATCAACACGATGGTGGATCAGCTCTCGACCTTCGGCGCCGAAGTCACCCGTGTCGCGCGCGAAGTCGGTACCGAAGGCAAGCTCGGCGGTCAGGGTCAGGTGCCCGGCGTCGCCGGTACCTGGAAGGATTTGACCGACTCGGTCAACATGATGGCGTCGAACCTGACCAACCAGGTGCGTAATATCGCGCAGGTGACAACGGCGGTTGCAAACGGCGATCTGACAAAAAAGATCACGGTGGACGCGCGCGGTGAAATCATGGAATTGAAGAACACCATCAACATCATGGTGGACCAGCTCTCGACGTTCGGCGCCGAGGTCACTCGTGTGGCGCGCGAAGTCGGCACCGAAGGAAAGCTTGGCGGTCAGGCCGAAGTGGCAGGCGTTTCCGGCACGTGGAAGGATCTGACCGACTCGGTCAACGGCATGGCATCGAACCTGACCGCACAAGTGCGTAACGTGGCCGAGGTGACCATCGCAGTCGCAAAAGGCGACCTGTCGCGCAAGATTACGGTGGACGTACGCGGAGAGTTTCTGCAACTGAAAGAGACCATCAATACCATGGTCGACCAGTTGCGCTCATTCGCATCGGAAGTTACCCGCGTGGCGCGTGAGGTAGGCATAGAAGGAAAGCTCGGCGGCCAAGCATATGTGACCGGCGTCGCCGGCACCTGGAAGGATTTGACCGATTCGGTCAACATGATGGCGTCGAACCTGACGGATCAGGTGCGTAATATCGCGCAGGTGACGACAGCGGTTGCAAACGGCGACCTCGGCAAGAAAGTTACCGTGGACGTCAAGGGTGAAATCTTGGAGCTGAAGAGCACGGTCAACATCATGGTGGACCAGTTGAACAGTTTCGCCGCGGAGGTCACTCGTGTTGCCCGCGAAGTCGGCACTGAAGGAAAACTGGGCGGACAGGCCGAGGTGCGCGGCGTGTCGGGCACCTGGAAAAACCTGACAGACAACGTGAATTTCATGGCCGCCAACCTGACCAACCAGGTGCGCGGCATCGCGAAAGTGGTGACCGCGGTGGCGAACGGCGACATGAAAAAGAAACTGACTGTCGAAGCCAAGGGCGAGATTGCCGAACTGGCCGATACGATCAATAACATGACCGACACGCTGGCGCTGTTTTCCGATCAGGTCAGTTCGGTCGCGCGTGAAGTGGGGGTCGAAGGCAAGCTCGGAGGCCAGGCACATGTTCCGGGCGCCGCCGGCACCTGGAAAGACCTGACCAATAACGTGAATGGTCTTGCGGCTAACCTCACCAACCAGGTGAGGGCGATTGCCGACGTGGCGACCGCCGTGACCAAGGGCGATTTGACACGTAACGTTCAAGTCGAAGCCAAAGGCGAAGTGGCGGACCTGAAAGACAACGTCAATGAAATGATCCGCAATCTGCGCGAAACCACAAGACAGAATGCGGAACAGGATTGGCTCAAGACCAACCTGGCAAAGTTCACCCGCTTGCTGCAAGGACAGCGCGATCTCGCAGCCGTTTCCAAGATGGTTCTATCCGAACTCGCGCCACTGATCAATGCGCAGCAAGGCATGTTCTACATGATGGACGAAAGTCAGCCGGACGATCCCAAACTGCGCTTGCTGTCGGCTTACGCGTACATGAAAAGCAAGAATACCGTCAAGGAATGGCATCTGGGTGAAGGCCTGGTCGGGCAATGCGCATATGAAAAGAAACGCATTCTGCTCACTACCGTGCCGGAAGAGTACGTTGCAATCACCTCCGGCCTTGGCGCGGCTGCACCGCTCAATATCATCGTTTTGCCGATTCTTTTCGAAGACAAGGTAAAAGCCATTGTTGAAATGGCCTCGTTTACCCTATACAGCCCGATTCATCAGGCATTCCTGGATCAGCTCGGCGAATCGATCGGTATCGTGCTCAATACGATTGAAGCAAACATGCGTACCGAGGAGTTGCTGAAGCAGTCGCAATCCCTGGCGCAGGAGCTGCAGATCCAGCAGGAAGAACTGCGCCAGACCAACGAGGAACTGGAGCACAAGGCAGGTTTGCTGGAAGAACAAAAGGCCGAGGTCGAACGCAAGAACCGCGAGGTCGAAATCACCAAATTGTCGCTGGAGGAAAAAGCCGATCAGCTCACACTTACCTCCAAATACAAGTCGGAGTTCCTGTCCAGCATGTCGCATGAATTGAGAACGCCGCTCAACAGCTTGCTGATTCTCGCGCAGCAGTTGAGCGACAATATCGACAGCAACCTGACGCCGAAGCAGGTGGAATACGCAAAAACGATCCAAGGATCCGGCAAGGATCTGCTTGGCCTGATCAATGAAATTCTCGATCTGTCCAAAATCGAATCGGGTACCGTCACGCTCGATTTTACGGAGACGGCATTTGTAATGCTGCACGAACAAATCGAGCGCACTTTCCGGCCGGTCGCAGAAAGTCACCATCTCGACTTCACGATTCATCTGGCGCCAAATCTGCCCGCGTCAACCTGGATCGATGAAAAGCGACTGCTTCAGGTAATCAAGAATCTGCTGTCAAACGCATTCAAGTTCACCGAACGCGGCGGCGTCAGCTTGAACATCGAACTGACTGAATCCGGGTGGAGCGTAGATCATGCAGCACTCAACAACGCCGAAAAAGTCATTTCCTTTGTCGTGGCCGATACCGGCATAGGCATATCGCCCGACAAGCACAAGTTGATCTTTGAAGCATTTCAGCAGGCCGACACGGGAACATCGCGCAAGTACGGCGGCACCGGACTTGGCTTGTCCATCAGCCGTGAGCTTGCACGCCTGCTCGGCGGCGAGTTGCGTCTGGTTTCCAGTGACATCAACAACGGCAGTACGTTTGCGTTGTTCCTGCCATTCCGATCGGTGGAAATCAGTGCGGCACCCATAGAACGACCATCCGCTGAAACAAACCGCCGCCAACCGGCTCGCGAGCCGGAATTCACATCATTGGTTCAGATACAGGATGACCGCGAATCCGTCGGCCCCGCCGACCAAGTGGTGCTCATGGTGGAGAACGACCCCAGATTCGCCAGCATCCTGCTGACTGCAGCCCGCGAGAAAAAATTTACCGGAATCGTCACCACGCGCGGCACGGATGCCCTTGAACTGGTCGAACGTTTCAAACCCGTGGCCATCACGCTCGATCTGCATCTGCCGGATATTGATGGCTGGACCGTGCTGGAACGCCTGAAGGGCAATCCGGCAACCCGCCATATACCCGTACAGATTCTTTCGGCGGAAGACGACCGCGCGCGCGGATTGCGCCAAGGCGCTTTCGATTATCTAGTCAAGCCCGTAACGGCTGGTGAAATCCAGAATGCACTTGTCGGAATGGTCAAATTTTCCCGGCGTGCAATCAAGGATTTATTGCTGGCCGAAGGCGTCGACACCTGCCACGACAGCATCATGGATTTGATCGACGGTCCCGACCTGCGAATAAAGGTAGTCGCCACCGCCAAGGAAACTTTGACCGCACTCAAGAAGAAACGATACGACTGCGTTGTGCTGAATCTCAATATGCCTGACATGTCGCCGGCCGAGTTCGCCAACGCCATACAAAAAAATGATTTGGTGCGGAATGTGCCTATCGTTCTCTGCGGTATAGATGAACTGCCCGAGAAAGACCAGGATCCTGTCAGGAAAATCATGAGCAAGGGCGTGTTCAAGGAAGTGCATTCATTGGAGCGCCTGCTCGATGAAACCGCCCTCTTCCTACATCGGGAGATAGTAAGGCTGCCGCCGAGTCAGCGCAGGACACTCGAGAAGCTATACCGAGGTTCAGCCGGACTGGAAGGAAAGAGAGTCCTGGTAGTCGACGACGACATACGCAATATTTTTGCTCTTACCAGCGTATTGGAACGCAACAAGATGGAAGTCGGCTCCGCGGAAAATGGCAGGACCGCAATTGAATTGCTGCTGTTGCATCCCGATACCGACATCGTGCTGATGGATATCATGATGCCGGAAATGGATGGATTCGAAACAATGCGGCAGATACGAAACCTTGAACAATTCGAGACTTTGCCAATGATCGCGCTCACCGCCAAGGCAATGAAAGGCGATCGTGAAAAATGCATACAAGCCGGTGCCTCGGATTATGTAAGCAAGCCGGTGGACACCGATCAACTGCTATCCCTGATGCGAGCCTGGCTGTATCGCTGACCGGGACAGCAAGTACCTCACGGCCCCTTGATCAATGCAAACCGCGTCCGCTCCGGGCACGAAAGAAAAGGAAACAGGAAGTGAAAAAAATCACGTGGATTTTTCTGCCGGTTCTGCCGCTGAGGGAGTCGATTTTCTACGGAGAATGCGCATGAGCGCCCATCAGGAGTTTCCGGCATTAAAGTCGGGGAGTCAGGTCCGGGAACCGATGCCTCCAGACGGCATACCAGCGTCCGTCCTGATCGTCGACGATAATCCATCCAAGCTCAAGGCTGTGGTCTCGGTCGTATCCGGCATGGGCCTGGACGTAACTACCGCCAATTCCGGACGCGAAGCCTTGCGCCTGCTGCTTAAACAGGATTTTGCGCTGATTCTGCTCGATGTAAAGATGCCGATGATGGATGGCTTCGAGACCGCAACCCTGATCCACGGGCGCCCGCGCTCGGCACACACGCCGATTATCTTCATCACCGCCGAAGCCGGCTCCGATTCGGACCGGTTTCATGGCTATACATTGGGCGCGGTAGACTATATTTACTCGCCGATCGTGCCCGAGGTGCTGTGCGCCAAAGTGCGGGTATTCGTTGATCTGTTCTATCTGCAACGCAAGCTCCTGCTACAGGCTGATGAATTGCGCGAATCGAAAATGATGCTTCGCGAACTCGCATCGCATCAGGAGCTGATCAAGGAAGAAGAGCGAAAACGCATCGCTCGCGAAATCCATGATGAACTGGGCCAGAATCTTTTGGCCCTGCGGATAGACGCATCAATGCTGCATGCACGCACCGGCGACTTGCACCCCAGGTTGCACCAAAAAGCATCGTATGCGTTGAACCAGATCGATGCCACCATCAAGAGCGTGCGTGGCATCATTAATGACTTGCGCCCTCCTGTCCTGGATCTTGGACTGCAGGCGGCAATCGAATGGCAAATCGAGGAATTTCGCCGACGTAGCGGAATTGCATGCGACATCATGGTGAGAGATGAGAATTTTGATCGCGATCTGGGTGAAAAAAGTGCGACGGCGTTGTTTCGCATATTACAAGAATCGCTGACCAACATTATCCGGCATGCACAAGCTACCCAGGTCCAGGTCGATTTGAATCGGGACAACGGATGGCTTTACATGAAAATCGCAGATAACGGCGTTGGCATGCAAGGCAATGGCCACAATAAAGCCAACACCTTCGGACTCGCGGGAATCAAGGAGCGCATCAGCATGTTGGGAGGCGATTTGCAGATTGACAGCGGCAACGGCAATGGCACCATATTGGCAATATCGATTCCATTGATTCTGCCTTGATCATGAAAAATTCGCCAGTCGGCGCCGCTACGACTGACGACGCGGATATCCCTGCGCAATAATGCGCTCCCACACCGCGTCTTTCTCCTGTTGGCTCAGCGTGACCCAGTGCGCGACTTCATTGGCCGTACGTCCACAGCCGCGGCATACCTCGTCAAATGTAGTTGAACATACTGCGACACAAGGCGTATCGGGGCTGCTGGCGTAGGGTTTTTGCATGATAGGAGTTCATGAGTATGTACAGTCTTGCTTGCAGATTTCAGTAATCAAATGGCTGCCGATGCCATGGCATGGCTATAAAAGACATGAATACATAAATAATCTAATGCGCGGCCGAAACCGGCTCCAATTTTTTGCAGCCCACGTTATAACCGATTGAACAAAGCATCTTGTAATCGGCCAGTGCCGCCGAAGCATTACCGAGGCCCTCATATGTCAGCGCCCTGCCAAGATATGGCCGCCAAAATTTCGGATTGATCTCAAGCGCCTTGTTGAAATCTGCCAGTGCTTGCTCATATTTCTTTTCCGCCAGATAGATTGCGCCTCGATCATTGTAAACAAGAATATGGCCTGGATTCAGAGAAATGGCCTTGTTGAAATCATCGATGGCAAGGTCCGAATATCCCAGCTTGAACAACTCCAGACCCCGGTTATGGTAAACCCGATCTACCCCCGGACGATTATCCTTGCCCTTGATAAGCCGGGCGGCATCGTTCCACAGCAGGAATGGCGATGAAAATGTGTCCAGGCGCGCCCATGTCGCCGGGATCATGACGAGAACCAGCGCTGCCAATATGACCGCAGTACGCCTTGCCGGCGTTTTATGAAAAAGAAACGCCATCGCGGCAAATGCCCCAGGCATCCAGAGATAACTGCGATACAAAACGAATGATTCCTGGATTCTGATTGTCGATAGTTCCGTTGCAAACATCAGCCACGGGCACAGCAATGCAAAGCCCAGCAAGCCTTTTCTCTCGCGTTGCAACAGCAGCCAGACCGCTGCGACCGGATAGAGCACAAATGCAAGCATTCCGGCCACATACGGCAAGGACCAGAACCGGGTAGCAAATGGTTCGAACATGTCCACCGACATCCATGCCGGATTGGGAAAAATCCAGACCAGCAGATATTTGAAGAACAAGAACGACTGCGTCAGCATCGAAAACGGATACGCAAGCTTTGGATCGAAGTTCGGGTCCAGTCTGGCGAGCGTCGATAGCATGTCCATCCCGCGAGGCTCATATGCTTGGGCCAGCAGGTTGCCGGTCTTTACTTGAAATATCACATACCCGGCAATCAACCCATATAGTACAAACGTCGGTAAAACCTGATAGAAAAGTTGGCGGGTCGGTTTACGTACCAACAAAAGAATTGCCAACGCAACTGCGGGCGCCATCAATGCATGCTCTTTCGCAAAGACCGAGAAAAAATATGCGGCCGCTGAACCGAGCAGATACCACTGATTGTTTTTGACTACGCCGCGTAAAAATAGATACCACGTAATCAACGCAAACAGCGTCGCCATCAGAATGGTGCGTTGGATCAGATAGGCGGCTCCATATACGGCCGCAGGATGCAGAGAAAAAATCAATGCCGCAAAAAACGCCATCCATATGGAAGCCAAAGCACCACTTCTTGCGCCAGGCAAAGGAGATTGCTCTTCGGGAACTACTGCTTGAAACAGTCTGTTCAAAAACAGAAATAGCATGACGGACGTAAGAACATGCAATGCCAAATTCCCGAGTCGATACCAGATGATCTCGTCACCAAGAAAAACCCGTGTCCATTCGAGTGATGCATACGGTAACCAGCGAAACTCGACCTTGAATATTGATTCCAGATATTTGGAGTGAGAACCGTGATCGAAGAAATTTTTGTCATCGAAAACGATGGGATTCCAGAGAAACTGCCCGTAAATCGCGGAAACAATCAGCACGATGAATACGATGAGAGCTATCGGCCGCATCGGCCAAAAACGAGAAAGCATGGAAGTTATCAAAGGTCAAATACCGTGTAGTTTTTAGTCGATTTGCCAAAGGTTGTCCGGATCGTACGATGATTCTTCTCCGTTAACCATTCGGATTTGGCAGTTGCTACGTACGATCATGGAACGAAAAGCGGATAGACTTTCCAGATTGTTCATCATCTTTCCGCTATTCAAGAGTGAGTATAGACGTCTTGCTGCCGGCTTGGCGATACGGGTTTTTTTGATTTAACCGGAAAAGTCATACGGCGCGCTCCAGAAACAAAAAACCCGCATCAGCACTGGGCTTGAGGCGGGTTATTGGACGTTTCTGGACTTCTTAAAACATGTTTCTGGCGGAGAGGGTCGGATTCGAACCGACGGTACGCCTAAACGTACACTGGATTTCGAGTCCAGCGCATTCGACCACTCTGCCACCTCTCCTGATTCGGTCAATTTGCAACCATGTGGGCTGCAAAGCGGGAAATTATAGCAGAGTCTAACTCGGTGCGTCACTCCGATTCGATATCGAAATCTCAATTCGCGTTTACAAAAATCGCCGCGTTTGTAAAAACCTGAAGCCTGCATTACGGTGTCAAACGCGTCTGCCCGCCCATGTAGGGATGCAGGACCTCGGGAATATCGACACCTCCATCCGCTTGCTGATAATTCTCCAGGAGCGCGACCAGCGTACGGCCAACCGCAAGGCCGGAACCGTTCAATGTATGCAGCAACTCCGGTTTGCCTTGCGCATTGCGAAAGCGCGCCTGCATGCGGCGTGCCTGGAATGCCTCGCAGTTCGACACCGATGAAATTTCGCGATAGGTGTTTTGCGCCGGCAGCCAGACTTCGAGATCGTAAGTCTTGGCAGCCCCGAAGCCCATGTCGCCAGTGCAAAGCGTGATGACCCGATACGGCAATCCAAGTTTTTTCAAAATATTTTCAGCGTGGCCGGCCATTTCTTCCAATGCTTCATAAGATTTTTCAGGATGAACGACTTGCACCATTTCGACCTTGTCGAATTGATGTTGCCGAATCATTCCGCGCGTATCGCGGCCGTAGCTGCCCGCCTCGGACCGAAAGCAAGGGGTATGCGCCGTCATTTTGATCGGCAGCTCTTCAAGTGCGACGATCTCATCGCGCACGATATTGGTTAGAGAAACCTCGGCGGTCGGAATCAGATACAAGGTCTCGCCTGCTCCCTCCTGCCCGCCTTTCTTGACTGCAAAAAGATCGGCTTCGAACTTTGGCAGCTGTCCGGTTCCGCGCAAGGAATCGGCATTCACCATGTACGGCGTATAGCATTCGGTATAACCATGCTCGCCGATATGTGTATCCAGCATGAACTGCGCAAGTGCGCGATGCAGGCGCGCGATACCGCCTTTCATCACCGCGAAGCGCGAACCCGTAAGCTTTGTCGCGACATCGAAATCGAGACCCAATGCAGCGCCGATATCGACATGGTCCTTCACTTCAAAATCGAAAGCGCGCGGCGTGCCGATCCTGCGCACTTCCACATTCGCGGTTTCATCCTGGCCGACAGGAACCGATTCGTGAGGGATGTTGGGCACGGCAAGCATGAACTCGCTGATCTGGGCTTGTAGTTCTTCCAGCCGCGCAGCCGATGCTTTCAGTTCGTCACCGATTCCCGCCACTTCCGCCATCACAACGGACGCATCTTCGCCTTTGCCTTTCAACATGCCGATCTGCTTGGACAGCGTATTGCGTTTCCCTTGCAGTTCTTCGGTGCGCGTCTGGATTTGCTTGCGCTCCGCTTCCAATCCATTGAATGCGGCAACATCCAGCTGAAATTTGCGCGCGGCCAGACGGGCAGCAACGGTGTTGATATCTTTGCGAAGAAGTTGGATGTCGATCATGGGGGTACGAGAGTCGGATTGCGAAACCGCCATTGTATCAAGTGCCGCGCGGTCATCGCATGTGGAAAGGTCAAGCGGTACGGAAACACACCATCTTTTTTGAAACTACCGATATATTCGCAAGGCAAAAACCGAAGGCGGCGATTAATTCTTTTTATTTTTCCTGGCTGCCTGGTCCAGCGATGCAAGGTATGCCAGTTTTTCGGCAATTTTCCCCTCCAGTCCCCGTGGAGTCGGCGCATACCAGTGCGGCTCGGCAATGCCATCCGGAAGATAGGTTTCGTCGGCCGCATACGCGTCCGGTTCGTCATGTGCATAGCGGTACAGCTTGCCGTAACCGAGCTCCTTCATCAGCTTGGTCGGCGCATTGCGCAAGTGTTCGGGCACCGGTCGCGATTTGTCCTTGCTTACAAATGCACGGGCGGCATTGTAGGCCTTGTAGACAGCATTGGATTTCGCGGCACAGGCAAGATAAATCACCGCTTGCGCCAATGCCAGTTCGCCTTCGGGCGTGCCGAGCCGCTCGTAGGTTTCGGTTGCATCCAGCGCCAGACGCAACGCGCGCGGATCCGCCAGGCCGATATCCTCGCTCGCCATGCGGATGATGCGGCGCGCCAGATAACGCGGATCGGCGCCGCCATCCAGCATCCTGACAAACCAGTACAGCGCCGCGTCCGGGTTGGAACCCCGCACCGATTTATGCAAGGCCGATATCTGATCGTAGAATGCATCCCCACCTTTGTCGAAGCGGCGCAGCGCATCGCCCAGGCATTCCGCCAACAGCGCCGCGTCCACTTCCTTCTGGTCTTTTGCTTGCGCCGCATGCGACACGATTTCCAGATTGTTCAAAAGTTTGCGGCCGTCACCGTCGGCGCTGGCAACCAGGATCGATTTCGCGTCAACCGTAAACATGAGGCCGCCCAGTTCGTTATCGCAGGCACGCTCCAGAAGGATGCCGAGATCATCATCCGATAATGACTTGAGCACATACACCGACGCCCGCGACAACAACGCGCTATTGACTTCAAACGATGGATTCTCGGTGGTCGCGCCGATAAACGTAAACAACCCGCTTTCCACATGCGGCAGAAATGCGTCTTGCTGGCTTTTATTGAAGCGATGAACTTCATCGACGAACAGGATGGTGCGCCGGCCGGAATTGGCGCGTATCACTTGCGCCCGTTCGACCGCTTCGCGTATGTCCTTGACACCGGATAACACCGCCGACAATGCGATGAATTCCGCATCGAAGCCATCGGCCATCAGCCGCGCCAAAGTCGTTTTTCCGACGCCCGGCGGTCCCCACAGGATCATCGAATGGGGCTCGCCCGACTCGAACGCGACGCGCATCGGTTTGCCGGAGGCGAGCAAATGCTGCTGGCCGATGACCTCGTCGAGCGTTCGGGGACGAAGGCGTTCAGCCAGCGGAATCGAAGTCATTTTTCCCGGGAGGAGTTGAATTGGTTATAAGGATGCCTCTGGCACATCCCAATGATCGCGGCAAACCTGATCCGCTCTGAAAGAAGTTTACTGTTGAAATACGTCCGCGCCCTTGGGCACGACAAATTTAAAATGATTCTCGGTCATCGGTGGATTTTTTTCGAACTTGGTAAATGACAGCAGCGACACCTGACCGAATGAATCCCGAAGCTCCATCGCTACCGGCACACCATTACGCAAGCCGATACCGATTTGGTCGAACGTCGTATCCTTGGTCTTCGGCGTGGCTTGCAGCCACTCCATGCCATCCTTGGTCCCAGCCTCTTTGAGCGTAAAATTCTTTTCCAGATCGTTGTTTCCAAACAAAATCGCCGCAGGCGATGAGCCCAGCGCATTACCCAGCTTCTTGACCGTCACCTGATTCAGGTCCTTGTCGTAAATATAGAGTTTTTCACCATCGGCCTGCAGCAACTGCTCGTATGGCTTCTGGTAGGTCCAGATAAACTTTCCGGGCCGCGCAAATTGAAACGTCCCCGTAGATGCATTTGACAACTTCATGTTGCCGCCGTTTGCACCATCGGCTTTAACCTGACGCTGGGTGAATTCGCCTTTCGCTGCTTTCGTGGAGGCGACAAAGGATTTGAATTGCTCCAGCGCCGAAGCGTGCGCAAGTATCGGCAAGCTCAATGCACATACCGTCAGCAAGCGGCTGATCACCCTCAAGCGGGAAGGAAGAAAACGCGAAATGGTTTGTTGAGTCAAAGTGTCGATCCTATTCTGTATTTCCTGCAGGCACCAGGATTTCCCGGTTGCCGTTCGACTGCATCGTAGAAACCAGGCCGCTCTGTTCCATTTGCTCCAGCAGCCGGGCAGCGCGGTTGTAACCGATGCGCAAATGCCGTTGCACCAACGAGATTGAAGCCCGGCGATTTTTCAGCACAATGGCGACTGCCTGATCATATAGCGCATCCGCCTCACCGTTGGTTGACCCGTCACCACCAGAGACGCCGTCGACACCATCTTCGGTGGTCCCACCTTCTAGGATTCCCTCAATGTAATTCGGTTCCCCCTGGGCTTTCAGGTAGTCAACAACGCGATGGACTTCTTCATCCGATACAAATGCGCCATGCACGCGTACCGGCAAGCCGGTGCCTGGCGGCATGTACAGCATATCACCCATACCGAGCAGTGCTTCGGCGCCCATCTGATCGAGAATCGTGCGCGAGTCGATCTTGCTGCTGACCTGGAATGCAATTCGGGTCGGGATGTTGGCTTTGATCAGTCCGGTAATCACATCGACCGAAGGCCGCTGCGTGGCCAGAATCAAGTGGATACCGGCAGCACGCGCCTTTTGCGCAATCCGGGCAATCAATTCCTCAACTTTTTTTCCAACCACCATCATCAAATCGGCCAGCTCATCGATGATGACCACGATGGTAGGCAATTTTTCCAGCGGTTCCGGCGCATCGAGCGTCAGGCTGAACGGATTGGGAATTTTCTGTTCATTCTTTTCAGCATCGGCAATTTTATGATTGTAACCGGCGAGATTGCGCACGCCGAGCTTGGACATCAATTTATAGCGACGCTCCATTTCAGCCACCGCCCAATTCAGCGCGTGACCGGCCTGGCGCATGTCGGTCACGACCGGCGCCAGCAAATGCGGAATGCCCTCGTAGATCGACAATTCCAGCATTTTCGGATCGATCAGGATCAGGCGGACCTGGTTCGGGTCCGCCTTGTATAGAAGCGACAGGATGGTAGCGTTGATGCCGACCGATTTGCCCGACCCGGTGGTGCCGGCAACCAGCAAGTGCGGCATCTTCGCCAGATCCGCGACTACCGGATGGCCGGCAATATCCTTGCCGAGCGCAATCGTAAGGCTGGATACTCCATCGTTATACACCTTGGAACCGAGAATCTCGGTCAGGCGCACAATTTGCCGCTTCGGATTAGGCAGCTCCAATCCCATGTAATTCTTGCCGGGGATGGTCTCCACCACGCGAATCGACGTCAACGAAAGTGCTCTCGCCAGATCGCGTGCAAGACCGACGATCTGGCTGCCCTTGACGCCGGTGGCCGGTTCGATTTCGTAACGGGTAATCACCGGGCCCGGATAGGCGGCGACCACCTTGACTTCGACGCCGAAGTCCGACAGCTTCTTTTCGATCAGCCGGCTGGTAAATTCCAGCGTCTCGATACTGACCGTTTCCTGCGACTGCGGCGCGGCGTCGAGCAGAGATAATGGCGGCAGGTTGGAATCGGGATGGTCGGTGAACAATGACACCTGCCGCTCCTTCTCCACTCGATCCGATTTGGGCACGGCGACCATTTGCGGCTCGATCCGAATCGGCGGTGCGTCGACGATTTTTGCACGCTCCTGCACCACCACGACTTCCCGTTTGACAGCAGCTTCATGTCCCAGCTTGCGATCCTTGCGCGTTGCGTACAAGTTGACGATCCATACGACACTGGATTCAAGAAAGGCGCCAACGCGCTCCGCAACCGCCAGCCACGAGACATGGAAGAACAGGCTGAAACCCACACCAAACAGCAGCAACAAAAACAAGGTGGCCCCGTTAAAGCCCAATGCACTTTGCAATGCCTCGCCTATCTCCTTGCCCAGCACGCCACCCGGCTGACCCGGCAGTTCTGCCTGGAGCCGGTGCATCCGCAGATACTCGAGACCGACGCTGCCGCATAACAGCAGGAAAAAACCCGCGCCCCGTATCAAGCCCTCCTGACGGTGTTGCGGCTCGGGTTCCTGCTGCAAAAGAAATTTCTGCGACAGCCGCCGATACCCGGTCCACACCGAGCGCAACGACATCACGCACCACCACCATGCGGAAAGCCCGAAAACCAGCAGCATCAAATCGGCCAACCATGCTCCGGTACGTCCGCCCCAATTGCTCAACTTCGGCACCAGATTGGCGTGCGACCATCCCGGATCCAGCCTGGAATAAGTCAAAAAAATCAAGATCAGGTACGCGGTGATTACCGCAAGCATCAGCCAGCGCGCCTCGGACAGCAGGCGCACCAGTCGGTTCGGAAGCGGCTCCGGTGGCGTCGTGTTGCGTGTATACGTTTGTGTCGTTCTAGTCATAAGTCGTGGTGCAATTTATTTCCAAGCCGCCGTTAATTACGGGGCTTAAGGCGGGTTTAATCCGGTCGCACAGGAGCAAAAGGCATGTTCGTCTATAATCTTAACCAGTTTTAATACTTAAATACCGCATTCATCGATGCGCAGTTGAAATATCATCGTTTGGCGCTATATGGCACATATAAAACCAGGTATTTTGTTATTTTTGATGCATTACTTCCATCCAATACCACTCATTTCATAAGATATTTATGTCTACCCCCAAACACGCTCATGTCCTTATCCTCGGCTCCGGTCCGGCAGGTTACAGCGCGGCGGTATATGCCGCGCGTGCAAATTTAAAACCGGTACTCATCACCGGTATCGAGCAAGGCGGACAGCTCATGACCACGACCGATGTCGAAAACTGGCCGGGCGATCCAATGGGTGTACAGGGACCGGAATTGATGCAACGCCTTTTGCAGCATGCGGAGCGTTTCAATACCGAAGTAATTTTCGATCATATCCACACCGCCAAGCTGACCGAGAAACCGATTCGCCTGATCGGCGACTCGGGCGAATATACCTGCGATTCTCTGATCATCGCAACCGGTGCGTCGGCCCAGTACCTGGGACTGCCTTCCGAAGAAGCCTTCATGGGCAAAGGGGTTTCCGCATGCGCCACTTGCGACGGATTCTTCTATAAAGGCCAGGAAGTGGCCGTGGTCGGCGGAGGCAATACCGCAGTCGAAGAAGCGCTATACCTTTCGAATATCGCAACCAAGGTAACGGTCGTCCATCGTCGCAACAAATTTCGTGCCGAACCCATTTTGATCGACCGCCTGATGGCAAAAGTCGCCGAAGGGAAAATCGAGGTGAAATGGAATCATACTCTGGACGAAGTGACCGGCGACGATAGCGGCGTCACTGGAATCAGCATCAAATCCACTGCCGATGGAAGCATTACACCAGTCAAACTGCACGGCGTATTCATCGCGATCGGCCACAAGCCAAACACCGGCATATTTGAGACTCAGCTTGAAATGAAGAATGGCTATATCCAGACCAAAACCGGTTTGGAAGGCATGGCGACAGCGACCAACATACCTGGCGTATTTGCCGCAGGCGATGTGCAGGACCATGTGTATCGCCAAGCAATCACCAGCGCCGGCACCGGTTGTATGGCGGCATTGGATGCACAACGCTATCTGGAAGGTCTGGAAGCATAACCTGACTGGATCGCAGGCATGTTGCGATAGCCAGTTGGTGGAAAATTTTCTTTCAGCACATGAATACGAGGATTTTTTCATCATGGCCGGCATCAAGGATTTCGGGGCTCTCAAATCCCTGCGCAAGGAACTGAAGGCGCAAGAAGAGGCGCGCCAAGCGGTGGAAGCCGAACGCGAGCGGCGCGCGAAAGAAACACGAATTGATGCCGATCTTTTTCGCCGAACCGTCGGTGACGTTGCGCCGCTTTCCGCGGTCGACAAGGCGGTCGTGCCGGCGCCGCGCCCGCTGCCGATAGCGCGTCAGCATCTGGCTGATGAACGCGCAGCGCTGCAGGAATCGTTGTCCGACGAATTCAATGTAGAAACCCTGCTCGAAACCGATGGTGCACTGAGTTTTGCACGCAATGGCATCGGCCCGGATACACTGCGCAAGTTACGCCGCGGGCACTGGATCATCCAGAGTCAGCTTGATCTACATGGCTTGCGGCGGGATGAGGCGCGCGAGGCATTGGCGCAATTCTTGCGCAATGCCGCGAAGCGTGGTTTGCGCTGTGTGCGCGTGATTCATGGCAAAGGCCTCGGCTCGATCAACAAGGAACCAGTGTTGAAAAACAAGGTGCGCAGCTGGCTCGTGCAAAAAGAAGAAGTGATTGCTTTTTGTCAGGCACAAGCCGCCGACGGTGGAAGCGGCGCCCTTGTGGTGCTGTTAAAAGCCACGAGTTGACCGATGAGGATCAAACCGACGCCGTCCAGGCCAAGGGATGGCTTGAACGCTGAATGCCCGGCGCTGCCGCGGCGTCAGGATAAACGCTAAACTGCGTCAGCGCCGGTTTCTCCGGTGCGGATCCGAATCACCTGTTCGACGCTACGCACGAAAATCTTGCCGTCGCCGATTTTTCCGGTACGCGCCGCCTTGATGATGGCTTCGATCGCATGCTCCACCACTTCTTCACTGACCACTGCCTCGACTTTCACTTTCGGCAGAAAGTCGACAACATACTCGGCGCCGCGATACAGCTCGGTATGCCCTTTTTGCCTACCGAATCCTTTTACCTCGGTAACCGTCAGACCGGTAACGCCAACTTCCGCCAAAGCTTCACGCACCTCGTCCAGCTTGAACGGTTTGATGATTGCGGTAATTTGTTTCATGGATATCCCCTAAATAAATTGCAGCCTACATTATCATTTACAAATACATGATCGAAAAGAGCGCAGCAGATGAGCGTGAACATTTCGTGCTCCGGCGCGAAAACATTAATTGACGGCACCGTTTCCCAAAGCGTCGGTTAAACGCGTTTGCGGGATTTCTGCGTAAAATACCGGTGACAGTATATGTGCAGCAGCATATTCAAGCATCAATCACTTCGAAATCAACCAAATGCGTGTTCCGTACTTGAGCTCGCCTTCAACCGCCATCCAAGTTCAGTGAATTATCGCACGCGCATCGTCAGTTCTTTGTCGGAAATCGGCCAGCCGGTCTGGGATGCGTTGATCAAGTCGCAGCCGGACGCAAACCCTTTTCTTTCGTTCGCCTTCCTTGATGCCTTGCATGAATCAGGATGCGCATCTGCGCAGTCGGGTTGGCGCCCGCAGTATTTAACGCTGTGGCATGCCGAGCAGCTTGAAGCGGCGATCCCGCTCTATGAAAAAAACCACTCCTACGGCGAATATGTGTTCGATTGGGCTTGGGCGGACGCTTATCAACGCAACGGCTTGAATTACTATCCAAAGCTGTTGTCGGCAATTCCCTTCACACCGGTTACCGGCGGCCGACTGCTTGCGCAGAATGAAATGGCTAGAAGCGCATTAATCGATGCGCTTCGTAAAATGCAGGAAGAGTACGAAATTTCTTCGTCCCATATCCTGTACCCGCCCGATTCACAGGCCGCGCTGCTGGGACAGGCCGGATTCATTTTACGCACCGGCGTACAGTTTCACTGGGTTAACCCGGGATACCGTGATTTTGAGGACTTTCTTTCGGCATTGGAACAGAAGAAACGCAAAAATATCCGCGCCGAACGACGCCGGGTTCGCGAAGCGGGCATCACCTTCCGTCGCGTACCCGGTGCTCTGGCCAGTCAAGCGGACTGGCGTTTTTTCAAGCGCTGCTACGACCATACGTATGCGGCGCATTATTCGACGCCATATCTGAACCTGGATTTTTTCCTGCGGATCGGTGCCGGCATGCCTCAGCATATCCTGCTCGTCATCGCCGAACGCGAGGGAAAACCGATTGCCTCATCGTTATCGATACATACCGACCGGACTCTGTACGGCCGTTACTGGGGTGCAGTGGAACATCATCCGTGCCTGCATTTCGAGACCGCTTACTATCAACCGCTTGAATTCTGTATCGAAACCGGCATCGAATGCTTTGAAGGCGGGGCGCAAGGCCAGCATAAAATGGCGCGCGGCTTTCTTCCTCAAAAAACCTGGTCGGCACATTGGCTTGCCCATCCGGCTTTTGCGGATGCGATAGAGCGGTTTCTTGAACGCGAAAATAACGGCGTCGAGGCCTATCTCGATGAGTTGAATGAGAACACACCGTTTCGCGGCCCAAAGGAAAACCGGTAGTTCACGATATAACGCTCAAAATTAACATTTATAACAATAAATTTCATTGTAATTTAATTAATTTCCGTGCATGCTTGTGCGCATATGAATTTATCTTATGCACCACAAAATACACCAACCCACCCAACGCTGAATCGGGTCGGACGTTTTCATATCTTGCGCGAACTCGGGCGCGGCGCAATCGGCTCGGTTTACCTGGGGCACGATCCAGTCATCGACCGGCAGGTCGCGATCAAGACATTCAATCCTCGCCTGAGTCCTGTCGAGAAAAAGCGACACGAACAGCAGTTGATTAATGAAGCGCGTGCGGCAGGACGCCTGTCGCACCCTAACATCGTGACAATCTTTGACGCGTCCTGCGAGGGCGGCACCAGTTACATCGCAATGGAATATCTGCAGGGACTTGAACTTAGCAAGCGATTGGAAACGGGCGATCGCTTCATTCCGGATGACGTCGCAACTATTATCTGGAAAATCGCCGATGCGCTGGAGTATGCGCATAAAAACGACGTAATCCACCGTGACATAAAACCCGCGAATATCTTCATGGTTGGAGACCAGCCCAAGGTGGTCGATTTCGGAATCGCTCGCGCGCCGAATCGCGTCTCCGACAAACCGATGGAGAGTGAACCGTATACGCTATTCCATAACAACCTGCTTGGCACGCCGAATTACATGTCGCCGGAACAGGCATTAGGCCAATCTGTCGATTTACGTACCGACATCTATTCGCTCGGCGCCGTGATGTATGAAATGCTGGCAGGATGCAAACCGTTCAAATCAAGTGACAGCACCCGGCTGCTGCAACAGATCGCCTACAAGAACCCGCCGTCGCCGCATGCGCTCGATGCCGGCATTCCGATCGTCCTGTCGCATATCGTGATGAAGGCGATGAGCAAACGCCCGGAAAAGCGCTATCAGCATGCCGAGGAAATGGCACAGGATATCAAGCGCTACCTGATCGCCGAGAAACGTGTCAAGCGGCGCCAACAACAAGAGCTGCCCATACCGGAGCCCGCGAAACCCGTACTTCGTTCATCGAAAGGCCGCAAGGCTTTCTGGCTGACCTGTGCCGCAGGTCTGGCTGCGCTTGCTATTCTCGTGCCTGGGCTTTTTTATAGCTTCTGAGAAAATGCCGATGGCAACACGCCAGCCCCTCTCCTTCTTCCGCAAACCGGATTTTGTCAGGCGCTATTGGTAACCTAATCCTTCATGCCGACAGGACTGCCATTGTGAGTGATCCAAAAAAATAAAAGGCGCACCGCGGTGCGCCTTTTATTTTGATGCTTCGGATTGATTGCCGGGACTCGGATCAGAAATGCGGTTTCTTGGCGGCCTTGTTGTAAGCCGCAATGCCGTTCATGATTTCCGTCTTGGCGTCGTCTGGACCGAACCAGCCTTCTATTTTGACCCACTTGCCTTTTTCGAGATCTTTGTAGTGTTCGAAAAAATGCTGGATTTGCTGCAATCGAAAGTCGTTCAAGTCTTCCGGCTTTTGCCATTGGCTGTAAATCGGAAGAATTTTGTCCACCGGTACGGCAAGAACTTTGGCGTCGCCGCCGGCTTCGTCCTCCATCTTGAGAACTCCGATCGGTCGGCAACGCACCACGACACCGGGAATCAGCGGAAACGGTGTAATGACCAACACGTCAACCGGATCGCCATCGTCGGAAATCGTGTGTGGAATATAACCGTAGTTACACGGATAGTGCATCGCAGTACCCATGAAGCGGTCGACAAAAATTGCGCCCGACTCCTTGTCGACTTCGTACTTTATCGGATCCGCATTCATCGGGATTTCGATAATGACGTTGAAATCGTTCGGAAGATCGCGGCCGGAAGGAACTTTATTGAGGCTCATGTGTTTTCTCAGAGGTATTGATGATTTCGTAAAGGCGCAAATTATAGCGGCTTTCGACTCCGGATTGCGCGTCGCGGCGCTGATGTAAAACAACGTTATCCACGTTGTTTCCGCGTGATTGCATTAGGCAACGGCGCTCCGGTAACCCAGGCCTGCGCTGTGCGATGTATGAATGCGGGTTATCGACGAGCGCTACGACTGCCATCTTGAAAGCCGATCAGCGCATTCTTGACAACGCACAATGCCTGTAATGCGCGGTGGCTTCTTCGGGGTGATTCAGCGCCTCATGCAATTGCGCGAGCTTCAGATGCGCCTCTCGCGCAGTCGCTGCTTCGCTGGCATCAGACAACGCCTGTTCAAGGTACCGCTGCGCCTTGCCCCATAGTTTTTGCTTCAGGCACAAGGTGCCTAGCGTAAGTGCAAGTTCGGCATCCATCGGCCGCTGATTCGCCCATTGCTCACAACGCTCTATCTGCGTCAGCAATGCCGGGGATCCTTCGGCTGCGGCCGATTCCCGGTAGGCACGAATCAGACGATCGTCCCAGGAAGCGGACAATGCTCTTTCCACCAGCGCACGCGCTTCGTCATGCAATCCTCTTGTATTGAACGCGCCGGCAGCACGCGCCGCTACCTGCGGATTGATGCGATCTTCGGCCGGAACGATTGCCCAGATTCGCCGAATCGACTCCGCATCGTGAGCTCGACCGGACAACATATCGTCGTACGCCAATTCACGCAGCCGGCTCGACAACGCAGGATGGATCGCATCGTTTTTATCTAGAGACCGCACCAGGCGCAACACCTCCGGCCAGTTTTTCGCTCTCTGATTTGCCTTCAATGCAAGTCGCTGCGCATGTATATGGCGGGTCCCGGTGGCATTCAGCTCATTTACCGCATCAAGCGCGGCTTCGGGCCGATGATCGTCGATCAACAATTCTATGGCAGTCATGAGCCGCGCAGTCTTGAGCGCGCTATCGTCCGGCACTTTGGATAACCAGATATCGCGTCGGCTTGGCTGGCCCATCCTGTGCGCTGCGCGCGCAGCGATGAGAGCGGCCAGGCCCGCATTGTCCTCGGACACCGCAGCACGCAGGGCAGCCTTTTCCGAGTGACCGAAACGACCTTCGAAAAGCGCCTTCAAAGCCTCGCGCATCGCCTTGTTGCTTTCACGCTCACGCTTTTCCTTGCGATACAGTGCAACGCGTTGCGGCATCCGCTGTGTCGTGCGAATCGCCTTCAGCACACCGTATGTGAACAGAAATGAAAGCGCCATCAGCAGCAGGAAAAAATTCAGCGATAAATCGACCCGGTAAGGCGGATAAAACAACACGACATTGCCCGGATTGAAACGTGCCGCCAATGCGAGCCCGATAGCGGTGGCGAACAGAACGAGAAGCCAGATAAATATGCGCATATGCGTTTAGAAGAGCCTGTTGGCAATCATGTTGGCGGCGGTGCCGCCGTCAAGATGTCGGTTTGTAATTGCGGACCGCATTGAGGCTATCGGTCAGCGTCGGCATCTCGATCGACAGGTCGCTGCCTTGCACCTGCTTGAGCAATGATTGCGCAGTCTGGGTTTGCTTGGCGCGCGTATCGAAATATTTGGCAATCGTGTCCTGAGCGGCAAGCAAATCGCTGCGGAATGCCGACTCGTTGCGCGACAACAGCGCCAATCTCGCATTGAGCAAACGCAGTTTCAGGTTTTCACGTGCATAGTACGCTTGGGTTGGCGATAGCAATAACGCGTCCGGCGTTTCGACGGTACGCACGCGGACCAGTTGCCTGATTTCGTTCCACATTTCGTTGGCCAGGCTTTGTCCCATGTGCTTCATCCTGGTGAACCAGGCTACGTCGGACTCGCCGGTATCAGCGCGCTTGTCTCCGGCAACAGTGGCCTCCCTGATGCTGGCACGCCGAGCATTTTTCGGCTGCGTCGCTGGTAATGCGGGTTTCTCGTCGGACAGCAGCGGCATGCTGTCGATCTGGCCGATAATACTGTCCAGCCGTAACGCGATACCGGTCAAGTCCACGCTCGGCAACGATTTCAACCTGTCGATATCCTTGGCAATTGCCCGTCGGATGACGATGAACTGCGGCTTGTCCGCACGCGACAACCGCGTGTCCGCATTCTGCAGAGCGATCAGTGCACCGCGTACATTGCCCGCAAGTTGCAACTGCTGGCTGGCCGTCGACAACACCTGCTCGATTTCGGCGAGTGCCCAGTCGTCGCGATTCTTCGATAGATCCTGGTAAAGCTGCTCAAGCGCCAGTTGCTGGCTCTGGGCTTCGACTTGCCGGCTTTCCAGTACATTGACCTTGGCTTGCAATTCTTTCATCCCGTCCTGCATCGATTTGACGAGAACTTTTGTTTCGGTATTGATGCTGTCACCGGTTTGCAAGCGCTGTGCCACCTCCTTGCGCAGGCTCCTGATATCGCTTCGCGATTTCCACCATTCAGCGGCCAGCAAGAGCGCCAGTGCAATCAAAAGCAGGTAAATCAGGCGTTGGCTCAAGCGTGCCCGCCCTTGACGCACTACGGAGTTCGGCGCAATTGTATCTGCTTGCTGCGTAGCGGGATTCGGTTGCGAATTGGTGTCGGAGGGGGATGGCAGTTCGTTCATTGTGAGAATTGTAACGCGGCGAGCAATTGTTCGTCGCCTGATCCTGTAAGAGTGATATGCCGAAAACCAAGTTCTCTTGCGGTTTCTTCAATCCGCATATGGGAAATGATGATTTTTTGCTGTAGCATTTTTGCTACACCATCATCACCCAATACTTGTCTCGCCATCCGTATCAGATTTCGCAACGCTTCGGAACTGGTGATGATCCAGTCATTTTCGGAGTTTGCCAATTCGGTCAATTGCTTGCGTTGCGCCTGTTCCAGCGTCGGCGCATTGCGCCGGTATGCCGCCACCTGGATTACCTCGATGCCTGCGTTGCGTAGCGCATCCGCCAGCAACTCGCGCCCTGTTTCGCCACGTACGATCAATACCCGTTTACCCTGCAACGCATGCAGATCCAGCGCATCCAGCAGCGTTTCGGAATCGGTGCGCGCCGGGTCGCGTGGACTGACGATGTCGGCATTCGCGGAAGTCACGCCATACCGTGCCAGCGCCGTCTTGCTGCCGTCGCCGATTACCGCCAATGCAACATCCTTCGGCCAGCTGTGCACGATGTCGAACGTCGCATCGATCGCATTCGGGCTGACAAAAGCCACCATGGCGAAACCGCTCAAGTCGGCCAGTACCGCGTGTAGCGGTGCCGGATCGGCCAACGGCCGGATCTCCAATAACGGAAACACAATGGCGTTACGACCCAAAGCGGCGACGCGTTGCGCGAACGTCTCGGCCTGTGCGATCGGGCGTGTGATTACGACAGGATTAGCCATCCACTTTGCATGCCGCAAGGATTGCGTTTGCATCTTGTGCGCGCAGCGCATCCGCGATTTTCCGGCCCAGCGCTTCCGGTGCATCCGCCGGGCCGGTGGCGTCGGCACTTGCGATGCGCTGTCCGTCCGGTGTCGCCACCATGGCGCGCAGCCGCATGATCGCGCCGTCGATTGTCGCGAATGCCGCCAGCGGAATCTGGCAACTGCCGCCGAACGCCTTGGACAAGGTCCGCTCCGCCGTCACGGCACGAGCGGTATCCTGATGGTTGAGCGAAGCAAGCATGGTCCGCAGATCATCTCTTCCGGCGGGTATTTCAATTGCCATTGCCCCCTGCCCCGGTGCCGGCAAGCTCTGCTCCGGCTCCAGCACCGAACGGATACGGCTGGACATACCCAGGCGGTTCAATCCGGCTGCCGCCAATATAATCGCCGCGTACTCGCCGCGGTCCAGCTTTCCCAGCCGGGTATCGAGATTACCGCGTAGCGGGTGAATCACAAGCTTCGGATAACGGGCGGCAATCAGCGCCTGACGCCGCAAGCTGCTGGTTCCCACCACGGCGCCGTCGGGCAGTGCATCGAGCGATGCATATTCATTGGAGACGAACGCATCACGCGGATCTTCGCGTTCAAGCACTGCCGCAAGCTCGAAGTTTTCCGGCAAATCCATCGGCACATCCTTCAACGAATGCACTGCGAGATCGGCGCGGCCTTCTGCCATTGCAATTTCCAGCTCCTTGACGAACAAGCCTTTGCCGCCCACTTTTGACAAGGCGCGATCGAGAATCTGGTCGCCCCTGGTAGTCATGCCTAGAATTTCAACGCTGGTCTGCGGATATAATGCGGACAGCTTTGCCCGTACATGTTCAGCCTGCCACATTGCGAGGCGACTTTCGCGCGAGGCGATGACCAACTTCGGTAAGGGAAATACTTTCAAAACAGGCTCTTTCGATTTTAGTGGCACTAATTGCGCTAGACGACTGGCTTTATCGCGCTGTTGAAATTTTCCAGATTTTATCATGCGCCTCCAGGTGAAATTAGGCCGAGGACTATATTCATTTTTTCAAAAAGCTGATTGAAACCGCCCATCATGGCAAAACAACCAAATCATTCCTTGCACCCTTCAAAAATTTCCGCCGACAAAGACGCTCCTTTAAAAGAAGATATTCGGCTGCTGGGCCGACTGCTCGGCGATGTCCTGCGACACCAGGAAGGAAATTCCGTTTTCGAAATAGTCGAAACCATTCGCCAGACTGCCGTGCGCTTTCGGCGTGAATCCGATGCGCAAGCCGGCTCCGACCTTAACAAATTATTAAAAAAATTGACGCGCGACCAGACAATTTCGGTGGTCCGCGCATTTTCCTATTTTTCGCACCTGGCCAACATTGCGGAGGATCAGCATCACAATCGGCGACGGCGTGCGCATCAACTCGCGGGGTCCGGCCCTCAGCAAGGCAGCATCGAGTATGCGCTGTCGAAGCTGGACGGCGCCGGCGTATCCGGCGCAACGGTGCGTTCCTTCTTCAAGGATGCATTGATTTCACCGGTACTGACGGCGCATCCGACTGAAGTGCAGCGCAAAAGCATCCTGGATGCCGAACATGAAATCGCACGCCTGCTGGCTGAGCGCGACCTGCCATTGACGCCCAGGGAACGGACTCGCAACGATGAAATGCTGCATGCCCGTATCGCCACGCTTTGGCAAACGCGGATGCTGCGCTATACCAAGCTGACCGTGGCGGACGAGATCGAGAATGCGCTGTCATATTATCGAATCACTTTCCTGCGCGAGTTGCCCGGCTTGTACGACGATCTGGAAAGCGAAATCGCGTCGCAGTTTCCGCAGCGATCGAGCCGCGGCTTGCGCCACAACGAATTGCCGCCGTTCGTGCAAATGGGCAGCTGGATCGGCGGCGACCGCGATGGCAATCCGAACGTCAATGCGGCAACAATGCAGCATGCGCTGGCACGCCAATCGACCACGATTCTTGACTTTTACCTCGACGAAGTACATGCGCTCGGAGCGGAACTGTCAATATCGACGTTGCTGGTCGACGCAAGTCCGGAACTTCAGAAATTGGCCGAAATTTCCCCCGATCCGTCGAAGCACCGAGCCGATGAACCTTATCGTCGTGCATTGATCGGCATTTATGCGCATCTGGCTGCAACCGCGCGCGCGTTGGGCGCGGCCGATGTCTTGCGTAAGGAAGTCGGCCATGCCGCGCCTTATGCAAATGCATCCGAGTTCACCGGCCATCTGCAAATTCTGGTGGATTCGCTCAATGCGCACCACGGCGCAATATTGGTCAGGCCGCGCTTGGCCATGCTGAAACGCGCATCCGAAATTTTTGGATTCCATCTTGCCACGCTGGATATGCGCCAGAGTTCGGATGTGCACGAGCGCGTTCTCGCGGAATTATTCTCCCGTGCGAAAGTCGAGCAAAAATATGCCGAATTGCCCGAGCAAAAAAAGGTCGAACTGCTGCTTCAGGAATTGGGCCAGCCGCGCCTTCTTTATTCCCCCTACATCAGCTATTCGGATGAGACCGGATCGGAACTGGCGGTGTTGCGTGCCGCCTTTGAGATCCGGCAGAGATATGGCAACCGGGCCATCCGCAACTATATTATTTCGCATACGGAAACCGTATCGGACTTGCTTGAAGTCTTCCTGTTGCAAAGGGAAACCGGACTGCTGCGCTTCGAATCGGAAAATGCGTCGGGGCATGTCGACGGACAAACCGGCGCCAAGCAGGGATTGATGGTGATTCCATTGTTCGAGACCATTCCGGACTTGCGTTCCGCCGCAAAAATCATGGAAGACGTGATGGCGATACCGCAAATCAAGCGCCTGATCACCAGGCAAGGTGCTTTGCAGGAAGTCATGCTTGGATATTCCGACTCCAACAAGGATGGCGGGTTTTTGACGTCCAACTGGGAGTTGTACAAGGCGGAAACGCATCTGGTCGATGTCTTCGACCGCGCCGGAATCAAACTGCGCCTGTTCCATGGCCGCGGCGGAACCGTAGGGCGCGGCGGCGGACCCAGCTATGAAGCCATCCTCGCGCAACCGCATGGAACAGTGAACGGCCAGATACGCCTGACCGAGCAGGGAGAAACCATTGCATCCAAGTTCTCCAATCCGGAAATCGGCAGGCGCAATCTCGAACTGCTGATTGCGGCAACCCTGGAAGCAAGCCTGATGCCCAGCCCGTCCAATGGGAAGCAGGCAAAAAGACTGGCTGAGTTCGAACAGGTGATGGGGGAATTGTCCGAACTGGCATATCGATCATATCGCAATCTGGTGTATGAAACGCCAGGATTTACCGATTATTTTTTCTCCGCCACGCCGATTGCGGAAATCGCTGAACTCAACATCGGGTCTCGCCCGGCCTCGCGCAAACCAAGCCGCCGCATCGAAGATTTGCGTGCCATCCCGTGGGGATTTTCGTGGGGCCAGTGCCGCTTGCTGCTGCCGGGCTGGTATGGCTTCGGCACCGCGGTATCGTCCTGGCTGGGGCAAGGCGATGCCAAGACCAAAGGCAAGAAACTGGCGACCTTGCGCGCCATGTTCAAGGAATGGCCGTTCTTTGCCACGCTGTTATCGAACATGGATATGGTGCTATCGAAAACCGATCTTGCGGTCGCATCGCGCTACGCTGAACTGGTAGCGGACAAAAAGCTGCGCAACGGCATTTACAAGCGCATCGTCAACGAGCACGAAAGAACTACCGCGTGCCTGACCATGGTCACCAGCGCCAAGGAACGGCTCGCAAATAATCCGCTGCTTGCACGTTCAATCAAGAATCGCTTTGCCTATCTGGATCCGCTGAATCACTTGCAAGTTGAACTGATCAAGCGCCATCGGGCAGCAACGCTCGATGGCCGCAACATCGACGAACGGGTAAATCGCGGGATTCATCTGACAATCAACGGGATTGCAGCGGGATTGCGCAATACCGGTTAAGGAGGAGGACCCATGCCGAAAGCAATATGGAATGGAACGGTGATCGCCGACGCGCCTGCCGATGCAGTCGAAATCGTCGAGGGAAATGTTTATTTTCCCGTCGGCGCGGTTAACTCGGCCTGTCTGCAGGCCAGCGACCATCATTCATTTTGTCCGTGGAAAGGCACTGCGAATTATCACCATGTCGTGGTCGCGGGCGAGGTCAATCAAAATGCGGCTTGGCATTATCCGGACCCGAAGGATGCGGCGAGAAATATTGCCGGCCGTATTGCGTTTTGGCGCGGTGTGCAAATTCTGCCTTGAGCGGGAACCGGGTTGCGTCGCAATCGTTGCAACGCCGCATGGCCGACTAACGCACCAGCGCCTTGATCACCGTCCACTGCCGCCGCGAAATCGGCAGCCGGTCATCGACGTCGCGCAAGATGACTTGCCATGACTCTTGCGCCTTTTCATTTTCGCCTTCCGGATCCACCGTCTGGGATCCTCGTTCGACACCGATAATTGCCTTGCGCGCCACCAATGCATTTCGATGCACGCGGACGAATACCGCACCGAACTCCTCCTCGATGGACAACAGCGACGCCTCAATCAGGTAATCGCGCATCTTGGTGCGAAGCGTGACATATTTCAGTTCCGCCTTCAGATAGATTACATCGGTCACCGGAACCAGCAACAAGCGCCCGCGCTCCTGTACCGAAAAATGCTGACGCTTCATCCGCAGCGCCACGGCAGTGTCGGTAATTGCATCCTTTTGCAATGGAAGCTGTCCCCGCAAAGCGCTGACTCTCTGAATCGCTTCCGCGAGACGCGCGGCGCGGACGGGCTTCAACAAATAATCCAGCGCATGCACGTCGAATGCCTTGAGCGCATATTCATCATGCGCGCTGATGAAAATAATCGAGGGAGCGCCGGTGAGCTCGCTGGACAGGTGACTTGCGAGTTCAAGCCCGGTCATCCCGGGCATTTGAACGTCAAGCAAGACGATATCCGGCCTGGTCCGGACAATCTCGTCCAGCGCATCCTGAGCGTGGCTTGCCGTTCCCGCCAAATGATGCGGGCATTGCTCCGCGATGTCCGACAACAGCGTGATGAGCCTGGCGCGCGCCGGTGCTTCATCGTCGACAATAAACAGCCTTGGAATCATACAGACACTTTCACGTAAGGAAATCGAAGCCGCACCTCGAAAAATCCGCGGGCCACGGTCGTCGTCAGTTGGGCCTCGACGTCATACAGCAATGTCAGTCGCTCGCGGATGTTTTCGAGCGCCATATGATTGCCGGTGGATGGCGCATCGCCATGATATGGATTGACTACCGCAATCTCGATTCGGTCGATCGAGCGGCTCAGGTGAATCTGTATCAGTACCGGCTTGCTGCTGGGTTCGACACCGTAATGCACTGCGTTCTCCAGCAACGGTTGCAGCAGCAAAGACGGTATCTGCGCCTTGCGCAATACCTCATCGGTGACATCCACCGCATCCCATTGCACCTGCAAGCGCTGGCCCAGCCTGACCTTTTCGATTGCCAAATATTGCTTGCATACGCGAACCTCGTCCTGCAATGTGGTCATGTCGCGTCCGTCGCGGATCAGCACCCTGAACAGGTCGGCCAGATCCTCCAGGGTGGTTTCGGCTTGGCGCGGCTCGGTCCGGATCAGCGACAGCACCGCATTCAGGCTGTTGAACAGGAAATGCGGCTGGATCCGCGCCTGCAGCGCCTGCAGGCGCGCTTCCGCCAGCGCCGGTGAAAACGCGCGAGTGCGCATTTCAAAATAGTGCTGCAATACGATGCCGAACAATGCCGCAACCGACATCCCCTTGATCATCGTCAAATAGTTAAAGCTGTTCAGGAACAGCTCGAGCGACGATAAAAACTGGATCAGCAGCGCAGTGACGGCAGCGGGCACCAGCGCACATACGGCACGCTGCCCCCATTGCGGAATTGTACCAATCAGCCGTCTTAACGCACATAGCACCAGCAGCGACGACAGGCAAGCCAGTTCGACCAGAATCGACGATTCGACAAACTCGAGCAAACCCGGCCGAATTCCATTGGTCCGCAATAGAATCGCCGCCAGTACCGACACATTCACGGCAAGCAGCACCCGGAAAATCACCCCGATGTTGCAGCAATCCGGGATGACGATGTCGATGGGTCGACTGACAGACGCGGTGGATGACGGCATAAGCGGATAGCTTTGTTGTGATGAGACGCTGGAACACGGTGCGCTTGTTCTATAATCGAGCAATTCACCAGGACTTGAAACCTATTTATTATGACAGCACAACTTTCCAAAAAAAGCGAGGCCTGGTCGGCCCGGTTTTCCGAACCTGTCTCCGATTTGGTAAAACGCTACACCGCTTCGGTTTTTTTCGACAAACGTCTCGCGCAATTCGATATCCAGGGCTCGCTGGCGCATGCGGAAATGCTGGCGCACCAGAACATCATCAGCAGCCAGGACTACGCCGATATCCAGCGCGGCATGACGCAAATCCAGTCGGAAATCGCCTCCGGCAAGTTCGAATGGCTGCTTGACCTGGAAGATGTGCATCTCAATATCGAAAAGCGCCTGACCGAGCTGGTCGGCGATGCCGGCAAGCGTTTGCACACCGGGCGTTCGCGCAACGATCAGGTCGCCACCGACATTCGTCTTTATCTGCGTACCGCGATCGATGACATCAAGGTGTTATTGCGTGAACTGCGTCTGGCATTGGTCGACCTGGCCGAGCAGCATGCGGAAACCATCCTGCCCGGCTTTACCCATATGCAGGTGGCGCAACCGGTGACCTTCGGTCACCATATGCTCGCGTATGTCGAAATGTTCGGACGCGACGCGGAACGCATGGCTGATTGCCGCAAGCGCGTCAACCGCTTGCCGCTCGGTGCGGCAGCGCTTGCAGGAACGACGTTTGCCATCGACCGCGAGCGTGTTGCCGCCACACTCGGTTTTGACGATGTATGCCGGAACTCGCTCGACGCTGTCTCCGATCGCGATTTTGCGATCGAATTTTGCGCCGCCTCCGCATTGGTGATGACGCATATCTCGCGCATGTCGGAAGAACTGGTGATCTGGATGAGCCCTCGGGTTGGCTTCATCGACATCGCCGATCGGTTCTGCACCGGATCGAGCATCATGCCGCAAAAGAAAAATCCCGACGTGCCGGAATTGGCACGCGGCAAGACCGGACGCGTCAACGGGCACTTGATCGCGCTGCTGACGCTGATGAAAGGGCAGCCACTGGCATACAACAAGGACAATCAGGAAGACAAGGAGCCGCTGTTCGATACCGTCGACACGGTGGTCGACACCTTGCGTATCTTCGCCGACATGGCGCGCGGGATTACGGTCAAGGCCGACGCGATGCGCGCGGCTGCGCTGCAAGGCTATGCCACTGCCACGGATCTGGCGGATTATCTGGTCAAAAAGGGATTGCCGTTCCGCGATGCGCACGAAGCGGTGGCTCGTGCGGTACGCGCTTGCGTCGACAAGAATTGCGACCTTAGCGATTTGACACTGGATGAAATGCGCGCGTTTTCACCGCTGATCGAACAGGATATTTTCAGTGTTCTGACGCTTGAAGGTTCTGTCCGTGCCCGCGATCATGTAGGCGGAACGGCACCCGGTCAGGTACGTACTGCGATCGCGCGCATACGGGCTGAATTGACCTGAACGTCCCATTATCTGTAGTAGTTGCGCTCATCCAAAAAAATTTGGAGCTGCGGACGTATGTATTGCGATTTGGCCCCTTTATTTAGTCGTCTTATGCAATCTCGTAGATGCTTCATTGGCAAGAGCCGTCAATTTTTCTGATTAAAATACCGCATAGCCTCTTCCTTAAAAATCAATTCAACGTTAGTCCTTGAATGAAAATACGTAGTACTACTTAGTGCGAAATACGTAGTACTACTTAGACTTGGTGCAAAATTCGACCATTCGATCGTTTCATCAATATACTCACGCTCATTGGCGAAAATTGTGAAAAAATCGCTGCGTTACAGGGAAGCTATGCATTTGCAAGATTGAAATGTCATATACTGCCGCGAGTTCTGCAACAGAACGCAAACACCAGTTCACATTATAAAAACAGTCTGTTAAGACGATTAATGACTTTTCAAGGATGGAGACAAATCGTGTTTGTTTTGCACTCTTTTGCGCTAGCCGTTGACAAAATCGTCAGCTCTCGCGGTGACATCGTAAATTCAAGCTTGCCGCCGACGCGCCGGATTTCCGATGCGATACCGCTATCCATTATTTTCCGGGCTTCAAGTTCAATTCATGGCAGCTATCCCGGGGATGGGTTTAATTATTGCCGTGCTGCCAGACTTGGCGCATGCGATCAAACAAGGTAAACATTGGCTAATGGATACCGTCAGAAAACCCGGATGCATTACTTCAAACTGGATCCCATATGAAACTCTTACTTAAAATATCCAGCCTGATCGACTGGATCAATGAACGGGTCGGGCACGGCTTGATGTGGCTGATTCTGGCTGCCGTGCTTATCAGCGCCGGAAATGCCATCGTGCGCAAAGCCTTTAACATGAGCTCCAACGCACTTCTTGAAGTCCAGTGGTATCTGTTCTCCGCGGTGTTCCTGTTCGGCTCCGGCTATGCTTTCCTGAAAAACATCCACGTGCGCATCGACTTTCTGTCGAACCGGCTGTCGCCGAAAACGCGCTCCTGGATCGATATCATCGGCATCATCGTTTTTCTCACGCCGCTCTGCCTGCTGCTGATTTTTCTCTCCTGGCCACTCTTCGTCAACGCCTGGGAAAGCGGCGAAATGTCGCAAAATGCGGGCGGCCTGATTCGCTGGCCTGTATATGCGCTGATACCGATCGGCATGACCCTTTTACTGATGCAGGGCGTGTCCGAATTAATCAAGCGCATCGCCTTTTTGTATGGCTTGATCCCGGATCCTCTTGCTCATGGCGAGCATTCCGAAAACGCCCACGCGGAGCAGATTCAAGAAGCGATATCAGTGCATATAACGGATACGTCAAGGGATAAAGCGTAATGGAATTCATCACTCAAAACTTCGTTCCCCTGATGTTTGTCGGGCTGCTGGTATTTTTGCTTACCGGCTTTCCGGTTGCCTTCGGCCTGGCAGCCACCGGTCTTACCTTCGGATTGCTTGGCATGGCGGCCGGACTATTTCCTCAAGTGCTGTTTCAAGCCTTGCCGCTTCGGCTGTTTGGCATCATGCAGAACGATACGTTACTGGCCATTCCTTTCTTTACCTTGATGGGGATTATTCTGCAGCGCAGCGGCATGGCCGAGGATCTATTGGAAACCGTCGGGCAGGTGTTTGGACCGTTACGCGGCGGTCTGGCGCTCGCAGTCGTCTTCGTCGGCGCGTTGCTGGCCGCGACCACCGGTGTCGTGGCCGCCGCCGTCATCTCCATGGGCCTGATTTCTCTGCCGATCATGCTGCGTTACGGTTACAACCGCACGGTCGCCACCGGCGTCATTACCGCGTCAGGCACCTTGGCTCAAGCGATCCCGCCTTCGCTGGTGTTGATCGTCATGGCTGACCAGTTAGGCCGTTCCGTAGGCGACATGTATGCGGGTGCGATGTTGCCAGCCGGGATGCTCGTCGGCCTGTATGCGCTGTTCATCGTTGCACTCGCTTTTTTCCGCCCCAAATGGGTGCCGGCGCTGCCACCTGAAGCGCTTATCTATAAGGAAGAGAACGGCGCAACCGGTCACAAATCCCTGTTGGCAATCCTTTCGATTGCTGCCGCCGCCGGATTTGGCTGGGCAGCGGTGCACGATAGAATCATGGGCCCGCTGCTGGATCGCTCAATGAATGCAGGCACCGATGAAATCATCATCATGTCGATGACGGTTGCATCCTTCACCGCACTCAGTCTGGCGCTTGCAAATCGGTTGCTGAAATTGAAGCTGCTGTCGCAACTTTCCGAGCGGGTTACCTTCGTGCTGATTCCGCCCCTGGTCCTGATCTTTCTCGTGCTGGGTACTATTTTCCTCGGCATCGCAACGCCGACCGAAGGCGGCGCGATGGGCGCGCTCGGTGCGGGGATCATGGCGATCGCGCGTCGTCAGCTCAATCTAAACTTGCTCAAGCAGGCGCTGGACAATACGGTACGGCTCTCCTGCTTCGTCATGTTTATCCTGATCGGTTCGACGGTGTTCAGCTTTACATTCAATGCCGCCGACGGCCACATCTGGGTCGAGCATCTGTTCGAAAAGTTGCCGGGCGGCCCGATAGGCTTCCTGATCGCGGTGAACATCCTGGTATTCGTGCTTGGCATGTTCATCGACTTCTTTGAGATTGCCTTCATCGTTATCCCGATCCTTGCACCGGTGGCCGACAAAATGGGCATCGACCTGATCTGGTTCGGCATCATCATTTCACTGAACCTGCAGACGTCGTTCCTGACGCCGCCTTTCGGTTTCGCACTGTTTTATCTGCGCAGCGTGGCGGCCAGATCGGATTACAACGACAAAATCACGAACCAGCGCATTCCGGCTGTCACGACAACGCAAATCTACAAGGGTTCGGTCGCCTTCATCTTCATCCAACTGGTCATGGTCGGCTTGATTATCGCCTTCCCGAATCTTGTCTTGGGCAATCTTGATAAAGGCCCGAAGGTGGACTTTAGCACTATCAAGCTCGAGGCTGAAACAGGCAATTACGGGAAAAAGATGGATGATCCAATGGACCTGTTCGCACCGGTGCCGGAGGAAAACCAACCGGTTCAGCCCAATGGCGATGCCAAGGAAGAGGATCCGATGGAGGCGATCAGACGCTCGCTTGAGCAAGACAAGGATAAAAAATAATCGGCGGCTACGTTGTCGCCGCCGGTTCCCTGTTTCTTTCGAAGCTTGGCAATGCCATGAAAGAATTCAGGACTTGATATTCAAGAGCCGCGCCCTGACAGGGTTTGCGGCTTTTTTTATTTATGCAAAAGCGCGTGCATTGCACAATTCCGGCACTATGCAGCGCGCTCCGCACAATCGGCATAGGGGCGGCCAGTAAACTGACCGGTCCCCTGCCACACCACCCGGCATGCGGGTCCGCACCGGGCGGTTCGAGTAGTTGAGGTTTAACATAGGCGAGGTACGCCGAGGCGGTCGAAGTAGGCAATCGTGAGTACGCTGTTCAGCAATTTCGCACTATTGCGCCACCATTCATCGAGTTCACGCCAAACCGTGGGGGTTTGCGCCAAACCGTGGGGGTTTGCGCCAAACCGAAATACCCTTTCCATCCCAGTAAATATGGACGTAGTGTTGCCACCACCTCCTGCATGCTACGACCACCGGGGCGGCCGGTCAGCTCGCGGATGCGTTGTTTGAACGTTGCCAGCGGCTTCTCGGCCACCTTGCGTTTGACTTCGCGCCCACGCGCCACCCACAGACTGTAACCGAGGAACTCGCGGCCAAAGACGCTGGCCACTGCGCTTTTGCTGTCGTTGACCAGTAAGTGCAGCTTGGCATAACAACGGCGCAGCAGTGTCATCACCCGCTGGCCCGCCCGCACGATATGAACATACACGTTCGCATCGTCGGCGTAGCGCGCAAAGCAATGCCCGCGCCTTTCTAGCTCCTTGTCCACCTCGTCGAGCATCACGTTGGCCAGTAGAGGACTGAGCGGACCGCCTTGCGGCGTCCCTTCGTGCCGCAACTGCGCCACGCCGTGGTCCATGATGCCGCTGTTCAGATAGGCACGGACCAGCCGGATCACTCCGGCGTCATCAATGCGTTTCCGTAGTCGGTCGATCAGGATGTCATGGTTGACCCGGTCAAAGAACTTCGGCAGGTCTACGTCGACCACGACCCGCAGACCGGATTGGACATACGCTTGAGCGGCTAACACCGCTTCTTGCGCACGCCTGCCCGGACGAAAGCCGTAGCTATGCTCGCTGAAAGTGGGATCAAGCATCGGTTGCAGCACCTGTAGCAGTGCTTGCTGGATCAAGCGATCCGTCACCGCGGGATGCCGAGCTCGCGCTCGCCACCATCAGGCTTAGGAATTGTCACCCGACGCACCGGACTGGGCCGGTACGTCCCTGTTAGCAGTTGCTCTCGTATGCGCCACCACGCAGTCGCCAGATGACGGGACGTCTGGTTGATATCCAGTCCATCCACACCCGCCGCTCCCTTGTTGGCACGCCTTGTTGGCACGTACACGCTTGAACGCCCGCCGCAGGTTCTCTGTCGTCAGCACCGCTTGCAGCAGCGCCGACCCCGTGTCTCCGGTGGCAGGTCGCGGGCAGAACGCTTCGTCGCTGAAAGCATCAGGCATGGCTTCACCTTGCCCTATGGCCTCCCGCCCCGCGCAAGCAGGCATCTGACGCTTTGCTTCCTGCATCGACATATCGGAAATCACTCCTACTCGTTCGGTCCTTCGTCGGCGGGGTCGAGCCTTCCCAGCGCTACCACCAACTACTATGACCTCTGCTGAGACCCCGGCTCCGGCCTTCACCGTCGCCCTTTTAGGCGCAAGACGGGGCGTCCCCAGGTAAGGGTCGCACTCCTTCATCACACAACCGCCGCATTTACGCCGCCTTTCCTTGACCACAAGAGCTTCACGGTTTCTAGCCCGCTCGCCCTGATCGGCAGCGCCTTTTATGCGATTCGTGTTCCTCGGCTCATGATTTATGCTCCACGCTTCCTTCCCACACTCGGTTGCCCTCATGCAGTTGCGCTTCACTTCGCTCACTGTGGTCAGCTCGCGGCGGGACTTTCACCCACAGGAGTGCGCCCATGCTGGGCGCACCAAAAAAAACCCACGCGGCTTGCGCCGCGTGGGTTTAGTCCGAGTACGGACGAATTACGAATTACAGTTTTTGCGATTGCATGAAGTCGTCAAAGCCGGCTTCGGTAAAGCGGAACCAAAGGTTTGAATCGGCACGGAACTTCGCGAAATCTGTGTAAACCTTCTTCCAGTTCGCGTTCTTCGCAGAGAGCTCACTGTAAAGCGCCTGCGATTCCTTGAAGGCAGCCTCCATGATCGGCTTCGAAAAGCGATGCAACTTGGCGCCGCCAGCCACCAACTTCTTCAAGGCATCCGGATTGCGAGCGTCATAACTCGCTTGCATGACTATGTGCGCATGAGAAGCCGCTGCTTCGACGATCGCCTTGTTCTCCGCCGACAGCGCGTCGTAGGCTTTTTGATTGACAAACAGCTCCAGTTGCGGTCCGCCTTCCCACCAGCCAGGGTAGTAGTAATGCGGCGCCACTTTTTGGAAACCCAGCTTCAGATCGTCATATGGCCCAACCCACTCCGCAGCATCAATCGTACCTTTCTCCAACGCTTGATAGACCTCTCCACCGGGAATGTTTTGCGGTACACCGCCAATACGCTCCAGCACCTTGCCGCCGAAACCGCCAATGCGCATCTTCAGGCCTTTGATGTCCTCAAGCGAATTTACTTCCTTGCGATACCAGCCGCCCATCTGTGCACCGGTATTGCCCATCGCGAAATTGACGATATTGTAATTTTTGTAAAACTCGCGCATGAGCGTCAGCCCGTTGCCGTCATAGTACCAGGCAGTCATCTGGCGCGAGTTCAGCCCGAATGGGATAGCACAGCCGAGAGCGAAGGTCTCATCCTTGCCGAAGAAATAATATGGTGCGGTATGGGCACATTCAACTGTGCCGTTCTGCACGCCATCGACTACACCGAACGCCGGCATCAGTTCGCCGCCGGCATGCACCGAAATCGTGAACTTGCCGCCCGACATGGCGTTTACAGCCTTGGCGAAGACATCAGCAGCGCCAAAAATAGTGTCCAGTGCCTTGGGGAAGCTGGAAGCAAGCCGCCAACGTACCTGCGCTTGCGCATTCACAATGGCTGGTGCTGCGATGGCACCGGCACCTACTGCAACCGTGGCTTTCTTAAGAAAGGAACGACGTTCCATATTGTTGTCTCCTAAAGGATTTAAACACCAAAAACTATGCGGCACCGCTCTTGTGATGCGGACGCACAATCTAGCTTCACGCTGCCGGAAATTGTAGAGCGCCGATGGGATTGCTGCAATAAAAGAATCGCTCAACAGGGTCGGGCTACGTAGTTCTACGTAGAACTACGTAGTGAAAGCTGCTAAAACACGCTTAACCGCCGGCGACGACCATCTCTTCAATGAGGATGGAACCAGTCTGCTTCGTGCCCCGAATCAGGACGTCGGCACCGACGGCCACAATTTGACGGAGAATATTTTTCATGTTGCCGGCAATGGTGATTTCTTCCACCGGATATTGGATAACGCCCTTTTCGACCCAGTATCCGGATGCACCGCGCGAATAATCGCCGGTAACATAATTCACACCTTGCCCCATCAATTCCGTGACGAGCAAACCGGTGTCGAGCTTGCGCAGCATTGCCTTGAAATCATCAGCAGGCGTAGTCAGCGACGATGTCAATGACAAATTATGCGAGCCGCCGGCATTGCCGGTGGTTTTCATGCCGAGCTTGCGCGCCGAATAAGTCGACAGGAAATATCCTTGCACCACGCCATCCTTTACCACGTCGCGCCGGTGGGTTTTGACACCTTCTTCATCGAACGGCGAAGAGCCGACCTCACCCGGAATATGCGGGTCTTCAAGGATTTGAATGTGCGGTGCGAATACCTGCTTGCCCAAGGAATCGAGCAGGAAGGTCGACTTGCGATAAAGCGCACCGCCGGATACGGCTTGGACGAATGCTCCCAGCAACCCGGCCGCCAATGGTGCTTCAAACAGGACGGGACACGTGCGCGTATCGAGTTTGTGCGCATTCAGACGCGCCAATGCCCGTTCGGCGGCATAACGGCCGACATCTTCCGGCCTGGCCAGCCTTTTCGGATCGCGCATCGATGAATACCAATCGTCGCGCTGCATGTTTGCCCCTTTCCCGGCGATCGGCACCACAGAAATGGTATGACGCGAGTAAGGATATCCGCCCATGAAACCGCGGGTATTGGCGGAAATAAAATGCGATTGCTGCGCATAAACACTTGCGCCCTCGCTATTGGTAATGCGTTTATCCACCGCAAATGCCGCCGCCTCGCCGCGTTTTGCCAGTTCGACCGCTTCTTCCGCCGAAATCAACCACGGGTAACACAACTGCAGATCCATCGGGTTCATCTCGAATGCGTCGGCGTCCGGCAAACCGGCGCAATTGTCTTCCGCGGTAAAGCGGGCGATGTTGTAAGCGGCATCAACAGTGTCTTTTAATGCCTGCCGGGAAAAATCGGAAGTGCTTGCATTGCCGCGTCGAATCGAATTTTCGTTGCCTAAATAGACCGTTACGCCGATACCCTTGTCTTTATTCTGTTCAATGGTTTCGATATTTCCCTTGCGTACCGTGACGGACAGGCCGTTTCCTTCGCTGATTTCGACCGCCGCATCGGACGCGCCTTTTTCCTTTGCGAAACGCAGCACATCCTGCGCGAGCTGTTTTAATTGGTCCTGGCTATGAATAAAGATGGAATCGCTCATGAGATGGTGTTTTTCGAAATACGTATAAAACAGTTATGATAGCAGTCGTTTACCGACTGCCTTTGAGACCCACCCATTTCCCCACTATGCCAAATCCAAATCGAGGCGCCTGCGGCTTCCAATCGAATGAATTCGAGCAGGAGTACGATCGCCCATCCAAGTCGCAATTAAAACGCGAAATGACCGCGTTGCAAAAATTGGGCGCAGAGCTGATCGCTGAACCGAAAGAGCGCGTGAAGCGCGTCCCGATGCCCGAAGATGTGCGGGACGCGATTCTCGAATGCCAATTGATCAAGGACCATGAAGGCCGACGCAGGCAGCTCCAGTATGTTGGAAAAAAAATGCGTACGCTTGATGAGGACGAACTCGCCGCGATTCAAAGGACGCTCGATAGCTGGAAAGGCGCGTCCAAAACCGAAACGGCGGCGATGCACGCACTCGAACGAAAGCGCGAAAAATTATTGAGCAATGACAGCGCACTGACCGACTTGCGCGCGGAGCACCCGGAAGTGGATGTTCAGCACTTGCGTATCCTGATCCGTAACGCCCGCAAAGAGCAAGCCGAGAATAAGCCGCCCAAGGCATATCGTGAAATTTTCCAGATACTGAAACAATTGCAATCGAAAACAACGCCGCAAGAGCCTGAGCCGCATGACGAATCCGAAGAATGATTCCAAAGAACTCTTGATCGGCCTGGTTTCCATTTCCGATCGTGCCTCCAGCGGCGTTTATGTGGACCAGGGCATACCTGCATTACGCGAATGGTTCAGTGCGGCGCTGACCAGTCCATGGAAAATCGAAACCCGCCTGATTCCGGATGAGCAAGCCGCCATCGAACAAACATTGATTGAGCTGGTCGATCAGTTGCACTGTGATCTCGTGCTTACCACCGGCGGCACCGGCCCGGCACGACGCGACGTCACGCCGGAAGCGACGCTGGCGGTCGGCACCAAGCCGATGCCCGGCTTCGGCGAGCAAATGCGCCAGATCAGCCTGAGGTTTGTCCCAACTGCGATCCTTTCACGCCAGCTTGCGGTCATTCGCGAGACACAGGACCATGCCGCCCTCATCATGAATCTGCCAGGACAGCCAAAATCGATCCGGGAAACCCTGGAAGGTTTGAAAGACGCCGATGGAAAGCAAGTCGTGCCGGGCATCTTTGCGGCGGTTCCGTACTGCATTGATTTGATCGGCGGACCGTATATCGAAACCAGTGAGGCAGTGTGCCAGGCATTTCGCCCCAAGTCGGCAGTTCGGCCAAAATCCGAATAATGAAGCACTGCAAAACACAGATACCATTTTTAAAAACAAACAGATGAATACCTCCTTGCTTGAAACCATTCAAATTGAAACCGCGCCCAATCCGACTGTGTCCGTCATTTGGATGCATGGGCTGGGCGCGGATGGATCGGATTTCGTGCCGATCGTTCGTGAACTCGATTTAACCGGATGTCCGCCGATCCGTTTCGTGTTTCCGCATGCGCCGACCATGCCGGTCACGATCAACGGCGGTTACGTGATGCGCGCATGGTATGACATCCTCGGGAACGACCTGGTCAAGCGTGAAGATGAAACCGGCTTGCGCACATCGCAAGCCGCGATCGAACGTTTGATCGAGCAGGAAAAATCGCGCGGGATTGCCGCAAATCGAATCGTGCTGGCCGGATTTTCGCAAGGCAGCGCGATGGCGATCCAGGCCGGATTGCGGCATCCCGAAAGACTGGCGGGATTGCTATGCCTGTCCGGTTATGTTCCGCTTCATACCACGGTCATGACGGAACGTCACAATGCGAATCACGAAACACCTATCTTCATGGCGCATGGCCGCGGCGATCAAGTGATTCCCATCGATCGCGCAGAAACGTCGCGGGATTTTTTAAAGGCGCTCGGCTATTCGGTGGAGTGGCATGAATACATGATGCAGCATTCGGTCTGCCCTGAAGAAATTGACGATATCAGCGCATGGCTGCAGCGAGTGCTTAAGTAGCATATCCAAAATAAAAGGGGCACCGCAATCGGTATGCCCCTTTGAATTCCCGCCGCATCCGGCACCGGCCTACTGTCTGGCTATTTGAACACCACTGTTTTATGCCCGTTGAGTAAAACACGGTGTTCGACAAACCATTTCACCGCACGCGCCAGCACGACACACTCCACGTCGCGGCCGATCGCGGTCAACGTGTCCGGATCCATCGCATGATCGACCCGTTCCACGTCCTGCTCCACGATCGGACCTTCATCCAGGTCGCCGGTGACGAAATGCGCGGTGGCGCCGATCAACTTCACACCTCGGTCATGCGCCTGATAGTAAGGCTTGGCACCTTTGAAGCTGGGCAGGAACGAATGATGGATATTGATCGCCCGCCCTCTTAAGGTCTCGCACATTTCGGGCGACAGAATCTGCATGTAGCGTGCCAGAACCACCAGATCGATATCGTTGGCCTTGATGATTTCCAGCACACGCTGTTCTTGCGCCCGCTTCATTTCGGGCGATGCGCCGATTGCAAGCGGTAAATGATGAAACGGAATGTTGTAACTTGCCGCCAACTGATAGAAATCGGTATGGTTGGATACGATGGCCGAGATTTCGACAGGCAGCAAACCGGTCTTGTAACGGAACAGCAGATCGTTCAGGCAGTGCCCGATCTTGGAAACCATCAGCATCAAACGCGGCTTCTTGCGCGCGTCATGCAGCTGCCAGTTCATTTGCATCGTGCTCCCCAATGCGCCGAACCGGTCACGCAAGGCCGCATCGCCAATGGACGAATCCTCCGCGGAGAAATGGACACGCATGAAGAACAGCTTCGATTGTCCATCGCCGAACTGAGCGGAATCAATAATGTTGCAGCCGTGTTCGGCCAAAAATCCGGATACGCGATGGACAATACCGCGCTGATCAAGACAGGACAAGGTAAGGATGTATTCCGGATGCATCATGATGGTCGGTATTTCGTAAAGTGCGCCGGCAGAAGCACCAGCCCAAGCGCGTTATTGTCGCACGCCCGGACGGATTGAACAAAACCCGCCCCATCCTCGCCGCGGAAGACAAATGGAATGCCCCGATACACTTATCCGGAAAACGAAAATCCGACAAAAAAAACCGCCAGCACTCGTTGCAGAGCACTGACGGTGCAGAAAACCGGTATGACCGATGTACTGTTTTGCTAGACGGCTTTTGCTACAGCCAAGCCACGTGCACCGGCTGCCGTAGTACCAACCTGAACGTCACCGGCGAGTTGGCCACCCTCTTCAATCACGACTTTTCCATAACGGATTTTCCCGGACACTTTGCCGGTGGCGTAGATCACCAGCTTCTGGCGCACGGTCAGTTCACCGTCGAACTCACCGCGAATTTCAGCGATATCGATTTCGGCCGAACCCTTGAACGCGCCGCGCTCTGCAATTTGAATCACACGCGAATCCATCGTCGCTTCTACTCGGCCTTCTACCACCAGAGTATCGCAATCGGTGATCTCGACGCCCTTGAGCTTGATGTTCGGTCCGACAATCAGCTTGCTTCCGACTTCGTTGGTGCTGGAAGCAGACGAATCGGTATTATTGGAATTGCCGACCGAGTTGCTTGCCGAGGGCATGATTGCCTTGGCAGCGCTCGAGTTTCCAACTGGCGGCAAGCTGTTGGTGGTGCTGAGTGGGGGATTTGGCGTATTGGTTTCGCGCTTGCCAAAAAGCGATTCGGATCGAAGCATGTGATCTCCTGGAAATGTGACGATATGCCATGACGTGATGTACGCGTTGACGGTACAAGCGCGTTTCAGCCTTCTGTAAGTTTTGTGTCGTTGTGACAAAGCAGCGTTTGACATGCATTCGCGCCCTGTACATCAGGCCGACACCCCGTGAGTTGCGGTAAAGCATTGCGGACTCCCCCATTGGTCCATGGCAAGTTTAAAAAGTTCCACTGCTGTTACACATTTAAAAAAAGCACGATCGTGCATTTTGCGTTATAGTCTTGCCACAACAATTCAGCCCACAGGAGATCACCATGACTGCCAATATGAATCAACAGGTTCAACTCGCCGCACGCCCTGTCGGCATGCCAAAGCCAAGCGATTGGAACTTCACCTCGGAACCGGTTCGCGAAATAGGCGATGGCGAAATCGTAGTCAAGGTTTTATATCTTTCACTCGACCCTGCCATGCGCGGCTGGATGAATGAGGGGAAATCCTACATTCGCCCGGTGGCAATCGGCGAAGTGATGCGCGCAGGCGGCATCGGCAAGGTGGTCGCATCCAAATCGCCGAAATTCGCTGTTGGCGATACTGTTTCCGGTGGTCTCGGAGTTCAGCAGTATTGGGTCGGCGCCGCGAACGATAAGACCGCTGCGCTATACAAGGTCGACCCCGCTGCGGCACCGCTGCCGGCCTATTTGAATGCGCTAGGCATGCCCGGCATGACCGGGTATTTCGGCTTGCTCGACGTCGGAATGCCGAAAGCCGGTGAAACCGTGGTCGTATCCGGCGCCGCCGGCGCAGTTGGTCAAACCGTCGGCCAGGTTGCCAAACACAAGGGCTGCCGTGTCGTGGGCATTGCCGGTGGCAAGGATAAATGCGATTTCGTGGTGAACGAACTCGGCTTCGATGCCTGCATCGATTATAAAAATGAATCGGTCAAGGATGGTCTCAAAACCCATTGCCCGAACGGCGTGGATATTTATTTTGACAATGTGGGCGGCGACATTCTGGATACCGTACTCACGCGGATCAATTTGAAGGCGCGCATCATCATCTGCGGCGCGATCTCCCAGTACAACAACACGGCGCCGGTCAAAGGCCCGGCCAACTATCTTTCCCTACTGGTTAACCGTGCGCGGATGGAAGGGATCGTCGTATTCGACTATGCGGACCGTTATCCGGTCGCCGTTGCGGAAATGGCCAAATGGATGAAAGAAGGAAACTTCAGAACCCGCGAGGATATCGTTCAAGGCCTGGAAAATTTCCCGGATGCCCTGTTGATGTTGTTCGAGGGAAAAAACTTCGGCAAGCTGGTTTTACAAGTAGCTGCTGAATAATCCCCCGATTAACCGGTTGGAGCTCGCGCGCTTGGCAGGCGCGCAGTTCCTTCCACGCGCCGTCCTATCCGTCTTGACCCGCACATCAAACTCGCGGAATTTGACTGCTTCGCCAATTTTCCGGCTCTTCCGGTTTTTAATCATGATCTATTGACATTTTCTTGCCGGCAAGTCATCGTTCTCTCCGTTTTGACATGATGAAAACACACGGGGAGAAAAAATGAGTGCCGTACAAGAAGAATTGATCGAAACCCCTTCCGGACTTTCACCGGTGCAAACCATGCTGGAACCTCCGGTCCGGCTGGAGCGATTTACTTTTACCGGAAGCGGAAGCGAGTATTTTCGTATCTGGATTGTCAATCTTCTGCTGACAATCGTCACCTTCGGCATCTATTCTGCGTGGGCGAAAGTGCGCCGGACCCGCTATTTTTACGATAGTACGCGTGTCGCCGGTTCCAGTTTTGAATATCATGGCAATCCGGTCGCGATTTTAAAAGGCCGCCTGGTCGCTGTGGCGTTCGTCGGCGCATACAATATCGCCTTCATGATTTCCGAATCGATTGGCTTCGCGATGCTTGGCGTCCTGATGCTGGTTATGCCTTGGCTGCTATGGAAGAGTATTCAGTTCAAACTTTACAATTCCAGCTATCGCGGCATCCGGTTCGGCTTTCGCGGCACACTGGGCAAAGTGTATTTTGTATTTTTCCTGCTCCCGATATTCGCGTTGTTTACGCTCTATCTGCTGGCGCCTTTCGCCCATCAGCGAATGAAAAAATTTCAGCATGAGGAAAGCCGGTTCGGCGCCACGCATTTTTCTTTCCATGCCAACGTAGGAACGTTCTACAAAACATATCTGATCGGCTTTTTGATTTTCGTCGCAGGCGCCACGGCAATTACGCTTAGCTTCGGCGGCGCACTGATGGGGCTCATTGCAACGGGCAGCGGGAAAGGAGCGGACCCGGCCACCATTGCCGCGATCGTATTTTTCGTGTTCGCCATGTATCTCTGGCTCTTTTTGTGTTTCCCGATCTTTTTGACGATGATCCAGAATCTGATCTGGAACAACACCAGACTTTCCGGGCATCAATTCAAGAGCGAAATGAAATGGACCAGAATGACTTTCATTGCAGTCACCAATATCGTTGGCATCATGCTGACTCTTGGACTGTTCATACCGTTCGCGCAAGTCCGTGCAATGAAGTATCGGATCGAGTCAATGTCGCTGTTGCCGAACGATAGCCTAGATAACTTCATCGCCGACACGCAGGCAAAAGCCTCGGCAACCGGCGAGGGCATGGCCGATTTGCTCGATTTCGATCTATCCCTTTAACAAGAGAAAAATGGGTATCTCCGCCGCTTACTTCGATGGAAAGACATCGCGCCGATTCGCGGTGGAATTTTCCGTCGCGGCGGGAACCGCCTTTGTCACAGGTGACATACAACGGAATTGTCCGATTGATGAATTGCGCGTCTCGGAGCGCGTGCGTAATGCCGCGCGTAAAGTGACATTCCTTGATGGCGCCTATCTGGAAGTATCGGACAATTCCAGCTTCAATCAGCTGCTTGCCGAAACCGGTTATCAGGATTCTCTTGTGGTAGCGGTGCAGCAGAGCTGGCGTGGAACATTCATCGCTTGCATTGCGACAATGACGATCCTGGTATTCGGCTATTTGTATGGCTTGCCGGCGGCGTCCGAAGCAATCGCGAAGGCGTTGCCGGAGCAAGCCGAGCGCGTTATCGGACGTGAAACACTCGATTTTCTGGACCAAAGAATTCTGGCGCCGTCAAAGCTCCCTGAGGCCCGGCGCAAGGAAATCGTGGCCCGTTTCAAGGGATTGGTGCCACCCCGGCAAGGCGTACCTGCATATGAAATTATTTTCCGCAAAAGCAAAATCGGACCGAATGCGTTCGCGCTTCCCTCCGGCCAAATCATACTTACCGACGAGATTGTGCAATTGGTTCAATCCGACGATGCAGTTATTGGCATACTGGCCCATGAGCTGGCGCATTTGCATGAACGCCATCTGATGCGGCGTGTCATTCAAAGCTCTGTCATCGGTGCCGCCGCAATGGCGCTCTCCGGCGACGTTTCTTCGATCGTTGCCGGTATCCCGACCATCATGCTGGATCTGAAATATTCACGCGATGCCGAACGCGAAGCTGACGACTACGCGATCGCCATGCTGAAAGCGAATGGAATCGATTTGTCAAACCTCACCTTGCTGTTCGAGAAAATTGGTGAGGATTCGGAAGGGTCTTCTTATCTTTCCAGCCATCCACCCGCCTCTGAACGGGTTGAACGCATACTGAAGGAACGCTAAAGCAGCTTGCGTATCCTGGCGTCTCGCAAAGGCATTGGCTCCCGCTGCCTGTGAAGAGGCACCGATCCGACTTCATTTGAACGATTGGCGATCTTTTACGCTCGGGGTCTGCATTCTTGATGCTGCTTCCTACTTCATCCTGGAACTTTTGACATCATCATCACGTCATCTTGATAGTGACATGTGTATTGACCGTTAAGGAGACTGGAAACAATGCGCGGAAATTGCCGATCTGAAAATTGCGCATCTGCAAGCATATACGAATCCGGCAATTCGGTTGCACATCATTCCAGGCATACAGTGACACTGGAACAAACCGGATATGCAGCTCGCCCCTACCATGAATATCCCGATGCAAAATTTCGCGCCAAACGCGGTTTCCATCTTATAGCGGGAGTGCTTCCGACAAAGCCGCTGCAAACCGCATCTGCCGCCACACCGTTATCCCGTCGCCAGCCAACGTCCAGCTCCCAACCGATTAAAGTATCGGGGCAAACGCCGCCGTTGGCAGCTTTAGAAAAAGCTGCGAATACCTCGCCCACTATTGCACGCACCGAATGTTCCGGTGGAAACAAATCGCCGCCCCTCACTTGCAGGAAACGGAGTAAGCACCATTTCATGCTCTTGCAATCAGGATTATTTGCTGGAATATTTACCTTGATGATAGCAATGATAGTCGGCGCTTTTTGGTGGATGGAAACTCCAGACAATGCCATTCGCATGAATACGATGTCGTCTCCTTCCGCCAAACCCCAGCCTGCCGATGCAGTCCCTCCAAGACAAACTGCCTCCAATACGCTCGCAGATCGGAAAGACGATGGGCCGATCGCCATTGCTGGTATTCCGACGAAAAGTGCCGGTAGTCTGGCATCATCGGGATCAAATCAGAGCGAGATGGGGCAATACCGGACGATATCGATGCCTGAAACTCAATCCGCCTCCAGCATCGCTTCCGCTGCCAACTCACGTCGGAAAGCGTCAGTCTCGACTTTAGCTATTCTGCAGAAAAAGCAGGCAAGACCCGATCAAAAGAAAAGGCACGCTCCACGGCGAAATAATATTGTCGGTGGAGGCGAACGAGCCAATGAAATAAGCCGATTGAAAGCCCAGGCATTCGCGGAAACCAGGAAGACCGCCTCGGCAGTGCCAAACCCTCGAAAAAAATCCGGACCAGAAGCCTGGGTTGATCAATCGTCAGGCAAGCGGACTTCGAGTAATGCAGGCCAGTTAGCCAGGCGCGTCAACCTTGCCCACGAGTTCAACCAATGCAAGCGCAAGGCAAGCTTTCTTCAGCGAGAAAAGTGCAAGTGGGATATATGTGCCGGCAATTGGGGAATGAACGGCTGCCCGACATACAAGCACGATATCGCGGGCTATTGAGAGCCGAAGCTGGATCGTACATCGCCGAACGGATGTTGCCGGATTCGCTGGTTCTAGCTTATTTCTGAAGCGGGACTACAAAACAGATGGGCAAAAAAAAACGCTGCCCGCTATCAGCAGCGTTTTTTTGATTTCAGGCGATTTAGTTGCGAACCACTCGCTTGTACTCGTTGGTGCGGGTATCGATTTCAATCACGTCGTCCGTGCTGACAAACAGCGGCACTTGAACGGTGTGTGCGTGCGCCTCGATGGCATTTTCAATCTTGGCTTCCTTCAAGACGTTGCCGGAAGTATTGCCCTTGACTGCCGGCTCGGAGTAAGCCACCTTACGCGCAATGGTTGTTGGCAATTCGACAGAAATCGCTTTATCGTTATAGAAAACGGCTTCGCATTCCATGCCCTCTTTCAGGTAGTGCAGCGCATCACCCAGGTTTTCCTCCTCGATTTCGTACTGATTGTATTCAGCGTCCATAAACACGAACAATGGATCAGCGAAATACGAATAAGTCACAGGCTTTTTGTCGAGAACTACGACGTCGAATTTGTCGTCACCTCGCATTACGTTTTCCTGAGGGCTGTTCGTCAGGAGATTTTTCATCTTCCATTTGTATGTGAAGCCCGTGCGGCTTGAACCGTTAACATCAGAACGCAACACGATCATAGGCTTGCTATCGACCATAATGATGTTGCCAACACGAATTTCTTTTGCAGGTTTCATAAAGAGTGAACGTAAAAAGTTGGTTGCATAAAAATCATCTGTCGCCTCCCAGCCAAAAGCGCCGTAAGCTCACGTTTGATTGAATAAAAATACGTTATAAATTAACCGCGCATTATACCGTCTTTTTAAGCATCACTGACGACTCGCACGGGCAAACTTAAGCAGATTGGATGTCAGATCCCCGTTGACCAGCACTTGCCATTTCCACTCCGCAGACCGGCACGCGATTTTTGGCATGTCAGCTTGAAATGACGGCCATAGCGCAGCCCAGTTGACCTGCTCTTCCATGCTCTCAGTCCCGGCACCATTCCAGCACAAAGAGAAGGCAGTCAAACTTTCAATGCCGCCGGAGTAACGCTGCAAGAATGCGCTCAATTTTTTGTGATGCAGGTTCTCGTCCTGGGGATAGATATGCCAGATGAATGGCTTGTCTGCCCACTGTGCACGCACAAAGGAATCCTCTCCACGCACAAAATTGAGGTCGCACGCCCATAACAGCTTGTCGTAGTCCGGCTGAGCAACAAAAGGCAATACGCGTACGGTGAGCGCGCCGCGGGTTCGTGCTGCTCCCGCTTTTGCTTCCGCTCCAAGAAATGCTTGAATCGTATCGACAGCAACCCCTTCGGGTACGAGGCAAGTGATTGATGTATCACCGCTTTGCCATTGTTCAAACAGTGCCACGACTGGTGCCTGCGGATAACAAAACAAGGACACCTTTAACGATGACATTTCCGCTGGCGTCACGCCGAACTGGGCGAAAAAAGCCGTTATGGCGGCTTGATTTGATTGAAATTGCTGACGTTGTTCTTCCAATGAAGATTCGTGCAGCAAGCCTCCTGTTTTGTTTGTGAAGCCAGGAAAGAAAAAATATTTCGTCAATGGCAAGCGTGATTGAGGCGAGGACAAAGTGTGGCAACCTTCAACCCATTCCTCAGCACTCAATCCTTCCAGGTTGAGCCACACCGGGCGCGGATTGCACTCCACCATTGCCGCGATGTAGCCTGGCGGGATATCGCAAGCAAAAAATTCGATGACGATATCAGCGATATCGCTGGCCGAAAATATGCCCTCCTGATTGCGCCAGTGACGCACCGTCACGCCAGCAAGCTGCTGTACTTCGACGTTGCTCATGACATCTGGACAAATCCGTTGAAAGCTCCGCAAATCGTCAACCCACAGGGTGACGGCGATGCCATGCTCTTGCTGCAACTGCCTCGCCAAGCGCCAGCAGATACCGATGTCGCCAAAGTTATCGACCACTTTGCAGAATATGGCCAGGGAAGATGCTTGATTTTTATTGAGGAACATATTTTGATGATTTAATTCCAGGCGTGCAGCGATCGTGACGCCCCGTGCCTGCCGAAGTGCGACGTCAGCTTCGACGGCCTTTGGAAAACGCCGGCGTCTTTGTCGGCATCAGGAGCACTAGGATAGAGAGATTTTAGCGGATTTTACAAGCATTTCTCACATGCCTCCCGTGAACGCCGGCTCTGCGCCCCTAGCATTCAACTTTCAAGTCAGTGAGTAATGCCTCTGGTTCGCCGGAAGAGTATGGATGGTTTCAAACACGCAGCGAGCGTCCGCTATGTGTAGCAAAATAATCGAGCACCATGCCAGGCAGCGTGCTCAACGATCCAACTTCGTGCGCGGCGCCCACCGCGATCGCTTCCCGCGGCATGCCGAACACGACGCATGAAGCTTCATCCTGCGCAAAATTGTATGCGCCGGCGCCTTTCATTTCACGCATGCCCAGTGCACCGTCCTTGCCCATACCGGTCAGGATTACACCGACTGCATTTTTTCCGGCATATTTTGCGGCGGAGCCAAATAGCACATCCACGGAGGGCCGATGGCGATTGACAGGCGGCCCTTGGTCCAGATGCGTCATATAGTTGGCGCCGCTGCGCGATAACATCAGATGCGAGTGACCAGGCGCCACATAGGCGTGACCCGGCAATATCCGCTCGCCATGTTCCGCTTCCTTGACCGAAATCTTGCACAGGTTATCCAGACGCCTGGCGAACGAATGTGTAAATCCCTCGGGCATATGCTGTGCAATCAGGATACCTGGACAATCGGGCGGCATCCTGATCAGGAACTCCTTGATTGCTTCCGGGCCGCCGGTTGACGCCCCGATAATAATCAGCTTTTCGCTACTGGTAAGCGGATTCCTGATCATCGGCAGCGACTCGGATCCGTCGCCACTTGCAACGGATCCGCGTAGCGTTCGCGGCCTGATATTTGCCTTGGCCGCGACACGGATCTTGTCCGCAATCATGTCTGTGTACTCGCGCATGCCGGCCTGAATCGACATCTTCGGTTTGGTCACGAAATCGACCGCGCCGAGTTCCAACGCACGCAATGTAATCTCCGAGCCACGCTCGGTCAGCGACGACACCATCACCACCGGCATCGGCCGCAGCCGCATCAGTTTTTCAAGAAAGTCCAAACCATCCATGCGCGGCATCTCTACGTCAAGCGTCAGCACATCCGGATTGGTTTGCTTGATAAGGTCGCGCGCGACAAGCGGATCTGGCGCAACGCCGACCACTTCCATATCATCCTGACTGCTGATAATCGCAGTCATGACGCTGCGTATCAATGCAGAGTCATCAACGATCAATACCTTGATTTTCCCGATGCTCATCATGAAAACAACTCAACCTCTCCGCCGACCGGGCTCTTCTGGAGTCGGTGTGCATAGTCCTGATCACGGTTCACCAGCGTATTATTGTTGAGCTTGTTGAGCTTTCTGACGAATACCTTGCCGTTTCGAGGGAAAAAATATACCTTGCGCGGATGAACGTCGTTCAGGTCCTCGGCAACGATCTTTATATTTTCGGTCTGCAGATAACGGCGCACGAACTGGGCATTTCTTTCCCCTATGTTGATTGCCAAAAAACCGCTTAGCACATTGCCACCGCCGAAAACTTTCGCTTCCAGATTCTCGCGCCTCGCGCCCGCCTTGAGAAGGTCGTTGATCAATATTTCCATCGCGTAGGTGCCGTAACGCATCGATGCGGAAATCGGGCTGTTGGCATCGCCGCCGCTTTCCGGCAGCATAAAATGATTCATGCCGCCGACGCCTGATACCCGATCGCGGATGCAAGCCGCCACGCACGAACCCAGAACAGTGACAATCAGCATGTCCTTGGCAGTGAAATAATATTCACCAGGCAGGATTTTCGCAGCGTCGCGGTCGAATGTCCGGTCGTAATAAATATTCGAAGAAAACTGTTCTTGAAGTGCTTGGCTCATAGATCCATTTTCATGCTCGGCGCAACAAGACGGATTTCCTGGTACCGTCGCGGTCCGGTTCATACACTGTCTCTCCGCGCAGCTTGAACGCGTCGGATACGTAAAGGAAATTTTCCGAATGTCCGGCAAACAATAATCCATCCGGTTTTATCAAGGGTACAAATCGTTCCAGTACTTTCCTTTGTGTCGGCTTGTCAAAGTAAATCATTACATTCCGGCAAAAAATGGCGTCGAACGGGCCCGAAATCGGCCATCGGTCTTCCAGCAAATTCAGCTGCTGGAATGTGATCATCTGCCGCAACTCCGGCCGTACTCTTGCCAATCCCTTGTTGTCGGCTTTGCCTTTCAGAAAAAATCTCTTGGCCTGTTCGGCAGGCAATTTCGCCATCTTGTCCAGCGAATAAATGCCCTTTTCCGCGGTTGCCAATACATTGGTGTCGATATCGGTCGCAACAATGTGCGCAGGCGGCGTCAAGGTGTTGAAGGTCTCGCACAAGGTCATTGCGATGGAATAGGCTTCCTCTCCGGTAGAGCTCGCCGCGCACCATATTTCGATATGCTCCCGGCGTGCGCGGACATGGTCCGCCAACAAGGGAAAATGATGCGCTTCGCGGAAAAATGACGTCAGGTTGGTCGTCAACGCATTGGTAAACGCCTGCCACTCGTCACCTTTCTTGCCGCTCTCCAGATCATCAAGATATTGCGCAAATGATTTGATTCCCATGGCGCGCAAACGCCGTGCAAGCCGGCCGTAGACCATTTCATGTTTGCTCTCGGCGAGCGATATACCGGCACGCTGGTAGATCAAGGTGCGTATTCGATCGAAGTCATCAACGGTAAACTCGAATTCCCGAGAGTTGTCCCGTTCGATTTTCCGCGCTGGTTTCATGCTCAGGTTCGTCCCCTAATAAAATCACGGTACAGATTGAACATCCCTAAGCCGTTTATGAAAGCGGCGATACGCCACCCGCAACGTCTCGATCTTCCCGATATTTAAAACTCTTCCCACTCATCGGTATTGCTTCCTTTGGCCAGCCTTGGTTTTTCGATCGCAAGCGCGGCCGCCTTGCGCGGCGCGGCTCTGGATATCGAAAGCGGCTTCGCCCTGGCAGGCAGGTTCTTTATTTCCGTATCGCGCTTGCCGAGCGCCGACGCGGATGGCGCAACGGATGGCGCGCCACTATCGAGCCGGAACACCGCAACAACCTGGGCAAGCGCCGCCGCCTGACTTTGCATGCTTTCCGCTGCAGCGGCCGCTTGCTCAACCAGTGCCGCATTTTGCTGCGTCATTTCATCAATCTGGGTAATTGCCTTGTTGACTTGCTCGATGCCGGCACTTTGCTCCTGACTGGCTGCCAGGATTTCGCTCATGATGTCCGCAACATGCTTGACCGAGGTCACCACCTCATCCATGGTCTTGCCTGCCTCGTCAACCAGCTTGCTGCCGAGATCGACCCGCTCCACCGAATCGGCGATCAAGGCCTTGATTTCTTTCGCCGCACCGGCCGAGCGTTGCGCCAGGTTGCGCACCTCGGCGGCGACCACCGCGAAGCCCCTTCCCTGCTCGCCTGCGCGCGCGGCTTCAACAGCGGCATTGAGCGCCAGGATATTGGTCTGGAATGCGATGCCGTCAATCACTCCGATGATGTCGACAATCTTGCGCGAACTTTTCTTGATTGAACCCATCGTGTCGACTACCTGGCCGACCACGTTGCCGCCGCGCATGGCGACGTCGGAGGCCGACACCACCAGTTGGTTTGCCTGTCTGGCGTTGTCCGCGTTTTGCTTGACGGTTGAGGTCAACTCTTCCATCGAAGACGCAGTTTCCTCCAGCGAACTGGCCTGCGACTCGGTGCGTGACGACAAATCGGCATTACCCATGGCAATTTCGCGTGAAGCAAGACCGATTGCATGAGTGCTGGCACGAACCTGTCCCACGGTGGAAACCAGACTTGCATGCATGTCCTTCAAACCCTGCAGCATCTGACCGGTTTCGTCGTTGGAACGGACTTCAATCTTCTCCGTCAAATCGCCCGCCGCGATACGGCGCGCCACGCTCACCGACTTTTGCAGCGGTCCGGAGATTGCCCGGATCAGCCAGTAACCCATCAGGATACCGAACAGTACACCCAGGACGACCCCCACCGTCGACACGTTGCGAACGAGCAGATAGTTGGCTTGTGAATCGTTGTAGTCGCGTTGGGCGAGGGTGTCTTGAAGCTTGATCAGTGCATCGATGTCCTGCTCCGCGGTCAGGTACAATTCTCTCATCGGTCCCTGCAACAGCTCCATCGCAAACTGGACGTTGACGGCACGCAAAGCGGCAATCGTTGGCTTCATGCCGTCTTCAATGAATTTGGTTCGGCTGGCCTGCGCCTTTTCTGTCAGAGTCCTTTCCTCAGCCGTCATCTGCAAGGACACGAAAGCGCTCCACAGCTTGTTGATTTCTCCAAAACGCTTTTCCACTTCATCCATGCGCTTGTTGACAACGGAAGGATCACCGTGCATCGATTCCGCAATCGCCATGCGATTGCGGTCTATCAGTCTGACCACGACTCCCAGCTGTTTCGTCGGAATCAAACGCTCTTCATAAATCGCCTTGAGCGATTCATTTGTCAAGCGCACGCTGAACATGCCAACGATGCCGCCGACAATTGGCAGCATGCACAAGGCAGCAATCGTCAGGATCAGTCGGGATTTAATGGTAACGGAATTCCTCATTTACCTACCTCTTGGTTATTTTTTTGCGTAGATCGGCACACGCCCGGTTGCATCAATTGCTCCGATTGTTCGATGCCGGTCATGCGACGATCTGTTCTATAAGGCCCATTTCGGCGCTAGACATCAATTTGTCGATGTCGACCAGAATCAGCATTCTTTCATCCAGCGTGCCGAGTCCTACCAGGTAATCGGTATTGAACGCCGCCCCCATTTCCGGCGCGGGTTTGATCTGATCGGGCGCCAAGGTAATGACGTCGGACACGCTGTCAACGACCATGCCCATTACTCGTCCGCTGATATTCAAGATAATCACGACCGTGAACTGGTCGTATGTCGGTTCGCCGAGGCTGAATTTAATACGCATGTCGACGATCGGCACAATGATGCCGCGCAGGTTGACCACGCCTTTGATGAACTCAGGGGCATTGGCGATACGGGTTACCGCTTCATAACCGCGAATTTCCTGTACTTTCAAAATGTCGATCCCGTACTCTTCCTTGCCGAGCGTGAACGAGAGAAATTCATTTCCGGCGGTCTCTGCGCCGAATTTCGATCCCTGTGCCGAAGCACCGAACTGTCCAGATTGCAACATGGCTTGCTCCCTATAAGGAATAAATAGTTTCGTCGACGATCCGGCGGCTGGAACGCAGCAACGCGGCGACATCAATAATCAGTGAAACCCCGCCGTCGCCTAAAATAGTCGCTCCTGATATGCCTGCGATCTTGCGGTAATTCGATTCAATGTTTTTGACCACAACCTGTTGCTGGCCGACCAAGTCATCCACCAGCAGCGCCGCTTTTCTGCCATCGGATTCAAGAATGACGGCAATACCTTCGGACGGATGGGTAAAGCGCGGCTCGATGCCGAATATCTGGTAAAGCATGATCAGCGGCAGATATTCCCCGCGCACCTTGATCACACGGCCCTGACCGCTGATATCCTTGACATCGATCGGCGCCGGTTGCAGCGATTCGAGCACATAGCCGAGCGGCAGTATGTAGACTTCGTCACCGACCTTGACCGACATGCCGTCAAGGATCGCCAATGTCAGTGGAAGCGATACGGAAATCGTGGTGCCGAATCCCTTCAGCGACCGGATATCGACGACGCCGCCCATGGCGGTAATATTCCTCTTGACCACATCCATCCCGACACCGCGTCCGGAAACGTCGGTTACGATTTCAGCGGTTGAAAATCCCGGTGCGAAAATAAGCTGCCAGACATCGTTATCCGACATGTCGTCCGGCAGTTCAATGCCTTGCTGTGCGGCTTTTGCAAGAATTTTGTCGCGATTCAGGCCGGCGCCGTCATCGCTGACTTCAATGATGATGTTGCCGCCCTGATGGGATGCGGACAAGGACAGTTTTCCGATATCGCCTTTACCTGCGGCGCGGCGCACTTCCGGCATTTCAATGCCATGATCGATACTGTTTCGAACCAGGTGCGTCAGCGGATCGACAATTCGTTCGATCAAACCCTTGTCCAGTTCGGTCGCCGCGCCATGCGTGATGAAATCGACCTTTTTCCCGAGCTTTCCCGCAAGAGCGCGGACCATTCTCGGAAAACGCGAAAACACGTAATCCATCGGCATCATGCGAATTGACATGACCGCCTCCTGAAGATCCTTGGTGTTGCGCGTCAATTGGTTCACGCTGTTCAACAACCGTTCGTGGGTAAGCGGATCGAGCGAATCGGTGCGCTGTTCGATCATCGCCTGCGTAATCACCAGTTCGCCGACGAGATTGATCAACTGGTCCACTTTCTCGATGCTGACCCGAATCGATGACGCCTCGCCGCCGGTTTTCTCGGTATCGTACTTCGCTTCCGACCGTCTATCCGAAGGCTCGCCAGAATCCGTATGGGCGCCTGTTGAAGCAAAAATCGAGCTCGGGTCATCCTGTATAAAATCGTCGATGGATTCTTTCGGCGACGACTCCGCGACACCGCGAGACTCGAATGGAACCATCGGCTCAAAGAATCCGTATCCCTGGTCGTCTTCGTTCGAAGCGGCGGCCGGCTGTTCGGCATTCGGGATGTTCGGCATTTCGAAAAGGCCATAGCCTTGTTCGGCTTCATCGGCGGCTTGATTGGCCGCTGGCGCGGATTCTCCGTCCAAAACGATGTTGATCTCATGCGGTTCAAGCATGAACGCACAAATTTGGATGATGTCGTCGGCAGTCTTGACGGTCGACAGCGACAACACAAAACGTTTTCCGTCGAGCGCGGATTTGTCGATCTCACCTAGAAGGCCAAGCTCGGCTGCCAGCACATCGACTTCACCTTCCGGCATTAACGGCAGTTCGATGCGGAATCTCTGATGCTTCGGTTCAATGACAGCAGCGACAGATGCACTGTCTACCGGCTCGGCTGATGGCGATGCCGATGGCGCGGATTGCTCAGAGAGCGACTGCAGCGTCTTGCGCGCATCGGCCACGGCGTCGAGGTCGACCGGAGTTTGCAGGCGATGCCCATCCAATTGCATCTTCAACATGTCTTTTGCGGACAGGAAGGCATCGACATGCTCGATAGTCAGGACCATCTCGCCTTTGCGAATCCGGTCCAGCAACGTTTCCATGAGGTGAGTCAGATCGATCAGGTTATCGATGCCGAACGTCGCGGCGCCGCCTTTGATCGAGTGAGCGGCACGGAAGATGGCATTGAGATGTTCCGCATCCGGCGCCGCCACGTCCACCACGAGCAGCAATTTTTCCATTTCGGCCAGCAGTTCATCGGTCTCATCGAAAAATACACCGTAGAACTGCCTCATATCGATTGTCATTATTGCGCTCCGTCGTGGTGGCTTTGCATGGTGTCTTGTCAGTACGGAGCAGTTAGCCGATGACTTTTTTTACCACTTCGGTCAGCCGTTGCGGATCAAAGGGTTTGACCAGCCACCCATTGGCGCCCGCAGCCCTGCCCTTCGCTTTCATCTCGTCACTGGACTCGGTAGTCAGCATCAGAATCGGCACGCGCTCATAATTCGCGATGGTACGGAGTGAACGTATCAGAGTCAGGCCATCCATGCGCGGCATATTATGGTCGGTGAGCACGAGGTCGAATACTTTCGCCTTGGCCTTTTCCAGCCCATCCTGTCCATCCACCGCTTCGGTGACCTGGTAGCCCGCAGCCAGCAGGCTGAATACCACCATCTGCCGCAGAGAACCCGAATCGTCAACGGCCAGAATTGATTTTCCCATCATTGCTCCTACAATTTTGTTGTGCCCGGACCGTTGGTCCGTTCTTTGTTATAGATAAATCGTCAAAAAAGCTCGATCTCGCCACTATTCATATGTGTTTGCGATACCTGTTTCCACAGCCGGCTTTCAAGCTTCCCGCTCTGCTCATCCAGCAATTTGTTGATCCGCTCCAGCAAATCCGCGATCTGCTCCGTATCGCTTTCGGGCAGCACGCCGGATCCGCTGGACCCCACCACGCCGAGCACATCCCGAAGCCCCGTCACACGCCGGACCGTTCTGCCGATCAGTTGGCTGGTCATGTCCTGGAATTGCAGTCCGGTAACCGCGGAATTGACATGCGTATCGATCTCGCCTTGCATGCTCCTTAACTGCTCCGCAACTTCCGGCGTTGTTGAAGCGGCCGTCAACAGTTTGTCGACCGCTTCCTGCTGCGCGCTAACGGCTTTATGGATCGCCATAAAACTCGCCCCCAGTTTTTCGATCGCCTCGCTGAGCAGAATGGTGGTTTGCGCCAGATCCGTTTCTACTTCAGTCAAATGCTGATGGCCATGATCAGACAGGCCGGAAAGCAGGCGCCTTAACTGCACTCTCAATAATGCTTCTGTAGTCATGAAAATCACTCTGCCATTCAACGCATCAAGAGCCAAGCGATAGATCGATTACCTTCACGCTATCGCACCTAATTTTTGCGGCGGCAGCCGACATCGCTTCCGCTTCAATCTCGCTCCCGTCAGCAATCAACAGTTTGCTACCCCCTGGTGCTTCACATCCATCGTGACATCGGCATTTTTCAGTGACCGAAGCACGTCCTGCCGTAATTCACTACATCGCCGGAGTCATTGCGTTTGCAATACGCCGCATGATGGCGGCAATCCACGCCGGTGCAAACGCTGCGTCCTCCAGCAAGACCGCCTTTTCATCGCTGCTTAATCGCGCGTGCAGATGTCGCAACACCGATTCGCCGACGTTAGGCTGCTTCAAATGACGCAACGCCTGAATGACCAGCCCGCTGATACGCCCGGCAGTTGCCATATTGCGCCGCGTGGTCGGCCTCAGAACGATTTGCCGGCCTCCGATCCAGAGCGACCGTGTCGCTCCCTCGGTCAGGAACACCAGTTTCAATGGCATCTGGTCCGACAAACCCAATAACGTCGCAGCATATGCACCGCACGGCTGCAAGCGCATATTGCTTTTTCCCGCCAAGGCGCGGGCAGTTTCCTCTACGGAAGGCAATGGAGACAGATTTTCGGAACGATCATAAAGGCCTCGTGCGATGCGCCGCAGTTCGCCGCTGGCCGTCAACCGCGACAATACCTTGTCCACTGCGGCCCGGCTTCCGAGACCGGCAAAATCGGCCGGACTGAACACACTCCCCCCTTTTGCCGCGTCGACCTGTGCCCGGATTGCGGCATCGATGCTGACGGATGACTTACCGTTTGCACGCTTTGTCATCCTTGCCGCACTTGCCACAATGGTAGAAACAGTTTCCATGAAGGAAAAAATACCACGGTTTTCTGACAAAAGGAACCAGAATTGTTCTTTCTAGGTAACTTTTCCACATTTACCGACACATCGTTTTGCCACACCGGTCCTCGTCTCGGGCCAAAGCTGTCATACTGACGCGTTCCCCTATCTCGTTAATGCCGCGGCTCTGCGTTTCGGACGCCGTGCCTTGCACCATTGCTGCGTAATATGCATTCACCACAAAACCTGTATTCCTACCCGCGCCACCGCGAAGGGCAAATCAAGCCGGCGCCGTTCTTGCCCATGTCGCGCACCGAGATGGATAAACTCGGTTGGGATTCTTGCGACGTGATCCTGGTAACCGGCGACGCATATATAGACCATCCCAGCTTCGGCATGGCGCTGGTGGGGCGCCTGCTGGAAGCCCAAGGATTCCGGGTCGGCATCATCAGTCAGCCGGACTGGTTGTCGGCGGACGCATTCCGCGCGCTCGGCAAACCGAACCTGTATTTCGGCATCACCGCCGGAAATATGGATTCGATGGTCAACCGCTATACGTCGGACAAGAAGATCCGCTCCGAAGACGCGTATACGGCCAACGGCGAACCGAACAAACGTCCCGATCGCGCCGTGGTCGTCTATGCCCAACGCGCGCGCGAAGCCTATTCGGACGTCAACGTCGTGATAGGCAGTATTGAGGCAAGCCTGCGCCGCATCGCCCACTACGATTACTGGTCGGACAAGGTCAAGCGCTCGGTGTTGCCGGATTCGAAGGCTGACATCCTGATCTTCGGGAATGCGGAACGCGCATTGGTCGCGCTGACGCATCGTGTCGCAGCCGGCGAACCGATCAAGTCGATACGCGACTTGCGCGGCACGGCATTCATGGTACCGCGCGGCTGGAAGCCGGCCGACGACTGGAGCGAAGTCAATTCGAGCCGTGTCGACACGCCGGGCCGCATCGAGCCGCATCCCGATCCCTATGAAATGAAATCGAAGGAAGACGCCAGTTGCAAGACCGATAAACCGGCCGAACAACCGGTATTGATCCTGACTCGCGAAGAACGCCAGGCGGCACTGAAGGAAATCCGCAACAAATCCGTGGTGCGTCTGCCGTCCTACGATGTGATCAAGGACGATCCGGTACTGTATGCACATGCATCGCGGGTCTTTCACCTCGAATCGAATCCCGGCAATGCACGTGCAATGGTGCAGGGACATGGCGAGCGCGATGTCTGGCTGAATCCGCCGCCGCTGCCGCTGGCGATGGATGAAATGGATCACGTCTACGACATGGCGTATGCGCGTGCGCCGCATCCAAGCTACGGCAAGGCGCACATCCCGGCGTGGGAAATGATTCGATTCTCGGTCAATATCATGCGCGGATGTTTCGGCGGCTGTACGTTCTGCTCGATCACGGAACACGAAGGCCGCATCATTCAAAGTCGCTCGGAACCATCGATCCTGCGCGAGATTGAACTGATCCGCGACAAGACCAAGGGCTTTACCGGCACCATCTCAGACCTTGGCGGTCCGACCGCGAACATGTACCGGCTCGCCTGCAAGGACAAGAAGATCGAGGAATCGTGCCGCCGCCTGTCGTGCGTCTATCCGACCATCTGCTCCAATCTCGGCACTGATCACAGCAAGCTGATTCAGCTGTACCGCAAGGCGCGCGCGATACCGGGAATCAAGAAGATCCTGGTCAGCTCCGGCTTGCGCTACGACCTTGCGGTGCGTTCGCCCGAGTATGTGAAGGAACTGGTCACGCACCATGTCGGCGGTCTACTGAAGATAGCGCCCGAGCATTCCGAAGAAGGGCCGTTGTCAAAAATGATGAAGCCCGGCATGGGCGCGTACGACAAGTTCAAGGAATTGTTCGACCGCTATTCGAAAGAAGCGGGCAAGGAGCAATACCTGATTCCTTATTTCATCGCTGCGCATCCGGGCACGACCGATGAAGATATGCTGAACCTGGCGCTATGGCTGAAGAAAAACAACTTCCGGCTGGACCAGGTGCAGAATTTCATGCCGACCCCGATGGCGCTGGCCACCACGATGTACCACTCCAGGAAAAACCCGCTGCACAAGGTGACCGCCGATTCGGAAACGGTGGAAACGGTGCGCAGCGGAAAAATTCGCCGTCTGCACAAAGCCTTGCTGCGCTATCACGATCCGGCCAATTGGGAAATCATTCGTGAAGCATTGCAGCGCATGGGACGTTCCGATTTGATCGGCAGCAGTGAACGGCATCTGGTGCCGCGGCACTCCGCAACACCGGCGTTAATTGCGGCAGAGCGCCGCAAGGAGACGCCGGGGCCGGACAAGCTTGCCAGGAAATTCGGACAAAACAAGCCGCGCCCGGGAGGCGCGGTGGAGCGCCATGCACCAGCCGGCCGGCCGGCTCGCAAAGGACCGGCAACCACGGTCAGAGCCGGGCGGAAATAGCCGGGCGCACATGTGGTGAAACTGCACGGCATCGATTTCACTTCGGCGCCGACCAGGCGCAAAGGCATTACCATTGCGTCCGGTTGCCTGAGCGGCGAGACCTATGTACTGGAATCGCTCGTTTCACTGCACGACTATGACGCATTTAATGCATGGCTGAGCAGGCCGGGGCCATGGCTCGGCGCATTCGATTTTCCATTTTCATTTCCGCGCGAATTGATCGAGCATATGGGTTGGCCGACCAGTTGGGCGCCGCTGATCGCACATGTCGCAGCCCTGTCGCGCAGCGACATGCGCACCAGCTTTAAAGCTTTTTGCGACGCACGGCCCACAAGCAGAAAATTCGCGCATCGCGCCACCGATCTTCCGGCAGGATCTTCGTCGCCGATGAAGTGGGTCAATCCTCCGGTTGCCTACATGCTGCACGCGGGCGCACCGCTATTGCTGGCGTCCGGCGTTACTGTATACACACTACATGCCGGCGATCCGTCGCGCATTGCTTTGGAAGCTTATCCTGGCCTGGTCGCACGTTCGATTACCAAGGCATCATATAAGAGCGACGAACGCGCCAAGCAAACGCCCGCGCGCCGTGCGGCCCGGCTCCATATTGTCGACATCCTCGAAGGCGGACTTTATCCGCTCGGCATCCGGCTTGCGCCGGGAAGCCATCGCAATGCACTGATCGATGATGCCAGCGGCGATCTGCTCGATGCGGCATTATGCGGGCTGCTTGCCGCATGGGCATGGCAACGAAAGGATGCGCGATTCGGCCTGCCCGATTTTGATCCGCTGGAAGGATGGATCGTGGGCGCCTGACGCTGCCGCGATTACCTGGCCTTATCCATCCACCGCAACGAGCGCATCGACCGGAATCGTTACCGTCAACACCGTGCCCTCCCCTGGATCGCTTTCAACGGCGAAGTCACCGCCGAGCGTGCTGACCCGTTCGCCGATTCCCAACAGCCCGAACGAGTTGGGTTTTCTACGGCACCCAGGAAAGAGCCCTACCCCGTTGTCGGCGATTTTCATGAAGAACAGATCATCTTGCCGGCGGAAATCGATCCGGACCATGCTTGCCCGCGCGTGCCTTGCCACGTTCGTCAACGATTCCTGCAAAATGCGAAACAACGCCGTAGCCCGGTTGTCATCCAGGTCGAAACCGGATTTCTCATCGTCCATTGTCAACGTACAAGCAATGCCGGTACGCCTCTCGAACTCATTGACTTGCCACTCGATCGCCGCATGCAACCCTAGATCCAGTACCGAGGGGCGCAAGTTATTGATGATGATCCGGACCGCTTTTATCGATGTATCGATATGGCCCAAAGCGATGCGGACTTTCTCGTTGAGAATCGGATACACATCGGCGATGCGCGCCTGCAATACTGAAATATCGATTCGCAAAGCCATCAGATTCTGGCCCAGCTCATCATGAATTTCCCGGGCTATGCGCTTTCTTTCGTCTTCCTTCACCCGCTCCTGATATGCCACCAGTTGATGAAGCAACTCTTGCGACTTGTGCAGCGCTTGCTCGGCACGTATTCGTTCCTTCACCTCATGCTCAAGTTGCCGAATTACTTCATGCAAATCTTTCGAACTTTTCGATATTGATCCAGTTTTTTCAAATGCCACTCGCCATAAAAATATCGCCGCCGCAATCGATGTCAGCGCAGTAATGCTTTTTACGGCGGCATCAGGCCAGTACGCCGGATGCAAAGGTATCCAGATTGAAGTCAGATAAGCAGTTCCGGTTGCAAATGCCAAAATAAAAAACATTGCCGCCGGCCACGTTTTAATATCGCCGCGCGTGCGTGCGAAGCGAACCAGTGCGATGGAAATGGAATAAAAAGACAGGGCGATCATTATGTTGGAGACTAGAATTATCGTTCCAATATAAGAAGCACTTCCAGTGCCGCCATCGCGAGGCAGAAACCTTCCGATTTCCATCCAGTACATCAATATTTCACTCAACCAAGATACTCCTTTGAACCGGTCTTTCAAAACAAGTTACCCATAACGTAGCCGATGGGATCATGATTTTCATTGCTGGCAGGACACCGATTTTCGCTCTTGTTTCGTGTCCGTTCGGTTGCCCTTGTTAACAAATATCAGTGCGGCAACTGAACTTCAGTCAGCGCTATCGGATGCAAACAGCTTCTTGGTAATTTAATCACACTTTTTATATCTTACATCCGTCTTTCGGGATGATGACGGTTTGTTTTGTTACAGAGCTTTGCCGGCAACAAATGAGGATTTGACAGCAGTTGCCGGATCTATTGTCCTATCCATGCGAAAAAAATTTTGCGCTGATTTACTCCATGGCCATGTCTTTGATTCGGAGACATTGCGCAAAGCCTGTGGCAACAACTTGGCAACGCGAGAAAATCCAGAGTCGAAACATCAGATCAATGCTTGTTTCCATGCTGCCAACTTGATTTCCGCGTTAACGCGGGAAAAAAGAAACAGTGCGTTCGGTATCGCGGCGCCGCTTGCGGTGTTATCCAGAATGCACCAGACACGTCGGCTCAGCTTGATGTGATCGGCGAGTTCGTCAGCAAGCTGTTTCAGGTATTCTTCCGAATAAGCGGAGTGGTATATCACCGGAGCGCCGTGCAGCCTGACATAAACCGTGTCGGTACAGGACAGCGGCGCAGTCATTGGAATGGCTGGCGGATCGGCTGCTACATGCGCGATTCTGAATTGATCGAATATCTCATTCGCTTCATGCCCGGCCCAGCTCACATGACGAGGTTCGCACACAATATCGGCGGCAACCGAAGAGCGAAGTTCGCTTAAAAAATCCCTTGCGATCGATGGAACGAACAGAAGGTTCGGTGGAAGCTGCACCAGTACACATCCAAGCTTGTGCTGCAAATTATTTGCCGCATCAAGAAACTGCTGTAATTCAATCCTGGTGTTTTCTAACCGTAGCCGATGCGTAATCGACCGCGGCATCTTCACCGAGAAACGGAATGCTTCTGGAACACTGTCGCGCCAACGCGCATAGGTAGCCGCGCGGTGCGGCCGATAAAACGATGAATTGATTTCTACCGCAGGCAACACCCTAGAATACCGCTCCAGATGGGTCCCATTCGAAGGAAAATTATGTTGCACCGACCTTGCAAGATTCCAGCCCGCGCAACCGACAAAAAGCGGAACAGAAGCAATTGCTTGCGCATCGAAGTTCCGATTTTCCAGCCAGGAGATTTCCGGAACAAATAGTTCTGCTTGTCTTGATAATCGGGTCGCCATTCCAAAGTCAGAATCCTGCATCCTCATCTGATCTGCCGGCCTATTTGTACGGTTGGGATTCACGGCTCCAGCAGGAAAAATGGCTATGCATTTGTAATTAATTCAATATAGACAGTGTCCAGCGACCGATGTTTCATCGAAGCCATGCGGTTTAAAGAATACGCGATCAAATCGCGGGAAGCACAATGCGCGCGCACCGGTTCGCTCCGGCTGGCCATGCTTCGGCATCTTCCGAAAGAGTTGCGAACTTCATCATTTACCGCAAGTCAAACAGCGACTCCCTGAAAGGGATTCAGCATCGTCGTTACGATAATTCAAGGCCTTATCAGAACCAGTGCAACGGAATGTATTTTGTCCGAGCAATGAGTTTTTCTGCTATCAGCAATTGATAGGTAGATGACAGCTTGCGTCATCACTACCGCGGCATGAATTCACTTAACCATAAAGGAAATTTTCATGGAACCGACTAGAACGCCAAATAGCAATTCGAGAATGGTGACCGGCCTGTTCAAGGACAGGGACAGTGCCGAACAAGCATACAGATCGGTGTCCGATCTCGGCTACGATCAAAAGGACGTGAATCTGATCATGTCCGATGAGACCCGCAAACGGCATTTTTCCGGCGCGGACAGTATCAAGACCGAACTGGGCTCAAAGGCAGCGGAAGGTGCAGGCATCGGCGGCGCCATTGGCGGTACGCTTGGCGCCATAGCCGCCGCACTGGCCGCAGTGGGGACATCCATTGCAGTTCCGGGGCTCGGGCTGGTAGTCGCAGGGCCGATTGCGGCCGCACTCGCGGGTGCTGGCGCCGGCGGAGTGACCGGCGGACTGGTTGGCGCGCTGATCGGCTCCGGGATCCCGGAAGAGCGAGTCAAGCACTATGAAAGCGGCATCAAGGAAGGCGGCATCTTGATGGGCGTCAACCCACGCTCGGAAGAAGATGCGCAACGGTTCGAGCAGGCATGGACCAACAGCCGCGGCGAACATGTCTATCGGTGATCAAGAAATTGCGGAGGCAAGCAAGCCTGCCTTGTGATGCCTTCGCCACAGCGAAGGCATCACGGTTATCAATTGGAGGCTGCCAAGTTGCCGGATCAAGAAGCCGACTTTAGATTTTCAGGAGATTTTCAACATGTGTTTGTTCCAACGGCTGTGCAATCAGGAGATTGGAAATGAATAGAAATCAGGCGGACGGGATGGTCATGTGCCTGCTTGGAAAAATCCAACAAGCCGTCGGCCGGTTTATTGGCAATCAGCGGCAGCAGACCAAGGGATTTCAACGGCAAATAACCGGTAAGGCAAAAATAGCGATCGGCGACGCTCAAAAAATCATCAAGAACTGTATCAACCGGGGCCATTCGTTCTAGCGGACCGTGGCAACTTGGCCCTGAACCGGTTACTGCGTCATCGTCTCTTTATGGTGACTCGCCTTTTGCGGGCCACAATGATTCACATATTGCGCGGACAGCTAAAAATCCATTTCGACATCATCCTGAACGTTTACCCGGTCCCATAAATTTGCGATCATGGACAGCGCCAACGCAATAAAAAAAGATGCCAGCAGCGAAAGAACACTTGTCTCATCGGTTTGCCCGAAGTGAGCGCGCGCCGGCGTCGCCATCAACCATCCCCCCAGCAATGCGCCTGACACACCAATCGATACATGCAAGACATGATGATTCGATACCTCGCTTTTCATCGCAAAACTGGCGACCCAACCGATTATGCCGACCACAACCGTCCAGATAAAAAAGCTCATATCGCCCTCCGAAAAGCGTTCAAAATCAGCTGGTCGAAACTCCGGAAATTGATTCTCTGATTAAATTCATCATAGCAAGCGGGTTTACACCGGGCTATAGGAAGTCTGCTGATTTTCGTGTAGGAAAGCAGGAAGGCATTGTCAGGAAATCGTTACATCCACACTAAATTTATGTGACATCCTGAAGACAGCGTTGAAACGGGAGGATACGAAGCACCAATTGCCGGTTGATGAAGTGGATAACAGCATGCGCTGCGATCCAAAACGGAGCCTGGAGCGTGTCGGTTTACAAGGAAATTGCGACGACTGATCGTGATGATGGACTCGTCTCCGAGTCATCGAATGTATCTCTATGAGCAGCTTTGAGGAAGCTTTCCGGTTGGCGGCTTGATCTGCTTTGGCTATATTGCCGCGACCAATATGCCGCCACCGCGAATCGCATTACTTAGGATTTAATTGCGCTCGGATTTCGCCGCCGGGATAGGCTCCGCTGTGAACATTGACATATAGATTTCCCGCCTTGTAACTTGCATACTGCGCATCGGTGATTTTTGTATCTGCCGGTACGGCGAATGTAGTTGCGGACGTCTTCGTAAGCGGGACAATCACCGGACCGTTGGCTCCCTTCGCTCCTTCATGAATATGCGCCGCGGTTGCATTCATACGGCTGACAAGGAGCGTTCCGGAAACCGACTTGTCGGCTGCAATCTTGATGGTGCTTTGACCCGAAGCTTCAGTCGATACCGGAGGAACTTCCTGCGCGCCGGAGAGTTGCGTTACCGATGACTTCGCTTCTGCGCCAGTCCCGCCCATCGTTTTACAACCGACGGTCGTAAAGGCAATGAGCGTGATCGCAGCGAACAATGATAGTTGGATGTTCTTTCTCAATATACTCATTTTAAAACCTCCGTGAATTGAACCGGATCAGGTCACATTTAAACAACGACCGAACCACAATCAAAATGAAAAAAAAGCATGAGCTACAGCGAGCCTAATATAGACTGAACCGGCAAGTTGAATGAACTCAAACGGTTCTTGATGTAGAACAATCAGGGAGGCCGCATTTTTTAACGAGCCTGGTTGTTGTTTGAATTGAACGACAAACGAACGACAAACGATTCGTGCAATATTGAGAATTTTCCACGCCAGCAAAATCATTCGCTATTGCAGGCGGCATGCCATATACGGTACATCCGGCCTTTGACTCTTGCGTATTTGTTATGGCGTTTTAGGCACTTCGGTTCGAACTCGCCTGGTACTGGTACTAACTGCAATCGGGTCACTGGCTGGAAAAGTCATTTCCACCGCATCGTCAAGCAATGCCTCTTCCCTCTCGTCAATGTCGGACGACGTAATATTTCGTTCGATGAGATCACGCGCAGCGGCGTCTTGCGGCAAGATATCTTTGGGCGTCTCCGATGCGGAATTGTCGCCGAACGATGAACGTCTCTCGACCACGTTCTGTAGGTCGTCTTGAACGCTTTTGCTTTTTTCAATACCGGACATTTATTTTCAATAACAAAGTTTACAAGGAAGAGCAAGTCGACAACCGTCAGCCGAATGCCCGGCTATTGCTGAATGCTCTGCCAAAAAATATCTACCCTTGTTTCATGAGCCATTCATGAATGCCTTCAATTTCAATTAGAGCGTCGCATTTGTTCAACGTTCGCTACTTCGTCGGCCTAATTTTTTATCTTGCAGCGCCTGACAAAATTCCGCTTGCGTATGAGGATAGAAAATCACGGCACCGCCATGGAGGGCTGCGCCTTGCGAACAACAATTTCCGAGATTTTTTTTATTTTTTCATTCGCACTGCAAATAGCGCCGGAGTTCCGCTTGCTGGAAAGTACGGCATTGCCGCGTTCTGAGAAATGGCATGAAACGTGCGACAGAACCGGTGCCCGAGTAACTTTCACAGGAGATATCAACATGAACGCGCGTCGATTTTCATTAATTTTTGGAGTTATTTATTTAGCCGTCGGTATCGCCGGCTTCATTCCGGCATTGCTGCAGCCTCCGGCGCCGAATGCACCGCAACTTTCAGTCGAGGCATTTCATGGCCGCTTGCTGGGGCTGTTTCCGGTGAACCTGCTACATACGCTGGTTCATCTGGCAATCGGGATATGGGGCTTGATTGCGGCACGCGGCATAGGAGCCGCGGTGGTATATGCCCGTTCTCTTGCCGTTATTTACGGTGTGCTGGCTGTAATGGGCTTAATCCCGGGCATTAATACGATGTACGGCTTGGTGCCGCTTGGTGGCCATGACGTCTGGCTGCATGCAGGTACAGCGTTGATTGCCGCTTACTTTGGCTTCGCGGTAAAACATGCACCGGAAGCACGAAGGGCATAATTGGCTTTCCGCAATATGACTGCAGCACAGCCGCGCACTGCATAGGGCGACGCAGGAATAAAAATCCGCCCCGATTCCGTCCAGGCCTCGCGAAACTATCGGGAATTTCCCAAGGCATGGATATTGCCAACGATCCGGACTGGATTGCAATGCGCGGCTCTCCCATCGGGAGCTTCGTCTTGTTCGAATCAGGAACCTGACTCGGCGAACAGCTGCCTAAGGAAGATGCAGATGCGCTGCCGCATTTCATAAGGCCGCGATTTTTCAAGAAACCAATTCAGGAGCAATCATGGCATCAAGTACTTTAGATCCCGACACCACCCCGGAGCCGGACCGTCGGCTGGGCAAGGGGCATGGCACAAATTCCCTTGGTCCGAGCGACACTTCCGATACCGGCAGTGACCTGCAAGGCGGCGCCCGGGCTGTTGAGGAATTTGATCTTGGGCTCGACCGGGGAACTACCGAAGACTCCGACAGCCATAATATCAACGTGAGCAGCGATACCGATGATTCAACCGGCACCGGCGAGAGTTCGACAGCGGGAAGAAATGCCGACGTTGAATTGGATGGCGATATCGGTTTCGACCGCATCGATTACATCAATCCGGGCGAGAATGCAGATTCCGGCAATCCGGATACCGACCGGCCGCCGCCGCAACAGCGCAAGCGCTGATACGGGGCTGGGCGGCCAGGAATGAGTTCGCCGGTTGATGGTCAGCTCAAAGCGATTGCAAGTGCATAGCGCACCGAAAGAGAGTTGTGAAGATTGTTCAATGAATTTCTGTTTTTCAATTTTTCAATCTCCTCGGGCCATTCCGGCTATTGCCACATGAGCGAATCTCTTAGCAATTCGCGGCGCAATTCCTGTGCAACCTCCCGCCTTTTCGCAACAGTCACATAACGCCCTACTTCAATCCTGACGCCTCCGGCTTCCAGATTAATCAAATCCTGGGTACGTTTTGGCAAGGCGATGCGTATCCAGTGCGGATCCAGCCTGGCGGATTGCCGTATCCGTCCGGCTTCAACCCTTTCTACCAGGAGACAACCGTCAGTCAAGGCGATATGTTCAAGGTCGGTCGCATGTCGCGCATAGTGCAAAAACGCCAGTGCTACTGCAGCCATTTCGAGTATTGAAAACGCAAGCACAACCCATGCGCCGTGCAATGCGAAGGCTAGCGCCACCGAAAAGGATGCAAGGCAAAGCAACGCATAGGCAAATGCCAGCTGGCGCGGCGAGAGGGAGCAGTTGCGCTTCAACAGCCATTCGTGCTGGTCGACGGGACTCTTCTGCTGCGTAAAACCACTCGTTGTCATTGTTGTTGGCGCAAAATTTCGCTCGTTCGCCGTCGCTATTTCACGGCCAGCGGCGCTTCAACCGTGTAGCGCGGAGCCCCGCTCGCCGCCTTTGATTGCCGGCGTCTTGCGCAGAGAATTGAAACATTCACTATATCTTCATCGGATTTGCAGCGGACTCCCGGTGCGGTTGGTTTTGATCATGGTCAAACTGAAGAAGCATGGATTGCGACGCGAACATTCCTCTCTTGCTACTTTGCAGATGGAGGATGGATGAAACATGGAAGAAATCAGAAGCAGCTCGCTAACGAACTTGTCATCAGCATGACCAGTTAACAAGCGCGGTGCCACCCGGAAACCCGCATCGCGGCGATCCAGGGAAACGAATGGGATCGCTAATGCATTTCGACGGAAAGATGGTGGTCGGTACTGGGATCGAACCAGTGGCTTCCACCGTGTGAAGGTGGCACTCTACCGCTGAGTTAACCGACCAATTATGAGATTTAGGCTGGGCGTGTGAGGACCGGCATGTTTCCTGTATTGGCGCTTTCGTGCAGAAGCCGGACTTTAATCCTGAACTACCCGCCGTAAGCGGTCCGAATTATCTCACACCCTACGCATCGAATCAATTCGCCGCTACGGCGCGCCAGATACAACTGCCCCTGACTTCCTTGTCGAGACTTTTCAAGATCACTTCATGTTCGACAAGTTCGTCAGCGGCTGCGGTCAACACGATAATCTCGGGCAGAGGCATTGCATCGGCCTTGCCGCCGGAGGAAGCATCGTCGTCCACCTCAAGATCAATGGTAAGACTATTTTGGCCACGGGTCATCGCCAGATAGACTTCCGCCAGCAATTCCGCATCGAGCAACGCGCCATGCAGCGCACGGTGCGCATTGGATACACCATACCGGTCGCATAGCGCATCGAGTGAATTGCGTTTGCCGGGATGCATTTCCTTGGCCTGTACCAATGTGTCGGTGATCTTGCCGACCTGCTCCGCAAAGCACGGAATACTCAGCCTCCGGAATTCGGCATCCAGAAATCCAACATCGAATGGCGCATTATGAATGATGATTTCCGCGCCGCCGACGTAATCGCGCAATTCATCGGCAATCTCCACGAACTTCGGTTTGTCGCTAAGAAATTCGGTAGTTAATCCATGAACGGCAAGCGCGCCCTCTTCCGAGTCGCGCTCCGGATTGATGTATACATGAAAATTATTGCCGGTCAATCGGCGGTTGACCAATTCCACGCAACCGATTTCAATGATGCGGTCGCCGGAGCGGGGATTCAAGCCGGTGGTTTCGGTGTCGAGAACTATTTGTCGCATGTTAAGAATGTGCAGTCGCTGGTTTGTCCGGTGCATTCGCAACGGAAATGGTATGAGCTTTTTCGCGGGCAAAGAAAGTATAAACGGTCGGTACGACAAACAACGTCAGCAAAGTGCCGAGCGTCATGCCGCCGACGATAACCCATCCGATTTGAATGCGCGATTCGGAACCTGCGCCAGTGGCCAATGCAAGCGGCAAGGCACCCAATACCATTGCGCCGGTGGTCATCAGGATCGGGCGCAGGCGCAATACCGCAGCCTCGACGATCGCTTCGTGAATCGGTTTTCCCTGTTCACGTAACTGATTGGTGAATTCGACGATCAGGATGCCGTGCTTGGTAATCAGGCCGACCAGCGTAATCAAGCCGATCTGGCTGTACACATTGAGCGTGCCTCCACTCATTTGCAAGGCCGCGAGCGCACCGGCCATCGACAACGGCACGGTCAGCATGATGATCAGCGGATCGACAAAGCTTTCGAACTGCGCCGCCAGCACCAGGTAAATAAATGCCAGCGCCAGCACGAAAGTCAACACCAGGCTGCCGCTGGAAGACCTGTATTCGCGCGACGATCCGGAAAGATCGGTGGCATAGCCCTGCTTGAGTATTCTTTGCGCGGTAGCCTCCATGAAGTCGAGCGCTTCGCCTTGGGTATACCCATTGATCAGGTTGGCGGAAATAGTCACGGCGCGACGCTGTGCAAAGTGATTCAATTCACGCGGGGCCACGGTTTCCCGCACGGTCAGCAAGCTTGCCAGCGGAATCATCTGATCGTTTTTACCGCGCACGAAAATATTGTTGATTTCCTGCGGCGACTCGCGCTCGCCCTTTTCGATCTGCACCATAACGTCATACTGGTCCCCCTCCTTTTTGAAGCGGGTGACGTTACGTCCGCCGAGCATGGTTTCAAGCACTCTGCCGACGGTCTCGATCTGCACCCCGGCATCGGCCGCCTTTTCGCGGTCGACTTGCACACTAACCTGCGGGGTATTCAAGCGCAAGTCGGTGTCGATATTGGCCAGGCCCGGATTTTTACCCGCTTCGGCAACAATCTGCTGTGCCGCTTTTTGCAGTTCGGCATAAGAATCGTTGGTAAGCACCACCAGGCTGACCGGGCGTTCGCGAGCGGATTGTCCAAGCGACGGCGGTGCGTTCGGAAAAGCCAGCACGCCCGGAATTTGCGCCATTTTCGGCTGCAATTCCTTGATTATTTCCAGCGTGCTGCGCTCTCGCTTGGACCAGTCGACGGTGCGAATGAATGCAACGCCACGCTCGGCGGTAGGCGAACCGGAAATGATGAATGCCCGGTCAATTTCCCTAACGCCGGCAATAATTTCTTCCACCTGTTTTGCATATTTTTCGGTATATGCCAGCGAAGCGCCATCCGGCCCTCCCATCGATGCAAAAATTACGCCTCGGTCTTCAATCGGCGAAAGTTCCTTTTTCATGCTGGTGCCAAGCAGGACCAGCGCGACGATGGTAATCAGGTACACGAGAACCACGGCCCAGCGCGCATTCAGCGTCGCATTCAAGAGCCGGCTATAGCCGCGGGTAATTCCATTCAACACGTTTTCGATGGCGCGATACATCACGCCATGCTCTTTCTGATGCTTCAACATGACCGAACACATCATCGGCGACAGGGTCAGGGCGACAAAGCCCGACACGATCACCGCGCCTGCGAGCGTCAATGCGAATTCGGCGAACAGGCGGCCGGTGCGTCCGGGCGTGAATGCAACCGGCGCATACACGGCCGCCAGCGTCATCGTCATCGCCACCACCGCAAAGCCGATTTCCTTGGCGCCTTTCAGCGCCGCCTGGAACGGCTTCATGCCGTTTTCAATATGCCGGTAGATGTTTTCCAGCATTACGATCGCATCGTCGACGACCAGGCCGATCGCAAGCACCAGTGCCAGCAAAGTGAGGGTGTTGATCGAGAAACCGGCAAGCGACATGATGGCGAACGCACCGACCAGCGAAACCGGAATTGTTACGAGCGGAATGAGCGAGGCGCGGAACGAACGCAGGAACACAAAAATCACCAGCGCCACCAGGATCACGGATTCGGCGATGGTCATGTAAACCGATTGGATCGAACGCTCGATGAACAAGGTGGTATCGTTGGACACGGCGATCGAGATGCCTTGCTCCTTCAATTCCTCATTGAGCTTTGGAATCTCCGCTTTCACATACTTCGCGAGCTCCAGCGGGTTGGCCGTGGCTTGCCGGATCACGCCAAGCGCGACCGCATTCTGCCCATTGAAGCGCACTGACGTGCGTTCCAGCGCCGGCCCCAACTCGACCCGGGCCACATCCTTGATCCGCACCGCATAGCCGTTGACGCTGCGCACGATGATATTTTCAAATTCGCTGACTTCGGTCAGATCCGTCTGCGACACCACGGAGAATTCACGCTGGCTCGATTCGATCCGGCCTGCCGGCACTTCGATATTCTGCTTTCGCAACGCATCTTCGACATCCGACGGCGCCAGGCTTTGCGATGCAAGCTTGTTTCGATCGAGCCAGATACGCATCGCGTACTTGCGTTCGCCGTAGATGCGCACATCCGCGGCACCCGGCAGCAATTGCAGCCGCGGCTTGACGATCCGGTTGGCGACGTCGGTCAGTTCCATCGGCGACAACAGGTTACTGGAAAAAGAAAGCGAGATGGTCGGGCTGGCATCCGCTTCCACTTTTGCAATCACCGGTTCTTCGATTGTCTGCGGCAGCTTGGAGCGCACGCGGGACACCCGGTCACGCACATCGTTGGCGCCCGAATCCGGATCCTTTTCAAGACGGAAGCGCACTGTGATCTGGCTTTGTTCGGCGCGTGAGATCGAGCTCAGCATATCGATGCCGTCGATGCCGGCAAGCGAATCCTCCATCGGCTTGGTGATCTGCGATTCGACCACTTCGGAACTTGCGCCCGGATAGCGGGTATTGACAGTCACTACCGGTTCATCGATTTTCGGGTATTCGCGCACCGCCAGCTTGCTGTAGGAAACCAGTCCGATCAGCACGATGATCAGCGACATCACCGTGGCGAACACGGGACGCCGTATGCAAATGTCGGATAAAACCATGACAGGCTCCGGTTATTTCCTGGCGACAGCCATTGCGCCGCCGTTGCCGGCTACCGGACTGCCTCCGGAAGGCTGTTGTCCGTTACCGCTTTGCCCGCCCCCCTGCACGATACGCACCGGCGCGCCGTCTTCCTTGAGGCGCATTTGACCGGCTGTTACGACGGTGTCGCCTATGCGCAGACCGTCGGTTATCTCTACCTTTGCGGCGCGCCGCAGGCCTGTCCTGACCTCTATGCGCTGCGCTCTTGCATCCACTATTTTCCAGACCGTGTTCTTGTTTCCGATCGGTACAATCGCTTCCTCCGGAATCACCATCGCATTTTCACGTTCATCAAGAATCAGTCTTACGCGAGCAAACATTCCCGGTTTGAGTTTGCCCGCCGGATTTGCAACGCGGCCGCGCAATAGCGCCGACCTGCCGGCGCTGTCAATCTGCGGATCGATGGCATCGACTTGCGCGCGAAATTCCTTGCCGGGCAATGCGTCCACCAGGATTTCAATCGCCTGGCCTTTTTGTATTCGATCGATGAATTTTTCCGGCACGCGGAAATCGACTTTTACACTCGATATGTCTTCCAGATTGACCAGATCCGCGCCGTCCTTCACGTAGTCGCCCACGCTGACGGTGCGTATGCCCACGGTTCCGGAAAACGGCGCCTTGATCTCGAACTTGGAAAGGCGCGCCTGCGCCAGCGCGAGCCTGGCTTCCAGTACCTGTACATTAACCGCGGATTCTTCCTTGACGCGCTCGGCAATGAATTTTTGCTGTGCGAGTTCGGCATTGCGCTTGAAATTCGTTTTGGCGATGCTGAGTTCGGCTTGCGCCTGCTGCACTTCGGCCTGATTGACCGCTGCATCCAATGCGATCAGGACCTGGCCCTTTTGTACCGTCTGGCCGTCCGAGAAATTGAGTCTGGTAATGCGTCCGGCCACTTCCGGACGCAGCATCACCGATTGGTTCGACTGGATCGCGCCCGCGGCATTGATTTCATCCTGCAATTTCATTCCTATGACTTTGGCGACTTCCACAGTCACTTCCTTGCCTGTGGTTGCCACGCCACGGGCTTTTTTGTCGTGCGCGGAAGAACCCGGGACGGCTGCCGCGCTTGATGTTTTTTCGAGAGGCGCCTGCGGAGCACGCTGTGCAAAGTAGGCAACTGTGCCCAATCCGACGATGCCGATCGCGGCGACTGCAGGATAAAGCAATTTCCGGAAATTCATCGTCATTTATCTGTAAATGGAAAGAGGCGCCAGCACCTGCATGAACTGGGCGAATGTAACATAATCCAATTGCCTCTATGCTCGCGCCACGGATTCCACGCCGAGATTGGCAAGCTGATCGGCACGCTCGTTGCCGGCATGTCCGTTATGGCCCCTGACCCAGCGCCATTGCACTTGATGCCTGGCTTGCGCGGCATCCAGCGCCTGCCATAAATCGGCATTCTTGACAGGCTCCCTGGCCGACGTTTTCCAGCCGCGCGCCTTCCAGCCGTGAATCCATTCACTGATGCCTTTTTGCACATACTGACTATCGGTATGCACCACCACCTCGCACGGCCGCGTCAACGCGGACAATGCTTCAATGACCGCTTTCAATTCCATGCGGTTGTTGGTGGTATTGCTCTCGCCGCCGAAGATTTCCTTTTCGTGGCCGTTGGTGACCAGCCATGCGCCCCATCCGCCGGGCCCGGGATTTCCCTTGCAGGCGCCGTCGGTAAAAATATCAACTTTGTCCATGCTTCTTTTCGTGTCTATTAACTTTGTTCGTGGCCACCGCGCCGCGCGCTACTTTTGCCGTTTGCCTGGACCACGCCGGCCCGATCAAACGCATCCCTTTGACCCGCTTGATCGCCTGTACAACATAAACCGCACCCAGGTATGGCCACCACCGATTTCCCGCTTGTTCCATGAACAAAAATCTGTCCAGCCACTTTTCAGTCGTGCACGGCGGAGCGTAGCAACCGAAATGTCCGTGATTGACTTCCATGTTCAGCAGTTTGAGCCAATCCTTGATGCGCGGCACGCTGATGAATTCGCCGCCGCGAGGTAAAAAATGCGCGCCGATCAAGCGGCCCGCGCCTTGCCTCGCGCCCCACAGGCTGGCTGGATTGAATCCGCAGACGATGACCTGGCCTTCCGGAATCAGCACTCGCTCGACCTCGCGCAACACTTGATGCGGCTCGGCAGCGAATTCAAGCACGTGCGGCAGCACCACCAGATCCAGGCTTTGCGATGCGAACGGCAACTCGGCAAAATCATGCACCATGACGATCGGCGCTTCTCCGCTTTGCGGCAGATGCGTATCGGTCAGCCATTTGTTCGGCATGCGGTTGGCTTCCAGCGCGTTGATTTGCGGCAGGCCGATCTGCACCGCATTGAACCCGAAAATGTCCGACGTCAGTGTATTGAGCCGCGCCTTTTCCCACTCCAGAACGTAACGCCCTGCCGGGCTGTCAAGCCAGGGGGCTAGCGCTATAATCGGTTTTTCCTGTGTCAACTGGTCCATGGATATGTCATCAAGTCATCAACTGAGTGTGTTGCCAATTCCCGCATTTGCCGATAACTATCTGTGGCTGATTCACGACGGCACACATGCCGTGGTGGTCGATCCGGGCAATGCATCCCCGGTGTTGGCGGCGCTCGAAGCGCATCGACTTACCCTCGTTGCTATTTTACTGACACATCACCATGCTGACCATGTTGGCGGTGTGCCAAGTTTATTGCAAAGATTCAAGGTGCCGGTGTTCGGCCCGCGAACCGAAGCGATCAAGAATATCACTGTCCCGATGGCCGAGGGGGATCGCGCGCTCGTCCCGGAACTGAATCTCGCGCTGTCGGTGCTCGATGTGCCCGGCCACACGCGTGGTCATATTGCCTATGTTGCCGCACCCCAAGGATGGCTATTCTGCGGCGATACCTTGTTTGCCGGCGGCTGCGGACGCCTGTTCGAAGGGACGCCGGAGCAAATGATTGCTTCGTTACATAAACTCGCGGCATTGCCGGACGCGACGCAAGTTTTTTGCGCACATGAATATACCTTGTCCAACCTGCGCTTCGCGATAGAAGTGGAACCATCGAACGACGCGATACATACCCGGATTCAGTCCGAGCAAATCAAGCGCGATCGCGGCAAACCAACTGTGCCGTCGACGATTGGACTGGAAAAGCTGACCAATCCTTTCCTGCGCTACCGGGAACCGGCGATTGTCGATTCCCTAATATCCACGGGACGCATCGAGCAAGGCGAACCGGTGGCGGCCTTTGCCGCATTGCGGGAATGGAAAAATTCTTTCCGTTAATACATTGATCGTAAAACAAGCTTGCGGTTTCTCAAGTAAGTGTAACTTTTCTTGACGTAATGAAAGGGCGTTACGTACACTCAACATCCTACCTTCCTTAAACTACCGGCTGATCGTGGGTCGGTAAAAGCAAAAACAACCCATGTATCAGATCAAGCTGAAGAAGCTAGTTTGCGCAGCGCTATTGTCGATCGCTGCTCCTGTCATGGTCCAGGCCAACGACATTTCGATTTTCCGCTATACCCCGATACAGCCGTTCGATCCGAATGATCCGATCATGCAGATCATCGCCATGGGCGAAGTCGATGTATGGGAACGCATTCGCCAGGGATTTGCGATTCCCGATCTGGACAATCCGTTGGTGACGACACAAACCACCTGGTACAGTTCCCGCCCGGATTACTTCAACCGCACGACGATGCGCGGGTCGCGCTATTTATTCTATGTAGTGCAAGAACTTGAAAAACGCGGCATGCCAACCGAACTGGCCTTGTTGCCGTTTATTGAATCGGCGTTCAATCCCCAAGCGCATTCAAGCGCGAAGGCCTCCGGCTTGTGGCAATTCATGCCTGCGACCGGTCTTTATTTCGACCTGAAGCAAAACGTGTTCAAAGACGAGCGGCGCGACGTGATCGCTTCGACGGATGCTGCATTGAGTTACCTGCAGAAATTGCATGGCATGTTCGGCGATTGGCATCTTGCGCTGGCTGCTTACAACTGGGGCGAAGGTTCGGTGCAACGTGCCTTGAAAAAAGCCAGGGCGGCGGGGACGCCTACCGATTTCAACGGCCTGTCGATCTACATGCCTGCGGAAACACGCAATTACGTACCGAAACTGCAAGCGGTCAAGAACATCATTGCCGTGCCGGATCAATATGCCATTACCTTGCCCAAGGTCGAGAATCAGCCTTACTTCGTCACCATCAAGAAGACTCGTGATATCGATGTCAAGATTGCCGCGCAACTTGCGGAGTTGCCGATGGAAGAATTCAAGGCACTGAATCCGCAATTCAATCGCCCGGTTATCACCGGCAGCTCGGATACCCAGATTTTGCTGCCGAAAGGCAATGCCGAAAAATTCAAGGAAAATCTTGCGAAGTGGGGCCGTACGCTTTCGTCATGGACTGTGCACAAGATCACCAATGCACGGGAGCGGATTGAAACCATCGCCGCCAAATTCAAGACCACGCCGGAGGTGATTCGCGAGGCAAACAACATTCCGCCGAAGATGTCGCTCAGGGCGGGATCCACAATTCTCGTGCCGAAAGCGGAACATGCGGCTGAAACCAATATTTCTGCTTCAGTAGTAGACAACGCGACGATGATGGTCGTGCCGGATGGATTGGAGAGCAAACGCATTCTTGTGAAGGTAGGCAAGAAAGACAGTCTTGCATCGATTGCCAGACGTCACAAGGTCAGCGTCGCCCAGATCAAGACATGGAACAACTTGAACCGCGACCGCATAACAGCAGGCCAGTCGCTGCAGTTGCATGTGCCTTATCGCGTCGCATCGGGCAAAAAAACCACCCGGAAAAAACTGGCGACGAACAAATCGAAGAGTACATCGATCAAAGTCGCAAAAGCCGGTAAACCGAATAAGGTCCGGTCCGGCAAGGTCGTCACCGCATCGACAAAGACAAAAACCGTTGTCGCATCGTCGTCGGCCAAAACGCCACGCTAAAACCCCCGACTCGGCAGGAAGCGGTTCGGCGTAAATTACTCCTTGATCATTTCCGTTGAGTACGTCGAAGCCGCGAGCAGGCGTCTGGTATAGAGATGGACCGGCCGCGACAGCACCGATTCGGTCGATCCGCTCTCCACAACCGCACCATCCTTCATCACCATGACCCGGTGCGCCATCGCGCGAATCACCGCCAGGTCGTGGCTGATGAACACATAGGCGATCCTGTATTTGCGCTGCAAGTCAGCGAGCAGTAGCAGCACTTGCTGCTGCACCGATACGTCAAGAGACGACGTCGGCTCATCAAGCAGGATCAGCTCGGGCTTCAACACCAGCGCCCTTGCAATCGCGATGCGCTGACGCTGGCCGCCGGAAAATTCGTGCGGATAGCGCGTCATCATGTCGGCGGACAGGCCGACTTCGGCCAAACCTTCGGCAACCGCCCTTCGCAGCCCGTCTCTGCCCAACTCCGGTTGATGCAGCGCCAGACCTTCTCCGACGATTTGCTCGATGGTCCGGCGCGGCGACAATGATGCGAACGGGTCCTGGAACACCACCTGCATTTTGGCGCGCAGCGGACGCAGTTCGGTGCTGGCCATATCGCTGATCGGATGCTTGCCGAATGCGATCCGCCCTTCGACTGTCGCCGAAGACAGGCGCAGCAATGCCATGCCCAAGGTTGATTTTCCGGAACCCGATTCACCGACGATACCGAGCGTCTCCGACGGCCTGAGCTCTAGATCGACATTGTCGACCGCGACAAATTGTTTTTTTCTGAACCAGCCCTGCTTGATCCAGAAATTGCAGCGTATCCCGTCTCCCTTGAGCAATGGTTCATCGCTGCTTGCCTCGGTATTGACGATGCGATGCGGACGACTGGCCAACAGCTTGCGGGTGTACGGTTCGCGCGGCCGGGAAAACAAGTCGTGGGTCGCCGCCGTCTCGATCAACTTCCCTTGTTCCATCACGCCGACCCGGTCGGCAAAATGCCGCACCAGATTCAGGTCATGCGTAATCATCAGTACCGCCATGTTTTCTTCACGCTGCAACTGATTCAGCAGTTCCAGAATCTGCACCTGGATCGTGACATCGAGTGCGGTGGTCGGTTCGTCGGCAATCAGCAGTTTCGGCTTGCACGCCAGCGCCATCGCAATCATCGCACGCTGGCGCTGTCCGCCGGACAACTGATGCGGATAGGCGAGCGCCCGGCGCGCCGGTTCGGGAATGCCGGTCTTGTCGAGCAGTTGCACGGTACGCTGCGCAGCAACCTTGCCGCTGAGACCCTCATGCAGCATCAGCACCTCGGCGATCTGGTTGCCGATCGTGTACAGGGGATTCAACGCAGTCATCGGTTCCTGAAAGATCATCGCGACGTCCTTGCCACGCACCTTGCGCATCGCGGCTTCCGATTTCTGCAGGATGTCCTGGCCTTCGAACAGGATGCGCCCATGGTAATCCGCGTCATGACTCAGGCGCAGTATCGATAGCGCGGTAACAGTCTTGCCTGAACCCGATTCGCCGACCAGCGCGAATTTTTCACCCGGCTCGATGGAGAAGCTGACTTCGGTCACGACCTTCGATGCGCCGAATGCAATCTGCAAATTCTGGATATCGAGCAGACTCATGACTTCTTCCTGACGTCGAGGGAATTACGCAATGCGTCACCGATATTGGTCAGCAAAAGCAGCATGATGGTCAGCGTCATGAAGGTCGACAACGCAATCCACCATGCATCGAGGTTGTTCTTGCCTTGCGCCAGCAGCTCGCCCAGACTGGGAGTCGGCGGCGGTACGCCCAGTCCGAGAAAATCCAGGCTGGTCAACGCAAGAATCGAAGCGCTCATACGGAACGGCAGGAAGGTCACGACCGGCGTCATGCTGTTGGGGAGTACATGACGCCAGATGATCTGTCCGTTGGAAAGTCCGAGCGCGCGCGCCGCCTGCACATATTCCAGATTGCGATTGCGCAGGAAATCGGCGCGTACATAATCGGACAATCCCATCCACCCGAACAGCGACAGCAGGATCAGCAACAAGCCGATGCTCGGCTGGAAAATCGACGCGAAAATAATCAGCAGATAGAGTTCCGGCATCGAGCCCCATATCTCGATGAAGCGCTGGAACAGCAAGTCGGTCTTGCCGGCGAAATAACCTTGCACCGCACCGGCCAGCAGCCCGAGTATCACGCCGGTAATCGTCAATGCCAGACCGAACAGGATCGATATGCGGAACCCGTACAGCAGCCGCGCAACCACATCGCGCCCGCGGTCATCGGTTCCCAGCCAGTTGTCGGCGGACGGCGGCGACGGATTCGGCGATTTAGCAAAATAGTTCAGCGTATCGTAGCGATACTGATTGAGCGGGTAAATCGCCCAATTGCCATTCTTGCTGAATTGATCGCGAATGAACGGGTCGAGATAATCGGCCTGTGTATCGAAATCGCCGCCGAATGTCTTTTCGGAATACGTGGTCACGATCGGAAACATGGTCTGACCGTTGTAGCGCACGATCAAAGGCTTGTCGTTCGACACGAATTCGGCCAGAAGGCTGATCGCGAACAGCACCGAAAAGATAATCAGGCTCCAGTAGCCGCGCTTGTTCTGCTTGAAGCGCAACCAGGTGCGGCGTCCGGGCGAGATCGACGGTGCAACGGAAGATTGTGGAATGGTCGCGCTCATCGGCTCAGGCTTTCAAATTGCACCCGTGGATCGGCCCACACATAGCAAAGATCGCCCAGCAACTTGACCACCAGCCCGATCAGCGTAAAGAGGTATAACGTGCCCATCACCACCGGATAGTCGCGGCGGATTACCGATTCATACGACAGCAGGCCGAGTCCATCCAGCGAAAACAGGGTTTCGATCAGCAGGCTTCCTGCAAAAAATGCGCCGATGAAGGCTGCCGGAAAACCGGTGACCAGCGGAATCAGCGCATTGCGAAATACATGCTTGTACAGCACGGTTCTTTCGCTCAGGCCCTTGGCGCGGGCGGTGAGGACGTACTGCTTGCGTATCTCCTCGAGAAAGGTATTCTTGGTCAGCATCGTCATTACCGCGAAAGAACCGGCGACGGAAGCCGTGACCGGCAACGTGATGTGCCAGAGATAGTCGGCGATCTTGCCGAACCAGGATAGCTGATCCCAATCATCGGAAGTCAGTCCGCGCAACGGAAACCATTGCACGAAACTGCCGCCGCCGAACAGCACAAGCAACAGAACACCCAGCACGAACCCCGGAATCGAATAGCCGATCAGCACGGCGATACTGGTTGCAACATCAAACCGGCTTCCCTCACGCACTGCTTTCGCAATACCTAGCGGAATGGAGATCAGATAGGTCAGGAAAAAGGTCCACATGCCAAGCGTGATGGACACCGGCAACTTCGAGACCACCAGGCCCCAGACATCCTTGTGATGGTAGAAGCTCTGTCCCAGGTCGAAGCTAGCGAAACCCTTCAGCATTTGCCAGAAGCGCTCATGTGTCGGTTTGTCGAAACCGTACAGAGCCTTGATTTCTTCGACGCGCTCGGCATCGATGCCTTGCCGGCCGCGATAATCGGACGGTCCGCGGGTCGATACCTCGCCGGCGCCGACCTGCCCTTTCAACTCCATCAGCATTTGTTCGACCGGACCGCCCGGCACGAACTGAATGACCGCGAAGGTGATCGCGATCACGCCCAACAATGTCGGCAGCATCAGCAGCACGCGCTTGGCAATGTAAGCCCACAGGTTCATGGTTCAACTTTCATTTGTTGTTCCTTCTATCGGGGCTTGATTTCCCACCAGGAGGAAATCACGTAAGGATCGGCCTGATAGTACAGCGGCACGGTTTTCGGAATGCCGAAACGATCATGATAGGCAACACGATGAGTCCCCAGATACCAATGCGGTACGGCGATATGCTTGTGCAGCAGCACACGGTCCAGCGCACGCGAAGCGGCAACCAGATCCTTCCAGTTTGTCGCGCTGACCACCGCGTCTACCAGTTTGTCAACGGCAGGATCTTTTATTCCCCAGATATTGCTCGATCCGTTTTCATCGGCGGCCTTTGACGAAAACATATCGTACAACTCGTTACCCGGGCTGATGAACGCGCCCAGATTGCTGGTGGTCATGTCGAAGTCGAATTCCTGCATCCGCCTTTGTATCAACGCATAGTCGGCGGTACGCTGATTGACTTCGATGCCGAGCTTTTGCATGTTGCGCACATAGACGCTGATGATGCGCGACATCGATCCCTGGTCGTCGATGATCTCGATCCTGAACGGCTCGCCCGTCGCATTGCGCAATGCGCCGTCACGATACTCCCAGCCTGCTTGCCTGAACAACTCCTTGGCTTGCATCAGATTGGCGCGCAGCGATGAAGGCGGATCGGTGCTGGGCGGCACCGGCGCGGGGCCGAACACCACCGGATCGAGTTTTGAACGAAGCGGCTCCAGCAGTTTCAACTCTTCCTCCGAGGGCATCCCGGTGGCGGCAAGCTCGCTATTATTGAAGAAGGAGTAAATGCGCTTGTACTGACCATAAAACAGCTGCCGGCTCATCCATTCGAAATCGAGCATCAGGCCAAACGCCTTGCGCACCCGGACATCGGCAAACTGCCGCCGCCGCAGGTTCATCATGAACCCCTGCATGCCGGCGCCATTGGAATGTTTTAGTTCGCGCTTGATGATGGTGCCATTCCGGAACTTTGGCCCGGTATAACTGCGTGCCCAGTTTTTTGCGCTGTTCTCGACGACGACGTCGAACTCTCCCGCCTTGAATGCCTCCAGTCTCGCGACATCGTCTTTGTAGAATTGATAATTGATCCTGTCAAAGTTGAACATGCCACGGCGTGAAGGAACCTCGTTACCCCAATAATTCGGATCACGCCTGTAGCTGATCGAGCGCCCTATATTGTAGTGATCGATCAGGTAGGGGCCGGTTGCGATCGGAGGGTCCAGCTGTATCTTGTCGAACGAGGTATTCGCTGCCCATTTCTTCGAGAAGACCGGGATGCCGCCGACAATCAACGGCAATTCATGATTGAGAGTCTTGAAATCGAAACGTACCGTTCTGGCATCAACCGCCACGCACTGCTTGACGTCGGCAAATATGATCTTGAATTGCGGCGCCCCTTTTTCGACCAGACTGTCGTAGGAATGCTTGACATCGGCCGCCGTCACCTGATCGCCGTTGTTGAATTTTGCTTTCGGATTCAATCGGAAAGTCATCGACATCCGATCCGGCGCAAGATGCATGTCCTCGGCCAGCAAGCCGTACATCGTCGCGACTTCATCCGACGAAGTCGTGGTCAGCGTCTCGAACATCAGGTTCGAAACGCCTGCGGCCGAAACCCCTTTGAGCGAGAACGGATTGAACTTGTCGAAACTGGTCCGGCGATCCGGATTGGCAAGAAACAGTGCGCCTCCCTTGGGGGCATCCGGATTCACGTAATCGAAATGTTTGAAATCGGGCGGATATTTCGGCGTGCTGTAAAGGGAAAACGCATGCGCGGCAATTGCACTGCCACTACAGCCGAGAAAACCGATCAGTAAAAAAGAAAAGAAGTATTTAGCCATTCGCCTGTAGTTCCAAACCAACGTTGCCATAGTGCATGGTCGCTTTGCAAGTCTGCGTTATTTTACCGAAAGGATTGTTGCGCTAGGCCGAAGATTACGCCTTCCTGGCTGTTATCGACACAAGAAATCACGCGAAAAGTTGCCCTAACCGAAGGGACACCATACAATCTTGCCCATTAAATGCACAAGACACTGCTTGTTCGCATAAAACAAGTTCCCGTTTTAATGTTCGTGCAAACTGTGTGTCAGACCAAGACCACAAACCGCGTAAAGTAATTTCATTCGGAGTCATTCATGGCATTTCTGCAAGGCAAAAAAATTCTGATCACCGGTCTGCTGTCCAACCGCTCGCTCGCTTACGGCATCGCGCAGGCATGCAAGCGGGAAGGCGCGGAACTGGCGTTTACCTATGTCGGTGAACGCTTCAAGGACCGCATTACCGATTTTGCAAAGGAATTCGATAGCAGCCTGACCTTCGACTGCGATGTCAGCAGCGATGAGCAGATCGATGCGCTGTTCGCGGATCTGGGCAAATCATGGGACCAACTTGACGGTTTGGTACATGCGATCGGCTTTGCGTCACGCGAATCCATCACAGGCGACTTCTTGGAGGGCATTTCCCGCGAAGGGTTCAGGCTTGCCCACGATATTTCTGCCTACAGCTTTCCGGCGATGGCAAAAGCGGCGCTGCCGATGCTGCGCCCGAATGCCGCACTGCTGACGCTGACCTATCTTGGTGCGATGCGCGCGCTACCGAACTACAACACGATGGGCTTGGCCAAGGCATCGCTGGAAGCGAGTGTGCGCTACATGGCCGAATCGCTCGGCCCGAAAGGCGTGCGCGTCAACGGCATTTCCGCCGGCCCGATCAAAACCCTGGCAGCCAGCGGCATCAAGGACTTTGGCAAGATTTTGAATTTCGTGAAAGCCAATGCACCGTTGCGCCGCAATGTCACGATTGAAGACGTCGGCAATACCGCTGCGTTTCTATTGTCCGATCTGGCGGGCGGCATCACCGGTGAGATCACCTATGTGGACGGCGGCTTCTCGCACGTCGTCGGCGGTATGCGGGAAGAGTAGATTCCGATTGCATGAATAGTTCGGGAGACCGTCTTGCGCGGACGGTCTCGACGTCCCGAATCAACAATAAAATCCGCTGCGAAAAACGCCGCCATAAAATATCCTGCACCGAATCGAATTAGTCTGTAGAATACCGCCTTTGCGTTGCACCATGCAGCGCATTTTGCAGCATCGCGAACCCTTAGCATTAACGATAAAGCCTTCCCGCCTCCTGGTGTTGATTTTTGAACACCGTCCCGGCGCAACGCTTTTGTGCCGAAATCTCTCTGAGTTTTCTTAGCTGTTTCGTTGGTTGGCGTTGCATTTTTTGCGCTTCCGCACTTCATTCCTGATGATGCGTATCGCGCTGATTTTACGAAAGAAAATAATGACTTTTGAAGCACTAGGCTTGCACGCGTCCGTACTGAAAGCACTTACCGAATCCGGCTACACCAAACCAACCGCAGTCCAGGCACAAGCTGTGCCGGCCGCGATTGAAGGCCGCGACCTGATGGTCTCGTCACAAACAGGCTCCGGTAAAACCGCGGCGTTCATGCTGCCGGCATTGCACAAGTTTGCATCCGCCGCGGAACAGCAACCTGCAGCCGGCGGCAAGACCCCGAACCAGGAAGCACAATCCGCCCGTTCACGCGGCGATCGTCCGCGTTTCAAGGCCGCTCAGCCGAAAATGCTGGTATTGACGCCGACCCGCGAACTTGCATTGCAAGTTACGAATGCAACCGATAAATACGGCTCCTTCATGAAGCGCATAAAAGCCGTGTCGATCCTCGGCGGCATGCCTTATCCGAAGCAGATGCAATTGCTGGCCAAGAATCCGGAGATCCTGGTGGCGACACCCGGACGTCTGATCGACCATATGGAATCCGGCAAGATCGATTTCTCGCAACTGGAAATCCTGGTGCTTGACGAAGCCGATCGCATGCTGGACATGGGCTTTATCGACGATATCGAAAAAATCGTCGATGCGACCCCTGAAACACGTCAAACCATGCTGTTCTCCGCCACGCTGGACGGGGTTGTCGGCAATATGGCAAAACGCATCACGAAGAACCCGCTGGTGATCCAGATCGCCGGCTCTGCCACCAAGCACGAGAATATTTCGCAACGCGTGCATTTCGTGGACGACCTGTCGCACAAGAATCGCCTGCTCGATCACCTGCTGCGCGATACAACGATGGATCAGGCAGTGGTATTTACCGCAACCAAGCGCGATGCCGACACGATCGCCGATCGTTTGAACATCGCCGGCTTCGCTGCTGCCGCACTGCATGGCGACATGCATCAGGGCGCACGTAACCGTACACTGGACGGCATGCGTCGCGGTCAGGTGCGGGTACTGGTTGCCACCGACGTTGCCGCGCGCGGCATCGACGTCCCGGCGATCACGCATGTATTCAATTACGATCTGCCTAAGTTTCCGGAAGACTATGTGCACCGCATCGGCCGTACCGGCCGTGCAGGGCGCAACGGCGTTGCAGTATCGCTGGTCAATCACGCCGAAGGCATGAATGTCAAACGGATCGAGCGCTTTACCAAGCAATTGATTCCGGTCGATGTTATCGAAGGCTTCGAGCCGAAGAGAACTGCGTCGGCAGCGCGTCCGAGCCACAAGCCAGGCGGCTGGAAGCCGGGCGACAATCGCGGCAATGCTGCCAAGCCGGGTCAGCGCACATTCAGCAAGCCGGGCGCACCACGCAAGGATGGCGGCAGCTCCTTCAGCAAGGGACCTCGTACCGGTGATTCCGGCGCGCGTCGTTCATACGGCGACCGTTAATCGGTAAGAGCTTCATGCTGTAAAAGCTGGAAAATTAAAGGCCGCTCCGGGATAACTGAAGCGGCCTTTTTTATTGGATAAACACTACACTGTCATCCCTCACTGCGTTCGGGATGGCGTGGAATGGGATGTTTCCTCATTCTTATGAATTAACTACAGTGCACAAGTCCGAAACCCGACAAACATGTCATTGCGTTCCGGCAAGTAAAAATTGCGGTATTTCAACGACTTCATCCTGGGCTGGGTCAGGTAGGATGCGCCACGCAGCGCCTGATGCGTCATGAACCACGGTTCGGAATATTCGCGATACGCATCCGCAGAGAACCCCCGATACGGTTCGAACGGCGAACATGTCCATTCCCACAGATCGCCCCAGCGGAATGCCGGATGTCCCGATAATGCCGCATATTCCCATTCCGCCTCCGTCGGCAAGCGTCGTCCTGCCCATCTGCAGTAGGCCTGCGCTTCGAACAAACCGACATGCCGTACCGGCTCATTGCCCGGCAATGCCGTTTGCCTGCCGAACCGTTCGCAGCGCCAATGCCTGCCGTCACGATGCCAGTAGTGCGGAGCGGATTGTTCCTGCCGCATCAGCCATGCGTGCCCGGAAGGCGTCCATAATTGCGGCTTCTGATAACCGTCATCGTCGATGAATTCGGTGAACTGTGCATTCGTCACAAGCGTCGAGTCCATCGTGAAAGTCGGCACGTAACAGGGATGCGCCCATTTCTCATTGTCGAATATAAATCCGCGGTCCGGCTCGCTGCCTATCTGGATCGTACCGCCCGGAAAACGGATTTCGCCTTGCGCCCACGACGGTATCGTCCGGTCGGCCAGCCGCGGGGGCAATCCGACGCCCAAGGTCTGCAACGTGTACGCGAATGCTTCGCCATGCATGTCCTCATGCGCGAGCGCCAGCCGGTATGGATACAGCGCCGCGTCATTGTTCGGAACCCGGCTCAATTTATCCAGCGCGCGATCGAGCACCTCATGGCAGTAGGTCTTGAGCCCTCCCGTGCTGGGCAACCCGAGCGTCCATCGCGCCCGGTGCGGCACGGTATTGGAATCGAACCAGTCGTCGCCCTTGGTCAGCATCGATGTGCGATGCGCGGCATCCGGTGCGCTCGATTGCGCTTCCCGCAAAATGTACCACTCGGCGAACCAGGAGATATGGCCGAGCTCCCACAGCGGCGGATTAATGATATCCAGGATCGGCACCTGTTCCGGCGCGTCCAGTCCCGCCGATGCAAAACATTCGAATAACGCGAGCGTATAATCACGCGCATCCTGCAGGGCAATCGCCAGATCGCCTGGCGTGGCCTCTCGAAAAGAAGCATTCATCGGGATCATCGAATCATTTTTAAAATCAGGCACGGGAAAGTCCTTGGTCAAGCCGCATATCGCTATTATCAGTCCGGCGCTGGCAAATGCCAACAACGGCAACTGGCAAACCGCAAGCCGATGGAAACGGTTCCTGCAACGGCAGTATCGAACCACGATCGCACTCCAGTGGGATGGCACTCCTGCGGATATTTTGATAGCGCTGCACGCGCGCCGTTCGGCCGGATCGATTGCCGCATTTGCGAGGAGCCACCCTTCCAGTCCGGCAATTGTCGTGTTGACCGGCACCGATTTATACCGGGACCTGGCAATCGATACCGATGCACAGCGTTCGCTGCAGCTCGCCACCCGCCTGGTTGTGCTGCAAAGTGCAGGATTGAATGCATTAAGCCCCGATCTGCGAACCAAGACAAGCGTGATCCATCAATCGTCGCGATCCCTGAAACCGGTGATCCGAGGCCCCGCTGCACGATACTTCGATGTCATCATGGTCGGTCACCTGCGCGACGAAAAGGATCCCGCCACCTTCATGCGGGCGGCGGCCTTGATGACAGGTCATGACGTTCGGATGACCCATGTCGGCGGCGCGACCGAGTCCTCGCTGGGCCGGCAAGCCGAATTAACACAGGATGCTTTTTCCTTTTACCGCTGGCTCGGCAATCTGCCGCACGCATCCACACGGCAGTTGCTGAAGAACAGCGACCTGATGGTGATTGCATCGAAAATGGAAGGCGGCGCGAACGTGATCATCGAAGCGGTCACCAGCGGCGTGCCGGTGCTGGCGAGCGATATTTCCGGCAATCGCGGCATGCTGGGCGAGGACTATGCCGGATATTTTCCGGTGGGCGATAGCGTTGCCCTGGCGCGCTTGATTGAACGCGCAAGAGCGGACGCATCCTTTCTTGCACAGTTGCGTACCCAGTGTGCGGCACGCGCAACTCTTTTTTCACCTGAGCGGGAAAAAGCAGCCGTTCTGCAGTTGGTGGATAATGTCCTCAACCCAATTTAGGAATCTTTCATGAACGCTCCAGCAGATCTGCAAATTAAACTGACCTCCTTCTCCCACGGCGGCGGCTGCGGCTGCAAGATTGCGCCCGGCGTACTGGCTGAAATCCTGAAAAAGTCGAGCGGTTTCCCGGTACCGAAGGAATTGATGGTCGGTATCGAAACTGCCGACGATGCCGCGGTCTACAAGCTCAATGACGAGCAGGCTTTGATCGCCACCACCGATTTTTTCATGCCGATCGTGGATGATCCGTACGACTTCGGCCGTATCGCGGCGACCAATGCGATCTCCGACGTGTATGCGATGGGCGGTACACCCATCATGGCGCTGGCGCTGGTCGGTATGCCGATCAACAAACTACCGGTGGAAACGATCGGTAAAATCATCCAGGGCGGCGAATCGATTTGCGCCGAGGCCGGCATTCCGATCGCCGGCGGTCATACCATCGATTCGGTCGAGCCGATTTACGGACTGGTCGTGCTTGGCCTGGTGCATCCGTCGAAAGTCAAACGCAATGCCGATGCCAAAGCCGGCGACAAACTGATTTTAGGCAAGCCGCTGGGCGTGGGAATCCTGTCTGCCGCACTGAAAAAAAATCTGCTGGATGAGGGCGGCTATGCGGCGATGATCGAGAACACCACCAAGCTGAACAAGCCCGGCAAGGCCTTGTCTGATCTCTCCGGCGTGCATGCATTGACCGATGTGACCGGTTTCGGTTTGCTGGGCCATCTGCTGGAACTGTCGCGCGGCGCCGGCCTGACAGCCAAGTTGAACATGGCGGACATTCCGCTGCTGCCCGGCGTGCGCAAACTCGCAGAACTCGGTTGCATCACCGGTGCATCAGGGCGTAACTGGGATGGCTATGGCCATGATGTGGTGCTGGCGAATGCTGTCACCCCTATCGAGCAAATGCTCCTGACCGATCCTCAGACTTCGGGCGGACTGCTGGTGTCATGTGATCCGGGCAGCGTCGATGAAGTGCTGGAATTATTCCGGCGCGAAGGATTTGCGCACGCCGCAGTCATAGGCGAAATGGCGGCAGGATCAGCGAAGGTTGACGTCGCGCCTTGACGGCAAGTCAAGCCAGATGTCCTCCTCCGGAGGATGTTTCAAATGGATCTTGCCAGCCGAATACCGCTGAACTGCCAGCGCGCCGTGGTGGGGAAAAAATTGCGATAGGTGGTGCGTGAATGACCTGCCGGCGTCACGCACGATGAGCCACGCAGTACATATTGATTGGCCATGAACTTGCCGTTGTATTCGCCAATCGCACCCGCTGCCGTCCGATAGCCCGGATACGGCGCGTAGCTGCTGCTGGTCCACTGCCAGCATGCGCCGAACAATTGCGACAAGCCTCTGGCGGAGTCCGCTTGCACCGCTTGGGGATGAATAATTTCCGCAGCCAAAACCGGTTCGTTGCCCGCGGCATGTTCCCACTCGGCCTCGGTCGGAAGACGTGCGCCGACCCAGCGCGCATAAGCGTCCGCTTCAAAAAATGACAGGTGCGTTGCAGGCCGGCACAAGTCCAGCGGCTGGCGCCCGTGCAGCGTAAACTCTTGCCACTCTGCTGAACCGCTGCTGTCGGTGCGCTGCCAGTACAGCGGCTGCACGAGCTGATTCGAACTCACCCAGTCCCAGCCCTCCGACAGCCACAGCGCCGGATCCTGATAGCCGCCGGCATCGATAAAATCAAGGAATTCCCGATTTGTCACCAGCCGCGATGCCAGTTCGAATTTCTCCACGAACTGGCGGTGATGCGGCGTCTCGTTATCGAAACAAAATCCAGCGCCGGAATGGCCTATCTCGATGATGCCGGCATTGAATGTCCGCCATGCGAACGGCGGCTCATCCGAGCCGAGGCTGAACGCCTGTTTAGAAAAGGCGGGCTTCAGCGGATTCATCGACAGCAGATGCTTTACATCGGTCAGCATCAACTCCTGATGCTGCTGCTCATGCTGCAGACCCATTTCGATCAATGGCATGATTTCCGCCGCCGATATGCGTTTTGAAAAAAACGGCAGCAACCGGCCCATGCGTGCATCCACGTTATGGCGATACGCGAGAATCTCGTCGAACGACGGGCGCGTCAGCAAACCGCGCTGTGCCCGCGCATGTTTTTCGCCGATGCCGTTGTAATAGGAATTGAACAGCATGCGGAACGCCGGATGATGCGGATTAAAATCCGGTTCGAAACGTTCCAGGATGAAGGTTTCGAAGAACCAGGTTGTATGCGCCAGATGCCACTTGACCGGACTGGCATCGGGCATCGATTGAACGCAACAGTCTTCTTCGGATAAAGATTCCGACAGGCTGACGGAACGTTTGCGAACCGAATTGTATTGTGCAAACAATGCATCGGCAGCGGATAAGACATTTGATAGGGTATCAATGGTCATTTCGCATTCTTTTCATTAGCTTGGAAAGTGCAAAGATAACGGCCGCATGAACTTCAGGTTTGGGCCAGCGCAAACAGTTGGGCATCGCTGATGCGCTATCGGATTTTTTACGGCACAAGCCTTGTTGTACTCGTTCAAAATGATTAGTCTGCCAAAACTGTGCTGCCTTACAGAAAAAATTGCCGTTTAGACTGCGTGTGCATGGCAAACCATGAACCATTCCTGCGGATCGGTCCATATCTGCACGTCGCCAAAACCGGCTTTTTGCAGCAGCAAAATAAACTCTCGTTGCGTATATTTGTAACTGTTTTCCGTATGAATACGTTCATCGCGCTCGAATCGCCGCTCACCGCCCTGCCAGCGTACCGTATGATTGATTTTGGCTTCGAGGTGCATTTCGATGCGGCTTGATTCAGGATTGAAAAAGCCGAGATGCTGCCAATTGCGCACATCGAAATCGGCATCCAGCAGGCGATTGAGATGGTGCAGCAGATTCAGGTTGAAACAAGCAGTCACACCCAGCGCATCATCATAAGCCGCATCGAGCGTCGCCTTGTTCTTGACAAGATCGACGCCGATCAATATTCCGCCGTCGGCACGTCCGTTTACATCACAAGCCTTGCGCAGTCTTCGCAGAAAACCTGATGCTTCCTGAGGTGTGAAATTGCCGATCGACGATCCGGGATAAAAGAACAAGCGCTTTTCCGGGCGTACTGCGTCGGGCAGGTCAAGCGTGCCGGAAAAATCCATTCCGATCGCGGTCATTTCGATTTGCGGAAACTGCTGCTGCAGGCGCGCAACGGCGTCATGCATGAAATCGACGGAGATATCGATAGGCACATACTGTCCGGGCTGCAACACCAGAAACAGGCGCGCCGCTTTTGCGCAGTTGCCGGCGCCAAGATCGATCAGCGTCGCACCGCGGCCGATCGACTGTGCAATTGCGGACGCATGGGTATCGAAAATCGCCGCTTCGGTACGCGTCGGATAATACTCCGGCAGTTCGCAAATTGCTTCGAACAGCTTGGAGCCGAGTGCATCGTAAAGATACTTCGGTGAGGTAAAAGCATGGGGCGCGGCCAGCCCCGCGATCAATTCATCCCGGATTGCAATGACGTTTTGTTCGGTGCGCTGGATGAATTGAGCCAATTATTTATCCTGTTTCAGTAATTTCAGAATCGGTGCCCGCATTTCCGGATGATCCCAATTTGCATCACCGACCAGTTGATAGCGCAGCAAGCCGTTTCTATCGATCAAGAAACTCGCCGGGAGAATACGCACCCGCCACGCTTTCATTATCTCCAAATCCGCATCGCGCAAAATCATGAAATCAACAGGTATCCGCGTCAGGAACTGTTCAATGCGCGGCTTCCCTTCGCCGATGTTGATGCCCACAATCCTGAAGCGCTGGCCGGCCAGGTGTTTTTGCAATCGATTCAACGAGGGCATTTCATCGCGGCACGGTTCGCACCAGCTGGCCCAGAAATTCACCAGAACCACTTCGCCCTTGAACCCCGCGAGGTCAACCGTTCGATCCGCGAGGTCCGGCAAAATCAATGGTGATGGCGCTTGGCCACCGGCCGTCGAAAATGCTTTCCAACTCGATCTGGCCGATACCGGGCTGGACAGAAACAAGGCGCAGGCGGCGATCGCACAACATGACGTCCACCTGCGCATCCGGAAATTTCCTGTGTTGCCAGCCGCGCGTCGATCGATTAATGACAACATGAATCGATCCGATTGATCCTGCGCTTACGCAATTTCGCGCGAAGTGATCTTGTAGGAAAAGTTATCCGGATCGAGGCTGTCCATGCGCGCAACTTTCCCGTTTTCGATCACTTCCGCATTCGGATACATGAAGAAGCCGAGCTTGCCCTTGGCCGCGTTCGGCAATTGAACGTCGTGCGCGTAATTAAGCGCCAGCCAGTTCATCTCCCACGAACCGAACAATCGCTTGCGCGCCGCCTCGACCTTTACATCGTTCAAGGGCAAGCCGCCGTTCTCTTCCAGCACGACTTTACGCACATCCGCAGGATCGACCGGCACCCAGCCGTAACCGGCAAGATAAACTTCCGCGCGACAATGTTGAGCCTTGGTAATGTCGCCGGATTTTCCCAGCGACTTGTAGCCCAGGCGTGAATCCGCCACACGAATGCCGTAGACATCGCGCGCCGGTATGCCCGCCGCGCGGGCCAGCCCGACGTATAGTGAATTCAGATCGCCGCATTTTCCGCCGAGATTCCCGGTTTCGAGCATGGCCTTGATATCGCCGACGCCGCATCCGCGCACTTTCGGATCGCGGTGCGTATTATCGACAATCCATTCATAGATCGCACGTGATTTTTCCAGATCCGTATGTGCGCCTTTGGTGATTTCCAGTGCCGTCTTCCTGACAATGCCGTCGGTGGGCAACAATTCGGTCGGCTCAAGATATTTTTTCAGTTCGGCCTGATCGATTTTTGCATCGGAAGGCGCAGCACCCAAATCGACAGCCCGGTCACGCGTAGCGAAACGCGAAGTCAGTTCCACTACCGGCTTGGCGCCGCCCGAATATTCAGCAACCAGGATACCTGCGCCATACTTCGCGTCCTGAATGATTTTTGCGTTTGCGCCGTCCGCCGTGAAGGAACTCGCGAGTATTTTTTGATAATCGGCATTCACGGTCGGCACAGGCAGCCAGATGGTCGCCGGGCTCGCGGTATTCAATTCAACGCGGGTCGTCACTTCGAAGGTGCGCCACTTCTCTTCGGCGGCAACGCCAAACGGTGCAATCGATGTTGCGGACAAAGCAGCAGCGGTTTTCAAAAACGATCGGCGATCCATAATTCTCTCCATTGATGACGTGACGATTCGGTGCAGCATGCCGTGATTCGGTAATTTCATCCTGCGGTGCAGCGCGACATCCACTAAACTAGCGAAGTTTAGCGCATTCCCGGAAATCTTTTTTGCGGCCGATCAGCTTCGGAAAATAGTAATACGGAGCATGTTTCCTCTTGAACGGCCGGCACTGACGATAGTTTGGGTTGCATTCCTTCCTGCCTCGATCCATCAGCGACAATGAATGACAAGCACCCTGACACGCGCGACTGACATGAAACCGGCCACAGAATTGCAACACACTGCCCCTGCCCTCGAATGCCGCGGCGTCCGCAAAGCCTATGGCAGCAAGCGCGTCGTCCTCGACCATCTGGACTTCACCCTGGCGTCCGGCGAATATGTCGCCATCATGGGCGATTCGGGCGTCGGCAAATCGACCTTGCTCAATTTGATCGCCGGACTGGATGCGCTGGACAGCGGCGATATGCTGATCGATGGCGCGCGCATGTCCCTGCTCGATGACGATGAATCGACACGTTTGCGGCGTGAGAAGCTCGGTTTCATTTTCCAGGCGTTTCATGTCTTGCCGCACCTGACCCTGACGCAGAACATTGCGCTGCCTTTGCTGCTGAACGGACTGCCTCTGGAGCGCGCGGAGTTGATGCTCGATGCGGTCGGCCTGCAGGGACGCGGCAACGATTTCCCGCGCCAGTTATCCGGCGGCGAGCTGCAGCGGGTGGCGATTGCCCGCGCGCTGGTGCATCGTCCGCGCCTAGTCCTGGCCGATGAACCCACAGGAAATCTCGATCCGGATACCGCTCACGACGTGCTAATGCTGTTGCGAAACGAGATCAAGACAAACGGCGCATCCGGCATCATCGTCACCCATTCGCGTGCAGCGGCGGCAACGGCTGACCGCATTCTGGTCCTAACCAAGGATGGGCTGCATCCGATGCAGGCAAATCAGCCCGGATGAACCGCACCCTGCCTCTCCGACACCTTCACCGCTGGTTGCTTCGCGGAGAATGGCATGCGCATCCGGTACGCACGATCGTTGCAATCGGCGCAATTGCGCTCGGCGTCGCATTGGGATTTGCTATTCATTTGATCAACAATGCTGCATTCAATGAATTTTCCGCGGCGGTAAAAAGTCTGTCCGGATTATCCGATCTGCAGGTGCGCGGCACGCAGCCGACATTCGATGAAGCGCTGTATCCGGCATTAGCCCGGCGCGATGGCGTCGCTCTGGCCAGTCCGGTACTGGAGATTGATGCCGCCATCCCGGGCAAAGAGGCTGCATTGAAGATACTCGGTCTCGACGTGTTTCGCGCAGCAGCCATCGCGCCGGATTTGATCGGTATTCCGACCGAAGACAGGCCCTTCGATACACTGGCCGATGACGCCGTGTTCCTGTCTCCCGCGGCAATGGAATGGCTGAATGTCGGGCAAGGCGATTCATTGCAGTTGCGCTCTGGCACGCAGACCATTACGTTGCGGGTCGCGGGCGGCCTGGTGCGCGCCCGCGCAGGCCAGCGGATAGCCGTAATGGATATCGGCGCAGCGCAGTGGCGCTTCAATCGGGCCGGCCTATTGTCGCGCATCGAACTGAAATTGAACGAAGGGATTAACCGCGATGTATTCCGGGCCGATCTAGCAAATGAAATGCGCGGGCAACTGCTGGTGACGCAGACCGAGGACCAGGAGGCGCGCACCGCCAACATGTCGCGCGCCTATCGCGTCAATTTGAATGTGCTCGCACTGGTTGCCTTGTTCACCGGCGCGTTTCTGGTGTTTTCGACGCAAGCGCTGTCAGTCATCCGGCGGCGTCAGCAGTTTGCATTGTTGCGCGTGGTCGGAATGTCGCGCAGGCGGCTTCTGGGGCAGATCCTGATCGAGGGCGCGGTGCTGGCCGTGGCCGGTTCGCTGGCCGGCCTGGCGCTGGGATACGCATTTGCCGCCGCCGCGCTGGAGGTTTTCGGTGCCGATCTCGGCGGCGGTTATTTTCCCGGCGTAAAACCGTCGGTGCAATTCAGCCTCCCCGCAGCCCTTGTGTTTTTCATGATTGGAACGGCCGTTGCACTGTTGGGCAGCGCAAGTCCGGCGTGGGAAGCGGCGCGCGCAAAGACCGCGCCTGCACTCAAGTCCGGCAGCGAAGATGCCGCATTGTCGAAACTGGCAACACCGTGGCCTGCCCTCGCCTGCCTCGTGATCGGCGGATTGCTCACACAATTGCCGCCGGTGCTGGATTTACCGATCTTCGGCTATCTTGCAGTCGCACTATTGTTGATCGGCAGCATCGCCCTGATGCCTCGCGTTGCGGCAATCATGTTCTCGGCCGCCGCAAAATTTGCCTCCGGCGCAATTTCGACACTGACGCTGGCCAGGCTTGCAAATGCGCCGAACCAAGCGTCGATCGCATTGGGCGGCGTGCTGTCGAGCTTCAGCCTGATGGTGGCGATGGCAATCATGGTGGCCAGTTTCCGAGAATCGGTCGACGATTGGCTGCAGCAGGTATTGGCCGCGGACCTGTACGTTCGATCGGCTGAAAGCGGCAATACCGGCGCGCTGGATCCAAAGCAGCAACAGATGATTGCGGCGCTGCCCGGGATCGCCCGCGTGGATTTCATGCGCTACCTGCAGATAACGCTCGACCCGAGCCGCCCGAACGTCGCATTGATTGCCCGGCCGATCGAAGCTTCCGACCCCGGGCGGACTGTGCCGATTACCGGTGACGTGATCGAAGCCGGCCGGTTGCCGAACGATGCGTTTCCGATCTGGGTATCGGAGGCGATGATTGATCTATACGGCTATGAGGTCGGCAAGCGAGTGAATTTAACGATCGGCGGCAAGCAGCACGATTTTATCGTGGCTGGGATCTGGCGCGATTATGCGAGACAGTTCGGTGCGATACAAATGAATCTGGCGGACTATCGAAGGCTGTCCGGTGATGAGAATATCAATGATGCGGCGCTGAGACTGCAAGCCGGCGTCACGGTGGCGGAAATGACCGCAACGTTGAGAGCGCTGCCTTTCGGGGAGGCGCTGGCGTTTTCCGAACCGGGCGAGATTCGTGCGCTGAGCCTGCGGATTTTCGATCGCAGTTTTGCGGTGACTTATCTGCTGGAGGCGATCGCGATCATTATCGGACTGTTCGGCATCGCGGCGACGTTTTCCGCGCAAACGCTGGCAAGAGCGAAGGAGTTCGGCATGCTGCGCCATATCGGCGTGACGCGCAGGCAGATCCTGGCGATGCTGGTGGTGGAAGGCGGGATGTTAACCGGGATTGGAATCCTGGTTGGATTTTTACTTGGGTGGTGTATCAGTTTGATTCTGGTGTTTATCGTGAATCCGCAATCGTTTCATTGGACGATGCAGTTGCATATGCCTTGGGGCTTGCTGTTTTCGGTGGCAATGGCGTTGCTGGTGTCGGCGGCGGTGACGTCGTTGTTGGCGGGGAGATATGCGGTGTCGGGGGATGCGGTTCGGGCGGTTAGGGAGGATTGGTGATGGCTCTCGATGTCATGATTACTTTTATCAGGAATTTTTCCCTTTGCCTTAGTCGGTTACGGCTTCGTGGGCATGTGCCGGGGGTAGCCCGGCGGCTACTCACTTTCTTTGCTTCGCCAAAGAAAGTAAGCAAAGAAAGGCGACCGCAAGACGCTGCCCTTCGGGTTCCCGATGAAGTGGCTGCACGTCAACCCCGGCTAGTGCTACGCTCATTGGCAAGTAAGCAGATTATTTGTATGCCAACGTCGTTTGGTTGCTTAGCAGTGTTTGCAGCAGCAGTGCTTCTGTCATTGAACTTTTTTTCTGTATCCGTCTTCGCCGCCCCACCCCGGTTCGCACAAGTCACCTCCGACAAACCACTCATCTTCCCCCGCGACTTCGGCGCCCATCCCGACTTTCGTACCGAGTGGTGGTATGCGACCGGGTGGCTGGATATGCCGGATCGGAAGCCGCTTGGTTTCCAGATTACTTTCTTCCGCTTTGCCAGCGAACACGATCCAGCTAATCCGAGCCGCTTCGCGCCGAAGCAGCTGATTATCGCGCACGCGGCGCTGTCGGATCCGTCGGTGGGCAAACTTTTGCATGACCAGAAAAGCGCGCGCGAAGGATTCGGACTGGCTTACGCACAAGAGGGCGATACTGATGTGAAGCTGGATGACTGGCGGCTGGTGCGCGATGCTGATGGACGTTACCAGGTCAGCGTGCCGGCGCGCGACTTTACGTTGACGCTGTCGCTGACGCCTTCACAAGCACCGATGCTGCAAGGCGAAAACGGATTTTCGCGCAAGGGGCCCAAGCCGGAACAGGCCAGCTACTATTACAGCGAGCCGCATCTTCAGGTTGCAGGCACCGTCACTCGCGATGGAAAACCCATCGCGGTCAAAGGCAGCGCCTGGCTCGATCATGAATGGTCCACCAGCGTGCTCGATCCTGACGCCGCCGGATGGGACTGGATCGGCGCCAATCTGGATGACGGCTCGGCATTGATGGCATTCCAGATCCGCGGCAAGAACGGTGATAAGCTCTGGGCGCACGCCGCATTGCGCGACGCTTCCGGACGCGTGACGCAGTTCAAGCCGAAGGATATCGAATTTTCCCCATCGCGCAGTTGGCGTTCTCCGCACACCAATGCATCCTATCCAGTAGAAACGAAACTTCGGACCGGCGACATCAAGTGGCAAATAATTCCATTGCAAGACGACCAGGAACTCGATTCACGGCGCTCGACCGGAGCGGTTTATTGGGAAGGTGCAGTGTCCATCACCCGCGACGGAAAAGCCGCCGGCCGGGGTTATCTTGAAATGACCGGCTATGTCAAACCACTCAAACTATGACCGCAACAATTCCTGACGTACCGCAAAAAGCCAGTCTGGCAACATTGGCCGGCCTGATCCCTTTTCTGAAACCATACCTGCGCCAATTCGTGCTGGCAGGCATTGCGCTGCTGGTCGCAGCCGGTGCAACACTCGCGGTGCCATACGCATTCAAGCAAATGATCGACCTCGGATTCGGTGCTGCCGGCACGACCAGCACTGCGCATATCGACATGTACTTCATAGCACTGTTCGGTGTCGCCTGCATATTGGCAGTCGCGACCGCCGCACGTTTCTATATGGTGTCCTGGCTCGGCGAGCGCGTGACCGCCGACATTCGCAGTGCCGTGTATTCGCATGTCGTCAACCAAAGTCCGCAGTTTTTCGAAACCACGCAAACCGGTGAAGTACTGTCGCGCCTGACGACCGACACGACCTTGATCCAGGCGGTGGTCGGCACCAGCATTTCGATGGCGCTGCGCAATGTGCTGCTGTTCGTCGGCGGACTGGCAATGCTGTTCGTCACCAGCGTCAAGCTCTCGTCGCTCATCCTGGTGATGCTGCTGGTGGTGGTGCTGCCGATCGTGGTATTCGGCCGTCGCGTGCGCAAGCTGTCGCGCGACTCGCAGGACCGCATCGCCGATGCATCGGCATTGGCCGGCGAAATCCTGAACGCGATGCCGACCGTACAGGCATTCACGCACGAGAAGATCGAGTCGACGCGCTTCGGTTCTTCGGTCGAACAGGCATTCAGGACCGCGATGCAGCGGATTCGCGCACGTGCATTGCTGACGCTGGTCGCAATTCTGCTGGTGTTCGGCGCAATCGTGTTCGTGTTGTGGCTAGGCGCGCATGCGGTAATCCAGGGCACGATGACTGGCGGCGAGCTGGGACAATTCATCCTGTATGCAGTCATCGTTGCAGGCGCAATCGGCGCTTTGTCGGAAGTCCTCGGCGAAGCGCAACGCGCCGCAGGTGCCGCCGAACGTCTGCTTGAATTGCTGGCGGAGAAGTCGCCAATCCAATCGCCGCCGCAGCCGATGGCCTTGCCGCCGCGGACCGAAGCGGGTGCGGCCTTGACTCTGAACGATGTGACTTTCCACTACCCTTCCCGGCCGCAGTCGGCAGCATTGTGCAACCTGTCGATCGACATCGCACCCGGCGAAACGGTTGCGGTGGTCGGGCCGTCAGGTGCGGGCAAGACAACTCTGTTCCAGCTGCTATTGCGCTTTTACGATCCGCAGCAAGGATCGATTGCGCTGGATGGCGTCGACATCCGGCAACTGGATCTGCACACCTTGCGCGATGCCATCGGCGTGGTGCCGCAGGACACGATAGTCTTTTCCGAAAACGCGATGGAAAACATCCGCTACGGCCGCGCTGGGGCGAGCGATGAAGAAGTAATCGCCGCGGCGAAAATGGCGGCGGCGCATGAATTCATCGAACGGCTGCCGGAAGGTTACCAATCATTCCTGGGCGAGCGCGGTGTACGTTTATCCGGCGGGCAGCGCCAGCGCATTGCAATCGCACGCGCCTTGCTGAAGAATCCGCCGCTGCTGTTGCTGGATGAAGCGACCAGCGCACTGGATGCGGAGTCGGAGCGTCTGGTGCAAAGCGCGCTGGAAGCGGCGATGGTCGGGCGCACTACCCTTGTCATCGCGCATCGACTGGCGACGGTGCAGCGGGCGGATCGGATTATCGTGATGGAGCATGGCAAGGTTGTGGAGACGGGGACGCATGGGGAGTTGGTGGCGAAGGGCGGGTTGTATGCGAGTCTGGCGGCGTTGCAGTTTAATTTGGCGTGAAGTCGCTGCATACGCATTTCGTTTTAGAACCTATTGCCTTTCGTGGCGGCGTGCCGGGCTAAAGGCATGCATCCACGAGGGACAAGCCGTTTTGCATTTTCGGAGGAAAGGCAACTCGAGACTCGCAGCGAAGGATACAACTCTTTTCCGCCCGACTCCTACCGCCAAATCTCGGTAAAATAGCCGCAATCCAAGGAAAAATCCCCCATGCGCCAATACCTCGACTTCATGCGCCATGTCTACGAACATGGCACCGAAAAAACCGACCGCACCGGCACCGGTACCCGCTCGGCATTCGGCCACCAGATGCGCTTCAATCTGCAGGACGGCTTTCCGCTGCTGACCACCAAGAAGCTGCACCTGAAATCGATTGTCCATGAACTGATCTGGTTCCTGGCCGGCTCGACGAACATCAAGTACCTGAAAGACAACGGCGTATCGATCTGGGACGACTGGGCCGATGCCGAAGGCAATCTCGGGCCAATCTACGGCTATCAATGGCGCTCCTGGCCGACGCCTGACGGGCGGCATATCGACCAGATTGCGCAGGTGCTGGACCAGATCAAAAACAATCCCGACTCGCGCCGCATGATCGTGTCGGCCTGGAATGTGGCCGATATCCCGCAAATGAAACTGCCGCCGTGCCATGCGTTCTTCCAATTCTATGTGGCTGACGGCAAGCTGTCGTGCCAGCTGTATCAGCGCAGCGCCGATATCTTTCTCGGCGTGCCGTTCAATATCGCCTCGTATGCATTGCTGACCCACATGATGGCCGAACAGACCGGGCTGCAGGTCGGCGATTTCGTCTGGACCGGCGGCGATTGCCATTTGTATTCGAACCATATGGAGCAGGTACAGGAACAACTGGCGCGTACGCCATACGAGTTGCCGAAGCTGGTCATCAAGCGCAAGCCGGATTCAATATTCGGCTACCAATATGAAGATTTCGAAATCGCCGACTATCAGTCGCATCCGCATATCAAGGCGCCGGTCGCCGTTTAAATTCATCATCCTCCAAGCATGCAATCCCATCTAAGCATCGTCGTCGCCATCGACAGCCAACGCGGCATCGGCGCCAATAACACCCTGCCCTGGCATCTGCCGGAAGACCTCGCGCATTTCAAACGCACCACATCCGGCCACCCGATCATCATGGGTCGCAAGACCTTCGATTCGATCGGCCGGCCGCTGCCGAACCGGCGCAATATCGTGATCACGCGCAATGCCCACTGGGCACATGACGGTGTCGACACTGCAGCATCGCTGGATGCCGCAATCGAGTTGGCGGGTGATGCAGAAGCGTTCGTGATTGGCGGCGCACAGATTTTCATCGAAGCTTTACCGCGCGTTGACAAGCTGATCGTTACCGAAATCGCCGCGACCTTCGATTGCGATACGTTTTTTTCACCCATCGATCCAGAACAATGGGAAGAAATCTCGCGTGAACCGCATCAGTCGGAGAAAACGGGCTTGCACTATGCATTCGTTACCTACCAGCGACGCTAGCATCCGCATCGCTGTAGGTAACACATGGCAAGTATTGTTGCTTTTTCATCGATGCAAACACGCCAATCAAAGGATATTGGTTGATTTCCCCCGAACCGGCCGCATTTCTGCGAAAATTCCGTTCTTGAATTTTTCGGCGCGCAAGCGGTTGTTGCCACGACTGGCCCAGGCGTCTCCAGAGACTGTGTCGACCTACTCATCGAGACAGCCTCTCATTTGCTATCAGGAGACCTCATGAAATTCCGCTTCCCGATCGTCATCATCGACGAAGACTTCCGTTCTGAAAATACCTCCGGTCTCGGCATCCGTGCCTTGGCGGACGCCATGGAAAAAGAAGGCATGGAAGTGCTGGGCGTGACCAGCTACGGCGACCTGTCCCAGTTTGCCCAGCAGCAGTCGCGCGCATCGGCCTTCATCCTGTCGATCGACGATGAAGAATTCGGCGGCGGGTCACATGAAGAAACCGACCATGCGCTCAAATCGCTGCGCGCCTTCGTCGAGGAAATCCGCTACAAGAACGCCGACATCCCGATCTACCTGTATGGCGAAACCCGTACATCGCGGCATATCCCGAACGATATCCTGCGCGAACTGCACGGCTTCATCCACATGTTCGAGGATACGCCCGAGTTCGTCGCACGCCATATCATCCGCGAAGCGAAATCCTATCTCGACGGCCTGTCGCCGCCGTTTTTCCGCGCTCTGGTGCACTACGCGCAGGACGGTTCCTACTCCTGGCATTGCCCGGGCCATTCCGGCGGCGTGGCCTTCCTGAAGTCGCCGGTCGGCCAGATGTTCCACCAGTTTTTCGGCGAGAACATGCTGCGCGCCGATGTCTGCAACGCCGTTGAAGAACTGGGCCAGTTGCTCGACCATACCGGTCCGGTGGCTGCTTCGGAACGCAATGCGGCACGCATCTTCAATGCCGATCATTGCTATTTCGTCACCAACGGCACCTCCACTTCCAACAAGATGGTCTGGCATTCAACGGTGGCGCCGGGCGACATCGTGGTGGTGGACCGCAATTGCCACAAGTCGATCCTGCATTCGATCATCATGACCGGCGCCATTCCGGTGTTCCTGATGCCGACCCGCAATCACCTCGGCATCATCGGCCCGATTCCTCTTGAAGAGTTCAAGATGGAAAACATCATGAAGAAGATCGAGGCAAATCCGTTCGCGCGCGAAGCGAAAAACAAGAAGCCGCGCATTCTGACCATCACGCAATCGACCTATGACGGCGTGGTATACAACGTCGAGACGCTGAAGGAAATGCTGGACGGGAAGATCGACACGCTGCACTTCGATGAAGCCTGGCTGCCGCATGCCACGTTCCATGACTTTTACAAGAACATGCATGCGATCGGCAAAGACCGGCCGCGCGCGAAAGAATCGATGATTTTTTCGACGCAATCGACGCACAAGCTGCTGGCCGGCCTGTCGCAGGCATCGCAAATCCTGGTGCGCGAATCGGAGACGGTCAAGCTCGATCAAGACATGTTCAACGAAGCCTACCTGATGCACACGTCGACCTCGCCGCAATACGCGATCATCGCCTCCTGCGATGTCGCTGCGGCGATGATGGAAGCCCCGGGCGGTACCGCACTGGTTGAGGAAAGCATCCTGGAAGCGCTGAATTTCCGCCGCGCGATGCGCAAGATCGATGAAGAATGGGGCAAGGACTGGTGGTTCCAGGTCTGGGGGCCGGACAAACTGTCGGACGACGGCATCGGTACGCAGGAAGACTGGATGATCCATGCCGAAGACACCTGGCATGGCTTCGGCAATCTCGCGCCCGGCTTCAACATGCTCGATCCGATCAAGGCGACCATCGTTACACCGGGACTGTCGCTGGACGGCAAGTTTGGCGAGTCCGGCATTCCGGCATCGATCGTGACGCGCTATCTTGCCGAGCACGGCGTAATCGTGGAAAAAGCCGGCCTGTATTCGTTCTTCATCATGTTTACCATCGGGATCACGAAGGGACGCTGGAATACCTTGCTGACTGCATTGCAGCAGTTCAAGGACGACTATGACAAGAACCAGCCGATGTGGCGCATCCTGCCTGAGTTTGCCACGGCCAACCTGCGCTACGAGCGAATCGGCCTGCGCGATCTGTGCCAGCAGATTCATGACATGTACAAAACCTATGACGTCGCGCGCCTGACCACGGAGATGTACCTGTCCGACATGCAGCCGGCCATGAAACCGTCGGATGCGTTCGCAAAAATGGCGCACCGCGAAATCGAACGGGTACCGATCGATCTGCTGGAGGGACGCGTCACATCGATTCTGCTGACGCCTTATCCACCGGGCATTCCGCTATTGATTCCGGGTGAACGCTTCAACAGGACGATCGTCGATTACCTTCGCTTCGCGCGTGATTTCAACGAAAAATTTCCCGGCTTCGAAACCGACGTCCATGGATTGGTCACGCGTGAAGTGGACGGCAAGCGCGGCTACTTCGTCGACTGCGTAAAGTAGCAAAAATGCAACGACGAGCCCCGGCCACGCCGCCGGGGCTCTTGTTTCCCTCTGTTCTCATTTGGATGCCGGTCTGCGCCACGAATAAGCAGACGGCCATTATTGATGCGGCACGAATAAGTATGGAGCCGCATCCCCTCACCCCGGCCCTCTCCCAGAGGGAGAGGGTGAGAAATGGGCACGATGAAATAGAGACTTCATCGTGCCGGATCAATAACGAAACGGCAGTCCGCAAGGCTCCTTATCCTTGCCGGTTTCTCCGGATCATCGGGCAAGACGGTTACTCATATCGACCATGCTGCCCCGCTCGCTTGCGTCCGTCTAGCCTCTCCGCGCAGGGTCGCACGATTGAAAATCCAACGCTCTGCCCGCTCCATGAACCGGATTCGTCCTCTCCATTGTTCGATATTGTGTACAAATTAATTTTCAAAGTTGCTTAAAATCATTGAATCCGCGTAGGATACTAATCAATTCGGCACCGGAAGGATTCGATCGCACACATCGTCAAGATCCTGCGATCACAGAGTTTCTTCCGGATCGCCGTCAATCTGAAAAGAGTTGATGCCTTTCTCTGCGATGAAGAGCCCGACAAACCCGACCAATACTGTGTGAGATGGCCAACATGAATTTCGCAAAATTGAAAATCCGCAACAAGGTGGTGATCAGCTTCGGCTTCGTGATGCTCCTGTTCGGAGCGATGATTTGCCTGGCAATCCTCAGAATGGGAGAGCTGGACTCGACCAATCAACAAGTGATCCAGCAGGATTCGGAGCGTGTGCGGCTTGCCACGGCGGCATTGGACAGTGCACATACAGGCATGGAACTCGTCCTTCAACTGACGAATCCCTTCGATAGCGAACGGGCAACCGATCTTAGAGCCCAGGTAGCCGCCAACGCCGAGGCTTTCAATGAGATTATCGGCAAATTGGCATTGCAAGGCGAATCGCCGGAAGAAAAAGCAGTATCCGACAAGATCAAGCAGTCCGCGGCCCAGTACATGACTTCGCACAATGCGACGCTGGATTTGATAGACACAGGCAGAGTTGTCGAAGCAAGCAAATCCGCATTTGGCGAAACCTCGGCGTCGCTCCATTTGTTTCTCAGCCAATTACGTGAACTGAACAAACAACAGGATCAGAGAATGGCAGCGGCGGCAAGAACCAGCCGCGAAATCTACGAGTCGACCCGAAACGGCGTACTGGGAATCGGCATCCTTGCACTCGTACTCTTCGTAGTGTCAGCCAGCATGTTCACGCTCCAACTGGCGAATCAGCTTGGCGGCGAGCCGGATTTTGCCGTCAAGATCGCGAACAAGGTGGCGCAGGGCGATTTGCGCGTCGTGATCCATACGATGAAGAACGACCAGTCAAGCGTACTTTACGCAATCAGGACCATGCGTGACAGCCTCGACGGTATCGTCGGAAAAGTCCGGGCCGGAACCGACACGATTGCCGCCGCCTCCGGCCGGCTTGCCGCCGGCAACCTGGAGCTGGCTTCACGCACGGAACAACAAGCCAGCGCACTGGAAGAAACCGCGTCTTCGATGGAAGAATTGACATCCACCGTCAAGCAAAACGCGGACAATGCGCGGCAAGCCAACCAATTGGCGATCTCTGCCTCCGACGTTGCGGTCAAGGGTGGCGCAGTCGTTTCCCAAGTCGTCGAAACCATGGGTTCCATCAATGCGTCGGCAAAGAAGATTGTCGATATCATCAGCGTGATCGATGGCATTGCGTTTCAAACCAATATTCTAGCGCTGAATGCAGCGGTCGAAGCCGCGCGCGCGGGCGAACAAGGCCGGGGATTCGCTGTCGTCGCCGCCGAGGTGCGCAGCCTGGCGCAACGCTCGGCCAGCGCCGCCAAGGAAATAAAATCATTGATCAGCGATTCCGTGGAAAAGGTCGATGCCGGCAGCAGCCTGGTGACCGAAGCAGGCACGACCATGGAAGAAGTCGTTGAAAGCGTCAAGCGCGTAACCGACATCATGTCGGAAATCATGACCGCGAGCCAGGAGCAAAGCACCGGAATCGAGCAAGTGAATCAGGCGCTGGCGCAGATGGACCGGGTGACGCAGCAGAACGCCGCACTGGTCGAGGAAGCAGCCGCCGCGGCCGCCGGCCTGAAGGATCAGGCGACCAACCTGACGCAAGTCGTCAGCGTGTTTCAGCTCAATAGCAACCATGCTACGGCAATCGCAACGACACCCCGGCCGGCAGTTGCAACCCCGCGTGCAACGAAGGAAAAACCGGCCTTGCCGACGACAGCGCCGAAACGACAGCCCGCCAAGCGCGTGGCCGAAACATCCCAGCGAAAAGCCCTTACGCATACTGGAGCGCCTGCGGGTAGCGATTGGGAAGAATTCTAAGATTTTTCGTTCCGAGCGGAGGTGCGGCAAGGGTTCCGTGGAGGCACCGCCGCATGCCTGCCTCTGGACCATCCTTGTGGCGGCCCGCCTTGACGTGTGCGCCAGCGGGAATCTCAACCGTGAGCGCTTCTGCGGAAGTTTGAGATTCCTCGTCGCGCTGCTCTGTCGGAATGACGGGGGGCAAGCGTCGCCGGGAATGTCGGTCGCACAAATCCCCAACCCCCAAACTGTCATCCCGAGCGAAGAGAGGGATCTCATCCGTTTCCATTGCTACTGAAGTTTGAAATTTCTCGTCGTTGCACGCCTTGGAATGACAAATTATCTTGTTGGACGCTCACATTTTGCGGACAAAGCAATCTGCATCACTGGCCTGCCAAACGCCTGACGAATCCTTCAGCCTGCGTCAGGTCTTCGGCAAAGTCACTCCGCGCTGCCCCTGGTACTTGCCGCCACGGTCCTTGTACGACGTTTCGCAGACTTCATCGCTTTCAAAAAACACCACCTGCGCGCAACCCTCGCCCGCATAGATCTTGGCGGGCAGCGGCGTGGTATTGGAAAACTCCAGCGTCACATACCCTTCCCATTCCGGTTCGAACGGTGTCACGTTGACTATGATTCCGCAACGCGCGTACGTCGACTTTCCGAGGCAGATGGTCAGCACGCTGCGCGGAATGCGAAAATACTCGATGGTGCGCGCCAATGCGAACGAATTGGGTGGAATGATGCAAACGTCGCCCTTGAAATCGACAAAAGAATTCTCATCGAAATTCTTGGGATCGACGATCGTAGAATTGATGTTGGTGAAAATCTTGAATTCGTTGGCGCAGCGAATATCGTAACCATACGACGACGTTCCGTAAGAGACGATTTTGTGGCCGTTGGCTTCCCGCACCTGTCCCGGCTCGAACGGTTCGATCATCCCGGTTTCCGCGGCCATGCGGCGGATCCATCTATCGGATTTGATACTCATTATTTTCTCTTTGCGAAAACGTCATTGAATGGATAGGTTCGCTCCGGCTAGCTGATGCGCAGAAGCAGTGAAACATGCGGATTTTACGTGAAATTCAGGCGATTTCTGCGCTAAAAATGCGCGCCGGATTCAAAAAATATCATCGTGCCAAGAAAAATATTGCGCCTGCAACGGCGCACTTGCCCGATGTTCAAGACTGTTCAGGCGAGATCTGCAGTCGCTCATGCAAGAATCGGATTAATTTATCGGCTGATTCATCGATGTTTTCCTGCCCGGTAGGCAGAATCATTGCGGGATCGAGCGGTGCTTCATACGGTGACGAGATGCCGGTGAATTCGGGGATCATGCCTTTTGCGGCTTTTGCGTAGAGTCCTTTCGGATCGCGGTCCTGACAAACGGCAAGCGTGCATTCGCAATAAATTTCGATGAAATCGCCGTCCGGCAGCATTTGCCTGATTTTTTCGCGCGCGCTGCGTATCGGTGAAACCAGTGCCACGAAGACGATCGTTCCTTGCGCCAGGAAGAGCCTGGCAACCTCGCCCACCCTGCGGACATTTTCGTTGCGGTCGTCGATTGAAAATCCCAGGTCGGCGCACAAGCCATGCCGGATGTTGTCGCCGTCCAGCACCACCGTTTGCATTCCTGCCGCATGCAGGCGGGCCTCGGCCGCATGGGCAATCGTGGATTTTCCCGAGCCCGGCAAGCCTGTCAGCCAGACCACTTTACCCTTGTGCCCATTGCGTAATTCGCGCCTGTCACGCGACAACGGGGATGCGTGCCACATCACATCCTGATGGACCGGTGCCGCATTATTGCCGTCAGCGGATCGCGCCATGAAGGTTCTCGGCTTAGCGATTTTTTGGATAATAAAGATCGTAATACCAGGCGCAGGCGCTCTCGATCTGGGCCTGGATACGCGGCGGAATTTCGTGCTTCTTGGGCTTGGCAATGCTTCCGGACTGGCGATGCAGATATTTCATGCGATAGTGGCTGTCGCTTTCCTGTTTGCCGACGGTCAGTTTCTCTGGATTGATCTCGAATGGCGACACGCCCAGCCAGGCATGGAGGTGCGACATGCAGACCACCGGTCGCTCCATCAGATCTTCAAAGCGCAAAAAATAGAGGCGCTTTTGCACCTCCTTCGGCAAGTCCTGCACCGCGCTCAAGGAAATCAACGGTGCGCCGATCGCCTTGTCCTTGGCAAACAGCATGTCGGCGCGCCCGAAGCGATCAAAATCAGCCAGATGGTCGATGAAATCGACCAGGATGGTTTTTTGATGCTGCGCTTCGATCGAGCCGTAAATCTGTCCGAGTTCGCGCAGGCAGACAATCAGCTTGGCTTCCGGCGCGATGTGCAACAGCAATTCGATCGCATGCAGCCACGCGCGGTTCTTGTCCACCACCGCTTTTTTACCGCAGTCATGATGCCATCCGCGCAGGAATCCCTGCATGGCCGAGGTCAGATGCGCGTAGCCGGCCTCGAAGCTATTGTCGAGCTGGGACAGAAAGAATTGATCGTCGCTGACCATCCGCCGTATGCCGAGCAAGGCGTTGCACAGCGGCGAACTATGCCCTTCGCAATGCAGCTCCGGATGCTGCGCCAGCATCTGGCACAGCAGGGTGGAGCCCGCGCGCGGCAATCCGGTCACGCCGATAAAATTGGGAGTCATCGGGCAAAATATCCTTGCAAGTTAATCTTCCTCATCGGCTGCATCCTTTGGCCGCAATCCCGGCGGCAAATTGATGCCCTCTCCGACAACGGTGACATTCAACCCGCTCAACGCGGCGCTTGCCGAAGTGCCGACAGGCGCGACGCTCGGCGTCCGGCCGGATGACAGAAGCGAAACAGCCATATTATCACTGGATGAAATCGTCGAAGTCGCCCGAATCGCGCTGGCTATTGCGTCGGCTAGTGCATTGGTTGCCGGATTTACATTGGTTACCGGATTTTGTTGGGCGGCAGGAGCGGAGGTAATATTCGCTTTCAACCCCGTGGGTTGCGTAAGGATGTAATTTCCGGCATCGGCCCCGACAAGACTGCTGGACGCGGTCACCGCAATTGCATCGCCCACGTCCGCGCTGGCGAAGCTACCGGCCCGGACCAGCGCCACCGCATCATCCGCGACCAAGCCTGAGAGCGTACCGCCCGCCAGCGTTGCCGTGGTCGTGCCATCGAATACCTTGTCCAATGCCGTTTCCCCGCTGACGGCCAGTGTCTTGGGGCTAATGGTGCTGGTGGTGTTGTCGACATACGTGATGTTGTAGTTGCCGCCGCCGTTGCCGTCGGCCACCGTCACGCCGGTGGTGGTGACAGTCTTGTTGCCGCTGCCGACACTCTTGTCGGTAAAGGCGAAGGCCCCGCCACTTACTGAATCGTTGCCGAACAACGTACCGCTGGCTACCGTGACGTTGCCGGTAGCGCTTAAACCGCCGTCGTAGGTCTTGCTCACGTCGCTACTGAAGAGCGTCAGCAATGCCGGAGTCACTGTCAAGGTGCCGGCGACGTAAGTAATGGCGTATCCGCCTTGCTGATTGGTCGAATACAGGCCACCTGGCGTAATCGCGTAGCTGCCGACATTGACCGCGCCTTGCGCGTTTCCGGAGAAAGTTGCGGCACCGAGCAGGTTTCCGTCGGTCGCGCTCGAATAGATCACGCCGTTGCCGCCGGTGTGTGCTGCACCGTCGTAGACCTTGCCAGCGCTGTTTGCCGTCACAGTCAATGGCGCCATGAAGGAACGCAGCAACGGATTGGTATGCGTGTCGTACTGCACCCAGGTATTGGCGAAGTTCCATCCCGGATTGACATTGCCGTTGGCAGCCGTGGCCGAGGTGAAATTAGCTTGGGTCTGCATCTGCGCCGTGGTCATGCCGGTTGAACCCGACAATGTGCCGGCGCCGACACCCGCCAAACCGCCATTAACGGTGGAATTCCAGAAGCTGGCATTGACCGTGCCGCTGTTGCGTCCCGCCAGGCCGCCGAGTTCGCTGTTACCCGTCACTTCGCCAGTGGCATAAGTGGCGCTGACCGTACCGTAGTTGCCTCCCACCAGTCCGCCGATCCGGTCGTTGCCAGTCACATTCCCTGTCGCGTAGCTTTTGGCAATGTTCCCGTTGTGGTTGTAACCTACCAAACCGCCTACGAGGGCGGCGCCGCTGACGTTCCCTGTCGCGTAACTGTTCTCGATGATATGGGCAAAATAGTTGTTGCCGACGAGTCCACCCACACGATTACCCGTGCCAGTGACATTTCCCGTTGCATAATTATTTATAGTTGTCAATCCGCCGTTGGTCCAGCCGATCAAGCCGCCTACGTCATTGTTGCCATTGACAGTATTTGAAGAATGGCTATTGTTCAACCTCGTCGTGTTGCTAGCGCCCACCAAGCCGCCCACCATGTTATTTCCAGCCACTTGGCCGCCGGTCGCATTGCTGTTGTCGAGTGAACCTACCGTGGTCGAGCCGACCAGCGCGCCAACCTTGTTTTGCCCTGTCACGCTTGCTCCAGCGAGCGCCACGTTGCGAATCGTGGCGCCGCTCGCCACCCCGATCAGGCCGACGTTGTCTGCCGCCGGCAGATTGACGGTGAGATTGCTGATGGTTCTGGCCTGACCGTTGATGGTGCCGGTAAATGGCGTGGCACTATTGCCCACCGGGATAAAGGTGCTACCGGACCAGACATCGGTTGCCGTTCCGGTTGCTGCGGCATTGATGTTTTGTCCAATGGTATAGCTTCCCGCAAAATCCATCGCCATCAACTGCAGTTGGTGCGCATTGTTGATGGTGGTTGAATACTCTGAAGCCAGCATCGGGCGCGTGGCGCCGAGCGCGCCGCCGGCATTATTCAATGTCCCGTTGACGTTGACCATCACCCAGTTATTGCCTGTCGCGCCGGGTGTGGTAGTGAAATTGAAGCCGGTGAAATTGGAGGCAGTCTGCATTTGCACGGTGGTCAGGCCGGTGCCACCGCCACTCGTTGCTTGTCCGGACGTATCCGTGTTCCAGTAGCTGTTGCTGATAGCAGAAGCCTGGCCGAAGTTTCTACCGGACAGCCCACCAAGATTATTGCCGCCTGATACCGCGCCTGATGAATAGGAAAGCGTGATGGACCCAGTCCAGCCATTTGACCCGACCAAACCGCCAACGTAGCCTTCCAGGTCCGTCACTGCCCCGGTCGCGTAGCTGGTGCTGATGCTGCCGTAGTTTTGACCTACCAGTCCTCCGGCATTATTTTTCCCGCCCGACACCGCACCGGTTGCATAACTGTCGACGATGCTGCTACCGGCCTCATTATTCCCAGCCAGTCCGCCAGAGTTGTACGTGCCCGCAGTAACCGCGCCCGTGGAATAGCTCCTGGTGATGGAGCCAATCGAACTGCCTCCCTGTGTGCCGTTTGTGCCCACCAGCCCACCAACACTGCGTTCGCCGCTCACCGTCCCCGTGGCGTAGCTATCACTGATCGAACCGAAATTACCTCCCACCAATCCACCGATATACAGGCTGTTGGCCTGGTTGGCAGTCACGGACCCTGTGGCATAGCTATTGATGATACTGCCGTGATTTTTCGCTACGAGCGCGCCAGTGTACCTCGCTCCCGTCACACTCCCACCCATGAGTCCTACGTTGCGAATCATGGCCGTTGAGTTAGTGAGACCGAACAATCCTACATTGCTCACAGTGGGCTGATTGATGGTGAGGCCGCTGATGGTATGACCCAAACCGTCGAAGATGCCGCTAAATGGCAATAATCTCGTGAATGTGAAACCATTCATAGTCACCAGTTCAGACCCTACGACAGGAGCAAAACCTGCACCGCTATTCCAGTCTGAAGTTGCCGCTGCATCGATGTTCGTACCAAGCACATAATTGCCGGCCAAGTTGCCATTCATCCCCTGCAAGTCCGTACCCGTGGCGCTGCCCGACGCGCCCAGGCTGGTGATCACGGTGTAGTTGGTGACCGCCCCGTCTGCGCCCTGCTTCGTGCTGAAATTCTCGCCCGCCGGAAGATTGATCGCCGCCCGCACATTGACCACGCTGGTATTGCCTGCGGCTGCCGCGCCCTGTCCGTATTCCAATGCCAGACTGGCCGTGCCCGAGGCATGCATCGCGGTGTTGACGTTGATGTTGTTTTGCGCATTCAGCGTGAGCTTGTTGGCCGACCAGCTCACGGTGTCGTTGACGTTGATGTCGCCGCTGGTGCCGCCACCGCCCGAGATACTCTGGATAGTGATGTTGGTGCCGGCCAGGTTGGCCGACAGCAGCGTACCGGTGATGTCGCCGCCTGTTGCGGCGATGGTGTAGTCGGTCGGGTCGATCAGCCAACTGCCGGTCAGGCCGTGCGCCGCGGCGGTGGTGACTCTTGTATCGCCGGCAATATTCACCTGCGCGGCCGAGGTGTCGATGAAGCCGCCGTCGCCGCCGATGGGCGCGCTGGCGTCGAGTTTGCCGCCGACGTTGACCGTACCGCTTTGCATGTCGCCCAGCAGCCGGATGGTGCCGCTGCGGTTCTCGATGGTGTGCGCCTGAATGACGCCGGTGTTGTTGACGGCAGTATGCAGCAAGTCGCCGGCGGCTTGCGCACTGAGCAGCACGTGCCCGCCGTCAGCCTGGATCATGCCACCATTGTCGACCAGCGCATTGACCGCGCCTTGATCGATGGAAACGTTGATGAGGCCGTCGCCCGCCACGTCAAGGGTGATGGCATTGCCGGCGGCCAGCGCGACCGTGCCGAGCTTGGCGGCAATGGTGCCCTGGTTAGAGACGTGTGCGCCCAATAGCGCAACGTAGCCGCCGTCGGCGTTGATGCTGCCTTCATTGAGGACCGAGCCGGTACCGGTGCCGGCGAATCTGTATCTGCCGGCCATGAAGTCGCTGTCGCTGATACCGCGCGTGGAGGCGACCAGGCCGCCGACGTTGACCGAGGCGCCTTGGCCGAACAGGATGCCGTTGGGGTTGACCAGGAATACCTTGCCGTTGGCCGAGAGGCTGCCCAGGATACTGGACGGGTCCGCACCCAGCACCCTGTTGAGCGCGACCGCACTGCTGTTGGGTTGCACGAACTGCACTGATTCGCCCTGGCCGATGTTGAAGCTCTGCCAGTTCAGCGCCACGTTTTGGCTGGTCTGGTTGACGGTCATGCTGCCGGGGCCGCCGGCGATGCTGGCAGTGCCCGCGGCGACGACGCCGTTCACCGGAAGCGCGTAGAGATTCGAGCCGAACGCCATCATCAGCGAGACCGCCAATGCCTTGAGTGCGAAACCGGTTCCCACTGCGACACTACCGCTGGCCGAGGCGTTCTTGCCGGCGTTTTTGGCGTTTTCGGAAACGGCGACAAAGGTGCCGGTTTTCTGGTTCCAGATCGAGCGGTAGATGTGGTTCATGATGTACCTTCCTGTTGTCTTGAAGACAGCATTGCGTCAGCCTGCGGGTGAGTGCGTGTCGGTATGCCTGATCAATCAAAAATATTTGACGCCCTGCAGCCAGAATCGGCTGTTGGCATCCGGGGCCGAAGTGGCTACCGCATTGCCCAGCTTGCGCGCCAGGCTCGCGCTGAGCATGAAATTGTTGGGGTCGATCCAGTTGAAGCCGATCCCGATGCCGGAGAGGCTGCGGCGGTTCTGACCGGCCGACCAGGCATTCTTGTTCAACGTCACGCTACCGGTATCGATGAAGCCGACCAGTTGCATCTGCCCCGGCAGCCTGTCCGAAAACTTCGGCAGCAACGCTCTGGCTTCCAGGTTGAGTACATAGCCCTGGTCGCCGTAGGCTTCACCGCTCGGATAGGCACGCACGCCGGCAGGGCCGCCCAGCCCGATCTTCTCCGACGTGTCCAGGTTCTTCGATGCGAACTGGCCGGCAATGGCGCCGTACAAAGAAATGGACTCGGTCACGCTTTGCAGCCGCATCGCCTGGAACGACAATTTGTCGTAATGGCCGTTGCTGCGTACCGTCGATGCATCCGCGGCCAGCGCCAACGGGCTTTGTATGTCGATGCTGCCGCTGCTCCAGGTGAGCGAATACGTGCTCAACCCGCCGCCGCCGATGCTGTCCCGGGTGTCGCCGTTCAGGCTCATCATTGCTACCCGCGCCTTCTTGTCGGCAACCGTCGAGGTCGCATCCACCCGATCCTGAAACTTCTTGGCCTCCAGGTTGATCTGGGCATACAGGCTGTGGCTGCGTGACCGTATCAATGGATAGCTGCCGTAAAGGCTGGCAATCGTCGCCGTGCCGCGGGCTTGCAGACTGGAAAAATTCCGTCCCAAGCGGTATTCCATATAGGAATACGCCGCGCCTGCCTTGGCGCGGCCGATTTGCGCCTGGTAAGCGGCGCGGCCATAATGCAGGCCGGCGTCGGAAGTCAGCGCCCGCAGGTTGACAAGGTCGCCGTATCCGGACGGATTATTGATATTGAGCGCCGCGCCGAGGCGATTGGCGCCGGTATAGCGGTTGCCATGATTGTCGGCATCGATGCTGCCGCTGACAGGCCGTCCCGGCGTCACGTCAACGATCAGGTCGGAAACGCCCACCGATGCACCCGGAACCAGCGTCGATTTCACGTTGACGCCAGGAATATCCGACAGCATCAGCAGGCGGCTCTCGAGCGGTGCGATGGCAACCGTATCCCCACTTTCCAAGCCGTCGAGCACTCCATTGGTCAATCCATCCGATACCTTGGCGCTGTTGTGCATGCTGACCTGGCCGTACTGGCCTTCGAGCACGGCGATTGCCACCACCCCATCCTTGATATCCTGGGCCGGCAGATAGGCTTGCGCCAGGAAATAGCCATCCTTGCGGTAATGGCCGGTGATCTTCGCGGCCATGGCGCGCAGTTCGGAAAGCGTCAGCTCCTGCTGCGCGCCGAATCCGCTGACTGCCAGAAGCGTCGCTTCAGGATAGATCCGCGCACCGGTGACGCGCAGGCTCTTGACCAGGATTTTCTGGTGGTCTGCAGCCGGTGTAGCGGGCACTGCGCCTTGCTCGATGCGAATGTCGGGTGCAGCCTTGGCGGGACGGGGCGCCTGTTCGCGCTCGATTTGCTGGTTGATCGATCCGGCGCTAGGTGGAGTCTGCGCCAATGCGGTGCCGTAAATAGCCAAACCCAAAGGCAACACTGCTGCAGAAAAAGCTAGTTTCACGTTTTTGCCCTTAGAATAATTTCTATTGGGCAATAATATTACTTTCCTTACAGAAAGTATCTGAGGAAACCTGAGCAAGACGGATAAAAGGCTTTTATTTCAGCTTCAGGGTTGAATAACAACAGAGCCGTTGTGGAAAATTATCGGCAGACTTCGATCTCGCCGTAAAAGTGGTAGCCGATGCCGCGCAGCGTGGTGACCGGGAGCTTCAGGCCGCACGCCTCCTCAACCTTGCGGCGCAGGCGGCGCATCTGGGTGTCCATCCGGCGCTGGTCGTAGTCATGAAAATTTCCGCCTAGCGCGCGCACGATCGTCTCGCGGCTAACGTCCTTGCCGCCTGTCGCCAGAGCCAGCATGACGGTGTAGTCCTGGGCGGACAGGGCGATCGGGGCAAAACCGGGAGGAATCAGCCGCGGCGGCGAAGCCGACAGACGCCAGTGCGGCGCGGCTTCCGACATAGACGATTGCGCGGTTTGCATGGAATCGATGTGATTGCGTTCAGTGACGTCACGCGCCACGGCAACTCTCACCTGATCGGCTTCCGACCAGCGAGCCGACCACATGATATGGACGATCCGGCCATCCTTGCGTACATAGCGGTTTTCGAAATGACGCTGGAGATACCCTGCCACGATCTTGTCAACCGCCTGCAGAGTCCGTTCCCGATCCTCGTGAAACACCAGATCGATCATCGGCTTGCCGATCATCTCTTCCGGTGTGTAACCGAAAATGCGTTCGCACGCCCCACTGACCGAGACAAAGCGCCCTTGCGGGTCTACGATGCAAATCGCATCGAGCAGCAGATCCATGACATTGGCAAGCGGAGCGACATCATTTTTTTTCATCTGAGAAGGACGATCGAGTAATGCGGTTCGTTGAAGTTCGCAAACGGGATGCGGCGGCCGGCAGACAACGATAAACGATGTGATTTTACGCCAGCGGCCAAAATCGCCGCATTGACGCCCCGCTCAGCGCTGCATCGATTCCCATACTTTCTGCAGCCGCTTTGCCGATACCGGCATCGGTGTGCGCAATTCTTGAGCAAACAGCGACACCCGCAACTCTTCCAGCAGCCAGCGGAATTCATTCATCTTCGGATCGCCGTTCCTGCCGCCATGCCGGTCTTTCTGCGCCCGCTGCCACGGCGCTGCCGCCTGCGCCCACTCGGCCATCAGACGCGCATCACGCACCGGATCGGCGCGCAATTTTTCCAGCCGCACGTTGATGGCTTTCAGATAACGCGGAAAATGCGCCAGCTGCGCAAAATCGTTGTCGGCGATGAAGCGCTTGCCGATCAGCGCCTGCAATTGCGCATTGATATCGGACACCGTTTGCGGATGCGCTTTGGCGCCTTGCAGCTTTTTCGGCAGCGCATGATATTCCACGAGTATTTGCCCGGCCAGCCGGGCGATTTCATTAACCAGCAGACCCAGCCGCGCCTTGCCTTCGTTCTTGCGTTGATCGAACTCGGCCGCATCCTTCGGCAGCGGCTCTTGCAGGAAGGCGCGCTCCACCCCAGTCTCGATAACCTGGTCGCGCAATTCCTCTTGCGAGCCAAGTGCCATGAACTGCATGCCCATCTGCTGCAAGCCCGGTATATTTTTTTCCAGGTATTTGAGTTGCTCCTTCATCTGCAACGCAAACAGGCGCCGCAAGCCGACATGATGAATCCGCACTGCTTCGGCCGGATCGTCGAATACTTCGAGGTCGCAATGCGTAAGCTTGTCTACCAATGCCGGAAACCCTATCAGCGTCTGCTTGCCTTGCTGGATTTCCAGCAGCTCGGGCAATTCGCCGAAGGTCCAGCCGGTCAATTTTTGATGCTCGCCGGCGCTGGCCGCTTTGGGTGCGGCAGCAAGCGTCGCATTGCGCCTATCGGAGGGCTGTTGATCTGTAACCGATGGATGCTCCGGCGCGGCAATCACGGCCTGTTCCGCCAGCCGCTGAAATTGTTCGCGCGCCTTGTCGCCGAATTGCGCCTGCAGGCCTGCCAGATTGCGGCCCATCTCCAGTTGCCGGCCGTGCTCGTCGATCACCTTGAAATTCATCGCATGATGAGCCGGCAAGGTTTCGAACTTGAAGTCGGTGGTCTTCACGGCTACGCCGGTTTGCTCTCGCACATCGGCAATCACCGCATCGATCAGACTGCCCTTGCCGAATCCGTTTCGTTCGTGAATACGGTCGCAGAATTTCGCCGCATAATCCGGCAGCGGCACGCAATTGCGGCGCAGTTTCTGCGGCAGCGACTTCAGCAGCAGGTGGACCTTTTCCTTCAACATACCCGGCACCAGCCACTCACAGCGATCGGCGGATACCTGATTCAGCGCAAACAGCGGCACCGTCAGCGTCACGCCGTCGCGCGGCGTGCCGGGTTCGAAATGGTATGACAAGCCCATTTCGAACCCGGCCATTCTGGTCACCTTCGGAAACAGATCGGTGGTCACGCCGGCAGCTTCGTGACGCATCAAGTCGTCGCGATTCAGGAACAGCAGCTTTGGATTCTTGGCGGTCGCTTCCTTGTGCCATTTTTCAAAGACGATGCCGTTGCAGATATCGTCCGGAAGCTGCTGGTCGTAAAACGCGGCAATCAACTCGTCATCGACCAGCACGTCCAGGCGTCGCGATTTGTGTTCCAGGTTTTCGATTTCGCGCACCAGTTTCTGGTTATGCGCGAAGAACGGGGCGCGCGTGTCAAAGTCGCCGCCCACCAGCGCGTCGCGAATGAAGATTTCGCGCGCCTGTTCCGGATTGATCTTGTCGTAACTGATGCGGCGCTGGCTATACACCACCAGTCCATACAGAGTTGCGCGTTCGGAGGCGGAGACTTGCGCGGTGCGCTTTTCCCAGCGCGGCTCGCCATACGATTTTTTCAGCAAATGACCGCCGACGCGCTCCATCCATTCCGGCTGGATCTGCGCAACACACCGCGCATACAGCCGCGTGGTGTCGACCAGCTCTGCCGCCATGATCCATTTGCCGGCTTTTTTCAACAAATGCGAACCGGGCCAGATATGGAACTTGATGCCGCGCGCACCGAGGTAATGCGGCTCATCGTCTGCCTTGAAGCCGATATTGCCCAGCAATCCGGTCAGCAGCACGGTGTGCAATTGCTCATAGGTCGCCGGTGCTTCATTCAGGCGCCAGCCCTGCTCGCGCACGATGGTCAACAGTTGCGAATGCACGTCGCGCCATTCGCGCAGCCGCATTTGCGACAGGAAGCTGGCGCGGCAATTGTCCTGCAACTGCCGGTTGGTTTTCTTGTGTTCGATCGCCTCTTCAAACCACTTCCAGATTTTCAGGTAGCTCAGGAATTCGGATTTTTCATCGGCGAATTTCTTGTGCGCCGCGTCAGCAGCGCCTTGCGCATCCATCGGGCGGTCGCGCGGATCCTGCACCGATAGCGCCGCCGCGATGATCAATACCTCGCTCAGGCAGACATTGTCGCGCGCGGCGAGAATCATGCGCCCGATTCTTGGGTCGAGCGGCAGCTTTCCCAACTGCCTGCCGATGGGGCTCAGCCGATTGTCGTCGTCGGTCGCGCCCAGTTCCTGCAGCAGCTGATATCCGTCTGCAATCGCCCGCCCCGGCGGCGGCTCGATAAACGGGAAAGTCTCGACATCGGCCAAGTGCAGTGATTTCATGCGCAGGATGACCGATGCCAGCGATGAGCGCAAAATTTCCGGTTCGGTGAATTTCGCCCTCAACAGGTAATCCTGCTCTTCGTACAAGCGAATGCAAACGCCTGCGGCAACCCGGCCGCAGCGCCCGGCGCGCTGGTTGGCGGCAGACTGCGCGATCGGCTCGATCTGCAATTGCTCAACCTTGTTGCGGTAGCTGTAACGCTTGACGCGCGCCAGACCGGTGTCGACCACATAGCGGATGCCCGGCACGGTCAGCGAGGTTTCCGCAACGTTGGTGGCCAACACGATGCGGCGCGCGTTCGAGATCTTGAACACGCGCTCCTGCTCCTGCGCCGACAGGCGGGCGAACAGCGGCAGGATTTCGACATGCGGCGGGTGATGCTTGCGCAGCGCTTCGGCGGCGTCGCGGATTTCCCGTTCGCCCGGCAGAAATACCAGCACGTCGCCGGAACCGATGCGGCACAGTTCATCGACTGCGTCGACCACGGCATCCATCAAGTCGCGCTGCCCTCTTTCCTTTTGCGCGGCGGTCGGCATTGCGCCCGGCTTCGCATTGGCTGTATCAGCCGATTCGACCGGCCGGTAACGCACTTCGACCGGATAGAGGCGGCCCGATACTTCGATTACCGGCGCCGGCTTCGCATCGCTGCCGAAATGCCGCGCGAACCGGTCGGCGTCGATGGTCGCCGAGGTGATGATGATCTTGAGATCCGGCCGTTTCGGCAACAGTTGCTTCAAGTAGCCGAGCAGAAAATCGATGTTCAGGCTGCGCTCGTGCGCCTCATCGATGATGATCGTGTCGTACTGTTTCAGCAACGGATCGGTTTGGGTCTCGGCCAGCAATATGCCGTCGGTCATCAGTTTGACCCAGGCGCCCTTGGTCAAGGTATCGTTGAAGCGCACCTTGAACCCGACATGCTCGCCCAAAGGCGAACCGAGTTCCTGTGCAATCCGCTTGGCAGTCGACGAAGCGGCGATGCGGCGCGGCTGCGTATGGCCGATCAGCCCGTTCAGGCCGCGCCCCAGTTCGAGGCAGATTTTCGGTAGCTGGGTGGTCTTGCCGGAACCGGTTTCACCGCAGACAATGATCACCTGATTGGCGCGCAGTACGCTCGCTATCGCCTCACGCCGGCCGGAAACCGGCAATTCCTCCGGAAAGGTAATCGGCGGCAAGGGATTGCGGATTTGAGGCGGCGTCGTCTTTCCCGGGTCATTCCGGGCGGGCGGCGTTGTTTTTTTCGAATGGTCGGGTGCAGACATGGCGGAGCGAATTATAATGCGCATCATGGAAAACCCGATTGAATTTGTCCAGTGGCTGCGTTCGGTTGCGCCTTACATCCATGCTTTCCGCGGCAAGACCTTCGTGGTCGCGTTCCCCGGCGAGTTGGTGATGGCCGGCGCGCTGCCGGTACTGGCGCACGACTTGTCCTTGCTGCATGCGCTCGGCATCAAGGTTGTCATCGTGCATGGCTCGCGTCCGCAAGTCGAAGAACAGCTTGCGCTGCGCAATGTTGAATCCCATTTTCACAATGAATTGCGGATTACTGACACCGCCGCGCTGGAATGCGCCAAGGAGGCCGCCGGCGAACTGCGGCTCGATATCGAAGCCGCGTTCAGTCAGGGATTGCCCAATACGCCGATGGCGCATGCCGCAATTCGTATCATTTCCGGCAACTTCGTCATTGCGCGCCCGATCGGCGTGGTCGATGGCGTCGACCTGGAACTGACCGGCGTCACCCGCAAGATCGCCTACGAAACCATTCATCCGATTCTGAATGCGGGCAGCCTGGTGCTGCTGTCGCCGCTCGGGTTTTCGCCGACCGGCGAGATCTTCAACCTGACCATGGAAGATGTCGCCGTATCCGCCGCAATTGCGCTGCGCGCCGACAAACTGGTTTTCATTGCCGAAACACTGATGATGACAGATGCAAGCGGCGCTGAAATACGCGAGCTGTCTTCGCATCAGGCGCGCACGATCCTGAATGAAGGTTGCCTGCCTGCCGACTCCGCATTTTATTTGCAGCACGCAATCAAAGCCTGTAACGGCGGCGTTCCGCGGGCGCACGTCGTGCCGTTCGCGATGGACGGCTCGGCGCTGCTTGAGCTGTTCACCCACGACGGCGTCGGCACCATGATTTCATCGCAGAACCTGGAGAGCCTGCGCGAAGCGACCATCGAAGACGTGGGCGGCATTCTGCAACTGATCGAACCGCTGGAGGCCGACGGTACCTTGGTCAAGCGCGGCCGGGAATTGATCGAGCGTGAAATCGACTATTTTTCGGTCATCGAGCATGACGGCGTGATTTTCGGCTGCGCGGCACTGTATCCGTTCGCCCAGGAAAAAATGGCGGAAATGGCTTGCCTGACCGTCAACCCGGATGTTCAAACCCAAGGCGACGGGGAGCGTTTGCTCAAGCATCTGGAAAACCGCGCGCGTGCCGCCGGCATCGCCAAACTGTTTGTGCTGACAACGCGCGCGGCCCATTGGTTCCTGAAGCGGGGCTTTGTCCACGCCACCATCGATGATTTGCCGAAAGACCGGCAGCATATGTATAACTGGCAGCGCAAATCGCTGATTTTGATTAAAAACCTGTAAACTTCCATCTGCGCCCGGCCGATTTTTCGGCATGGTGCTGAAACTTATCCTGGAGAATCAACATGGCCCGCACGGTCCAATGCATCAAATTGAACAAAGAAGCCGAAGGGCTCGATTTCGCGCCTTATCCGGGCGAACTCGGCAAGCGTATCTACGAAAGCGTGTCAAAGGAAGCGTGGGCAGCATGGCTCAAGCACCAGACCATGCTGGTCAACGAAAATCGACTGAATCTGGCCGATGCGCGAGCCCGCAAATATCTCGCGGAGCAGATGGAAAAGCATTTCTTCGGCGAAGGCGCCGATGCGGCACAGGGTTACGTTCCGCCGTCCGAATAAGGCCTGAATAAAAATCCCTGCCGTGGCGACCACGGCAGGTTTTCAGCAGCCTTTTTCAACTCAGAATTTCAAGGTTTTTACACCTTCAGGCGTTCCCAACAAGCACACATCCGCGCCCTGCCTGGCGAACAGACCGACCGTTACCACACCGGTAATGTTGTTGATCGTCTCTTCCAATTCCTTCGGATTCAGTATCTTCAGTCCGAGCACGTCGATAATCAGGCAACCGTTATCAGTCACCAGCGGCGCACCATCCCTGATGCGCAAGCGCGGCTCGCCGCCCAGCGCCGCAAGCTTGCGCATAAGCACTGCCTGCGCCATTGGAATCACTTCGACCGGCAACGGAAAACTGCCCAGCACATCGACCAGCTTGGACCCGTCGGCAATGCAAACAAACCTGTCCGCTACCGATGCAACGATTTTTTCGCGTGTCAATGCAGCGCCGCCGCCCTTGATCATCGCGCCGTGCGGCGTGATCTCATCCGCGCCGTCGATATAGACCGGCATCGAATCGATCTGGTTCAAGTCGAATACGGGAATCCCATGCGACTTCAGTCGCGCGGCGGTGGCTTCCGACGAAGCGACCGCACCCTTGATCCGATCCTTGATCCTGCCGAGTTCATCGATGAAAAAATTCGCCGTGGAGCCGGTGCCGACCCCGACGATTTCGCCTTCAACCACATATTCGATGGCGGCACGGGCAACTGCTTGTTTGAGTTCGTCTTGAGTCATGATTGATCGCAAATGGTTTGGATACGGCATTTTAAAGGATGGAGCGGTTATTTCAGCATGAAAAATCATGGGCAGCCCTGCAAGGCGTGACTGCCTCGTTCCAAGAAAAATCACGGTTTATGCGTCGTTTATGCGTCAATAATGAGCCGTGAAATGCCGGCTAGTGGGTCACTTGGCAACAGAGGCTGCATTGCGTCTAAGGCGGCGTAGACGGAAAACAAGGCCGTAGTTTCGAGGAGCGGCCACAGCGTAGCGCCGTCCGCCGTATTCCCTTCGAAAACGCAAGACGGTTTTTCTTCGTGGGTACTTGCCGGGGGTAGCCCGGCGGCTACTCACTTTCTTTGCTTCGCCAAAGAAAGTAAGCAAAGAAAGGCGACCGCAAGACGCTGCCCTGCGGGTACCCGCTGAAGCACTTGCTGAAACGGGAAACGAAATGAACTCGCTGCGCTCAGACATATTTCGTTTCTGATCCGTTTCAGCAAGTGCTTCAGCGGCAGCGTCTCAAGCGGGGGCACGTCAACAACAAACACCGGTTCTTCAGCGTTCATCCAGCGCGGTCAATTGCGTGGTCTGCCGACCTGGTGTTGACGTTGATGTTGACGTTCAACCCTTGGCAAAGCGCCACAAAGGGGATCGTCACAACGGATTAAGAAGCGAAACATGTTTGAGCGCAGCGAGTTCGTTTCGCTTCCCGTTGTGGCGATCCCCTTTGTGGGCACCCGCAGGGCGCTTTGTAGGGTCGCCTTTTCTTTGGGTACTTTCTTTTGGCGACGCAAAAGAAAGTACCTCGCCCGCCGGGGCGAGACCCGGCATGCATCCACGAAGGAAAAACCGTCTCGCGTTTTCGAAGGGAATACGGCGAGAGGTGCTACGCTTATCCACCCCTATTTTTTCCATCTCAATGCCGATTTCATTGCCAAGTGACCCACTAGTTGTTCCTGGCAATCTCTACGACATGGCTCAGCTGGCCGATTTCTTCACACCGACATCGCGCCAGTGACTGTTTTTCATTAAGGCGATGAACTCGTCCGCCATCAATGCGGGACGGAACACGAAGCCCTGCCCCATGTCGCATTCGTGCTCATCCAGAAACCGGAGCTGCCGTTCGGTTTCAATACCTTCGGCAACCACCTGGATACGGAGGCTCTTGGCCATGGCGATGATGGCGGTGACAATCGCCTCGTCGTTCGGGTCATGACCGATGCCGATGATGAACGATCGGTCGATCTTCAGCACTGAAATGGGAAACCGTTTGAGGTAGGCGAGCGATGAATAGCCGGTACCGAAATCGTCCACCGAAATGCGCATGCCGAGGTCGCACACCTGGCGCAGCACCGCCTCGGTATTCTCTTCATGCCGCATCAGGGTACTCTCGGTAATCTCGATCGTGATCAGCGCCGGATCGGCGCTGGTTTCGCGCAGCAGCGCGATCAAGTCGTTCACCAGCATTTTTTGCTGGAACTGGCGAGCAGATAAATTCACGACCATCCGTACCGGACGAACGCCCATCGTACCGAAGTCACGACATTGCCGGCATGCCGTGCGCAACACCCAGCTTCCGATAGGTAAGATCAGTCCGCTATCCTCCGCTATCGTAATGAATTCCGACGGCATGCGCAGCCCTTGCTGCGGATGAATGCAGCGCAACAGCGCCTCGGCAGCGACGATCAGCCCGGTACGCAACTCCACGATCGGTTGATAGTGGAGCACGAACTGATCGGCTTCAATGGCAACGCGCAAGTCGTACTCGATCGCCATTCGATGCTGAGCCCGCGTGGTCATTTCCGCGGCATAGAAATAGTAGCTGTTTTGTCCGATTTCCTTGGCGCGATACATGGCGACGTCGGCGTTGTGCAACAGCTCATCGGCGTTTTTCCCATCGCTTGGATAGAGCGCAATGCCGACGCTGCCAGTGACGTGAATCGTGTGGCCCTCAGCCTTGAACTCGGGGATGAAGCTGTCGAGAATCTTGCGTACCAGCGGCAAAGTGTCGTCGGTGTGCTGAAGACCCGGCAGGATGAGCACGTACTCGTCGCCGCCAAGGCGTGCAACGGTATCGCCGGCGCGCACGGATTCAGTCAGCCGCCGTCCGACCGCCTTCAGCAACTTGTCGCCGACCATGTGCCCCAAGCTGTCGTTGATCGTCTTGAAGCGATCGATGTCGAGCAGTAACACGGCAACCGTTCGACCGCTGCGGCTTGCTTCACGCATCGCCAGTTGCAAGTGATCCTGCAACAACGCGCGATTCGGCAGACTCGTCAATACGTCATGATGGGCCAGGTGAAACAAGCGCTCCTCGGCACGCTTGCGCTCGGCGTTTTCGCTTTGCAGCAACATGTTCGCCTCGATGGAGCCGCGTAACGCGCGCCAGACAATGGAAGCACCGGCTGCAAGGAAAATCGCGACCACGATTAACGCTATCAGCGCCGTGGCGAGGAATGGCAGCGCCTGTTCCCATGGCACACCGATGATGGACAGTGCTGCCGCCAATGCTCCGATCTCGATCAGGAGCGCCCAGAATCCCGCCTGCGGCCGAATGAACAACGTCGCCGTCACGACCGGAAACACCAGCGCCAGCGGAACCACCCCTTCGGTAACGACGGGTCCGTAAGCCGACATACCGGCAACGGTGGCGAACACCATTTGCAGCGTCATCACCCATGCGCCATAGGTGGTTCCGCGCCGGTTGAGCCGGAACGCATAGGCATGGAGCGGCAGCGCGACGATACCGAGAATCGCTTTTACAGTATCGCTGTACAGGACGTTAGCGGCGATGAAGAGGAGGTCGAGAAAAACCAGCGCAATCACCACCACGGCGAAGCCACGGTTGAGGGCGCGCCGCAAGGGATCCTCGGTCTCGACCTGGATTGCCCATTGCCAGAAACGTTTGATGCGCGCCATAACGAGCCTTACGGATAAAGCATATTGCAAAGAAGAGAAAGAGCCGGCGAAGTGTGGAAACCGCGGCTTATCCCGATGTTGGCCGCCATCGTAACCTCCTCCGATGTAGTAATTGCGATCTGATCTGACAGTTGCCCGTCTTCCCTCGTGAACCTTCCGTCTCAAAATCGTGTCTGATCGTGCTAGCAGCCTGTCGGCCTCCAGTACGAGTGATTCGAACACTTTTGTTGGCGTTGACATACTAGAGAGGTGAGCGTTCCTTCGCTTTTGGATTTTCTTCGACCTCCGTACTTTCGGAGGCATCATTTCGTGGCTGAAACATGCAGACTCAGATGATCCGCCGGGGTGGTGATATCCTCGTTCTCGCCCTTATCTATTACATTACCGCCCGATTCAGCTTGCTGCTGGCCCTCCCCCCCGGATATGCTGCACCCATCTGGCCTGCCGCGGGAATTGCGCTGGCCGCAGTCCTCATCTTCGGCAAACGCGTGGCACCCGGCATCTGGCTGGGGTCGTTTCTGGCCAATGTTGCTGTCTCATTCGATGCCACCAGCACCACCTTGCTTGTGAAATCGCTGCTCTTGCCAGCCGGTCTCGGCGCCGGCGCCACCTTCCAGGCCATCGCTGGCGCGATCCTGATTCGCCGCTTCGTGGGCTTCCCGACGCCGCTGGACCGGGAACAGGATGTGATCAAGTTTCTCGGTCTGGGCGGGCCGGCCAGTTGCGTGATTGGTGCCAGCGTGGGCGTGACAATACTGCTACTTGCCGGTATGTTGCCGGCAGATAGTTATGCCTTCAGCTGGTGGACCTGGTGGATCGGGGACGCGATTGGCGTACTGGTCGTGACGCCGCTGGTACTGACATGGTTCGGGCAGCCGCACGCTATCTGGCGGCGCCGGCGCAAAACGGTGGCACTCCCTATTTGTCTGGCATTTGCGGTGATCCTCGGCGTTTTTACCGGCGGCAATGAACCGATTTTTGCTTCCCCGCAGACTCTGGCTGCCTGGTCCGTGCTTGCCGGCGGGATGGCGTTCACGGGCTTGCTCGGCGCGTTCCTGCTCGTGACAAGCGGCCATGCCATGTTGTTCGAGCAATTGGTCGCCCAACGCACGAACGACCTGCAGCGCACACGCCAGGCCGAGCAGGCCGCGCTGCAGCTGGCTGTCATCGTCACCTCTTCCGACGACGCCATCATCGGCAAGACGCTAGCCGGCACTATCGTCAGCTGGAACGCCGGTGCCGAGCGCATGTACGGCTACAGTGCCAGCGAGATGCTCGGCCGACCGATTTCGAGCCTGGCCCCGCCCGAGTTGGCCGACGAGACCTCGGGCATTCTGGAGCGCCTGCAGCGAGGCGAGCGGGTCGAACACCTCGAAACCGTGCGGGTGCGCAAGGACGGCCACCGCATCGATGTGTCGCTCACCATTTCCCCAATACGCGACTCCGAGGGCATGGTGACTGGCGCTTCGGCGATTGCGCGCGACATCAGCGAGCGCAAGCGCGCCGAGGAAGCGTTGCGGGAGAGCGAACAAAAGTATCGGCTGCTCTGGGAAACCACCACCGATGCCGTCATTCTGATGGACCAGGAAACCCGGATTCGATTTGCCAACCCTTCCGTGGCGGAAGTTTTCGGCCATCCCCCCGAGACGCTTATAGGAGAGAAGGTGGCAATACTTCAACCCGAGCGTCTGCGCAAGGCCCATCTCCAGGGCCTCCAACGTTATCTGGAGACAGGCGTCAAAAAACTTGACTGGCGTCACACGGAGCTGGTTGCATTACATCAGGATGGTCACGAATTCCCTGTGGAAATATCTTTTAGCCATATTAAACCAGGACTATTTTCCGGTTTCATTCGCGACATCAGCGAGCGCAAGCACGCCGAGGAAGCTTTGCGGGAAAGGGAGGCACGGATTCGGCGCCTGGTGGACGCCAATATCATCGGCATATTTATCGGCGATTTGAGTGGCCGCATCAGTGAAGCGAATGACGCCTTCCTGAAAATTTCCGGCTATTCAAGGGACGACGTGTTAGCGGGAAAATTCCGCTGGACTGACATAACGCCGCCGCAATACGATGCGGTGGATCAACATGCCCTTGAAGAACTCAAGAAGACCGGGCGTTGCACGCCTTTTGAGAAGGAATACGTCCGCAAAGACGGCAGCCTCATTCCGGTACTGTTGGCCAGCGCCCTGTTCGAAGGATCGCAGGATGAGGGAGTCAGCTTCGTGCTCGACCTGACTGAGCGCAAGCAGGCCGAAGAGCGCATCCACCATATGGCCGACCATGATGCATTGACTGGATTGCCCAATCGCGCTCTGTTGCAGGACCGCATGCATCAGGCAATTGCCTTTGCGCATCGTAACCGGAGCCAGGTGGCGATTTTGTTCATCGACCTCGATTATTTCAAGAATATCAACGACTCGCTCGGCCACCACATCGGCGATCAAGTGTTAAAAATGGCTGCAATGCGGTTACAACAATGCCTGCGCAAAGGCGATAGCGTCGCCCGGCTGGGCGGCGACGAATTCGTCCTCGTCCTGCCTTTGCTGGGCGACAGCAGCGATGCCGCACGGGTGGCGCGAAAGGCGCTCGATACCCTGACGCAGCCTTTCAGTGTCGAAGTCAACGAGTTGCATCTGAGCGGCAGCATTGGCATCAGCCTCTATCCCGATGACGGTCTTGATGTCGACTCCCTGATGCGCACCGCTGATACCGCGATGTACCATGCCAAGGAAATGGGGCGCGGCAATTTCCAGTTCTTCACGGCCGCGCTCAACCAGGCAGCCCAGCAGCGTCTTGACGTCGGCAACCGCTTGCGCCAGGCGTTAGCGCAGGATGAATTCATCCTGCATTACCAGCCGCAGGTGGAAATGGAAAGCGGCATGACATTTTCTACCGAAGCGCTGCTGCGGTGGCAGCCGCCGGGAAAACATCCGATTTCCTGTGGCGACTTTATCGCGAACGCGGAAGAGTCCGGCCTGATCTTGCCGATCGGCGAGTGGGCATTGCGCCAGGCGTGTAGGCAACTGAAAATATGGCACGATGCCGGCCATCCGAAATTGAAAATGGCTGTCAATATCTCACCCCGGCAGATCGAGCAAGCCGACTTCTGCGGCCTGGTCGGGCAGATCCTCGCCGAAGCAGGAATCCCCGCCTGCGCCCTCGAGCTGGAAATCACCGAAAGCATCCTGCTGGAGCGCAGCGAATTCAATCTTGCCACGCTGACCCAGCTTAGCGACATGGGAATACAGCTGTCGGTGGACGATTTCGGCACCGGCTATTCCAGCTTATCCTACCTGCAGCGCTTTCCGGTGCATGCGCTCAAAATTGACCAGTCGTTTGTGCGCGACATCGACATAGATCCGAATGACACCGCACTGATCACGGCCATCATCGGGATGGCCAACAGCCTGCACCTGAAGGTGATAGCGGAAGGGGTGGAAACCCTGCAACAGGCTCAATTTCTCCTGAAGCACGGCTGCCTTGCGGCACAAGGTTTTTATTACAGCGAGGCCGTGGCGGCCGAAATGCTGTTGGAATTACTCAAGTCGAATTCGGCGTCAAAAAACGTCTGATCGGCGCTGCCGCCGCGCAGTCGGCCTTTGGGCGGCGATGACAGTTTCGGCAACGCACCTCCAGCCGCTCATATCAACTCGTCCGGCGGCTCATCGAAGGTTTTGAAAAGAGCGATTTGCAATCGCGAATGCAGCCTGGCGAGCGGCTTCCAGCTAGTCAAGGCAATCATTGCCGCGCCCAGAAGTACATAATTGAACCATTCCGCCGGCGGCAGAATCCGCTGGCTCAGGGACACGATCATGAACAGGATGCCGATAATCGATGCGATCGGAATGATATCTGAAACAATACGCCGCGCCTTTCCGGTGTGGCGCCCGGCAAATTCCTGCGTGATGCCTAATTCGGCCAGCAGCATGCTCAATGCCTTGATCTTGAAATAGGTGGCGATCATGAACGGCAACGAAATCAGCAATGCGCCGCTCCAGATAATTGTCCGTTGAATATTTTCGTCGGCAATCCACCCGCTCATGAGCCCTTCAATGATTCCAACGAGATATACGCCGGCGATGAACACGGCCGCAATCAGCGCGCAGTTCACCAGAATCTGCAGCAGAATGCGAAAAATGATTTTTGCCAGTACCGCCCGATCGCCTTGCAACTGCACACCGGCAAGCCATGCGGTGTAACGTCCGAACGGATACGTCAGTCGTTTCGGCAAGGTCTTGGCGGCGCCGGCCGCCAATGGATCCGCCAGTTTGATCAGGTAAGGCGTCAGCAAGGTCGTGATTGCCGAAACCGCCACCACGATGGGAAACAGGAATTCGCTGGTGACTTTCAGTGTCAATCCCAGGGTGGCGATAATGAAGGAAAATTCACCGATCTGCGCCAACCCCATACCGACCTTCATCGAAGTGCGGCCGTCCTCGCCCGCAGCAAATGCTCCAAGACTGCAAGTCAGCACCTTGCCGATCACCACTGCCAGCGTAATGACCGTAATCGGCAGCGCATACGTGATGAATACCCCCGGGTCGAACAACAATCCGATGGTCACGAAAAAAATTGCGCTGAACATATCCCGGATCGGTTCGATCAGGCGTTCGATCAAACGCAGTTCTCGCGCCTCGGCCATGATGGCGCCGATCATGAATGCCCCCAGCGCAATACTGTAATTCAGTTTCAGGACCAGCAGCGAGAAGCCGAAACACAATCCAAGCACAGTCACCAGCAGCATCTCGTTACTTTGAAATTTCGCCGCATAGGCAATCAAGCGCGGCACCATCAAGATGCCCAGCACCAGGCTGACGATCATGAAAAGCGACAATTTTCCGACCGTGGAAAACACGTCGCCCGCATCGACCGAACCATGCATGGCGATACCCGACAACAATGCAATCATGCCGATTGCAAGAATATCTTCAACGATCAGGATGCCGAAGATCAGCTGTGCGAATTTCTCTTTCTTCAATCCGAGTTCGTCGAGCGCCTTGACGATAATCGTGGTCGATGAAATGGCCAGCATCGCGCCGAGAAAAATCGAATCCATCATGTTCCAGCCGAAGAACTGGCCGATCGCATAACCGATGCCGATCATGACGCTTATTTCCATCAGCGCCGCAACCACCGCGGTCACGCCGACACGAATAAGTTTTTTCAAGCTGAATTCCAGCCCGAGGGAAAACATCAGGAAAACCACGCCCAGTTCCGCGAGGATCTTGGTCGTATATTCATCCTGAATCAGCTGGAACGGCGGCGTGTAGGGTCCAAGAATGACACCCGCGATAATGTAGCCAAGCACCACCGGTTGTTTGAGCCGATGAAACACGATCGTGATAATCCCTGCGATCAGCATGATCATCGCCAAATCCTGAATAAATCCAGCGCCTGCTCCGTGCATGTGGGGTGCGTTCCTTCAATGATGGTGAAATGTGGATGTTCCGGCGTGGGTAGCGAACGGTGCCGGCCTAAGCAACGCAGCCGATATCGCAGAAGGCAGTATATACGGTGTCCGCCGCAATATCGCGTGTAAAGGCCCTATCGATGATCGTGTTTTAAAACAAATTCGCTGCGTCGGCCTTTACGATGATCGTTGTCGATCCATGACGAACCAATGCTGCGAAGCTGATCGCTACAATCGGTATGAACAGCGCAATGGCTGCGACGAAATCACGTACGTAATGCGCACGCCGCGCGGGCGAGCGCGGTCAGCCGCGTCCAGTCGCCGGCTGCCACCGCATCGTTTGGCGTCAGCCACGATCCGCCGACGCACGCAACATTCCGGCATGCCAGGAATGCCGGCGCGGTATCCTGCGAGATACCGCCGGTAGGGCAGAAAACCACGTCCGGCAATGGACCGGCAATGGCGTTCAGCATGCCGATGCCGCCAGCGGGAACGGCAGGAAAAAGTTTCAGCTGACTAAATCCCGCTTCGCGGGCCGCCATCACTTCCGATGGCGTCATCACGCCGGGCAGCAAGGGCAAACCGCTTTTCCGTGCGGCGTCGATCAGGGATGCGGTCAGGCCCGGAGATACGCCGAATACCGCGCCGGCATCGCGCGCGGCGAAAAATTCGTCGGCCCGGGTCAGGGTTCCGACGCCGACAATCGCTTGCGGCACCCGTTCCGCAATGGCACGAATGGCCGACAAGCCGTGCGCGGTGCGCAGCGTCACTTCCAGCACGCGAACGCCGCCGGCAACCAATGCTTCGGCCAGCGGCACCGCATGGTCGGGATTATCGATGGCGATCACCGGAATTACCGGCGATGCCTGCATGATTTCCAACAGGGTCATGGTTGATTTCATCTGTTCTCTCTGATCATGGTATCTTCATCGGAAAATGGCGCCGCATCGGCATGGGGCAGCATCGCCCCGCCTTGCTTGACGTTCGCCACGAGCGGCGGCAGGGCAAAGGTGGTTGCACCCTCTTCCGCCGTACTCACGGTGTGGCGGAACATTGCAAACAATTCGCGCCCCATTGCCACCTGGTTGGCCGACAGATCGGCTGGCGCAGTGTCTCGCGCCGACCATTCCGGCTCCGGCACCAATGCCTGCAGCACGCCGGCTTCGGCATCCACCCGCATCATGTCACCGTTACGCACGCGGCCCAATGCGCCGCCTGCCAGCGCCTCCGGCGATACGTGGATTGCCGCAGGCACTTTGCCGGACGCGCCCGACATGCGGCCATCGGTAACCAATGCGACGCGATGGCCGGCATCTTGCAGACTGCCAAGCGCCGGCGTCAATGAGTGCAGTTCCGGCATGCCGTTGGCGCGCGGCCCCTGGAACCGGACCACTGCCACGAAATCGCGATTCAATTCACCCGCGTGGAAAGCATCCATCAATGCTTCCTGTGAATCGAAAACAATTGCCGGCGCCTCAACCACGCGATACTGCTGCTTGACCGCAGAGACCTTGATGACCGCACGCCCAAGGTTGCCGGACAGCAGCCGCAAGCCGCCATCGGCCGCGAACGGGGCGGCGGCGGATCGCAAGACATTTTCATCGCCGCTGATTTCCGCGGCCGGCTTCCAGATCACTTCATCGTCTTGCAAAAACGGTTCCGCGCAATGCGCACGCAAGCCTTTTCCAAGGATCGTCATGACATCGTCGTGCAACAGGCCGGCGTCGAGCAACTCGCGGATAACAAATCCGGGTCCCCCGGCTGCCTGGAAGTGATTGACGTCCGCCTCGCCGTTCGGATAAATGCGGGTAATCAATGGCACCGCCGAAGACAGTTCGTTGAAGTCGTCCCAATCGGTTACGATACCCGCCGCCTTCGCGATGGCAATCAGGTGCATTGTATGGTTGGTGGAACCGCCGGTGGCCAGCAGCATCACAATCGCATTGACGATGGATTTTTCATCCACCACCTGTCCGACCGGCGTATAGCGTCCGCCCAGTTCGCTGATATCAATCGCGGTTCGCGTCGCCGCGGCCGTCAAGGCGGTGCGCAGCGGCGTGTTGGGCGTGACGAATGCACTGCTCGGCACATGCAGTCCCATTACTTCCATCAGCATCTGGTTGCTGTTGGCCGTGCCGTAAAAGGTGCAGGTACCAGGACCGTGATACGACTGCGCTTCCGCTTCCAGCAAGGCTGCGCGGTCAAGTTTTCCTTGCGCGTACAGTTGCCGGATTCTGGATTTTTCAGAGTTCGGAAGGCCGGTTGTCATCGGTCCGCCGGGAATGAATACCGCGGGCAGATGTCCAAAATGCAGCGCGCCGATCAGCAGGCCGGGCACGATCTTGTCGCATATCCCCAGATAAACCGCTGCGTCGAACATATTGTGCGACAGCGCAACAGCGGTTGCCATGGCGATCGTATCGCGCGAAAACAGCGAAAGCTCCATGCCGGGCTGGCCCTGCGTGACGCCGTCGCACATTGCGGGCACGCCGCCGGCAAACTGGGCAACGCCGCCGGCCGCTCGGGCCGCATCCTTGATGATCTTCGGGAAATGCTCAAACGGCTGATGCGCCGACAGCATGTCGTTGTACGATGACACGATCGCCACTGACGGCTGCTTTTGCTGCCTCAGTACAAGTTTGTCATTCGCAGGAAAGGCAGCAAAGCCATGTGCAAGATTGGTACAGGAAAGGGCGCCGCGCTGTGGCCCATGCCGGCGCGCAGCCTCCAGGCGCGTCAGATAAGCGCTTCGATACGGTTCGCTTTTTTTTGCGATGCGGCCGGTAACGCTGGTCAGGACTGGATGAACAGACATGATCGAATCCTTGGCAAGATGATTAAATGAAATAATACTACACAGACTCTCTTAAAAAAATGGAAATCCAGGTTTATTCTGCTTGTTAAATACATTAATCGATGTAAATTTTATGAGGTTTCTGCTGAGGAATATCAATATTGTATATTGATATTCCAGGATTTGTAGTGAAATTACAGATTGATCGAGTATAGTTACACCAATTACAATTTTTCCCAAAGTGTGCCCTATGATTTCCCACGCTGATTTAACCGCTCAGGCCTCTTTTCAGGCGCTGCAAGCTCACGTTATCGATGCGCGAGCCTGGCATTTGCGCGATTTATTTTCACAAGACTCCAACCGATTCTCCAAATTTTCGACCGAAGCCGCCGGTTTGTTCCTGGACTATTCGAAAAACCGGGTAAGCGATACAACCATGCAACTGCTGTTTTCATTGGCACGCGAACGCGCGATCGAAGCACGCCGCGATGCAATGTTTTCCGGCGAAAAAATCAACCTTACCGAGCAGCGTGCCGTACTGCATACCGCATTGCGGGCGCCGCGCACCACAACGCTGATGCTAGATGGCCAAAACGTAATCGCCGATATCCACGCAGTGCTCGATCAAATGAAGACATTCACCGAGCGCGTACGTTCCGGACAATGGGCCGGCCGCACCGGCGAGGCAATCACCGATATCGTGAACATCGGCATTGGCGGCTCCGATCTGGGTCCCAAAATGGCCTGCCAGGCGCTACGCTCGTTCGCCCATCCGCGCCTGACGATGCATTTCGTTTCCAACGTCGACGGTCATGATCTGGATGCATTGCTGCAGAACATAAACCCCGACACGACATTGGTCATCATTGCGTCCAAAACATTTACCACTTTGGAAACCATGATGAACGCGCAATCCGCGCGCGCCTGGTTCCTCAGGAATGGCAATGAATCGGATCTGCCGAAACATTTCGTTGCGGTATCAACCAATACCGAAGCAATAAAAAAATTCGGCATTGATCCCGAAAATATGTTTCCGTTCTGGGATTGGGTCGGCGGCCGCTACTCCATCTGGTCGGCGATCGGACTGTCGCTTGCCTTATCCATCGGATTTGAGAATTTCAACCGGTTTCTGGCGGGCGCTCATGCGATGGATCGTCATTTCCAATCCGCCCGGCTGGAGCAAAACATGCCGGTGATCCTGGCGCTCATCGGCTTGTGGTATCGCAATTTCCTTGACAGTTCGTCGATCTCGATTGCGCCGTATCATCAGGACTTGCGCTATTTTCCGAGCTACCTGCAGCAGCTCGAAATGGAAAGCAACGGCAAACGCGTCGCCTCCGACGGCACACCTCTTTCCGTCGCCAGTTGTCCGGTCATCTGGGGCGACGTCGGCACCAACGGCCAGCACGCTTATTTTCAATTGCTGCACCAGGGCACGGATGTCATTCCAGTCGATTTCATTGCCACGCTAAAACCGAATCACGCGCTACCCGGACATCATGCAGCATTGCTGGCAAATTGTTTTGCCCAGTCGGAAGCATTCATGCGCGGCAAAACCGCTGACGAAGTGCGCGCCGACATGCCGGCCAAGACTGCTGCCGAGTCCGATGCCGAAAGCCTGGTTCCGCACAAGACCTTTCCGGGCAATCGGCCCAGCAATACCATCCTGATGGATGCGTTGACACCGGCAACGCTGGGCGCATTGATTGCGCTTTATGAACACAAGACCTTTGTGCAAGGCGTGCTGTGGGGCGTCAACAGTTTCGATCAATGGGGCGTTGAATTAGGCAAGATCCTGGCAAAAAATATCCAGTCGGAACTGTCCGGGACCGCCTATCCGGACTTGCACGACAGCTCGACCAATGGGCTCATTGCCCGTGCCAAAGCGGCCCTATAAACTTCATCATGCAAAGCATTCAATCATGACGCTCGTGTTTTTCTACCAGGCATCGTTTGAGCGCAGTGGATTGCGGCGGCATGAAGAATTCTTGCCGGAAATGGAAAGTCAAAGAACATGCTGATCGATACGATTCGCACACAACTCGATTCGTTGTCAAAATCGGAAAAGAGGGTCGCGCTGGCGGTATTGGAAAATCCTGCCCTGACCATTTCCGAAAATATCACCGCGCTGGCGAAAAGCGCGCAGGTATCCGAACCGACGGTCGTGCGCTTTTGCCGCGCGATCGGTTACGACGGCTGGTATGAATTCAAAATGAAGCTGGCGCAAAGCCTGGCGCTTGCACCGCCCGGCGCGAATGAACCGGCGCTCCCGGAAGATGTTGCGATCGATTTGGTCAACAAGATCTGCAGCCGTTCGATCAATGCGCTGCTCGATCTGCGCAACACTCTCGACCCTGAAGCGATCCAGCGCGCGCTCGACGTGTTGGCGCGATCCAGCAAGATCGAGATTTACGGGCAAGGCACATCCGGCATCGTCGCGGCCGATGCGCAACACAAGTTTTTCCGTTCCGGCGTGCCGGCGGTAGCGTACAGCGATCCGCATATTCACAGTATCGCTGCCGCGCTGCTTGAGCCGGGCGATGCCGTGGTCGCCATCTCGCAGCGCGGCAGCAGTACCGCGCTGTTGCGCAGCGTCCAACTGGCGCGCCAGCGCGGCGCGGATATTGTGGTACTGGCGCCGAGCGGCACACCGCTGGCGGAACTCGCCACCGTCATGGTGTCGATCGATCTGAGCTTCAATACCGATCCCTACACACCGCTTTCCGCACGCCTGGCGCATCTGGTTGTAATCGACATTCTGGCGGTCGGCCTGGCGTTGAAGCGCGGACCGGAATTCCGCAACAAGATGCAGAATGCGCAAAAAGCGTTGCAACGTATCGATATGCAATTCGACTCGTTCCTGCAAAATCCGCAAAAAGACGACGACCAGTCCTGAGCGACATCAATCCGCAGGTATTCAAACGGGCAGCAGGATTGCGTACAATGTGCGCCTTGCATGCCAATCACTTCATTTATCGACGACATGAACCAGCTCGAACAACTGAAACAGTACACCACGATCGTTGCCGACACCGGCGACTTCCAGTCAATCAAGGCATTCGAACCGCGCGACGCGACCACCAATCCATCGCTGATCCTGAAAGCGGTCCAGAAGGACGAGTACAAGCCGCTGCTGGAAAAAACCGTGCGCGATCACGCAAGAAAATCCACATCCGAAATCATCGACCATTTGCTGGTCGCTTTCGGCACCGAAATCCTGAAGATCATCCCCGGCCGCGTATCGACCGAGACCGATGCGCACCTGTCGTTCGACACCGAGGGGACCATCGACAAGGGCCGCGCATTGATTGCGCTTTACGAGGCTGCCGGCATTGCGCGTGAGCGCGTGCTGATCAAGATCGCGTCCACCTGGGAAGGGATCCGGGCCGCGGAAGTGCTGGAGAAGGAAGGCATCCGCTGCAACATGACGCTGCTGTTCGCACTGCCGCAAGCCATCGCCTGCGCCGAAGCCAACGTGCAACTCATTTCCCCGTTTGTCGGCCGCATCTACGATTGGTACAAGAAATCGACCGGCCAGGAAACTACCGGTGCGGACGACCCGGGAGTGCAATCGGTGAAACGAATTTACGATTACTACAGAAAGTTCGGCTACAAGACCGAGGTCATGGGTGCGAGTTTTCGCAATACGTCGCAAATCGTCGAACTGGCCGGATGCGACTTGCTGACCATCAGCCCGGAACTGCTGCGGAAGCTGGCGGAAAGCGATGCACCGGTAACGCGCAAATTGAGCACCGAAATGGCGCAGTCAGCGGACCTCGAAAAACTGGCTCTCGACGAAAAATCGTTTCGCGGAATGCTCAACAACGATGCGATGGGAACCGAAAAGCTGGCTGAAGGCATCCGGCAATTCTGCGCCGATACAGTCAAGCTGGAAAAGCTGGTCGACGCGTTACGCTGATTTCTTCAACCTGAACGGCTCCACGAACAATCATCCGGCGCTGACCAGCAGGTAGGCGCCGGATGCCGCAATTGCACCGCCCAGCAGGCGCATTGCCTTGTTTGCGACTTTACCCGCTGCCGCCATACCGATCACCAACCCGATAGCGTGCAAAGTCAGTGTCGCAAGGATAAATCCGGCGCCGTACAAAACCGGCGACGCGCCTGCAGGCAATTCGACACCATGCGCATAACCGTGTATCAGTGCAAACAGCGCCACGACAATGCCGCTGGCAGCGGCCGGCATCTTGATCGCAAATGCAATCAGCAAACCCAGGACGGCAACCGAACCGGCAATCCCCGGCTCGATGCCCGGCAGATGAACCGCCATCATGCCGGCCACGGCTCCCAATGCCATGACAGTCGGGAACAGGAGAAGCAACATCCAGCGTGCCGGTTGCCGGTACTGGGCCGCCCAGATACCGACTGCAAGCATCGCCAGTAAATGATCAATCCCCAGCAGCGGATGCATGAAACCTGAAACTATGTCGACAGCTTGGTGGTGTCCGCTATGAGCGAATACGGGCGAAGTCAGCAGCGTTGCCGTCACCAGTGTGGCCGCCCGGATTTTGGATTTGGTGGATGAGTAAAGCATTCAGATTCTCCATTGCTGATTGAAGTGGGACGGAGCCAGCCGCATTATCCCTGGAATTGTGCAATAGACGCACCATGCCAGTGCATCTATCAAGTGCGCAGGATCAATGCAAGACGCGCGCCCGCCCCCCATTCTATGGGCAGGGATAGAATCCGCCGACTCATTGGGATGGCTCGACGATGGTGCATGGTTTGATTGAGCCGGCCATAATTATGGCAACTGGTGTGACCCAATGTGTGACGACACCAGGTCAGTTGATCCAGAGAGTTTTACCGAACTGTCGTTGGACTGGTATTGGGAACGGGTGCGGAAGGAAAATTCACCAAGATCTCCGGTCCCGTCCACGAAATGCTTGGCATCGAGGCGCATGACATGCCGGATGCGTTCGGCACGGTGCTGGCCCGATGGAATGCAGAATAGCGGGCCGCGCTGGACTCCAACATTACAGTCCGGCGCTCGTTCCTCAATTTCGTCTACAGCCGCAGCAAACTCAATGGAACGACACGGTACCTGCGAGTAAGCGGAGAACCAATGTTCGATACATCATGTTGCATTATTGGATATCGTGGGATTGGTTCGGATATCAGCGACCGCATACATACAGGCTGACCAATCAGGATCGCACAAGGGCGAGCTCATCCTTGGCAGTGCGTCATTCCGTGTGACATTATCTCGAATGTATGAGTACTTCCGTCCGTTGATATTCGTCGGATTACATTCGGACGATTCGCCGAAAAAACCCGCATAACAAGGGGCAGGCCAGGATTAACTTAAGATCCGAGAATAATCGTGCTCTGCCCTTCTATTTCTTGACGATATTTCCTCACTTCATATCGAAGGTCATGAGCGAATTCGATGTCAAAATATTTTTGACGATTTGCTTAAAAAATCCGCCCACCTTCAGGGACAAAGACAATATCTTTGGTTTCGACATGAAACGAATTTTTAAAGGTGACCGGGCTATAGTTAGGACTTGCGCAAAAATAAGTTAGTGAATTTTTTTTCGGGAGGGCAGGATTGCATAATTCCATTCTCCGTGAAACTTCGCCGTCTTTAAAGCC
>MESE01000097.1 GCA_001770855.1 Burkholderiales bacterium RIFCSPLOWO2_02_FULL_57_36
CAGAAGTTTCATGTGACGGTTCCCAGGTGGCGGATGGCATAAGTGTGCAGTGAATCGCTCCGCCCAAACAGAAGCTTACAGAAATGTAATCGCGGCCTCTCCTGGCGCGCGCAGGGGAGGCCCGCCCAGCCGGCGCTGGCAAGCTGACAGAACGGTAATCTTCACTTCAGCTTGCTGACAGGCGCTACTGATTAAGGTGGTCTCGGGCCTGACGCTCAACCCCGACGACCAACCGAATAGAGGGCGTGGGGGTAACCCAAGCTTTTTGAGGATACCCAAATGAACGCTGTGAAAATGCTTATCGCCATGGCCGCCCTGAGCGCTTCCTCCCTGGTCATGGCCGAGGGGGGAGGCGAACGTACCGTCGCCCGGATGGAACAGGCGCGTCAGGAGGCCCTGCCGGTCTACCCGCTCGCACAGCGGCAGGAGGCTGTAGCGCCTGCGGTCGAAGCGCCTGCGGCTAATAATAAGACCCCGATGGCCGATCACCGCGATTGTTGAGCCATATCAGGCCGCTCTCTACGGCAATACGCCGAGCAAGGTCCACAGTCGGCGTGCTTCAGCATCGGCGCTGATCAGTTCGGCCAACAGGTCGCGCAACGGCTTTTGTCCCCATTCGACGGCGCGGTTGATCAGGTAGGGCACCGGGCTGTGGGGTTCGCTCTTGGCCAGGTAGTTAGCGATCAGCGCCAGTTGCCGATAGGCCTCGTCGCGGTTGGTCGGTGCGCGCCCGAAAGCGGCGGGCGTGGCTGACGGGCTCTCCTCCTCGGTAACAAAGCTGGATTCATCGATGGCCGGCTGGGGTGGGGGCGCGGGGTGCATGGCGAGGAACTCCTGCATGAGGGTGGCCAACTGTTCGATGATCTGGCGCAGCGGTGTGAAGGACGGCGAGTCGAAGGCCAACTGTGCGTCGCTCCAAACCTCCAGGCGGGCCAGCGCGTCATGGCTTTCTGCTAGCCAGATAAGGTTCTGGCGAAACTGCACGCCGGGCAGCAGGCGCAGGCTGTCGTTCAGCTGGCGTTGAGTGGCCTGCGCGGCCTCCCGTTCGGCTTTGGCGTTTTTGCTGTCACTGCCGATCAGCAGCTTGCGTTGCAGTTGCTGCCAGTCGGCATAGCTGAATTTGGCGAAGTCCTGGCTGACTTCACCGATCAGCGGCACGCGGATCAGCAACACCTCGGCGTAGCGCCGCACCAGCCATTCGAGCGGGCTGGAACGCCAGGACAGGTCGCCATCTTCCGGTTGCGGGTGTAGCTCGTCGGTGAAGCGTTCGCACAGGTTGGCCAACAGGTTCAGCGCCGCCGCCAGACCGGCGAAGCCATGCCGGTGCAGCCAGGCCTCGCCGAGCCAGGCGGCGACCATCATGTCTTTGCTTTTGCGGCTGAGTGTTTCGCTGGCCAGACGTTCCACCACAGCCCAATCGGCCCGTTTCAGGTCGGCGCGACAAACCCCGGTGGGCAGTCCACGCTCGGTCACTTGCTTGACCGCTTCGATTTTGAATTCTTCGGGATAACGCTGAGTGCTCATGGACTTCCTCCTATGCTCAAATCATAGGCCGGGAATGTCTATGATTCCGGGGGTAGTCCAGCGGTTCGTTGCGGCATATGCCGCTAGTGACTTGATCTGCCCAAAAGGGAATACTGCGAATAATGGCATTAAGCTATAGGCGGTTGCTGAACAGGCTGTTGCTTGCAAGATATGACCTAATAGGGCATGTCAATCTTGGTCAGGATCTTGGGTGTTTCGTTCACTAACCGTCGCGCAGCGATAGGCTGATGGTTTTGCAATGACGAAGCGAATTTGCAAGGGATTAGGCGGCAGGTCGCGCAAATGGAGAGTTCCACACGAGATTCCAGCCGATCTGGATCCGAATCCTCTGGTATGGCAGTCTGGACTTCGTTACGAGAAAACGGGGCCGCGCAGCACAGGGGTAATGGAGTTGACAAATTCTCGTGTTTTTTCGCGAGGAAAAGCTGGTATCCACCTCCAAGATAAATGCACAGCTGGCGGGGGACTCCCGCTGGGGTGCCCGGATGGGCACTGCCGCAGCTGATTACGGATGCTCGAGAAAGTCAGGGTTGGCCGGATGCGGTATTTTGAAGGGAATGTGTTACATGATGCTGTCCCTGCATGGGCAGCTGCAGCGCTCAGTCTGGGTTACCGGTGGCGCCAGAGCGGCAGTCACTCTCGCCGGATCGGAATGTTGTCGATGCCGTGCGAGTCGGAGGCGGGCGCTCTCATCGCGCTAGGGGCGCTGCGGAGCGATCTTGAGCGCGCGACGGCAAACCACGTCGGTACGCACTTCGATCTTCTGCTGCGTATGTGTCGCGAGCGTATGGCCGTACTGAGACGTGGTGGTGAGTCTGCCGGGTTTTCTTCGTGGGATGTGCGTAACGTCGTTGAGGAAACCTGCTGGCGTTTTGCTGCTGACAATGACAGCTCTGACCTAATTGTGCTCGAGGACAGCGCGCATCGGCTGCAAATCAAGCGTGGCGGAAAACTTATTCCCAATCCGAATGGACCATGCCGCCGGTACATCACTAGGGAAAACGCCCTCGGCTGGCAGCTGCACAATCTTCCGCTGCCGCAGATAACTGCCGGCGGATCGGCTCTGGGACAGGCGGTGTACAGTGCTCTGCCCGGCTGCTGCGGGCCTATCCTTGAAGAGAATCTGCGCCGGTCCTATGACGGTCTGGTGCTGATCGGCCAGGGGGCCGCGCGCGATACCACCTATATGCAGAAGCTTTATGCGGTGGGCTTTGTATCCGACGAGCAGCGGTTCCCTCTGGGCGAGCTGCTGACCCTGCATCATTCTGAAAAGAAATACATTCGGCGTCTGCGCTTTCTGAATGAGCGCGTACAGGAAGATTCCGGGTACGAGGCTTGGCTGGTTGTTGCCGATGGCATACCGGCACTGCTCGCAGCGGAGAGACTGTTTCCCACCAGCGACATCATTGGTGTCTGCAACCGCGACGCGGCTATCGACACCATCGATCAGCTCAGAGACCGTCTGAGCGGGATTGTCCGCTACTACAGCGATATGAACATCGACAGTTGTATGTCTGGCTCCCTGCCTACGGGGGTATTGCTGCGTGTGCTCCAGCGGAAAACCTAATAATGCCCATCTCGACGACTGAACGCATGACTTATCTGGCGGAGATCACGCCTGTTCAGCAACTCCATGTGTGCGAATCGGCGCTGTTTTCCGCGATCCGCAGCCATATGCGGGCGCTGTTTTTCGCCGTCCATCTGCCAGATGGCGATTTGCGCGAGAATGAATCGGCGCAGGTGTTGCGCATGGAGATGATGAAGTGGCTGACATCACCGCTGATGCCGGATGTCAGTTTTCTTCAAGTCTGCGGTCTGGCTGATGAAACCCGGACTCGTCGTCAGTGGGGCGAGGATGTCGCGCGCGAAGTCGCGGTGCTGAAAGGACTAATCAGCCGCTACCGCGAAGAGGGCTCGGTACTCAATGCAGAATTCATACGGGTATTCTGCGACTTGACGGGCGAATTCGGGCAGGAACGAATAAAAATCTGGTGCCACCCCAATGAGCGCGATCTGTTCCGCGAGCTGCTCGAGGGGCTGACTGAACTCGATGACCAGGCATTTCTCTGCTCACTCGGCGATTATCGAAGCTGCTCGCCGACTGATGCATTGATCCGGTTCGGGCCACTGCGTATGCGAGGTTGGGCGAGAACGCCGGAGTCACTGATTACTTCGCCAGCTTACCGCAGGCTAGTTCGGTTTGTCTGGAAGGGACTGGCAGATGAAGAGGGGTTTGCTGAAGACCCCGTGCTCCCTACGCACAACTATCTGCCCAACATGAAGGTGGAGCGATGCACAGTCTCCGGGGACTCGAGTACGGTGCCGTTCCTGCTGGCCAAAGAGCCGGATGATGATCTTGCCTACTTCGCGAAGACCAAGTCGGCTGTTCGGGGCCTGCAGCGAGGTGTACTGGTGGAGTTTTCCGATGACTACGGCGTGCTGCTACGCCCTGGATCAGGCTTGCTGGTGTTCAGTCCCCGTCGTAAAGATACCGATGCAATTGACTACCGCCAGATCAGCGACGTGGAGGAAGGCGATTACCTGCTGATTCACGATGCTGATGCGGATCTCGGAGAGGTCAGTGTGGATGCCGCCAAGGCGCCGCTGGCAGCCGTCTGGAAAACGGCACTGGCCGATACCTACAGGCGGCAGCCCAGCCTGTGCGTCCAGAAAATGGAGGCCGCCGGAATTGCCCTACTGGATCTGCGCCGCGCGGCACAAAGCTGGATGGACATGAGCGGCACCGTGATTCATGCACCTCAGAGCCGCAATCATTTTCAGGCGCTGCTTACCAGTGTGCTCGATCCGGACCTGATCCCCCCGCGGAACGTGAACGAGGAGGTGATCCCGGGCTGGCGCCTGGCTTGGGCCGAGGTGGCGTCTTCACGGGTGATAGCCGTTCAGAATGGGGTCTTGGAATCTGCCATCGTCAATGAGCAGCTAGTTGCAGAGTTGCGCAAAGAAATCGGCCATCTGCGCGATCTGGTTTTGATGGCCGCGGAGTACCGGCACCTGCTGTCACCGGAGAGCGGGCTGACCGGTAACGTGGCGTTTCATCAGGTCATTAGCATTTCGCCCGGCTTCGCTGCCCTTCCGGAGGAATTCGGCAAGCCAATGAAAATGCTGGTCGCCGAGCAGTACCGCGGAGATCCAGGAGATGACTCGCTGTGCGCATGATTCCCAGTTTTATCGATGAGTCCGCTCCACTTGGCGAAGTCGCGGTGTTCCGCAAGCTGGAAAGCTCGCGGTACGACTGGGTAGCGATTCATTCTCTCGATCTTGCACCGTACAACAGTAATCGCCGTACCGAGATCGACTTTGTCATTCTTATCCCCGACTGCGGAATTCTCTGCGTTGAGGTGAAGTCACATCGTGAAATCGGGTTCGACGGCAGCCGCTGGTTTCCGGACAGCATCACTAAATCGCCGTTCCGCCAAGCACAGGATGCACGATTTGCGCTGCGTCGCCGCTTGGTAGATCGGCTGTCCGCGTTTGCGCATGTGCCAGTCATTCATTGCTGTGTTTTCCCGCAAGCGGATTTCGCCGTGCCGGCCAATGTGTCCATTCAGCCGTTCGAGGTGCTGGACCGTGGCCGGTTCTCTGGATGCGGCTCGGGCGAGGCATTCTGCGATGCACTGAAACGTATGGCTCAGCTGGCCATTGGTGCCGATCCGCAGATCATCCCACTGATGGTTCCTCTGTCGGCATTTCACATCGATGAATTCGTCAGTTTCTGTTATCCGATCCGCAGGCGCCGCCCAGAGAAGGATGCCGAAATCCGGTATTGCCAGGAGGAGCTTGAGGAGCGCCTACGCGAGCAGCAGCGGCCGGTTCTCCGGTTGACGGAGTACAACGTCCGGGTTTTGGTCGAGGGGGGGGCGGGGACGGGCAAATCTCTGATAGGCCTTGAGGTTGCCCGGCGCAAGGCCGCACAGGGGCTGCGTGTCGGCTATCTGTGTTTCAACCGGCTGATCGGCAGCTGGGCAGCTCGTAATCTTGGAGCTGATTGCCATCCTCATCTGATCGGCGGATCGGTGTTCAGTGTGCTGATGGCCGTGACTGGTATTGAAGCCCCGGATGATCCCGACAATGATTTCTGGGCGGAGTTGCCCCTACGGATCCAGGATCTCCTGACCGATCCGGAATGCGCCCATGATGCCCGATTTGACTATCTGGTCATTGATGAGGCGCAGGATATTCTTGCGAGGCCTGATCTTCTGGATTGCGTCCGTCTGCTGATCGACGGGGATCTTGTTGATGGTAGTTATCTGATGCTCGGTGACTTCCGAAATCAGGTACTGACGGGAGCAGGGGAGCTCGAAGCGAATCTTGCCGACGTGCGGCATCGGGCTGCCCGCTGGTTGCTTTCGGAAAATTGCCGGAACTACAAGTCAATTGGTCAAGTGGCGATGACCCTGTCGTTGGCTGACCGGAATACGTATTCAGGCTATCTGCGTCAGGGGGGCGGCCTGCAGACGTGGGATCTGACGATGTACGAGGATGCTGCCGATCAGGCACGGCGCGTCAGCGAGCGCATCGGCCTGGTGCTGGGCAGTGGCTTTCGGGAAGAGGACATCACAGTGCTGAGTTTCGGCGCCGAAGAAAGCTCGGTGCTGCCACTGCTGCGGGAGCAGTCTCGACGAAGCCTTGTTTCCGCCGCGCAGTTCGAGGCCAAGGGCATCCGCAAGTCTACCGTTTCTGCTTACAAGGGCCTTGAGAACAAGGTCATCATCATTACCGACGTGGTTCCGTCCGACAGCGGGTTCGAGCGCAATCGTTTTTACACGGGAATCACCCGGGCGACGGAACGGCTCTACATCTTCTGTCATAAGTCAGGCGCGTCCCAGCTGGCCAAATGGGCGGCCAGTGCAGGGAAGGACAATGAATAATGAATAGAGAACGTTCTGCCGAGATCGAATTTCTGCGCGGTGAGCTGGTGGGGCCAGCGCGCCCTCTGGATACCGTCCGGCCTGGTGTCACTGTGGTCTTTGATGCGCAGCGCGGTTTTCAGGAGCCGGCGGATGCCAGCGGCACGCTGTTCTGGACGCCTGAAGGCATCCATGCCCCGCAGGAAGTCGTTCACTACAGCGGCGAAACCCCATTGCAACGTTATGGCACGGGACTCCTGCATCCGCAGAACGATATGCGCCGACCGGTCAACGATGACTCATCCCCCAGATCACAAGCTACCGGGGACTCGCCTGGCGCAGACGCAGAGATCGAAGTTACACAAGTTGTGGTTGTCGAGGCAGAAGAGCGGGAGCTGCAGGTTACAGGGCCCGAGTGCTCCGAGGCAGTGGATCTGGAGCAGGATGATGATTTCGAAGTAGTCAGCGCGGACTTGTATCAACCCTCGGTTATGGGCATTTCCTTCTGCCTCGAGGATGAGCCGGGCGAGATCGTTGTGTCACTGCCTCCGCAGAAAAAATTCTTCTGGCAGCTGCCGGATGCGACACCGTTCCCGGTCAATGGCATTTACGAACGCTGTTCCAAAGTCGTACGCCCGGAAGGTGGCAGTGAACAGCGCTTCGATGCGTGGAGGCGTTTGCCGGCGACCACCTCGAAGTCATGGGAGCGATTTGTAGTTGGTGAGCTGCAGAGCGGCGTTGCGGAGTCCAGGCCACTGAATCTGCCCTGCGGGCTGACCTTGCAAATCCAACTGTTTCCGCGGCGCATGCTTGGCAAATGGGTCATCACCTGTGTGCTGCGAAATCTGCAGGACGCAGGCAATCTGAATACGCAGGAGGAGCGCATTCGCAGTGTGTTGTTTCAGACGTATTTCGAAGTGCGGGTACAGGCCGGTGCGAAGTTCAGCCGCTACCCTGAAGGTGTCAGGCCGTTCGGGCAGTTTGATGCCGATGAGCAGACACTCGCGCTGCTGTATCGCGATGCAGCAACCTGGGCGATCGGGCATGGTTGTGCGGCAGCATGGGAGGCTGCGGACGGCGATACGCCGGAAGTGATTTTCGCGGATGTGATGCCGGCAGTAGAGCTTCCGAGCATGACCCCTGATATCAAGGGGCTTGACGGTCAGCCGATTACTTTGTCCATGCGCGAGCTCGCCGGGTTACCGTCCTTCGCGGAAGCAGCGGGTGGCTGGCTGACACTCAACCGTCTCGCCGGTGAATACGCGTCGTGGATAGCGGCAAGGGAGCAGGACGGCGCAGGGCTGGATCCGCATTATCGGGAGGTGGCAGACCGACATCTGGATGCATGCCGGCAGTGTCTGGTTCGTATCCGGCGGGGGATTGCCATTCTGCAGGCGGATCAAACAGCGCTGGAAGCGTTTCGTCTCGCGAATCAGGCCATGATGCTGCAGCAGATCGCCTCCAAGCAGATTGAACGCCGTCCCCTTAGCCGTTTTGACGGTTACATCGCGGCGAAGGAGCTTGCGCCAAGCAAAGCACGCACAGCTTGGGACGTCTGGGCTGCCGGCTCGGAGGGGCCAAAGATCGGTAGCTGGCGCGCATTCCAGGCCGCCTTTCTGCTTATGAGCATTCCGGGGCTCGTTGACGAGCATTCCGACGACCGCGAAATCGTGGACCTGATCTGGTTTCCGACCGGAGGGGGCAAAACCGAAGCGTATCTCGCGGTGGCCGCATTCTACATGTTTCACCAGCGTTTGATTGCTCGTATTGACGATACGCTCCGCCGCGACGGAACCAGCGTCTTCATGCGGTATACCCTGCGCATGCTGACAACGCAGCAATTTCAGCGAGCTGCCAGTCTGATCTGTGCCATGGAGCAGATCCGTGTGCGCCGGCGTGCGGAAAGTGCATTGCCCGAACTCGGGGATCGTCGTTTCTCGTTGGGATTATGGATTGGCGGTGATGGCTCTCCGAATAACTGGGAAGCCGCACGCAGCGAGATCGCCAAGTTCAGTCGAGGCGACGTGGAGGGCAATCCACTGGTTCTCACCGAATGTCCATGGTGCCGCAGCGAGATTGGTCGGCTGGCGAGTGATCGATCCGCTCGTCCCGGCAAACGAAGGGAGAACAACCTTGCAGGTCTGGCTGAGTCGAATAAGCGCCCTTATCTGAAGTGTTCCGACACTTGCTGCCCTTACGGTGGTGAGAGTTCCAGCCTTCCCGTTGAGGTGATCGACGAAGCGATCTACGCCAGCCCGCCGTCTATGTTCATTGGTACTGCGGACAAGTTCGCAATGATGGCATGGAAGCCTGAAACTGGTGCGCTATTTGGTTTCCGTCACGGTGATAGTGGCGCTGTCACGCGGGTAAGTCAGCCGCCGGGCCTGATCATCCAGGACGAGTTTCATCTGATCTCGGGGCCGCTGGGCACGATCTACGGGCTGTACGAAGGTGTGATGGAGCAGCTGTGCAGCGCAGAGGATCGCTCGGGGTTGATCCGGCCGAAGATCATCGCCTCGACGGCCACCATCCGCGGTTCAGCGGAACAGGTACGCGCGGTGTATGCGCGCGAGCAGCTGCAGCTGTTTCCGAGCCCGGGGCTGAAGATGGGGGATTCCTTTTTCGGGTGTTATGCAAAGGATGGTGACCGGCTTGCGGATGGACGCCTGTACCTCGGCATTCATGCCAGTGGTTACCGATCCTTCCTGACCACGCAGGTGCGGACGTTCTCGGCCGCACTGTTCAGGCCTTGGCTGTTCGATGACAGCTATAAAGACGCGTGGTGGACGCTGCTGGCGTTCTACAACAGTCTCCGCGAACTTGGAGGCGCCCGAACACTGTTCAACTCAGACATCTCCGCTCGCCTTAAAGACTACTCATATCGCTACGGTCTCAAGGGAAGTGAGCAGCGCTATCTCAATGCGGTCGAAGAGTTGACTAGCCGTCGCGGTCAGGCAGAGCTTGTACAGATGATGGATCGGCTGGCACTGGAGTGGAAGGAGAGGGGCTCCATTGATGCCTGTCTTGCATCCAGCATCATCGAGGTGGGCGTCGACATAGATCGGCTGGCGCTGATGGCTGTGGTCGGGCAGCCAAAGTCGACGGCGCAGTACATTCAGGTAACGGGTCGTGTGGGAAGGCGCTGGGCCGAGCGTCCCGGACTGATCCTGAGCATGTATAACCCCGCAAAGAGTCGCGACCGCTCGCATTTCGAGCAGTTTCACAGCTATCACCGTCGGCTGTACGAGCGTGTTGAGCCGACATCGGCAACCCCGTATTCGGTCGAGTCGGTGGAGCGTGCGCTAGCCGGAGTCCTGCTCGTCTGGGCCCGGCAGCGTTATGACGCTGAATCACCCGGCGAAGCATTTGGCAGTTATGACCGTTACCTAGAGGAGGCGCTTGATCTGCTCCTCGAGCGCTGTGATGCCATTGTGACGGAGCCTGCGGAAGCGGCTCGCGTCCGCACAGCGATGAAGAAAGTCGGTGAGCGGCTTCGCAAGAAGTGGCGGGGAAATCCTCAACAGTGGTGGGAGTACCCGCAGAAGGCGGAAGGGGAGTATCTGATGCTGTGGTCAGGCGAGTACGCCACGCGAGAGCAGCAAAACAAGGGTGAGCGCATCCTCAGCAGCATGCGCAACGTCGATGGCAACGCCCGTGCGGCGATCAGCAACAACTATTTCGGAGAGGAGTAGGCCGAATATGGCCAGTGAGATTCGTCTGGGACAGCTGATTGCACCATTTGGTCCCGGGAGCATCTATACCGACAAGAACGGTGTTCCGAACATCATCTGTGGGTTGGACTTCTGGTACAAGAAGCAGGATGAACGTGGCCAGTGGCAGGCGGGTGAAACAGCACTCCAGAAGCACGTGATTATCGAGCCACGGCTCTCCGAACTGCTGAACGTTCCGCATTTCCGGCAACCTCCCCAGTACTATTCCGATCATCAAAACCAAGAGCTTTCGCGGCTGGACGTGCAGACTCACCGGTTTCCGACTTGGTATGTCAATAACGTCACCGGAAAACTGCGCAGGTTCAGTTTGAACGCATTACGGTTGGCGCCGCCAGAAAAAGGTCCAACGGGTCCAAAAGGGCTGTGGCGGCCGGTTCGGTTCATCAGCGTCTGTGCCCATGGCCACATCGCGGATTTCCCGTGGAAGCGGTGGTGCGGATGTATCTGCCCGAGCGATGAAGGGCTGATTCTGCGTGACTTGGGCGGTCCTGACCTTAGGTCTGTAAAAGTCACCTGTCAGGCGTGCAATAAATCACATACGCTGGCTGGCGCTATGTTCATGGATCGCGATCCTGCGACTGGCAAAATCACTGCTTCAGGTCTTGCGAGAGCAGGCATTGCATGTGGCGGCGAGCGCCCGTGGCTGGGTGATGCAACGGAAGCATGTGCTGAAGCCCCGGTGGCTGTGCTGATCAATCAGTCGAACATCTATTTTGGCAAAACCATTTCATCGATCTTTCTGCCGAACCTCGGAAGTGAACGGGACATTCTTGAAATACAAGAAATACTGGGGGGGCAGGAGCTTAAGCTGACGGGAGTACAAGTTTTACTTAAAGTAGGCTTGCGAGAGGATGCCTTAAAGCAGCTCCAAGATATTCTGAAGCCACATTACGCAACACTGCCCGATGACGACTCTATCCTGAAGGCCTTCGAGTCGCTTGGCCGGGGGGACCGCAGTGTTTATAGCGGTCTTCAGCCCGAACTGGAGGATTCGAAGGGTCTTGCGTTTAGGCGGGCCGAATACAACGTACTCAGGCGGGAAATCGGCCCCGGCAAGAGCAGTGAGCTGCGTGTAATGCCCAGCTGCATTCCTTCCGACTTTTCATCGTGGCTGGGCGCGGTCAATCTGGTGGAGCGGTTGCGGGAAACGCGAGTGTTTTACGGCTTTGAGCGTCTGACCCGATCAGGCAGTCCGCTCGATGGCATGCCGGCGGCTGCCATGCGCCAGCTTTTTCGCGATCCGCCAGAAGCAGAGTACCAGTGGCTACCCGCCATCAAGAATTACGGCGAAGGGCTGTTTGTTGAACTGCAAGAGGAGGCGATCAGAGCCTGGCTCGATAAAAACTGTGTCTGGCTGCAAGAGCGATTTGATAAAGAGTTCGTGGGTCGTATGGCAAGCGAGACATTGCTCCTGCCACCCGGCTTGACCAGCGCCTGCACTTGGCAATGGGCCGCGCGTTATCTGCTGGTTCATACGCTCGCGCACATTTTGATCAATCAACTTGTCTTTGAGTGTGGTTATGCTTCCGCTTCACTGAAAGAGCGCATCTTTGTGTCATGTGATGTGGTGGCGCCTATGGCTGCCTTTCTCATTTACACGGCTGCAGGTGATTCAGAAGGCAGCCTTGGGGGACTGGTTCGCCTCGGTCGTCCGGAGTTGTTCGAGCCGGTGGTGCGTCGAGCTGTCTCGCGTGCATCTTGGTGTTCGGCGGATCCGGTGTGTTCAGAAAATTTGGGTGGCAGTGGTTCACGGCTGGTAAACATGGCTGCCTGCCATGCCTGCGTGCTCCTGCCAGAGACCGCATGCGAGACTATCAACAGCGGTCTAGACCGGGCGATGATTGTGGGAACGCCGCAGAAGCCGGAAGCTGGCTTCCTGTGTGGGCTGGTTGAAGGGTTCGCCATCTGACAAAGTTGTCCGAGTGAACAAGATGGCCATCCCAAGAGCACACAAGGGCTAGGCAGGCAGAGACGTGGTGCCTATTTTGGCAAGCATTATTCGTAGCCTTTCTGGTGATTCACCTGCCTGAAAAAGGCTGAGCAGTAGCCAAGAAGCCCTTGGTTTGATTCCAGGAGATCAGAGGCTGCCGGGAGACGCTCACTGTCTGCCTTTTCTTAGGTGAGGTGTCAGGATAAAGGCGTACCTCAGCTGGATGCTTTTGCGAAGTACGCCGTCGCTTTTTCCAGGATATCGCGCTCCATCTTGACCCGTGTCAGCTCGGCACGCAGACGGCTTATTTCCATTTGCTCGGCACTGACAGGCTTGCTGTCGGCCCCCGTGAGCTTGCCTTGCCGATGGGCTTTGACCCAGTTGAACAGGGTCTGATCGGACATGCCCAGAGAGCGGGCTGCCGCAGCCAGAGTCAGGCCGGTTTCGACCAGGCGCACGGCCTCTTGCTTGAATTATAGGGTGTACTTAACGCGGACTGTTTTAGGCTTAGTCATTTCGTATCCTTGCGGCTAATAGGACACTTGGCAAGGGATACGTTTTTCAAGGGCAAGGTCAATTCGGATCCGTGCTATCTGCAAAAGCGACCTCAGCGCTTCAGGCCACAGCGGCCAAAAGCTCAGGCCTCCAGCGCGGCATCCTCAACTTCAACTTCCCTGGCTCCCTGTGCATGTGCCTTGGGGTACACCACGCCATACACTACGGAAGCGATCTGAGACGCCAGCAATGGAGGGACTGCATTGCCGACCTGATGAAACTGCTCCGTTCTGTTGCCCTGAAAAAAGTAGTTGTCCGGGAAGGTCTGGATGCGAGCTGCTTCCCGAACAGTCAGGCTTCGGCATTGAACCGGGTCGTAGTGGATGAAGTAGTGGCCATCCTTCGATATGTGACTGGTGATGGTTGTCGCCGGCATCCCTTCCATCTGAACCCTGAAGCGGTCAATGAACTTGCCGCTCTCCCAGTTTTTGTGGTCTGGGGCGAGTCCTTCAAGAGAGAACTGCTTGTGCCCCTTTGGAGAAGTTCCATGAGCCTGCGTGTAGACAGCAGCAAAAATGTATCTGCGCAGGTCGGACGGCATGTGGCCTCGTGCGTCATGACTCAACCAGTAGTCTAGTTTTGAATCCCTGTACCACTCGTCAAGAGCTGGCAACCCGGTTTTGCCGTCACCGTTATGTGGGGCTCTACCAACCCGCAGGCCGCCTGGACTCTTTGGGGCGTCGTCAAGCGCTGTCCATAGGTAGGAAAGCGGGATCCACATTTTTGTATCGGCAGGATCGATCTCATCGCGAATATGCTGAAGCTGTTCGAGTACTTCCTCGTGCCAGGTTTCGCTGTCATCGGTCTTCTTGGTCAGCCTGCTGCGTAGCTTGGGAAGATCATTCAGGATCTGCCCGACTGAGACCTTGGGCTCCTGTCTAGTCAGCTTCAGAGACTTCGTACACGCCGGAATACTGTCGGTCGCAATTCCCAGCAGTATGACCCGGTGCCTTGCCTGAGGTATCCCATAGTCCTCGGCCTGGATGATGAAGGTTCGAGGATCGACCTTTTCGACATCATCTCCTGGACCGAACGACGCACCGGTGACCAGAGAGTAGATGCGATATTTCTTTCCCGAGCCTTCCTCGCCCAGTGCGCGGTGTGGGTCAGAGAGGTCCTGAAGGATACTCGAGAAGATCTGCTCTCCATTGATTTTCGAGGAAAGGATGCCCTTCACATTCTCCATCACGAATGCGGTGGGCTGCCCCTGCCGGATAATTCGCAGATACTCCTTGTAGAGGAAATGTCGATGGTCTTTCTCGGCGCTGTAGTCGGCCTTCGCCTGATTGCGAGCTCGACCGACTATCGAGTACGCCTGGCATGGCGGCCCACCTATCAGAACCCAAGGGAGATCCTTCTTGAGCCGGTGCTTGAGAATCTCGTCGAGTTCGTTGTTGCCGGCCTCGCTTCCCAGGGTTATGCACTTCGCCTCTTCTCCTGCCTCTTCCCACAGGTCAGCTGTAGCGGGCGATTCAGGCTTTTCCGTCTTGCCGTTGCAGTAGTTGTAGTAGTCGCTCAGGTACTCCGGTCTCTTGTTCTTCAACAGCCTATAGAATGCGCGAAGCCGAAGGGTTTTCCAGGCCTTGGGATCCATCTCGGCAGAGACGATGATCTCGAACCGCTTGCCGTTTCCGGAAGATGCAAAGCCTTCGCCCAACCCGCCAGGGCCGGCAAAGAGATCTACGATCTGAATTGGCTCGTCGAGCGTTCCTGTGAGCTCAGGGGGAGTATCCTCCGGAAGGGCCGGAAATATCTGGGTTTCACTCATGGACATAGTCAGCAAAGAAGTCAGGTCTCGCATGATGGCTGGCATCCGCGGCAGCAATACGTCCCCGGAGATGAAAGTCCGGAGGTTGCTGCATCGGCATGGCTTCAGATTTCGTTTGCACCAGCGCGATCTCCCAGGAAGGCCGGACGTGGTGCTTGCTCGCTACAAGGTCTGCATTTTCATTCACGGCTGCTTCTGGCACAGGCATCCCGGATGCCGCTACGCCACTACTCCTCGAACCCGTGAAGAATTCTGGCAGCTGAAGCTTGCTCAGAATGTTGCACGTGACGCCCGTAACCGGAACGAGCTGCTGGAACTTGGGTGGCGAGTGATAGAGCTTTGGGAGTGCGGAGTTCGCGGGCCAGAGTCAGAGCTTTTGTGGCTCCCGGAAGCGATACGCGATTGTAACCAAAAGCATCTTTCTTGGCCCTCTGCTCCCCTCTACCAGCACCCGGAAATCGCCCCTTCGGCTGATTCGAAGTGAGCTGCCTAATATCAACCCTCTTTCCGAATGCCCCCCATTTGTGCCCCGTCAAGCATGGGATGCCCTGGGATTACGTGGGAGAGTGCGGGTAAAAAAAAGCCGTAAAGCTTTGATTCCTCTAGGCTTTACGGCTTTTCTGGGTCTTCCTGGGAAGACAAATTGGTGGAGCCGGGGGCTTTATAACTGTCGTTGTAAGTTGTTGATATAGAATAATATTTATATTGGTCTCTTGATAAGTGCCCCCTGAAGTGCCCCCTTTGAGATACTCCCGACGAATGGTAGTTAAGGGAGTTGAACTGGCGTCCTTTGCTGATGGTTCTGCCTGCCGACTATAGGTCACATATGAGGGGGCAACGTGACATCTTGAATGATGCGCGTGCTTATGGTTTTATCAGTCGTCGGCCTTATGCAGAGGCCTGCCACCCGCTTTAGCGAACCCTCGTAGGGACTGCAATCTTTCTATTCATACGTTGACTTTGTGCTGCTAGCAGCCTTGTCGGTATTCGCGGGTGATGCCTCTTCGGCTGCGTAAGCACGAAGGATTTCGTATGAGCAGCTATGCCTCTCGCCTACAGCGCCATCTCAAGAATCACGCCAAGCAGCTCCGCTCTGCTGCCGATACTAGGCACAGCGAAGCTTTGGACATTGCTGCGGCCGACTTTGGATTTTCTGGTTGGAAGCAAGCCACCGCACACATGGCCATGGCTGAAATTCGGATACGAGACGCGCAAGCGTCGTTTGCCAGCGAGGTTACCCGCCTGGCTGCAGAACTGCATGTATTACCCGGCTATCCGTACCGGCTAGAAGATCGTACCGGTGTGAGATTTGAACCAGCTGACAAGCAACAAACCGAAGCCGTAGCCAAGCGCTTGGTGTTGCTCCAGCTATTCGAGGACATTCATGCCCCCAAGGGGCTCTGTCATTCAGTTAGTGCTCGGCTCTGGTTCCGTGCGCCGATGCTGTTCGATGACGCCGCTGAGATCTGCCACGGTGCTCCGTGGAAAATCAGACGCCTTTCGAACGCACTGGTGAATGAGCCAAAAGCTTCTAAAAATGCGTGGCTACACGCCCAGCCTCCAACCCCGGAAGTCGCGCGCCTTACGATTATCGAGTACCTGCACGCATTGCATTCAATATCCGTGATCCGTTCGTTGACTGGGTCTCCTGAGGAAGTTGTTGCGCACCCGGGGTTCAAAGAATTTGCCGGTTTTGCATTGAATGCCCTACTGGCCGATAAGGAGTCTAAAGAGACATTTCTCAGGTTTTTTGCCCACGCGGAAATCAGCGCCTGGGTACAGGCAACCTCTGGTCTCATCGATCCCAAACGATTGTATTGGGTCGGCCGTCAGGAATTGGAGAGCCAGCAATCCAATGCAGGCGTGTCGATGGTGATTGGTTCCCCCTTGCACCCACGTCTGCGCAGGCCGCTGAACTCGCTCTCACACGAAAATCATGAAGAGCTTTCCACTGCTTTGGCGCGTGTCGGCAAGCTTGCCCATGGGAAAGCAGGCTTGACGCGCAACCTCAGCGAAATCCGTGAAACCCTGGCTGGATGGATGGCTTTAGAGATTGGTGACCAGGAAAGGGCCAACGAGTGCTATTTCGCTATGTCCCGCGCTTACCGAGCAGTGCCATTCCTTGCGCCTGCAGAGGAGAGAGCTGCTCGCACCGCCATTCAGTCTATCCGAGACTGCATTGAGGCAGGCTACGAACATTGCACGCCACGATCGAGGTTGCTGGGCGAGATTCTTCAGTTGCAACAAAAGTTCGACCGTTGGATGGAGAAAACCCAAGGTCATTGGCTGAAAACCACTCACAAGCTACCAATGGACTCCATTGGCCTGGTAGCGACTGACCCTAAGCACGAGATTTCACTCGACTTTGAATCTGTTTGGAAACAAACAACGATTATGGGGACCAGTACTGAAGCCAGCATAATTGCTGCGATCCGGCCCCATCTGTTCAACTCTTGGAAGGAAGACGAGGAAGGCCAGGGATATGAGTTCGATGCAGCCGACCTCGATAGCGAGCAGTCCATCCTAGAGCATTTGCACGAGCTTGCTTTCTACCGCTACACGGGCAAAGCACTCACGCGTTCACAGTTCGAAAAGGAGGTTCGCAAAGCCTTCTACTTTGAACCGGAGCATGTCTGGTTCAAGCAGCGAAAGATCCGATGAGCTGAGCACTAGGGCGTGATTCCCTGTGGGTAGCAGCCGGGTCATTTAATTTTTCAGGTTACGAACAAACAGCTCTGTCGCACACCGAGTTTTCAACAGAATCGGTCGTTTGCTGTCCTTCGTGAGAGGCAGCTACCCGCCAGAAGCGGTCGCTCACGTAAGACAGCTTTTCGATCCCAAGCCCCCAACGTTTGACGTTAGGGGCCGCCGTAGCGGCGGAGGGTTAGGTACTGTCCACGCCATCCTTGAGTTGTCCTCTCAGGAATTTTCCGGAGCCACCTTTTAGCTCGCTTCGGTCAAATAGTTTGCCAGTGAACTCAAAGTCATGATCAATGCGAACGATGAGCAATTGCTCGAAGTCTCCTTGGCTCTTGACGAGAACATGATCGCCGGACTTCTCTGGAGAGATGGTTTTTACCTCAACAAGCCTCCCCTCAATCGTGCCGTCAGAACCACGCTTGTGAGAACCATGACGGCGAAGACCGAATTCGATTTCGGCGTAGATCTCTCCTAGCTCTCCCCAGATTTGTAAGTACCTGCCTGTATTCTCGAAGTGACGAATAGCGCAATCGATCAGATCGTAAAAAATTTCTGCTTGCCCCAAAGAGCTGAAAGGGAACCCGGCTCTGCTCTGAAAGGGTGGTATTTGTTTGGCCGAGAAGGACTTATAGCCAGAGGCATCGTCAAGCTGAGAATCGACCCACTCTCTGTCGATGTATTCCCATTCCCAAGGTGCAGCACCTGACCCTGCTGCATCGGCAATTTCCTCTGCGCTGCAGCCCCGCTCGTTCATCTCGTAAAGAAAATCCCAGTCGCTCATGTATTTATTTGCCTAACGTTTGGTTAAGGGGCGGGCTTTAGCCCAATGTCATCAACTTAAGGCATTTTCCTATAAATATCATATAATTAGCACTCAAATAAGCGCATAGGAGAACCCCTTATGGCCT
>MESE01000098.1 GCA_001770855.1 Burkholderiales bacterium RIFCSPLOWO2_02_FULL_57_36
GTCACGTCGGCAATATTACGCACCTGCCCGGTCAGGTTGGACGCCATGAAGTTGACGTTGTCGGTCAGGTCCTTCCAGGTGCCGCCGACGCCCGGCACGTGCGCCTGTCCGCCCAGCTTGCCCTCGGTGCCGACTTCGCGCGCCACCCGCGTGACCTCGGATGCAAACGAACTGAGCTGATCGACCATCGTGTTGATCGTATTCTTGAGTTGCAGGATTTCGCCCTTGACGCCGACCGTAATTTTCTTCGACAAGTCGCCGTTGGCAACCGCGGTGGTTACTTCCGCAATATTACGCACCTGCCCGGTCAGGTTGGACGCCATGAAGTTGACGTTGTCGGTCAAGTCCTTCCAGGTGCCGCCGACGCCCGGCACGTGCGCCTGTCCGCCCAGCTTGCCCTCGGTGCCGACTTCGCGCGCCACGCGCGTGACCTCGGATGCAAACGAACGCAACTGGTCCACCATTGTATTGATCGTGTCTTTCAGTTGCAGGATTTCACCGCGCACGTCAACGGTGATTTTCTTGGACAGGTCGCCGTTGGCAACCGCGGTCGTTACATCGGCGATGTTGCGCACTTGGGAGGTCAGGTTGCCCGCCATCGAATTGACCGAATCGGTCAAGTCTTTCCACGTCCCCGCGACGCCGGTTACCTGTGCCTGGCCGCCAAGCTTGCCTTCAGTGCCCACTTCACGTGCCACCCGCGTGACTTCGGAAGCAAAATTTCCCAGTTGCTCCACCATCGTATTGGCGGTGGACGCCGAGCGCAGGAATTGGCCCTTGAGCGGCCGCCCGTCCACATCCAGCGCCATCGTCTGCGATAAATCGCCCTTGGCCACCGCGCCGATCACGCGCGACATTTCGGTTGTCGGCCGCACCAGGTCGTCGATCAGCGTATTGACCGACTGGATGGTCGTGGCCCAACCGCCAACCATGTTGGGAATCGATGCGCGGTCGGTCAGCCTGCCCTCGCGGCCCACCTGGTTGCTGACGTTGGTAATGCCGTCAGCCATTTGCTGGTTCATCTCGACGATCTCGTTGAGCGTATCGGCGATCTTTCCGGACAGTCCGGTCCAGTTCGATGGCAATCGAGTAGTGAAATCACCCTTCTTCAATGCCATGAGTACCTTGAGCAAAGTATTCCGCTCCAGATCGTCGGGAATCTCCCTTATTGCATTCATAGAGATGTTTCCTTTACCAATGTTGGATGGGTGCGCAGGCCGCTGACTTGCCAAGTTCGCATGCCGGCACCGCGTGTTACGCGCTCGTGGTTTGCAGTAATTGGCGCACCAGGGCGTCGCCCGGCAGCGGTTGGCTATACAAGAAACCCTGATACTCATCGCAGCCAAGGTCTTTGAGTATCGATAGCTGCTCTTCGGTCTCGACGCCTTCCGCAACCACGCGCAATGCCAGCGCGCGCGCCATGTTGATAATGGCGGCGACAATAGCGGTATCGCCCACGTTTTTTCCGAGGTCGCGCACGAAAGATTGATCGATCTTGAGAATATCGATCGGCAGCGCTTTCAGCACCGACAGTGACGAATAACCGGTACCGAAGTCATCGATTGCGATTGTGATGCCGCTTTCGCTGATTTCTCGCAGAACCGACGTGGCCTTTTCGAGATCCTGAATCAATAGCGATTCGGTGATCTCCAGTTGCAGGCTGGAAGGCGGGATGCCGTGCTGCGTCAATGCGCGGCGAATCGCTCCGGGAAGCTCTGCATGGATCTGCGGAATAGCGATGTTGACGGCGATCGGCAACTTGAGCAGCGGCGAATTCGTATCGAGCCAGACTCTGGCCTGTGCGCAGGCGGCCGAGATGACCCATTCACCGATCGGCACCAGATGCCCACTGTCGGTCGCTTCGGAGATGAACTGCCCTCCGGTGATCACGCCCATCCGCGGATGATGCCAGCGAATCAGCGCCTCGACGCCGGCAACCCGCCCGGAAAAAATATCGACCTTGGGTTGATAGTAAAGCTCGAACTCATTATTTTCGAGCGCGTGCTGCATTTCATTTTGCAGCCGCGTGCGTTCGACCAGTCTTGCGTTGAGTTCCTCGTGGAAAAACTGAATGCTTCCACGCTGCTGCTGCTTTGCGTGATACATCGCAAGATCGGCGTTTTTCATCAATTCCTGCACCGTGTTGCCGTCTTGCGGAAACATACTGATGCCGATGCTGACCGAGGTCTTGAGCCGATGCGAGCCGATCGGATACACAGGGGCATTCGCCTGAACAATTTTCTTCGCCACTTCAGCCGCGTCCGGATAGGCCGGCAAGCCCTCCATCAACACGACGAACTCATCGCCGCCCAGTCGGGCCACCATGTCGGATTCGCGAACCGAGTGCTTGATGCGCGACGCGACTTCGATCAGCAATTCATCGCCGATATCATGCCCCAGCGTGTCGTTGATGGTCTTGAACCGATCCATATCCAGGAACAGCAGGGCCAGTCCTCTTTTCTGGCGCGTGGCAGCGGCGATCGCATGCTCTAGACTTTCAATCAGGGAGCGCCGGTTCAACAGTCCGGTAAGCGCGTCGCGCGTTGCCAGTCCATGTGCACGCTCCTCGGCTTGTCGGCGTTCAATGATTTCCGCTTCGAGCGCCGCATTGACACGACGCAGATCTTGCATCTGCTGTACTTGCAGATCCCGATTCAATTCCGCAAGTTGCTTGGTCTTGTTATCCAGCTGCATGTTCTTTTTTGCCAATTCAACAAATACGGCAACCTTGTTCAACAATATCTGTGGGATTAACGGCGTAATCAGGTAATCAACCGCGCCTTTTTGATAACCCTTGAGCCGATTCATCTCGTCGGCATAATGAGCCGTAACGAATATGATTGGCACTCCGGCCGAGCGCGGATGCGAGTGAATGATTTCAGCAGTTTCGAAACCGTCCATGCCCGGCATGCTGACATCCAGCAGGATCACCGCAAATTGCGTGTTCAACACCTTGCGCAACGCCTCTTCCCCACATTGCGCAGTGACAACTTCATAACCATATTCTTCCTTGGTCCGGTTCAATAAAGTTTCCAGAGCAAGCAGACTGGCGGGATGGTCGTTAACCAGAAGTACATTTGGAATCGGCACTGTTTTATCTTTTACCCATGGTGTGCATCTATAATTAAGTTGGTCAAAGCGAACCGTCTTTTTACGCAATACTTCAGTCAGTGTTTTTCAACTATTTCCGCTTTCGCCCCGCACGTCATCGCCGGTTCCGTCGAAACGAAATCGAACAATCAATTATTGCCACATCAAAAGGTCGAATCGACCGCAATCTTTTTCTTAATCAACAAGCGTTCGTTGCAAGGAAAAATATTTCTGTTCTATTTAAAATGCAGGTAAGAAATTTTTCTTGATCCTTGTAAGCAATACAGGTCATGCCTGGGAAATTAGAACGATGATCGATATCAATGTTCCCGCGTTCAACAAGAATAAATTTACCGGCCAAGTCGCATTTATCTGATATTTGTCAATGAATCCTCCGGGCAAGCGCCGCAATCGTTTCGCAGAGGAAATCATTACCTTGCATAAAAAGATGAATTGCCATGAGTCAATCAATGATTTCATTTTTATTGGCATGATGAATTGAGAAAGATCATCAATTGATGTGCTGCAAGGAAATTATTTCGCGGAATAAGATTAGATTTTCGATAGACCGCAAAAAACAAAGTGCAAATGGAAAGGACCCAAGGATATGAAATTCATTTTCGAAGTGCGCATGAAACCTGGTTATACCGTTGAGGAATACGCCGATGCATGGGTGCGCGCCAGCGAAATTATCCAGCGCACGCCTGGCGCCCTGGGAACGTATTTACATCGCAAAATTGGTGATCCGAATGCGTTGCTGGCAATCGCGACTTGGGAATCGAAGGCGCACAGGGATGCGAAGGACGACCGGCGTAATGAAACCGTGCGCGCCATCCTGGAAAAGCACGCGGCCAATTGTGAAATTACGGTGATTGGAGAATTCGAGGAGCCTGAGTGGGCAGTGCTTCCGCCGTGATCCGAAACAATCAGTTTCGATTGCGCCCCGATTCTTTCGATGACTTAGGCGATTTCCGGGAAAGATTTACCATTGGCGTGGTGCGGACGGGATGCGATGCAAGTCGCGAGGAGCGCCGTGTGGCGGGCCACACAAGCGACGAGCAACGCTGCAGCGCGCCCGTATGCGCCGCGAAAAGGGTGAATCTTCCCCGGAAATCGCCTTAGGGCTCGCGCAGCAAGCGATGCCGGCTAAAACGACGAACCGGGTTCCTGCAGAAAGGCCGCTTCTTCCGGAGTCGATTCTCGATTCAGGATTACATTTCTATGAGGGAAACGCCCGAAGCGGGCGATGATGCTGCGGTGACGAAGTGCAAATGTCAGATACCCTCTGAACTGGTCCATCTGATTTGCCGGAACTTCCTGAAATAATTTCGTATATAGCTGTACGGATTGCTCCTGATGCTCCGTGGATTCCGCATGTTCAAGCGGAAGATAGAAAAATACCCGCTCTATCGGCCGCAGGGTTTTATCCATTCCCTGTTTGATGCCACTCAGGCACAACTCCTGGGCCAGCGAGTCGAATTCAAAGGCTTTCGGCGTATTGCGGAAAATATTGCGAGGAAACTGATCCGTCAGCAGTATCAGCGCGAGCATGGACCCTGCTGATTTGATCCAGCCGTCCAGCTCACTGCGAGCGGCCATATCGACATACATACCGAACCGGCGTTGAATTTCCTGGTCATTTTCGCTTTTCTTGGCCCACCATAAATTCGATTTTTTCTGTGCCACCACGGCATCGTTTGGATCTGATCCGAACCAGAATTCATGAATGATTTCGTGAGCTTCCACCTGTGTGCCCTTTGACCGGAATATTTAAGCGTATGGCCACTATTGTCGGCAGAAAACGAGATGTACGCAAGTGGCGCACGAGGAACTCGGCCCTTGCGCCGCCCGTTGTTGCAATCAAGTCCGCTATATCTATCCGAAAGCCGCTATATCTATCCGAAAGAACCGATTCGATCAGTGCAGCTTGACACGCGGCGAAGTCTTGCGGTGCAACCATTGCGCCAATGTATCGAGCACCATGCGCATGAATCCATGCAAAGCGACTACATGCTGCCGATAAAGCGAAACATAAAGTATCCGTGCGATCCAGCCTTCGACGAACAAGGTGCTGCCGATCAGTTTGCCCATCAAATTGCCGATGGTGTCGAAGCGTCCCAGCGAAACCAGCGATCCCCGGTCACGGTAATGAAATACCGGCAGCGGCTTCCCGGCAAGACGACGATGCAAGGATTGATACATCAGGTCGGCTTGTTGCTGCGCCGCCTGCGCGCGTGGCGGCACCGATGTCGATTTTTCCGGCCATGGACAACTGGCGCAATCGCCTAACGCAAAAATATCCGGATCGATAATCGTCTGCAGCGTTTGCGACACGATTACCTGTCCGAGCCTGTTGGTAGGCAATCCCATCTCCGTCAAAATCTTCGGTACCTGGATGCCGCCGGCCCACACCGTCAAGTCGGATGGCAGCGTTTTACCGCTTGCAGTCAATACCGCAAGCGCCTGAACCTCCGTTACTTTCTCGCCTACAAGAATACGGATGTTGAGATTTCGCAATAGATTGGCGGTTTCTTCGGCAACGCGTTCCGGCAACGGCCCGAGAATGCGCGGACCCGCTTCAATAATCGTGATGCTGATATCGCGTTGCGGGTCCAGACGATGCAAACCGTATGCTCCAAGCACTGTCGCGGTATTGCGCAACTCAGCCGACAACTCCACTCCGGTGGCTCCGGCGCCGATGATCACGATATTGACCTGGGGGCGATCCGACCCGGCCGACTTGCCAAGCCGGTTTTGCGCACGCATGCAGGCAGCGATCATGCGCCGGCGAAACCGCTCCGCTTGAGCGACCGTATCAATTGCGATCGTATATTCCGGCGCACCCGGCACGCCGAAAAAATTGGTTTCGCTGCCGATCGACAGGACCAGCGTATCGTACGCAACTTCACGCTGCGGCAAAATTTCCAGTCCGTCTTCGTCGTCGACCGCCGAAATCGTGACCATCTTGCTGGTGCGGTTCAGGCCGATCAGCGATCCTTGCTGAAATTCGAAGTGATGCCAGCGCGCCTGTGCCGCGTATTCAAGTTGATGTGTATTTGCATCCATGCTGCCGGCGGCGACCTCATGCAACAGCGGTTTCCACAGATGGGCCGCAGCGCGATCAACCAGGATCACGCGGGCCTCCCCGCTCTTGCGCATCTTGTCGCCAAGGCGGGTCGCCAACTGGATTCCGCCGGCACCGCCCCCGACAATCACGATGGAGTGTCCGGGCTCAAGTACCTCCGCGGCTTTTTCGGTCGAACGAGCTCTATTCAATATTGGAAGCATGTGGCTTTCGGAAGCAATCAATGCCGGTCCAGGCCAGCAAATTGTTTTAGTTCGGCAATACGCGGCGGACATCAATTGGCGCTTGCCCATGGGTCATGCAATCGTCATGCCGGACAACCGGCATGACGATTGCAGCCAACAGGAAGTATCGACTGTCGAACCGGCGCGCGTTGTTTCATACATACATTGGCCGCGCCGGACTAATTCAATACACAGAGCGAAAATTATCCGGACCGATAACTGTGCCGGCGCATCTGTTCAGACATCTTGCACGTATCTTGCTAAATAATATTTCGATGAGCGCATGGCAGTCGCCGGCCGGCTCACACACAAAAGCATACATTGTTTTAGCGCACCGGATTTTTTTAAGATTATTTAGCAAATGAAATTGAATGTGCGGCCATCGCCATGACATTATTTTTATACGGATTGTGCCGGTTCGCACTGGTCAGAATGCAGCATGAGAAATACTGAAAGTAGCCTTTAGTTTGATCTGTGCCGAGGGCTGTATAAATTAGGAAACGTATAGTGTTTTTTACTGTCCACTAATTTAGTCCCGCCAATCTTTGGGGAGAAATGTAATGATGAACACAGAGAAACCTGTTCATCCAGGTCAGCAAGAAACTTTTTTGCAGAGCCTGGTTGATTTCACACAGCAGCATCGTGCTGTTTACTGGTCCGGCATGTTGTCCGAATTTTTGGAAAAGGTGGTTCCGTCCGATCCGCAAGGCGTGGCGCGCAGTTCCCATCAATACATGTGGGACATGATTCGCTGGACCAGGTCCGAAAACGAGAATGGAAACTTTCGCTGCAAGTTGTTCGACGAAGAACTGTTCGGCGTCGATGAAGCAATCGAGCGCGTGGTCGATTATTTCAAGGCCGCGGCTGCCGGATCGGAAGTCGGACGGCGGTTGTTGCTGTTGCTCGGGCCGCCGTCGGGCGGAAAATCCAGCCTGGTCATTTTGCTGAAGCGCGGCCTGGAAGAGTACAGCTATACGGAGGAAGGCGCGTTATACGGCATTCAGGGCTGTCCGGTGCATGAGTCGCCGCTGCATCTGATTCCGCATACGCTGCGTTCGACCTTCCGTGAAACTTACGGCGTCGAAATCAAAGGGGAAGTTTGCCCGCATTGCCGCGCCCGCCTTGAGCAACAGTTCAACGGCGATTTTTTGCGCATGCCGGTGGAGCGGGTTTTCATTTCCGAAGCCGGGCGTGTCGGTATCGGCACCTATGCGCCGCACGATCCGACCACCGCCGATCTGGCGGACCTGGTTGGCTCGGTCGATCTGTCCAAGGTGGCTGAATTCGGCGACGAAGGCGACCCGCGCGCATGGTCCTGGTCGGGTGCGGTGTACGCCGCCAGCCGCGGCATGCTTGAAATGATCGAGATACTGAAGGTCAAGCGCGAGTTCCTTTATTTGCTGCTGACCTTGACCCAGGAAAAGAATGTGAAGGTATCGCGCTTTCCATTGATCTATCTCGACGAAACCATCCTTGCCCATACCAATCTGGCCGAATTCCGGAAATTTTTGCAGGAAAGCGAAAACGAAGCATTACTGGACCGAATGGTTATCATCCAGGTGCCCTATACGCTCAATTACAAAGATGAAGCGCGGATTTACAAAAAACTGATTTCATCTGCAGCGGCCGCGTTCCGTGAAGTGCATCTCGATCCGCACCTGCTGCACGCGGCCGCGGTGTTTGCAACACTCACCCGGCTGCATGAAGGCGAAGAGAAAGAGCAGGAACTAACTAAAAAAGTGCGCCTGCATGCCCGCGAAGATGTCGAGGGCGTCAATCGCTCCGAAGCGGAACAGGTAAGGCACAAGATGCCTGATGAAGGCCTGGCGGGCGTATCGCCGCGCTTTGTCGTGAATGCATTGTCGAATGCCATTATTCAATCCGACAAACGCAGCCTGACCACGATGGATGTGTTGCTTGCATTGAAGGACGCGATCGAAAACGATGCGCGCATCGATCCCAAGAAAAAGCGCAAGTGGGTGGACTACCTGGTATTGACCCGGAAATATTTCTACAACCGCTGGGTCAAGGAAGACGTGCACAAGGCGCTGTTCGTGTCATTCGAACAGGAGGCACAGGACCTGCTCGACAAATACCTGGACGAGATCGAAGCAACTCTCGACAACCGTCAGATAAAGGACCTGATCACCAACGAGGAACGCCGGCCGGATGAACGCTTCCTGCGTTCGGTGGAAGAAAAGATTCATATCTCCGATTCGGGCAAGCAATCATTCAGGCAGGAAGTAGTCAGGAAAGCGATGGGGGCCTATAAGCGCGGTGAAAAATTCACACTCGACAGCCATGCGCAACTGCACGATGCGGTTCAACAGTATTTGTTCGAACAGCGCCGGGAAGTGTTGCGTCTGGTTAGCTCCAGCGCGCGTCCGGATGAAGAAGTACGGCAGAAAATTTCCGTGGTTGAAAAGCGCCTCGTGGATGAATATGGCTATGACAGCCATAGCGCGCGCGAAGCGCTCAACTATGTCACGACCTTGCTGGCGCAGGAATAATGTGCCTGCATTGAAAACGATGAGCGAGAAATCGGATCAAAGCAACAGGAGCGGTCGAGATTTCGATCGGTCAGCCACGATTGATTGCATTTCGTATCGGACATTTGCAGTATTGGAGAATAGGTAAGCGTATGGTAAGTCGCATGACGATGTCCGCCGAAGCACCTTGGTACGACTTGTTTTCGCGAGGTGCACGCGATTGGTTGCGCCACAATGAAAAAGTGCGCGAGAGCGTGCAGCAAAACCTGCCGGACCTGATTGCCGGTTCCGATCTGATCACCGGCTCACAAGACCGTACGGTGCGCGTTCCGGTCAAGATGCTCGAACACGCACGATTCCGCTTGTCCGACAGTATGGAGTCTCAGTCCGATGCCGGGCAAGGTCAGGGTCAACCGGGCGACGTGTTGCGTCCGGCGCAGCACGGCCACGAAGAAGGGCAAGGCGACCGCGGCGAAGGCGAAGTTCAACTGTTGCTTGAACTGAAAGTTGACGACATCATGGATTGGTTGTGGGAAGAACTGAAGTTGCCCGACTTGCAGCCCAAGCGCAATACCGCGGTTGAAGATGAGGAATACGTGCGTCAGGGATGGGACAAGCATGGCGCACGCGCTCGTCTCGACCGGCGGCGCACCGTCAAGGAGGCCGTGAAACGGCGTGCGATCCAGGAAAATCCCTTACCTTTCATCAACGAGGATTTACGCTTCCGCCAATTGGTCCAGCGGCGCAAGCCGGCCACCAACGCGGTGGTGATATTTGCGCTCGACGTGTCGGCCAGCATGACCGAAGCCGAACGCAAGCTGGCCAAGACTTTTTTCTTTTTCGCGCTGCAAGGTATTCGCCGCCGATATGCAAAAGTCGAAACCCGCTTTATCGCACATACGACCGAGGCGTGGGAGTTCACCGAAAGCGAATTTTTCCAGGTGACCGGCACCGGCGGGACCGGCGCATCGACCGCGTTCAACCTGGCATTGGATCTGATCCATACCCAGTACGATCCAGCGCAATACAACAGCTATTTATTTTATGCATCCGACGGTGAAAACTTCACTGAAGACCGGACTGCGGCAACTGAGGGATTGACGCAGTTGGCAGAGTTGCTGAACTACGTCGGCTATGTCGAGACGGTCCCGGGATCGTTGCGTACCACCGAGACTGAAATGAAAATGATCTGCGGCCAGCTGGAGCGCAATGGCGCGGCGATCGGCACAAGTGTGCTGACGCGGCCGGACGATATCTGGAAAGCGATCCGAAAATTTTTTGTTCAGCAGGCCGAACAAAGCGAGGCAGCCTGATGTCAGCCGTTCCCAATCCGACGTTGCAGGAATATTCGAAGCGCATCGAACAGCTCGCGCTGGATCTCGGGCTGGATTACTACCCGGTCGATTTCGAGCTGGTGCCGAACAATTTCATGATGGAGATCGCGGTATACGGGTTGCCGGTGCGTATGCCGCACTGGTCGTTCGGCATACGCTATATTCATCAGCTGATCCGCCAGGGTATGGGCAATTCGCGCATTTTCGAAGTGATGTTCCCGGGCGACCCGTGTCATGCATATCTGGTCAACGACAACACGGTGCCGGAAAACACGCTGGTGGTCGCGCATGTGCTCGGCCATGCCGACTTCGCAAAAAACAACCACTTGTTTGCACGTTTCATGGAAATGGCCGGCGGCCATATCCTGGAACAGGCTGCGGCGCGCGCGCACCAGATCGATGCGGCGCTGGAAGAATACGGGCAAGAACGCGTCGAGGCGGTGCTGGATGCGGCGCTGGCGCTGGAGCCGCATATCGATATCAATCAGGAATTGCATCGGCCTCTTTATCCGACGCATCAGGCCCCGCGCGGCGAAGTGCCGGAGCCCGATGCATTTCGCAAGCGGTTTCACAACTTGCCGGGAGAGAAAATAATTTCCGAGCCGCAGCGCATGTCGTCACGGGCATTGATCCCGCCACAATCTGAATACGACTTGCTTTGGTTCATTGCCAATTACGCCCCGGATCTGGAAGGATGGGAGCGCGACATATTTCTTGCGGTGCGAGAAGAGTCATATTATTTTTACCCGGTGTTCGCCTGCCAGATCATGAATGAAGGTTGGGCGTCCTACTGGCACGCGCGGTTGCTGCGCGAAGCGGACTTCCTGCCGCATGACCTGTATCTGTCCGCGATCAAGGCGCACTCCGACGTGGTACGCCCTTACGCTGCCGACAATCAGCTTGCATTGGCAGTCAATCCTTATCACCTTGGATTTTCCATCTGGGAAGACATCATCGAGAAAAATGGCATTGATGCAGCGCGCGGCATCATGAAGGAGGAGGACGACTTCGGCTTCATCCGCAATTACTTGAGCGTGGAGTTAGCGGAAAAGCTCGAATTATTCGTTTATGAATCGCACGATGACGGCGGCATCAAAATCGCCAACCGGGATATCCATGCAATTCGGGAATCGATTCTCGCACCGAAGTTCAATTACGGTGCACCGCGCATAGCGGCCACGCATCTGCATATCGATGGAAGCCTGGAAATGCTGCACGATCATGAAAGTGACGGACGCGGACTCGATATCAATCGAGCGGAACGTGTGCTTGAGTATATCGCCCGCGTCTGGCGCCGCCCGGTCAGCCTGCAAACCGTCGGCCATAGCGGCAATACGCGCGTAATCAGCAGCAAAAAATCATGATGCACGAACTAATTTTCCTGCTTGCTTCTACACCAATAAACCGATTGGAGCAAAACCGCTGTCTTGTGCAGCCATTGGTCGATCGAAGATGAAATGAATCATCAGATGCTTTAAACAAAATCAATCAGCCCGGAAGAAACAACGGTATAAATAATCTCATGTCTTTCAGTAATGCGGAGTCGAGTATTTTCTCGCCGCTGCTACGCTCAATTGAATGCCCGCATGAGATACGCTATTTCGCCGATGCGTCGGCTGCGCCTGGTTTTCCTGCAACTTGTATGGATAGGCGCGACACTGTCCGGTTGCGCCGCCCTGCCCGATGTGCGCGACCTTCGCACTTCCCTTTATCCGGGCGACATTCCGACAATTGAAGGCAGTCAGGGAAGACTGTCGGAAAAGAGAGCCGGCTCTCTTTTCTCGCAACGGCTTGAAAATATCAAACCTGATCTCCAAACTCTTGCAGCACTGGAAGAAGCGGCGACACGCAGCCCTTTAATCAAGGGTAACAAAGTGACACTGCTGTTCGATGGCCCAAGAACCATGGCCGCAATGATGGCGGCAATTGCCGGTGCAAAAAGCCACATCAATCTTGAAACTTATATTTTCGATCAGGACGATCTGGGCATGCAATTCGCCGATCTGTTGATCGCCAGGCAGCGCGCCGGTGTGCAGGTCAACATTATCTACGACAGTGTCGGCACGCTCGGAACGCCGCCAGAGTTTTTCGAAAAACTGCGCGCGGCCGGCATCGGCCTCACCGAATTCAATCCGGTCAATCCATTGAAAAGGTTCGGCTCATGGCGTGTGAACAATCGCGACCATCGAAAAATTCTGGTGATCGACGGACGCATCGGATTTTCCGGCGGCATCAATATCGCGGATGATTACTCACGGAGCTCGTTGTTCCGGTCCAGGAAAAAATCCCACTCCGATCCAGGCTGGCGCGATACGCACGTCCAGATCGAAGGTCCCGCAGTGGCGGCATTGCAATACTTGTTCCTGGATGCATGGCATAGCCAAAACATGCGGAAATTGCCGGACCGGGATTTTTTCCCGCAGTTGACGGAAGTTGGAGACAAGATCGTTCGCGTCGTTGCCAGCAAGCCGGACAGCGATTTCGAGATATACAAGGCATATGTATTGGCGATACAGGAAGCCAGGAAAACCATCCATCTGACGGCAGCCTATTTCGTGCCGGATGCGCAAATCATGGAGTCCCTGATTCAGGCCGCCCGCCGCGGCGTCAGTGTAAAGCTGGTGGTGCCCGGCGTGTCCGACGTCGGCCTGGTGATGTATGCCGGACGATCTACTTATGATGAGTTGCTCGAAGCCGGCGTCAAAATTTACCAGTTTCAGACATCGGTGCTGCACGCAAAAACCGCGGTGATCGATGGCGTCTGGTCAACTGTCGGATCAGCCAACATCGATGTCCGCAGCTTTCTGCATAACCACGAAATCAATATCGTGGTGCTGGGTGCGGAGTTCGGCAACCGCATGGAAGCGGCGTTCCAGGAAGATATCAAGAACTCGATCGAAATCACCCTGGACGCCTGGCGCACGCGCCCTTTTTTAGAGCGCATCAAGGAATGGGCCGCACGCAGCATGGAATACTGGCTGTGATGCATGGGCCAGGAATAATCGCGACTACGCAGCTATACAAGATGGCAGCGTATCGTCGCGGGTTCCTTGCATAATTTTTTCATCAGCGCATCGGAAATCGGGCCGTCGACATCGGTAATCGCATAGCCGATCGCGCCGCGCGTCTGCAGTTGCTGTGCAACGATATTCAATCCGCTTTCAGCAAAGTCGGCATTCATGCGAGCGATGACGCCGGGTTCGTTCCTGTGCACATGCAGAATACGGCTTTGCACTTCCTTTTCGATATGCGGGATCTCCGGGAAATTGACCGCAGACCGCGTGGTACCGGCTTTCAGAAAGCGCGCCAGCTTGTCCGCCACTTCGCGTCCGATATTGTCTTGCGCTTCTTCGGTGCTGCCGCCGATATGCGGCGTCAGAATCACATTTTCGAGACCGCGCAGCGGCGACACGAATTCTTCATTTTCGCTTTTCGGTTCGACCGGGTAGACGTCGAGCGCGGCGCCAGCCAATTTGCCCTCCCTCAAGGCCTGATTGAGCGCGTCAATGTCAACCACGCCGCCGCGCGCGGCATTAATGAGAACAGCGGTTGGTTTCATCAGTTGAACTCGTTCGCGATTCATCAGATTTACGGTGCCGGATCCGCCCGGCACATGCAGCGTCACCGCGTCGGCCTGCTCCAGCAAGGATTCCAGCGTCGGCATCGGCCGTGCATTGCCCAATGGAAGTTTGCTCTCGGGATCGTAATAGCAAACCCGCATGCCGACGCTTTCCGCAAGAATGCCGACTTGGGCGCCAATGTTGCCGTAGCCGACAATGCCCAGCAACTTGTTACGCACTTCATAGGCGCCCTTGGCACTTTTGTCCCAGAGCCCGCGATGGGAGCGTGCATTTTTTTCAGGAATACGCCGCAACAATAGAATTGCTTGCGCAATCACCAGTTCCGCCACCGAACGGGTATTTGAAAACGGCGCATTGAAAACCGGGATGCCCAGCGCAGCCGCAGCCCCCAGGTCAACCTGATTGGTTCCGATGCAAAAACAACCGATGGTTCGCAAGTGCGGCAAATGATTCAGGACATCGGCCGTCAGATGCGTGTTCGAGCGGAGGCCTACTGCATCAACACCGGACAGCGTATCCACCAGTTCATTGCCGGATAACGCCTTGGGAACTTCGACGATCTGGGTAAATCCCTGTTGTTTCAAATGTGCGACGGCGCTTGCATGGATTTTTTCGAGTAAAACAATTTTGGGCATGGTCAATCCGGGAGTAGAGTTCGTTTCAAAATCGGGTTTATGGCAAAATCGGCAGATGAAGTTATTCTATTCCGTTTTTTCGAAAGAGATCCATGGACGTCGAAGGGTTATCCGGGAAGGCCACGTTGGAAACGGTAACGGACATGCGCCGCTGGACCGATGCCCTGTTTTCATTCAAGACTACTCGACCCAAGGATTACCGGTTTTCGGCCGGGCAGTACGCGCGCCTTGGCCTGCCGTCCGGCGAGGGGATCCTGTGGCGCGCCTATTCGATCGTTTCGGCGCCGCATGAAGATTATCTGGAGTATTACGGCGTTCTTGTTCCGGGCGGCGCTTTCACCGCAATATTGAAAGATATCGAACCCGGCGACACACTCTGGACCGATAAGCAAAGTTTCGGATTCATGACTCCGGAACGGTTTGCCGATGGCGACGATCTGTGGATGCTGGCCACCGGCACCGGGCTTGGACCGTTCGTTTCGATATTGCGCGATGCGCTGGTATGGAAAAAATTCCGACGCCTGATCGTGGTCCATTGTGTCAAGCACGCAGCCGAATTCGGTTACCAGGAACAACTGCTTTCAATGAGAGGCGAGCACCGCTCCGACGATGCGGAACTGACGATTATTCAATGCGTAACGCGTGAACCACCAACCGGGCCGCTGCAACTGACCGGACGTATCACGACCCTTCTGTACGACGGCCAGCTTGAACAAGCGGCCGGTATACCGATGACCGTTGAGTCATCGCGCATCATGCTGTGCGGGAATCCGGAGATGATTGAAGAAACACGGCGCATTCTTCATCAGCGCGGCATGCGCCCCTGCCGACGTGCATTGCCCGGCCAATTTGTCACGGAGAATTACTGGTAGCGAATCCGCAGACTTTCGGTTGCGTGCCTGCTTCGATATTCGCGAGCGGCGGCACCCCCAAAAAAAAGCCTCGCATCCCGCGAGGCTTTTTCACGATACATGACCGCTAGATCAGTTGAAGGTCTTGCCCTCTGCTGCCAGCTTCGCCAGCAACGGAGCCGGCTTCCATGCTTCGCCATGGCGGCCTGCGGCGAATTTTTCCATCGCCAAGATCACGTTCGGCAAACCAACCGTGTCGGCATAGAACATCGGGCCGCCACGGAATACCGGGAAACCGTAACCGGTCAGATATACCATGTCGATGTCGGAAGCACGCAGCGCGATGCCCTCTTCCAGAATGTAGGCGCCCTCGTTGACCAGCGCAAAAACCAGGCGCTCGACAATTTCCTGGTCGCTGATCTTGCGGCGTTCGATACCGAGATCGGCCGAATGCTTGACGATCATATCGTTGACGGCCTGCGAAGCGTAAGCCTTGCGGTCGCCCGGCTTGTAGTCGTACCAGCCGGCGCCGGTCTTTTGACCGTAGCGGCCCATCTCGCACAGCAGATCGGCTGTCTTGGAATAGGTGACTTCCGGTTTTTCCACATAACGGCGCTTGCGAATCGCCCATCCGATATCGTTACCGGCCAGATCGCCCATGCGGAACGGACCCATGGCGAAACCGAATTTCTCGACTGCCTTGTCAACCTGCTCCGGCAGGCAGCCTTCTTCCAGCAGGAAACCGGCTTGACGGCTGTACTGTTCGATCATGCGGTTGCCGATGAAGCCATCGCAGACGCCCGATACGACGCCGGTCTTCTTGATTTTTTTGGACAATCCCAGCGACGTGGCAAGCACGTCCTTGCCGGTCTTCGCGCCACGCACGATTTCCAGCAGTTTCATGACGTTGGCCGGGCTGAAGAAGTGCAAACCGATCACATCTTGCGGACGCTTGGTCAAATCGGCAATCTTGTCCACGTCCAGCGTCGACGTGTTCGATGCCAGGATCGCGCCGGGCTTCATCACTTCGTCGAGTTTCTTGAACACTTGTTCCTTGACGCCCATCTCTTCAAACACCGCTTCCACAACGATGTCAGCCGATCCAATTTCCTCGTACGACATGGTGCCGGTAATCAGGCCGACGCGCTCTTCGAACTTCGCGGGAGTGAGCTTGCCTTTCTTCATCGTGTTTTCGTAATTCTTGCGGATTGTCGCGAGCCCTTTTTCGAGAGCTTCCGGCTTCATCTCAAGAATTTTGACCGGAATGCCTGCGTTGGCGAAGTTCATTGCGATCCCGCCGCCCATCGTGCCGGCACCGATCACTGCAGCCGATTTGATGGCACGTGTCGGCGTATCTTCCGGTACGTCCGGAATCTTGCTTGCGGCCCGCTCTGCAAAGAACGCGTGACGCAGCGCTTTGGACTCATCCGTTTGCACCAGTTCGACGAACAGGTCGCGTTCGATCTTGATGCCGTTATCGAACTTTTCAGTCACTGCTGCTGCAACCGCTTCGACACACTTCAATGGTGCTGGATAAGGCCCTGCCATCGCCTTGACGGTATTGCGCGAAAATTGCAGGAACGCTTCGTAGTTCGGGTAATCGATCTTGATATCGCGCACTTTCGGCAGCGGACGCGTATCGGCCACCTTGTTGGCAAATGCCAAAGCGCCCTGCATCAAATCGCCTTCGATCATTTCGTTGAACAATCCGGTCTTCGCCAGTTTTTCGGAGGCGACCGGCGTACCGGAAACAATCATGTTCAATGCCATTTCCAGGCCTACCACACGCGGCAGGCGCTGCGTACCGCCTGCGCCCGGCAATATCCCCAGCTTCACTTCCGGCAGTGCGATTTGCGCACCTGGCGACGCGACGCGATAGTTACAGCCGAGCGCGAGCTCCAGTCCACCGCCCATGCATACCGAATGGATCGCCGCGATCACCGGCTTGGTCGAATTTTCGACGACATTGATCACCGTATGCAGCGTAGGTTCGGCAAATGCCTTCGGCGTATTGAATTCCTTGATGTCGGCGCCGCCCGAAAACGCCTTGCCGGCACCAGTGATGACAACTGCTTTGACCGCGTTGTCGCCAAGCGCTTTCTTCATGCCCTCGACAATGGCGCTACGGGTTGAAGCTCCCAATCCGTTGACCGGGGGATTATTGAGGGTAATGACGGCGACGGCGCCAGTCACTTTATATTCGGCAGTCATGTCTCTTCCTTTAAATTGAATAAGTTCGTGAGGTTGAAGCCAGGTGCAATGAAATTGGTAAAACAGTAAGCCAGTGCTGAACTATACCGTAAAATAGAACGATCGTATTATTCTATTTGTAAAAAGGCTTGGATATATCTTTGTCCGCTTAAGGAAAAATCCCCGGCAAAAGTATTTCAGTCCTTGCGGGATATTTGGATGCAGAACATGCTCAATTGCGCAGGTCATCAGTTCGAGCGCTTGATTGAATTCATTGCGTGAAGCAGCCGTCCGCGTCATTCTTTCCGACATGCCCATCCAATGGAGCGAGAGGTGAACCAATTTATCTTCAGGCGCAAGCCTCGGCATTAGCTGATAACATCGGCATAGGGGGCAGCCAAGTTGGCTGCTCCCCTGCCACACCACCCGGCATGCGGGTCCGCACCGGGCGGTTCGAGTAGTTGAGGTCAAGACAG
>MESE01000099.1:0-34435 GCA_001770855.1 Burkholderiales bacterium RIFCSPLOWO2_02_FULL_57_36
GTTGACCGTCTTGATGCGTTCGCGCAGGAAGGTATGCTCGAATTTGACGGGCGGCATGTCCCACTGCCGGTTCGGCTCGCGCCTGCAGCAAAAGATGACGTGAAAGCTGATTCCGGGCGTATCGGCGATCTTGTCGAAGATCGGTAATCGGTACGGCGCCGGTTCATTGGTAATAAAGACGATTTTTTTAATCATGGATTTTTTCAACCAGGCGCGGCCTGTATCTCATTCTCTGTTCGCAAATTATCGCGTCGATGTTTTGCGTTCCTTGAAACGGGGTGATGTCACCAGTATTTTCAGGTATGGCCACATCCAGTAAACCGGCCATAGAAAACCGGTATGGCGCCGACACACTATCAACCAGGCACGCCATGGAAGGCCTTTTGGCGACATCGCTTTTTTGAGGCGTACCGCTACCGGCAAAGAGCGGTCGCTGAAACTGTCCGGAATGCGATTGTCGTTCACGCAGCGTCCTGCATAGAATGGCATGACCCACATCGGAATTCCCGCCCGCTTGGCGCGCAAGCCGTAATCGGTGTCGCCCATGGCATGCACAAAGCCTGCATCCAGATTGCCCAGCACGGCGGCGGCCTCGCGCGAGACAAGAACGCAGTTGCCGTTGAATGTGTCGCATGACTGAACTTGTTCTTTCGGGTCGATCTTTATCAATGTCAGCGGACGAAATCTGCTTGTTTGCAATTCACCTCCGTAGCTGGTTTGTCCGGTTTCATCGTGGGTCGAACCGACCACGATGCCGGCCTTTCCGGTGTCGCGCATGCATTTCGCGTGGGTATCGAGCATTCTCTGCAACGTATCCGGATACAAAAATGTATCGTCGTTGAGCCAAAGGAAAAAATCGCGTTTTTCCTTGAACGCCTCTGCCCATGCAAGACGCATTCCACCATTCCAGTAAAGTGATCCGTCTCCTTTTAACAAGTGGATCATCGGGTACCTGAGCATGACGGCGTCGCTCGTGCCATCCGTGCTGCCGTCATCGGTAATGAAAAATTCAAGCGCGACATCGTTGAGAGCTGATTGCGCAAGAACCGCATCGATACAATCAATTGTTTTTTGCCTGCGGTTGAAGCAGGTAAGAATTACCGCAATCTTTTGACGGTAACGGACATTTTTTTCGTTGCCGGAAAGTTGGGCGGTTTGTATTATCGGCATTGCATATCACCTATCTTTTGCTGCATGAAAATTTGTTTCAGTGTAAACATATGGCCGAACTCGAATAAGATCTTTATCAAAGCAGTTACAAATTGTCCCGCGGTGTTTTTTGCAGACAAAGAATGACGCATCGGACCCCGGATGGATCGACTGTACTTTGATCATGGATTTTTAGCCGCCCATCCATGCTGGCTGCAGCGGATGTGTTGCAGTGCTGCGCATGCCCCGCATGCCGTGAAGAGAAGTCCCGCCGTCAAGACGTTGAAGGCTCCGCGCGGGATGCGGGATGTGAATTCCGTCCAAGCGCATGGATACATGAGAAATGAGTTCTAATAATTCCCCGTTCTGAAATCAGCTTGTCCAAAATTGGTTTGGAAGTGCCTGATGCGTTGGGTTCTTGCGATTCCGAAGTAATTGATCGCAATACCGATCAAGATGCCGTGGCCGTAAGTCGCCCAGTATGGAATGTAAAAGGCGAGAAGAGTGGCAATGACGGCCAGGAAATATGGCGCCAACCGCTTGTCGCCGGTCTTGAGCCCGTTGACTCCGCTCTTCCACAACTGATAGAAAATAAGCAAAGTGGCGAGCAGCCCGATCAAGCCGCCTCGATACAGGATATGCACGAAGTGATTGTGCGGGACCATATCGAATATCATGGTTCCATCTTCGGTTTCGACAGGATTAAATCCGCTGCCGTACGGCTTGCCTATCAGGTAGGTTGCCGGGTCCTTCGAGCCGGCCCATCTGGTCAGCAACTGCTGCCAATTCGTGACCCTGCTGACCATCGTGCCTTCCTCGGTACTGACGGCCTGGCTGGCCGAGCTGGCAATGGAATCAATCACGCCGTTTCCTTGTCCTGGAATGGCAAAGAAAATTGCTAAAGGCACGATCATCAATCCGACACCGATGGCTGTTTGAACCCCTTTCCGATTTCGTTGCATGGTCCAGAACAGGCAAGCGAGGCCAATGAACAAGGCGGCCCATACGGAGCGATGTTGCAGCACCACGACGGTCAGAAGCATCGCAGGCAGCAACAGTCGCTGGAACAAGGACAATTTACCGACCATCATTTTGAAGAAAAGAATCAGAAAGCCGATGGCGATCACAAGCGCCGACCCGGCGCCAATTACCCGGAAGCGAACACCGGTTGTATCCAGAGCCATGATTTTCTGGGCGTAGACCGGATCGATGGCGGAACCGATCCAGCGGTAATATACCAACAGGCACAGGCTGACCGAACAAACCACCCATGCGTTGAGGACCCGGTCGATCATGGTCTCTGTCCATTTGATCGAGCAGAAATATGCCAGCGATACCCATAAATAGAAGTGGTCACGGTAATCAACGCCGGCTGCGGTTCCGTAGGTTCGCAAGCCCCAAATAACAAGAACCAATTGCACCGCTCCAATAATCCACCATGCGCGCGGCACGGTTTTGGTACTTACAACCAGTGAGAACCTGATCAGGCATGCCATGCCTAGAACGATAAAGAATATGTCTTCCGGATATATCAATAATCCGTAATTGAATGCCATCGGTATCTTCGACGCATCCAGAATAATGAGGCCGAATATCAGCCAGGCGGCATATACGGGCTTGGATGCAAGCCAGGCGGATGCGGAAGCCAGAACCAGAAAAGCAATGAGTGCTGAAAAAGCAGCGAGAGCAATATCGGTCGACATAAAAAATCACCTTTTTACAACATGCACAATGGATAATTCTGGAGCGGAATGCATTCCGCCCCGGCGCGCTAATTAACTCTCAAATTTCGCAAATCGACAGTAGCGCGGTGGCCCAATTGCGCCAATTCATACACGTTAAGGTATGCCGGTATGACGGATCTGGCCGACCACAAATTTTCGGTTTTTTTTCTGGCGGCGATCCTGAGATTCGTGTGTCTCTCCTTATCCTCAAGCACCCATTCAATGCCGTGGGCCAGATCGTCCGGCCGGTAAGGCGTGGCGAGATAGCCCGTAACGCAGTGATCGACGACCTCGGGAAGTCCGGTGCAGTTGAAGGCCACCACCGGACATCCGCAGGCATGTGCTTCGGTGCCGGATTGAGGGAGATTTTCCTGTCTCGATGGAATGATCATGACATCGGCGGCGCTATACAACAGCGCCAGGGTTGCATCGTCGCCGATGTGTCCCATCCACTGGATCGGAAACGGGATATCGGGCAAATGCTCCGGTTCGCTCTGGCCAAACACGACGCACAGAATATTTCCTTGATGGGTAGACAAAACCTTCAGCGCCTCAATCAAAAGGTCGTAGCCTTTGTTGAAGCTGCGGCTTCCTCCCATTGCGCCAAACAGGATTATTTTTTTATCGCTTGGCAAACTGAGAGCATGGCGGCTGAACAAGCGGTCCAGTGGTTTGAAGGCCGTGGTGTCCAGCACGTTTGGAATGACCGATACCGGCCAGTCTTTCATCAAGGCGCTTTGCTTCACGCAATCCGCGAGCCAGCGGCTTGGTGTAACCACATGAATCGGATTTTTCCATGCACGGCGCTTGCGGTTCCACGTATAACGATCGATATCGAGGCCGGAAGAACAAGGCGGGCGGTTGTCAGGATAGTATCCTTCCCTCCATCGCGCATTCGGTCCGTCGTCAACCACGTGTTCCGAGCCGCAGAACGCCCACATGTCATGAAAGGTCCAGACGATAGGCTTGCGTATCCGGCCCAGGTCCTCTATCGACATGGTCTCGCCGCCGATCCAGTGCAGGTTCACGATAGCTGCGTCGCTTCCGTTAATCGCAGCAGCCATGTTGGATGGCAGGATGTTTGCCGAATGCGGATTCACGTTCGGAGTTCTTTGCAGCCGCATCAAATTTCCCCCAATCCGCGGACGGATCAGATGCTTGACCTTTTCATACATGTTGGAAGGACCGCTGACCATCCAGTCGTCGGTCTTTTTCTCGCATACGGTCATCTTCGCCTTGATGTTTGTCGATAGCAGCGTGCGATACAGTCGATAAGCCGCGCGGCTTGCACCGCCGACGTTGTCGGCATTACTGATTATGTCGATATGTGTCATATGATGATCTCTTTCGTGCCGGGCCTATATAAGATAGCCGACGCAATTGAATTGCGTCGCAAGCGGGACCATGTTCGGAATATTCGTTCCGTTATGGAATTATCGATAAAGATGTATTTCATGGTGATAAGTTCGGGGCAGAAACTGCTGACTCAAAATCGTCGTCAGCCAGTGACCGACCAGCAAGTTGCTGTCAAATTTTTTCCGGTAACGAGCCAGAGCGGCCTGGGCGAATCGATGATATGTCTCGGTATCGGAAAGCGTCTTAATAAGTAGCGCGGCGGCGGCGTCAATATCGTCAAGCGGCCAGTAATAGCCTTCGACCGCATCGCTGAAAATCTCGGTAATTCCACCAACCGCGGGTGCGAGTATCGGTCTTCCGAGCGCCAGTGCCTCAATCAGCGTGATCGGCATATTTTCAACTTGTGCCGCATGAACCAGAACGCGATGCCGAGGAATCAGGCGTGCGGCATTTTTCTGAAAGCCGGCAAATTGGACCTGTTTTTCCAGATCTAATTCCTTGGCCAGGGCCTTCAGCTTTGCCTGATCCGGACCGCTGCCGACCAGCGTCAGCGTATAGGCATAGCCGAGCGAATTCGTTCTGGCAAGTACCCGCAGTAAAAATGCCTGGTTCTTTCTCGGTTCCAGCGTGCCGATTGAAATCATGTCGGCGTTCAGTTCCGGCTGATTGCCTTCTGCGTCCGACCGCGGAACGAAGTTCGGTATCACTGTCTGCGGCACGCTCGCAATCTTCGGCAAGCGATCGAACACTACTTTTCGCATGAACTCGGAAACAAAAATTATTTGATCGACCTGCGGCAATGTCTTCCGTTCCGTCGACATGACGAAACGCCACAGCGGCCCGTCTATCTTCGCTTCGCCTTTCATGAACAACTCGTAGGCTTCCGACACGTTGTAATGTATTACCGCTACGACCCGGCAGGCGTGCGTCTTTCTTGTCATCAACGCAGCCCTTGCACTTAACGGATCCTGTGCATAAAGGGTTACCGGCTCCGCGCCCGAAGGACGATTCGACAGCGCTGAACTCAATTTTGCTTCGATCACCTTGCTGTCCACCCACCGGCCGAGAATATCGGCAAATTCTTTGCTGACCAGGCGGATTGCGCGCGCCAGCGCTCTTGCGAATTTTGCCCATATTCTTCCGGAGGGATACGGCGATATGAACGCCCCGTCGATTCCGTAAATCCGGGCTTCGTGGATCAACTGATTAAAATGCGTCTCCACGCCTGTCGGACCATTGCCGTCAAGCAGACTGATAATGATGAGATCGTTCTTCAATCTGTTCCCCACTTCATACGTTCAAAAATCTGCGTGCAAAACCGGATAAATTTTTTACCTCTACAAGAGTCCCCATGTTCGTTTTCAAAAATCGCCCGCCAAAAAGACGCAGGAAAATCAGCAGGCTTATGGCAGCGACGGCGGCCACCGCCGTCAGCCTGGCGAATGGCGCAAGGAAGGATAGGAAATTTTCTGCCGCGGCTGCTGCGGCACTGACACCGGCTCCAAATAGTATGGGGATACGGAAGGTGCTTGCATATTCGCCTGCCGTTGCGCCGGTAAAGCGCAATGTATCGATCGTAAGCAGAATCCATCGAACCATGAAGGTCGCGAGTACCGCCCAAGCTACTGCTATCAACGAATACTGGATCGTAATGAAGAGAGCGGGAACAAACAGCAATATCGTATAAATCTGGTTCTTCAGTTCGACGCCGACCCTGTTTCCAGCCATCAGAATCGGTCCTTTAATTGCAAGCAGCGCATTTACCAGTACCGCCAGCGAAAGCGGCGTGATAACCGGCACTGCCGCCTGCCATTTGGCGCCGTACACTCCCAAGATGATGGTTTCCGGAACCACTGCCGCTGTGACGAAAATTGGAAAACAAATGGCGGCGACCGCTGCATTGGTTTCCAGATAAATGCGTTTTATTTTGGCCGGATCGTTTTGCGTTCGTGAGCAGGAGGCGAACAGAACACCCTGAAAGCCGGTCGCAATCATGTTCATCGGCGTATTGAGAAGGGTAAGGGCGCGGTTGTACAGGCCAAGATCGATGACGCCGAATGCACGGCCGATAAATACCGTATCGAGATTGCTGATGCTCCAGCTGCTCAGGTTTGCTGCAGTCACTTTCAAGCCGAAGCTGACGATATCGGGCGAGCCGCGATGGAAGTAGGGCGTGAGAGGAACCGACGTGGCCCGTACCAACAGGATCGAACTCAACAAGGACTGCACCAGTTGCGCGGCAACCAGGCTCCAGACGCCAAGACCAAAGTACGCGGCCGGAAATCCTATCAGGATATAGCCGGTCAGGTATGACATGACGGTGATCTGTTGCAGCGTCTTGAAATTCATGGTCCTGCGAAGAACCGCCGCTGCGGTCTGGCCAAGCGCTTGAAATACAAACAGGAAGAACATCGCCTGAATCACGAGCGTTGCCTCCGGTTTGTGGAAATAGGCCGCAACGTATTGCGCTGATAGAATGCCGGATGCGGTAAGAAACACCGCGAAAACCATCTGGCAAGTGAAGATGAATCGAAGGTCCAGCGTTGATAATTTTTCGCGCTGCACTAACGCCGATCCAAAGCCAAGATCGGCGAAAAGATTGCCGATCCCTAAAATTATCCATGCAACCGCGACGATGCCGAAGGGTTCCGGTCCCAGCATTCGCGCCAGCAAAATGCCGATTACGAATTGTGAAAGGCTGCGGATGATATTGCCGAGATAATTCCACTTCAAGGCTTGCCAGCCTAAGTTCGGAATGCTTATTCGGGGGAATTTCCCTTCGCCGGATTTCATTTACTCGCCTTTACATTCGCTTTTGATTTCATCCACTGTGGCGATGACGACCGAATATCGCGGAAGATGATTTGATTCATTCAGCCACGTTCGTTCTCGTGGCCTTTTTTCCTGTTTGTTTCGGCCTGATTGAGAAAACATTTTTGATGCTGTTTTCATCAAGGCTTTTGCGATTTTTTCCGCCGCGCCGATTCCGATAATGAATTGAGCGGGCCATCTTCATTACTGCCTGCCGACCTGTTTTCACGCAGCGGGCCATTGCCGGCCATGGTGACGGCTCCCGGTATGATCACATCTCTGTCTGTGGCGATATTGATATATGACAACGACAGCTTCTGTACTGCCAAAACCATGCTTTGCAAAAAATTGCCGGCATCGTTTCAGTTCATTTACTGCCGGCAAACTGCGATTCATGGCCTGCGTGAAATAATGCGGCCGTCCCGCTCAGTCAGGGAACGGCCGCGTCGGCGGATGTTGCGTCAGTCACCTCGGTGATTCGAGAGTTAATGCGAACCGGTTTCGAAGAACGAAACGAACTCAGCGGCAATGCCGGTGTCGAGCACATTTCCCGCAAGATCTTTTGTGCCCGCCGTAACGACCATGTGGTATCGGGTATTCGGCAGCATATTCGTGGGGAAAAATGTCGCAACGCCGTTCGCGGTATCGATCACCAAGCGGCCGGAAAGGTGACTGCCTCCGTCGTCGGAAATGAGAAATGTTCCCGTATCGATCGTCGACGGATCCATCAGTTCACTGAACGTTACTTTGATCGGGCTGTTGACCTGAACCCCGGTCACTTCATGGCCCGGGCTGAAGTCCGACACCACCGGCTTGACCGTGTCGGATTGTGTGTCCGTGGTGAACGTCCAGCTTGCATTGCTTGTCAGCGCGTTGCCGCGACTATCCTTGACATCGGTCGTCACTGTCGCGGTGTAGATAATGGACGGAGTGAGATTGAACGACGGCGCGAACAACGCGGTTCTCGATTCCTCATCGTAGACCACGGTGCCGGGGACAGCTGCTCCGCCGGGTGCGGACACCACGAACGAGGTCGCGGAGACGGTCGCAGAATCAATATCGGTATTGAATGCGGCGGCAATTTTGGTATTGATGGCGACCGCGGTTCCGCCCGAGGCTGGATACGTGAAATTCACGGCAGGCGGCTCAGTAGTGAATGTCCATGTGTAATCCCTTGTCAATGTCGAGCCGTCTGCATTTTTTACCGCTGTCGACACCGTGCCGAGATACTCTGTGTTGGCTGCCAGGCTGGCGGCCGGCGTGAAGATCGCCGTCGTTCCGGCGGCGTCCATGGCAACCGTGCCTGCAACATTGGTTCCGTTCAAAAATTCCTTGATTGTGAAAGCCGAGGCAGGCGAAATAATCGTCGCCGGTTCAACTTTCACATTGAACGTAACGTGAATCGGCGCATTCAGTGCAACGCTTGTCGCCTTGTCCGCCGGGCTGGTGGAAACCACATTCAAAAGAGCAGGGCTGCCGGGAGAATTTATACCGCCCGTGGTGCCGCCGGAAGTCACAGGGCCGGCGTCTCCTCCTCCACCGCCACCGCCGCAGGCTGTCAAAAGCATTGTTGCGAGCAGCGCGAGCAGCCACTTCCACGGAAGTCGAGTGTGAATTTTCGTGTTCATTTTTAATCTCTCCGATTTAGCAAAAGTTCTGTCAAATGGCAAAAATTGCTTTTTGTCAGCCAGCCAAATCGATCCTATTGAATAAGCCGTGCCGTTCGCTTGTCCTTTGTCAATAGTTGTTTTCGAGATTTATCTTTGAGGGAATAATTTGAATTTCCCTATGACATTCCTCAAACAAGTCAAAAAATATTTTCAAGCAAAAATTTCTGCAAGCAAAAATTTTGCGTAATAAATGCGACGCTCTTATTAGTTCAGGTCTCGCAATGCTTCATATGATTTTTATCAGAGAGTCGATTGACGAAGTTCATCGCTCATATCCTCGGCATTTTTTTTGTTCTTCGACAAAATCCGCCAATTTATTTCATGGAATATGTTGTGATCAGCCGGCATCCGAAATTGTATTGCTCACTTTCTTGGGCCAGACACAGGACGTGCGCCACGGCTCCATGAAGGAGATATGAAATTGAAGAAGGCGATAAACACTGGATACGCTACATGGCCGAAAGAAGGTTATCGGGAAAAATTGCTGGTTGCCCAGTATCGAAGGATGTTGGGCGCTTTCATGGAGTTCAAGGGCGGCGGGTTGAACGATACAACGCTGGAAGTCGCTGCGGCGCCGACATCGCTGGTTCAAAACTTGAATTATCTGCCGTCGTGGAGCAACTCGGTTGACCGGACGCATGCAACAACATTTTGTGAAATCGATTTGCCCAGTCATGTCGGCATACGAAATTCTGCTGGAGGAGCGCGGGATCGGACCGGGCGCCCCGGCGGCCGCAGGCTTCCTTTCAACGATGGGCAATTCGACTGGGTGTACTGCAATGCCTTGATTGAACATGTAGGCAGTTTCGAGCGGCAGTATGAGCTGCTGAAGGAATTGACCCGCGTCGCGCGTAACGGCGTATTCGTCACATCCGGAAATCGTTGGCATCCAATCGAGTTCAATACCGGCCTGCCGTTCCTGCACTGGTTCCCGCTTCCGATGTGGCGTCGTGTATTGAAGACCATCGGAAAACGCAGCTGGGCTTCTGAATCCGTTCTCAATCCGCTTGGGTCGGGCAAACTTCAGGAACTGACCAATTTACTTCCCGGGAAGCTCAAGAGCGACATCGGCCATGTTCGAATTTTCGGCATCAAGGCTCATTTTTTCCTGATGATTCAGAAGTGCGTTGATCGCTGACGCGGAGTATCCGGCCGGCAGATAAAAATTTGCGCAGGTAATGGCATTGCGCGCGATCAGTGGACCGGATTTGAGAATCCGCTCAAGCCGAACTTCGGCATCAAACTTCATGCGCCTCCGCTATGCGCCTCCACTGATTGATACAAATTGAAACACTTATAGAGCGGTCGTGTCGTTTTCCATTGTTGGTTATCAAATGCGATTTTTCGATTCTTCGATATCTTGAAAACATGATTTTCCTTTACCGAATCATGTGCAAAGAAACGGATGAACACCAACTTGAAAACGCAAAGGCCTATGTCTAAAATTTCGCAATGCAAAGTCGTCAGCCTATTATTTTCCGCTGTGGTGGCGGGTTGCGGCGGTGGCGGCGGGTCCGACGCACCATCGTCTTCCACCGCGCCACCGGCGAACAATTCGCCGGTAAGCGGTAATCCATCCACTCCAGGCGGAACGCCGCCGACGGAAACCGAACCGGCACCGCCCCCTTCACCGACTCCCGTACCCGACTCAACGCCGATGACCATGTCGTGCGTGGATGGGGCCGCCTGGCAGTGCAGCGGCGGTAGCATTCTCCGGAGCGAAAATGGGGTTGCGTTAACCCGTTCCGGGGTACAGGTCTATGGAAAGTCGACCAGCGATCTTCTCGTGCCGAATCCGTCCGAGACCGGAGCTTTCGGCCTTGCGCTGGCCTCGGGCGGTGTTGCGGAAGTCCGGGTGAACAAGGGCGGCGACGGTTACATCTCGCAGGCTGCACTGCTATTAAGCAAGCTTGATCTCAGTTGGGATGCCCGGACCGAACGGCCGCCGATCATCGAGACGTTCAATCCGACACAGGGCCGTGTGGTGCTCGATTCGCAAGGAGCAATTTCCTTTGTTCCGCTCCCGCCGAGCAACGATCTCGCTTTCTATGACTATGCGGTCAGGAACACTTCCGGCACACAATCGAACTATGCCAACAACCGGTATTTTCCACGTACCGGCAATCCATCGCGTTGCACCCCTCCATCGGCGACCTGCCCGACGATCGAAACGATCGGACTTAAAAATGCTAGGCCGGCCATACCGGATGACCGTGCGGACACACGAGGCGATTGGCGCGAAGGCGGATTCAAGCCCGACGGCGCGGATGCAGGGCGTCTGCATGAAGATGGCGATATTCACGCCGGCGATGCACTGCCGGGCAGCAACCCGCCGTGGCTCGCGGGCGGGACCGGATACGGCGTTCCATATCCTGGAGCAAAAGGATATCGGGCGCTGGACCTCTGGAGTTTTCAATACGCCAATCTGGCATCCTGGATAACTCAGGACACGGTACAGATCGGCGAGTGGGGCGCGCTGGATGAACACAACAAGAATCGCCGAGGGATGGCGGCATTCGGCGCGGTGACCGACCCTGCGGCGGTGCCGGCAACCGGTTCGGCCAGTTACTCGGGCATCGCCTACGGCCGGTATAGCCGCGATGCAGCCGCAGAACCTGCCTTCTTTAGTGGACCTGCAACCGTGACCGTGAATTTCGTTTCGCGTGAAGTCATCGTAACCATTGCCAACACGGTGACGACCGATGCGCCCGTGACCGCAGTGCCGGTTGCGCTGCGCGCGGTCACGAGCATGGGTGCGACAGGCACGAGTTCAGCCAACTACATGACCGGTCCGGTCGACAACGGCACGTTGACAGGCGGGCTTAGCGGACGTCACTTCGGGCCGGTGGTTGCAACAGGATCGAGCGGTCGCGGGCCGGAGGAAATCGGTGGCGCATTCTCGCTATCCAATGCGGCGACAGGCGCGGTTGCCATAGGAGGATTCATCGCACGCAAGCAGTGATCCAGTTCGTGTCTCAATTGAGCTGCATGTAATGGACGCGGCACTCGATTTCCGTATCGGTGCCGCGTTTGTGTCAGCCGCGAAATGATCATCGGAATTCGCTGCGTGCCGGGTGCCGCGACACCGGCGGCGCGCCATCCACTTGCATCGGCTTGACGGTGCGCCGCAAGAGGCGGGCGCAACGAGTACCCGGAAGACAGTTGCCTGCCGTCCGGGTGCGTCTGTAACTATCTTTATCCGGCCATCGCCTTCAGCGACGTATCGATAATCGTGACTGGACGATCGGCCAGGAAACGGTGATACGTTTCGACGACGCCATCCGCAAGCCGCATCTTCGGAGTCCATCCCAATGCAGACAGTCTTGAGCTGTCGATCAGCTTGCGCGGACTGCCGTCCGGCCTGGTGGTATCGAATTCGATTTCGCCTGAATAGCCGACTACTTTCCGGACCAGCTCCGCCAAGTCGCGGATCGTGACTTCTTCGCCGCTGCCGACATTGATATGCGACAGCATGGGTGCGGTGCTGGCTGCATAAACGGCATGAGGCAGCTCCATCACGTGCACGCTTGCGTCGGCCATGTCGTCGACGTAAAGAAATTCACGCCGCGGCGTGCCGGTGCCCCAGATCACGACCTTTTCCGCCCCGTTGGCCTTCGCCTCGTGAAAGCGCTGGATCATTGCGGGCAAAACGTGACTGTTTTCCGGATGATAGTTGTCGCCCGGGCCATACAGGTTGGTCGGCATCACGCTGCGGTAGTCGGCGCCGTATTGCCGGTTGTAGCTTTCGCACAGCTTGATGCCGGCAATTTTCGCGATCGCATATGGTTCATTGGTCGGTTCGAGCGGTCCGGTCAGCAGAAATTCTTCCTTGATCGGCTGTTCCGCCAATCGCGGGTAGATGCAGGATGAACCGAGGAACAGTAATCTCTTGATTCCGCTGCTCCAGGCCTGATGGATGACATTGGCTTCGATCATCATGTTTTGATAAATGAACTCCGCCGGATAGGTGTGGTTGGCATGTATGCCGCCGACGCGCGCGGCGGCGAGATACACCTCGTCTATCTTTTCGGATTCGAAAAAATCGCGGACCTGGGCCTGGCTGGTCAAATCGAGTTCCGCATGCGGGCGCGTGACGACGTCGGCGCAGTCGCGCCGCTCCAGCGCACGAACGATCGCCGAGCCGACCATGCCGCGATGACCGGCGACAAAGATACGCTTGTCTGTGTTGAGTTCAGATGGGTGCATGGTATGTGAGGTATTTTAATGACGAGCGCGGAGACCGCCGCATGGGTTGAATGCAACCATGCAGCGCCGCGTGTCACTCGTTATGTGCGTAGGCGACAAAGCCGTTTTTCTTGACCAGCGCGAATTTTCGCGCCGCATCAAGATCGGATTCCATCATTTCCTTGACCAGTTGTTCAAACGTGGTGCTCGGTTTCCAGCCTAATTTGGCATGTGCCTTGCTGGCGTCGCCGAGCAGCGTTTCAACTTCGGTAGGGCGGAAATAGCGCGGATCGACGCGAACGATGACCTGCCCGAGCGTCGCGCCACTGTGGGTGCCGGGATCAAGCACCGTCGCGGTTTCCTCCAGTCCTTTGCCTTGCCACTCCAGCGTCATTCCCAGCTCCGCCGCGGCGGCATTGACGAAGTCGCGCACGCTGTACTGGATGCCGGTGGCGATCACGAAATCTTCCGGTTGTTCCTGTTGCAGCATCAGCCACTGCATTTCGACATAGTCGCGCGCGTGGCCCCAATCGCGCAACGAATCCATGTTCCCCAGATACAGGCAATCCTGCAGGCCAAGCGCGATGCGAGCCAGCGCGCGGGTAATTTTCCGCGTGACGAAGGTCTCGCCGCGTAAGCACGACTCATGGTTGAAAAGAATGCCGTTGCATGCATACATGCCGTACGCTTCGCGATAATTGACGGTGATCCAGTAGGCGTAAAGCTTCGCGACCGCATAAGGACTGCGCGGATAGAAAGGCGTGGTTTCACGCTGCGGCGTTTCCTGCACCTTGCCGAACAATTCCGAAGTCGATGCCTGATAAAACCGTGTCTTTTTTTCCAGTCCCAGAATGCGGATCGCTTCCAGCACGCGCATCGGGCCGAGCGCATCCGAGTTCGCGGTATATTCCGGCTCTTCGAACGAGACCGCGACGTGGCTCTGCGCGGCAAGATTGTATATTTCATCCGGTTGCACCTGCTGGATCACGCGAATCAGCGAGGAACTGTCGGTCATGTCGCCATGATGCAGGATGAAGCGCCGAGGTTCTTCATGCGGGTCCTGGTACAAGTGATCGATACGGCCGGTATTGAGCTGCGAAGTCCGGCGCTTGATGCCATGCACGATGTAACCTTTTTTGAGCAGCAACTCGGACAGATATGCGCCGTCCTGGCCGGTCACACCGGTAATCAATGCCACTTTCGGATCGGGTTGAACGGAGCGATTGATCATGTGGGCCGGTATCCGCGGTTCTTTCGTCATAAGAGATTCCTTGAATAGATAAAATTGATTCGTATTGGGTTTGTTTGCCGATGGCGCTGGTATATTCCAATCGTTCTATTTTGTAATTGCATGCCGCGAGCGGTTTGACGTGGGTCAGGTTCCCGCAAGAAATAGCGCAAGCTATGTGTCGATTGCAACGGAGCGCAACGCTCTTGGTGCTGCGCGAGTCCTTAGTAACCTTCGGGATTCATTCTTTGCCAGCGCCAATGATCGGCGCACATATTGGGCAAGGTTTTTTCGGCGCGCCAACCCAGCAGTTCCTGCGCGAGTAGAGGGGAGGCATAGCAGCTTGCGATATCTCCGGACCTGCGCTGCACGATTTCGTACGGTATGGCGCGCTCGCTGGCTGCTTCGAATGCACGTACCGCTTCCAGTACGCTGTAGCCGCGTCCGGTGCCGAGATTGACCGTAAATCCGCCGGGCCGGGAAAACAATCGATCCAGGGCCGCGACATGTCCTCGCGCGAGATCGACGACATGGATGTAATCACGCACGCCGGTGCCGTCCGGCGTCGGATAATCATCACCGAACACGGCGAGCCGCTCGCGTCGGCCGACAGCCACCTGGGCAACGAACGGCATCAGGTTATTCGGAATGCCGCGCGGATCTTCGCCGATCAAGCCGCTCGGATGTGCTCCTACCGGATTGAAATAGCGCAGAATGCCGATCCCCCAATCCCGATCCGACTGTGCGAGATCGTCGAGTATCTGTTCCACCATCAGCTTTGATCTGCCGTAGGGATTGGTTGCCGAGACTCGCGCGGCTTCCGTGATGGGAACGGAGTCGGGGTCGCCATAGACGGTTGCCGATGAACTGAAGACGAAGCGTTTGACGTTCGCTTCGGCCAGCGCTTGCAGCAGCGATACGCTTCCCGCGACATTGTTTTCGAAATACAGCAAGGGCTTTGCGACCGATTCGCCGACCGCCTTGAGTCCTGCAAAATGGATGGCCGCGTCAATCCGGTGGTCGCGCAGGATTCGCTTTAACGCGCTGCGGTCGCGTACATCGCCTTCATAGAACTGGATCGGCTGTTTGGCAATGCGTTCCACGCGCTTGATCGCTTCCGCCGAACTGTTGCTGAGATTGTCGAAGGCGATTACCTCGAAATCATTCGCCAGCAATTCAACGCAGGTATGGGAGCCGATATAACCGGATGCGCCGGTCACCAGAATTGTCTTTGGCATGGTCATGAAATTCGGGTAAATTTTTCAAGTGTCCCGCTGTGCAGTTGAAAGAATTGCGTTAGCTGCTTGTTCGATCCTTGACGTAGATCACGCTATGCGGCTTAGATGGCGCCGCATCGGATGGTGCGATGAAATCCGCTTCCTGTTCGAGTTTCAGGTCCGCCAGGAAGCTGCGGAATTCATCCTTCACTTCCGGGTGCCTGAGCGCAAATCGCACGGTTGCCTGCAGATAGCCCTGTTTGCTGCCGCAGTCGTAGCGGGTGCCTTCGAATTGATACGACAAGACCGCTTCCTGCTTTAGCAAGGCGGCAATGCCGTCAGTCAGTTGCAGTTCGCCGCCGGCGCCAGGGCGGATATTGTGCAGATGTTTGAAAATCGAAGAGGTCAGTACATAACGTCCAACCACGCCCATATTCGAAGGCGCTTTTTCCGGCATTGGTTTTTCCACGATACCGTCCAGCTTGAGCAGCCGCTCGCCGAACGCGGTACCCGAGACGACACCGTAGGAACGGCTTTGCTCCAGCGCGATGGTTTCGACGCCGACGATGCTGCTGCCGTAATGCGCATGCAGATCGACCATTTGCTTCATCACGGGCGGATTCCCATCAAGAAGATCGTCGGCCAGGATGACGGCAAACGGTTCTTCCTGGATCAGGCGTTCCGCGCACAACACCGCGTGACCGAGTCCGAGCGCTTCGGCCTGGCGCACGTAAAAACATTGCACCGAGTCCGGCTTGATGCTGCGCAGCACTTCCAGCAAAGCTTGCTTGTCCCGCGCGGCCAACTCGGCTTCCAGTTCATAAGCTTTGTCGAAATGGTCTTCAATCGCACGCTTGTTGCGGCCGGTAACGAAGATCATCTCGGTGATGCCGGCCGCCATCGCTTCCTCGACCGCATATTGAATCAATGGTTTGTCCACGACCGGCAACATTTCTTTTGGGCTGGCCTTGGTAACCGGCAAGAATCGAGTGCCCAGACCAGCCACGGGAAACACTGCCTTGGTAATTTGTTTGTGCATGATTGCGTTTAACTTTGGAAAAAGTGTTTGATTGAAAGTTCGATTAATTCGGTTTCTCGGCCGGTCGGGTGGCATTGTGGGGCGACGATTGGTAGCTGCGGCGCCTGGAACTGTCAACCAGAATCAATGCCATGACCGTCAAGCTTGCTGCAAGCATGTCCAATGCCAGGTCGACCGTACTTGCGTTCCGGTACGGCATGAAACTCTGTATCGCTTCATCCAGCCCGCCCAGCAGTCCGATCGTCATGATCGTGCGCCATGCGCGGTCGGCGATCGAGCCGCTCAAGCCGCCGAACAGCAGGCACGTCAGGAATGAATACGCACACAGATGCAGCAGCTTGTCGCCAAAGGCATCGGAAAGCGCCTGCGCTTCGCCGGGTATCGCGCCGATTGCGAGCATCAGTAAAAAAAATGCGGCGGCAATTATTTGGCAGCGCTGCGGTGTGAATAGGATGGCGGGAATTGCATAGCGGCGATTCGCCGTCTGTTGCGGAATTTCTCTGCGTATATTTCTGGTTTCATCTTTCAATTTTTGTATTCCATTCCCAGTTATGATTAATGGCTCGATTCAAGCGCGGCCATAGCGGTCTTGCAGCCGCACAATGTCGTCTTCGCCCAGATATCCGCCGGATTGAATTTCTATCAGTTCCAGAGGCACTTTTCCCGGGTTCTCAAGCGAATGCACAACGCCCACCGGGATATAGGTGGATTGATTTTCGGTAAGTAAATATTCCTTGTCGCCATTCGTGATTTTTGCGGTGCCGCACACTACGACCCAATGTTCCGCGCGGTGATGGTGCATTTGCAGCGACAGCTTTGCTCCTTGCTTTACGGTAATGCGCTTGACCTGAAAGCGCTGCCCGTTTCCAATCGAGTCGTACGATCCCCAAGGCCGAAAAATCTCGCGGTGCTGGGTTGCTTCAGTGCGCTGGGTATCGAGCAGACCCGCGACCAGCTTTTTGGTGTCCTGTGCATATTCGGCATCCATGACCAGCACTGCATCGGCGGTTTCTATGATGGCGATATTTTTCAAGCCCACTGCGGCAACCAGGCGCGTGGTGCCGTGTATCAGACAGTCTTCACAATCCTGTACCTGGATATCGCCTCTGATGGCATTGTTGTCGGCATCCTTATCCGCGACTTCCCAGACCGACGCCCAGGAGCCGATGTCGCTCCAATTGGCGCTCAATGGAATCATCGATGCACGGTCGGTACGTTCCATGACCGCGTAATCGATTGCCTTGTCCGGACTTGCCGCATAAGACTGCGTATCCAGCCGGACGAAGTCGAAGTCCTTCTTTGCCAATGCCACGGCGCTGCGGCAGGCTTCGACGATCTTCGGTTCATGGCGCGACAATTCCTCGATATAGCGGCTGGCCCGAAACAGGAACATGCCGCTGTTCCAGTAATAATTTCCACTCTTGACGTATTGCTCCGCCGTGGCGCGATTTGGTTTCTCCACGAATTCCAGTACCGGCTGCGCCACTTTTGTTTCGGTGGATTCGGCGCGGATATAGCCATAGCCGGTTTCAGGACCGGTCGGCTTGATTCCGAACGTCACCAGGTCGCCGGCGCTTGCCGCTTCCCGGGCAAAATGGATTGCGGTGCAAAAGGTGTCATGGTCCTTGATGACGTGATCCGACGGCAACACCAGCAGCAATGGGTCCTCGTTTTTGGATAATGCGTACAACGCGGCGCTCGCAATCGCCGGCGCCGTATTGCGTCGCATCGGCTCGAGAAGAATCTGCGCATCGTCGATGCCGATCTCGCGCATTTGTTCGGCGGCGACAAAGCGCGACGATTCATTGCACACCAACAGAGGGGCGCCGACTTCTTCGATTCCGCTCAGTCTTCGCACTGTCTGCTGCAACAGGCTTTCCTTGCCGAGCAAACGCAGGAATTGCTTGGGATATGTTTCACGCGAAAGAGGCCACAGGCGTGTGCCGGAACCTCCGCAAAGAATGACGGGAATCAATGGTGAATTGCTCATGATGAGGTCAGTTAAAAATAAGCTTTTGTGTAAGCGTGCACATCCGGGTGCCGCGTTATCCGGTCCGGATGCATCCATTGATATAGGCTGTGTTGCTGATGCGGAAGTCGCAGCGCTTCCGGCGTGATTCGCAGCCGATAGGCAAGCACCACGTAATGCGTGCTTGCCTCCGCCGTGCCATTGAAATTTGTGTCGTAAAAATGTTCATAAACGCCGGCCAGCCGATGCCTGTTTCTCTGCACCCGCAAGCCAAGTTCATCTCGCGCGATGCGGGCGAATGCGGCATCCAGCGACTCGTTCTTGCGGATCCGGCCTCCCGGAACAAACCAATATCCCTTTGCCGGCGGGTTGTTGCGCAAACCGAGTAGTACCGCGCCCTGCGCATCTTCGGCAATCAGGTCGATTGCTATCAGCGGCGCATTCGCCACGACTGTGGCGAAGGTATCTGTTGGAAGCGGTGCGGCCTGCGCGGAGGGCGGTCGACCCGTGGCGCTATCGCGATCGAGTGTGAGAACAGAATTTTCAATATGCATTGTTGCCGGTCCATCCTTTAAAGGCAGTCCAGACGATGATTTTCACATCCATCCACAGCGACCAATTCTGGATGTAATGCAAATCGAATTGCACGCGTTTGGCCATCTTGTCCACGGTATCGGTTTCACCACGGTAGCCATGGATCTGGGCCCAGCCGGTAATGCCGGGTTTGACCCGATGGCGCAACATGTACATCTCCAGCTTTTCCTTGTATATGTCGTTATGCTGCAGTGCATGCGGCCTCGGTCCGACCACTGACATGTCGCCCATCAGCACATTAATGAATTGGGGTAGTTCATCAAGGCTGGTGCGACGCAAAAAACGGCCGATCGACGTAATGCGAGGATCGTCCTGAGTAGCCTGTTTCACCATGCCGTCCTCTTGATGCAGCTTCATGGTGCGGAATTTGTATACATTGAATTTCTTGCCGTTGAGGCCAAGCCGCGGCTGCTTGAAAAAAATCGGCCCGGGCGACGAAAACCTGATGCCAATCGCGATTACGATGAACAATGGAACCAGCAGAATCAATGCGCCGATGGAAAACGCCTTGTCGAACAAGTCTTTCGCAATGCCGCTAACACCGCCCGATACCGGTTGGTTCAGCTCGACTGCAGGAAGACCGAGAAAATTGATGAATTTGTTGCTGAGAATTTGCATGCTCATCGTGTCCGGCACCCAGCGGATATCAACCAGGGAATTACGCAGCAGGTACTGAAGCGTCTGTAGTTGCGCCGATGCGCTCAAAGGCAGCGTGATCCATATTTCATGGATGTCTTTTTTCTCGACGTAATCGCAGATTTCTTCCAGTGTGTCGATTTTTTCCACCGATGGATCGGTGATGTCCGCGCAATTTTCCATTCCGGCATGCACCGCCTTTACGTCATAGCCGTACCAATGTTGCTGCGATGCGCGCCTGTGCATTTCCTGGCCGGTCGGGCCATAGCCGACAATGACAACCCGCTTGCTGTTCAATCCCTTCTCGCGCAGGTAATGCAGACCGGAATACAGGAGTGCCCGGGAAATCATCAGCAATGCAGTACCGGTAAGAAACCAGTAAAACACCCACAAGCGCGATAGGTCGCCGGCCTGATGAATCAGGAAGCTGAACACCACTCCGATCAGCAATACCGCTGCCCACGCGCTGGCCACATGCATGAACATGGGCAGTTTCGAACGCCCGCGCCAGGATGCATATACTTCGAATTGAGGGAAAAGCAGAAAAGCGAGGCCGCAGCAAAAATAGAGAAGAACCGTATGAATCGGTACAGCTTCGCTTAACGGCGAACTGAACCTCATCAAATGCGCAAGATGACCGGCGAACCAAAGCGCAACGACATCCATGATGCGCATCGAAAATTCTAATCGGGAAGAGTGTCTGAGAATTAGGTCTTGCATGCGAAGTAAACTTTCAAAGCTGCGGCAGCTTCCAAAATGCGATGTGCGAAATCTGGGGGGCCGAAATTTTTGTGTCTAAATCATAGTAATCATTTAATTTGTTATTAAATTGCAAATTGATCCTTGCTTGAGGCCGGTCAAACGCGTGGACGCACTACGTCAATCTTCTGTTTGATCGGCCCCACAAATGACAAAAATGTAGTGCCGCGATAAGTTAAGCGGCGTACATGAATTGCTCCTGCATGAATGCAGTCGATTGATGTGATTGATCTGCGCGGCAGTGTTTGCGGCGCTGTTTCAGCGGCATGTTGGAACGTTAAACGGCTGGTGAGGAACAGGAACGGCGTCGTCGCTTCGAGGCGCGAATGTTAATTCGGTTGTCGAGAGTGGCATGGAAAAATCGATACCGCAGCAAGTGGAAATGTTAAATATCTCTTCGGGACGGGAACAGCATCGCGACACAATCCGTGGTTCGACAACGCGCGAAAATCGGTCGGAAGAAATCGGTTGACCATATCCGCGCCGGTTCCGGCCATGCCGTCGACATGCCGCGATCCGCCGCACGCGTACGCATTTTCTTCCGTTGAATCACGTTTTCTCGACGCGCGCACCGGTTGCAAATCATGGGTATGCAATTCGTTTGTTCTTTGTCAAACGTCGCCCTGCGATTCGCGTCTTTAATGATTGCTTAACTCCATCAGCAGATCAAAATACACATTGGCGCGAAAAAAATGCGTGCCGATGGAGGGCATTGGGGGTGAGGCAGAACCCGCGCCAGGCGTGCTGGATGGAAGAGTTGCACCGTTGAAGCCGCATCAATTTCACGAGATTGTCCATGACGCTTTCCCAATTTCTACTGATCTTGCGCGCGCGTCGCAAGATCATCCTAGTCACGATGCTTTTGATTGCCTCGGCTGCGATGATCGCCAGCCTGATCATTCCGAAAGCATACAAGTCAGCCGCAACCGTAGTGCTCAACCCCGGCGTGGATCCTGTGACGGGCAATGCGCTGCCCGGACAACTGATGCCGAGCTACCTGGCGACCCAGGTCGGCGTCATCGGCAGCAAGAACGTGGCGCTGAAGGTAGTGCGCGACGCGGAGCTCGAGCAAGTCGCGGAAAACCGCGAGAAATTCGAAGACGCCACCGATGGCAGGGGCAACCTGGCCGACTGGCTGGCTGAACGGCTGCTCAAGAAACTCGACGTGGCGCCGACCCGTGAAAGCAATGTCATCGATGTCGCATTCACGGATGAGGATCCGCAGCGCGCCGCGGCGATCGCGAATGCGTTTGCCGCGGCCTATCAGCAGACCAACATGGAATTGCGGCTTGAACCCGTCAGGCGGGCATCGGCTTATTTCAATGACCAGATCAAGATGCAGCGCGAGCGGCTGGAAGCGGCGCAGGACCGGCTATCGACGTATCAGCGGGAAAAGGGGATCGCAAACCTGGACAACAGTTTCGATGTGGAGACGGTGCGACTCAATGAACTTTCCACCCAGCTTGTGACGGTGCAGAACCAGTTGATGGAGGCGAATTCTCGCCGCGGCCAGGCCAATGGCGCCGGTTCGGCCAACTCACCCGACGTGTTGGCCAATCCGATGATTCAGCACCTCAAGCTGGCGCTCGCGCAGGCTGAAACAAAGCTGTCGCAGGTCGCCGAGCGCTATACCAGCAGTCATCCCCGATATGAAGAGGCGAGCGCCGAGGTAAACAAGCTGCGCGCCGAACTGCGCAACAATACCCAGGCGACCGCCAAAGGGCTGGCCAGGAGTGCCGTGATTGCCGAGCAGCGCGAAGCCAAATTGAGTGCCGCGCTCGATGCGCAAAAGATGAAAGTGCTGGATCTTAATCGCGCGCGCGATGAACTCAATTTGTTGAGCAAGGAAGTCGAAAGCGCGCAAAGAGCGTACGACAACATTCTGCAGCGCCTGTCGCAATCCAGTATCGAAGGCCAGTCAAGTCAATCGGAGGTCACGATACTCAGCAAGGCGGTGGCGCCATTCAAGGCAGTCAGGCCGAAGCCGCTGCTCTATCTGGCGCTGGCCTTGTTCGGCGGTGCATTGCTCGGACTGGGCCTCGCCATGCTGGCCGAGATGCATGACCGCCGCGTCCGCACCATTGTCGACTTGACGGATGTATTACAGGCGCCGGTACTTGGCACCATCGACTGGGGACCGCCGCGCCGCACACCGCTTGCGCTGCCTCGATGGTCGCGCCCGATGCTGTCCAACTGAGGTGTCCATGAATCCAGCCATGCTTTCCGTTCCCGACGCTTTGAAACGTGCAGGCGACAATCAGACGATAGGAAAAATTCTTCTGCAATTGGGCAAGCTTACGCCGGAAGACGCCGAGCGCGTATCGCACTACCAGAAGGAGTGCGGCCTGCGTTTCGGCGAGGCGGCGCAGTCGCTCGGCCTGGTCAGTGAAGCGGATGTCCGCATGGGACTGGCGCGTCAGTTCGATTACCCGTATCTGGAACCGGGGGAAGGCGCTTATCCGATCGAACTGGTCGCGGCCTACCAGCCATTCAGCCCGCAGGTGGAAGTAATGCGGTCGGTGCGCAGCGAGCTGCTGTTGAGATGGTTCGATGCGGGGCACAAATCGCTGGCGGTGGCCGGCATCGATTCGGGCGACGGCACAAGCTTTTTCATGGCCAATCTCGGGCTGGTGTTTTCACAGATGGGAAAGAGAACGCTGCTGATCGACGCCAACCTGCGCAGCGCCCGCCTGCACCAGATATTCGGGCTGCATGCCAGGCAGGGGCTGTCGGACTTGCTGGTCGGACGCGCCGGCATTGAAAGCATTGCACGCGTGGATTCTTTTTCGAACCTGTACGTGCTGACGGCAGGGACAACTCCGCCCAACCCGCAGGAATTGATCAGCCATCCATCGTTCGGCAAGGTTCAGGAAAACGTTGCCTCCCGTTTCGATGTCACCCTGATCGATACCTCGGCGTTCGCGGTCGGCGCCGATGCGCTGCAGGTGGCGGCGAAGGTAGGCGGCGTGCTGCTGCTGATCCGCAAGGATAAGACCGCGCTTGCCCAGGTCGATGCCATCGGCAAAAAGCTGGCGCACATCGGTGTTCCCGTGGTCGGTTCCGTGCTGGTCAATTTCTAACGAGGCAAACAGACATAACAGGAAACTCTGGAAACACCATGCACCAATCGGCAATATCATCGTCAGGGTCCCTGTATCGAGTCAGGCATGTTTCGTACGTCCGGGCAAGCGCGGCGGCCGCGCCTGGTTCCCTGGATTCGCCATGATGGTTCTTCGCAAGGCATTGGTTGACCAGCGATTGCTGGCATTGACCGACCAGGGTGTCGTTTCTGCAGGAAACTTCCTCACGCTGCTGTACATCGGACGTCAATTGCCGTCCGAAGATTTCGGCCTGTTCAGCCTGGCGATGATGGGAACGCTATTCCTGGCAAACATGCATCGCGCGCTGTTTACACAGCCATTGAACATTCTCGGCGCCGCGGAGGAACCCTCGCAACTCGGCGGCCGGGTATTGGCGCTGCTGCGCGCGCATCTGCTGGCGATTCCGTTGGCCATCGCGTTTCTGATCATCTTGTCCCTGGGGTTTTTTCCGCAAAAAGCGCTGCTGTTCGGATGCGCCGCGTATATCGGTTGCTTCTTCATGCAGGAAATGCTGCGCCGGTACTGGTACACCGAAGATCGGATCGATCTCGCGCTGGGCAACGACGTGGTCAGCTATGGTGGACAACTGCTGGTACTGGTGCTGGCCGACATGGTGTGGAAGATCGATGGGTCGAGCACGTTTCTCATCATGGCTGCGACATCGCTGGCGGCGTTTCTTCTCGGCCTGCGCAAAATGAAAATTCCGGCTGCCACGGCACATCGTCCGGCCGGGGACATTCTGTTGCAACACTGGACGCTGTCGAAGTGGCTGATGCTGACGGTACTGGCAGTCTGGGGAGCCAGCCAGATTTATCCTTTCCTGCTGTCACCGCTGGGGCCGGTCGCAGTGGCTTCCTTCGCCGCCTGCCGCAACCTGCTCAATGCCATGGGCGTGGTGATCCAAAGCGTCGCAAATTATCTGCCGGTGCGCGCAGCCGCGCTGTTACACCAGCACGGCAAGAACTCGTTCCGCCGTCACCTGCTGCGCAACCTCGGGCGGTCGAGCCTGTTCGGCGCGCTCTTCGTGCTGGCCGTGCTGCTGTCTTCCGATGCGCTCATGCATGCAACCTACGGCGGCACCTACGATGCGGCGGCCCCCTTGCTGCGCATCCTGGCGGTAGGCACATTCTTTTCGCTGATCGGCACGGTGCTGGGCGCGTATTCGCTGGCGATGGAAGATTCACGTTCCAGTTTCCTCGCCAACCTCGGCGCGACCGGGTTTACTTTCACCGTTGGATTGTGGCTGATCCAGGCCCACGGCATCAGCGGTGCGGCCGCGGCGACAACGCTCAGCGTGGCCGTGTCGATGCTGTTGCAGGGTTATCTGGTGTTCCTGCGGCTGAATAAATTGCCCAATGGCGTGGCCGGCAGTGCGCCATTGGTTGCGCGCCAGGAGGCACCGGTCGATGCGTAGACATTTTTTGATCTGTCTTGTACCGGTTTGCCGGTTTTTCTTGCAAGGGAAGATCCGATGGCGGTAAACATGCAGGCCGGCTCGATCGGCCAGATCCCGCGCGCCGGCGGCGCCATGCTGGTAATGACGGATTACGTCTTCCTGATCGCACTCGGACTTGCGATGCTGGTTGCGGTCGACCCGTTCGAGGTGGATCTCGAACGTCGAATCCAGACCAAGCACCTGCCGATGCTGCTGGCGCTGTCATCGCTGATCCTGGCCATGGTCGGTGCGCGGATATTCCGCTGGCAACAGAAGCGGCCCTCTTCGCTGCCGGTACTGGCTCCTTTGCTGCTGCTTGCAGCATTCGTCATCACCGGCGGGTTGTACGCCCGCGTTCAACTCGGCATCCAGAACAGTTTCCTGGTGGCCGGCCTGTACATGCTGGCCGCCCCGATGGCCGCCGCGGTCCTGCTCCGATGCGAGCCGCTGGTACGGGTGCGTATGCTGCATGCATACTTCGTCATGCTGATCGCGGCAGGCGTGGTGGTATTCGCCGGCCTCGCGGCGAACTATGGGGTGCGCCAGGTCTACCATGAACTCGAATACCTGTTTCCGCCGCTGGCGGTGCTGTGCGCTTTCCTGATCAAGCGTGCCTGGCTGCGCTGGACCGGCGTACTGTTTTTTCTGCTGTTTGCCGTGATGTTCAAGAAAAATACCGGTTACATCACGGGCCTGCTGGCGGCAGCTTACCTGGTCGCATTCTACTTCTGGCCGCAGTGGTCCAGGCACGACGCATTGCGCCGTCTCACCAAGGCGCATTGGCTGCTGATCGGCACGATGACGCTGGCGGTTTTGGCAGCTTATGTGATCGCCAATCGCGACCAGTATCTGCCAAGCGGCAATCCTGCATACCGCATGGTCACCTACGAGGCGGCGTGGCGGCGGTTCCAGGATTCGCCGCTGATCGGTACCGGGTTCGCCGGCGCCGCATCGGAAAAATTCACCGCGTTCGATACCGGCGTGGGGAATAATGTGCTGCCCAGCCATAGCGACATCCTTGACATCTTCGCGCATGGAGGGTTGCTCGGCGTCTCGCTCTGGCTATGGGCGCTGCTGCGGGTGGCGCGCCTGACGCTCGGCACGGTGCTGCGCGCGCGCTGGCGGTCGCATGTGCTTACACCGTATGCGCATGCGCTGGCCTGCATGTCGCTGGCCGGCGTGCTGACCTATGCGTTCAATCCCATCATGCTTCAACCCGCCAAGTCGCTGCTGCTGTGGGGGTCTTTAGGTTTCCTGGTCGCGATTGCACTGACGATCCGTCAGGAGCAAAAGGCGGAGAACCAGAACCGGCTCGGGGGGCGAGCATGACCCACGCGCTGCCATCCATTTCGCTGGTGACGTGCTCGTACCAGCAGGCACGCTTCCTGGACGCGACGATACGCTCGGTTCTGGGGCAACAGTATCCGGCGCTCCAGTACATGGTGGTCGACGGCGGCTCGACCGACGGCAGCCGCGACATCATCGAACGCCATGCCGATGCGCTGGACTGGTGGGTATCGGAACCGGACCGGGGGCAGTCCGACGCATTGATCAAAGGCTTCGAGCGGGCCACCGGCGACGTGTGCGGCTGGCTGTGTTCGGACGACTTGCTGCTGCCTGGGGCGCTGGCGCGGGTGGGTGCATTCTTCCGCGATCATCCGGAAGTGCAGGCGGTGTATGGCGATTCGATCTGGATCGATGCCAACGGTGAGCCGATCCGGCCCAAGCGCGAGATGGGTTTCAACCGCTTCGTGTTCCTGCATGATTACAACTATCTGCCGCAGCCGTCGACCTTCTGGCGGCGCAGCCTGTATGAAGCCGTCGGCGGGCTGCGTGCCGATTTCCATGTCGCGATGGATAACGACCTGTGGGAACGGTTTTCCATGCACACGCCGATTGCACACATGCAGTGCTACTTGTCCTGTATGCGCTTTTACGCCGAACAGAAAACCGTCGTTCCGGAATGGCGCCAACGGGGACACCTGGAGGGTACGCTGGTGAGGAAGCGCGGCAGCCTGCTTGCCAGGCGGCCGATGCTGCGTCCTTTCCTGGGCGCGATGGCGCGTGCGGTCCGGGTGGTGCAGAAAACGGCAGCCGGCGGTTACTCCTCATCGGTTCCGCCGGAACTGCTTCCCTGGTTGAAGGCCCATGCGACCCATGAAACCTGACCGGCAATTCATTGCGACAATATTCTCCGCGCTGCTGCTGATGGCATGGTGCCTGCCGGCATGGAGCGCTGTGCGCCATGTCGCGCCCACCCATCCGCAGGCGGCCGACGATGGCGATGGAAACGCAATGCGCCCGTACCGTACGCTGGCCTTTGCGATGAGTCGCCTGCTGCCCGGGGATACATTGCGGATCGCCGCCGGCACCTACCGCGAAGCGCTGGTGTTCCCGCGTCGCGCCTGGTCGATCGAAACTCCGACCACGGTGGTCGGCGAGGGTAGCGTAACGATTCTCGGCACCGACATCGTCGGCGGCTGGCTAGCGGCCGGCCGCCCCGGAAGCGGACTGTTCGTCCGGCGCGAATGGCGGCATGAGCCGCAGCAGGTACTGGTAAACGGCAAGCAGCTCAAGCAGGTCGGCGGCACCGTCTTCGACGGCTATCCCGAGCGGCCGGGGCATGCACTGGCGGGATTGCACCGCGGCGAAGGCGGTATCTGGCCGAATCGGCTGGCGGGCGGACGCTCATCCATGCCGCGCGACAGTTTTTTCTTCGATGCGCAGCGCCGGGAAATCCTGATCCGGACCAACGCACCTGTGCTGTCCGGCGATAGGGTGGAAGTGGCGGTGCGTACCTATCTGGTTCAGGGCGAAGACGTCGCCGGCATCACCATCAAGGGGATCCGCTTCCGCTATTCCAACACATCCACCATCAGCAGGCAGGGTGCGGTGACGCTGATGGGCAACGGCAATACGCTGGAAGACATCGTGGTTGAAGATGCCGACGGCGCCGGGATTGAAGTGGCCGGCGACGGCAACCGCATTCTTCGCGCCACGGTAACGCGCTCGGGCTACCTCGGCATCAAGGCGCGCGGCCGCAATAACCTGATCAGCGCCAACCGGGTCACGTACAACAACACGCGCGGTTTCAACAAATGGTGGGAAGCGGGCGGCATGAAATTCATCGGCGATGATGGATTGCGGCAATCCCGGGTCGAAGGCAACGAGGTCACGCATAACCATGGTGACGGGATCTGGTTCGACTGGGGCAACGACGATAACCGCGTGGAGAAAAATACCGTGGCCTACAACCACGGTTTCGGCATCCATTACGAAGCCAGTTCGCGTGCGCGCATCGCCGACAACACGGTGTTCGGAAACAGGCAGCGCGGCATCTATCTGCCGCACAGCCGGGATTCGGTGGTCGCGCATAACCTGGTTGCAGCCAATGGCCTCGAAGGTATTGTCGTCATCGACGAGCAGCGCCGGGACAGCGACGGCAGGCTCGATCTTCGCCCGCACAATAATGAGGTGACAGCCAACATGATGGCCTGGAACAAGGGATTGGCGCTGATCCTGCCAGGGGCGCGGTACGGCAACATGTCGGACCGGAACGTCTATGTCGAGGCCGACGGCATGCCGCAGTTTGCAATGGGCTGGCCCAAGTGGTGGAGCGACAAGAGGAGCCTGGCCCGATGGCGCAGCCATGAGGATCAGGATCGCAACTCAATTACGGTCAAGGCCCCAATGGATGAGCGCATCCGTGAAGCCCTGGCGCGCGGCGAGGTCGGGATCGATTGGGCGGCGTTCGCGCCATTCCAGGCAATCGCAACCGGATCGAATACATTACCCGTGGTCGTCACGTTGCCAGGAAAGTCATCATCCGATAAAGCAGGTTCAAGATGAATTCTCCATGCAAGGTGCTGGTCGTGCACAACAAATATCGGCAGCGAGGCGGTGAAGATGTCGTCGTCGACGCCGAAGTGCGCTTGCTGCGCGAACGCGGACACCGTGTCGAAACCTATTCGCGCGACAATGATTCAATCGAGGACCTGCCCAGGACGACAGTCGCGCTGGACACTCTGTGGTCGTCGCGCACAATGGTCGAACTGGACCGGCGTATCGTTGCATTCAAGCCCGATGTAATCCATATCCACAATACGTTTCCTTTGGTGTCGCCTTCGCTGTATTGGGCCGCGGCGCGCAAGAATGTACCGGTGGTGCAAACCCTGCACAATTACCGGCTGCTGTGTCCGCAGGCCATGCTTTTGCGCAACAACCATGTGTGTGAAGATTGTCTTGGACATTCTCCGTGGCGCAGCGTGGTGCGGCGCTGCTATCGCGACTCGGCCGTGCAGTCAGCGGTGCTGGCGGGGATGCTGGTGTTGCATCGCGCGATCGGAACGTATGACTACAAGGTGACGCGATATATCGCGCTCAACCGCTTTTCGCGCGACAAGTTTGTCGAGGGCGGCCTGCCGGCCGATCGCATTTCAATCAAGCCGAATTTCGTGGATATTCCGGAACGCCCGCAAACAGCGCGTTCCGGCGCGCTGTTCGTCGGACGACTGTCGGCGGAAAAAGGCGTTGCGCTTTTGCTTCAGGCGCTGGACCGGCTCCCCGGGCTTGATATCGACGTGGTCGGGACAGGGCCGGAAATGGGCCAGGTCGATTCGCATCCGCGCGCGAACGGGCTGGGCATGCGGCACAGTGCGGAGGTCATGGAAAGAATGCATCGCGCGGCTTATCTGGTCATGCCCAGCATTTGGTACGAGACATTTGCACTGGTCGTGCTGGAAGCGTTCGCCTGCGGCCTTCCGGTGATTGCGTCACGCCTTGGCTCGATGCAGGAATTCATCGAGGACGGACGCACCGGATTGCTCTTCCAGTCGGGATCCGCCGAAGATCTGGCGGCAAAAATTGCATGGGCGGAAGGTCATCCGGATGAAATGGCGCGGATGGGACGCAATGCTCGCGCCGAGTATGTAGCGAAATACACTCCGAACCGAAATTATGAACAACTGATGAGCATCTATGAATCCGCCTTGAGTGGTCGGAGGATGGCACAGACATGAACAACTGCAAGGTTTCCACGCATGAACGACCGCTCCGCGCGGAACCGCCGCCGGTCCGGCCGCAAGACTCCCCTCCGTGCGAGAAAATTGCCGCGCCGGCGATCGTGGTCGCAAGCATCATGCGCGCCGAGGGCGGCACCGGCATACAAACGCATTTCCAGTCTTTCCTGGATGTGCTGCGCTCTCGTCTTCGCCCGTGCAGGCTGGTGACGCCTTTCGACGCGAGGCGCTGGAAGGTGTATTCGGTTTTCGGCCTGCGCATGCCGATCCAACTGCTCAGCAGGTCGGCCAGCGTGTGGTGGTACCGGCATTGGCATGAACATTTCCTGGCGCAGGCATTGCGACGCCATTTAGGAGATGACAAGCATTGCGTCATCTACGCACAATGTCCTCCGTCGGCCCGCGCGGCGCTCAACACCAGGCGTTCGTCCGGACAGCGCGTCGTGATGGCGGTGCACTTCAACATTTCCCAGGCCGACGAGTGGGTTGAAAAGCGCATGATATCGCTGGGCGGCGGGCTGTACGAATCGATACGCGATTTCGAGAAACAGATTCTGCCGCGGTTGGATGGCCTGGTGTACGTCTCGGATTTCATGCGGCGCGAACTGCTTTCACGCATTCCCGCGATCGAACAGGTGCCTTATGTGGTGTTGCCGAATTTCGTCGACGATCCCGGTCCGGGGATGGCGGCCGGAATCGATGCCGATCTTGTCACGATCGGTTCGCTGGAGCCGCGCAAAAATCAGGGATACCTGCTTGACATTGTTGCCGCGGCCAGAAGGCAAGGCACGCTTCTGCGCATCACCATCGCCGGCGATGGGCCGGACCGTGTGAATCTCGAGGCACGCGCACGCCGGCTCGGCGTGGACGACCTGGTGCGCTTCCTCGGTTTCGTGCCGGATGCACGTCGGCTGCTCAGACGGCACCGCGCCTACATTCACGGTGCGACAATGGAAAACATGCCGCTGACGCTGATCGAATCGCTTTCCTACGGGATTCCGGTATTCGCCCCCGCAGTGGGCGGCATTCCCGAAATTTTTGATGATGGCGTCGAAGGACGCATGCTACCGCTCGGCAATCCGGATGCGGCGGCACGTCTTGTCGTGGAGTGGCTGGGCTCGCCGGCCAGGATGCATGAAGCCGGCTGTGCCGCGCGGCTGCGCTACCTGCGCAGGTTTGAAAGCAAGGCCATCGGCGCCCGTCTCACCGGCTTTCTGGATTCGATTGATTCGCGCGCGTGACATGGCCGGCCGGCGATGCCGTGATCAGTACGGCTTCTCGATCAGCACCGGCTTCATGCCCGCACTGATGACCTGGCCTGCGGACACCGCCGACGACGTGGCGTCGAGCGTGCGCATTCTGTTATATCCGGGCGGAACGGTGATGTTCGAGTTGCCGCTGCCATTCCACACGATCAAGCCTTCGTAACCGTTGGCACGCGTGATGCGGCACTGATAGGCGCTGCCGCTGGTCGTGCACGATTGGAAGCTGGCGCCGATCATCCAGTTGTACACTTCGCGGTAAGCGATGCCCGGTTTCAGTATCGTGTCGGTGCTGCGGTCGAACAGCGAGCCCCAGACGAAATGCTCCCAGCCGTACCAGAATGAACGCTCGATGCGATGGAAGAAGCTCAGCACAATGTAGCGTGCCAGCCACGCGGATTGCTGGTCCTGGTCGGCGCCCATCGGCCAGCTCTTGTCGCCCCAGCTATGCTCGGTGTCCCACAACGGCTTGGCGGACAGGCCGTGCTTGTTCTGCACCGCGCGGATGTTGCTGACCAGGGTGCCGAGGGTTTCCGGTGCGCCGTACAGGTAGCCGTGAAAGGTCACGATATCGAGATAGGAACCGCCGCCGGCGCTCAGGTACGCGTCGATCCAGGTATGCGAGCTGGTTCCCTGCGGTGAAGGCGACAGCACGGTTCCGCCGGCATTCTTGATGATGGGATAAGCATTGCGCGCCATCTCCACCAGTTGCGCATGAGTGCCTTTCCAGAAATTGCCGGCATTGGGTTCGTTCCACAGTTCCCAGTACTTGATTTTTCCCTTGTAGCGATCGGTGATCTGCGCGACGAAATCACGCCAGGCCTGTGCCTGCGGCGCATAACAATCTCCCGCGGTCGACCCGTCGCAATTGCCGGACGGATTGGTTGACGCCCATTGCGGCACATGGCCGAACACGTACACCAGCTCGACGCCGTGCGCGACCGAGTCATTGACCAAGGTGTCCAGCGTTGTCCAGTTATAGACGCCCGCTGAGGGATTCAGGACGTTCCACGATACGCCGGGCCAAGAATCCCAAGTACGCTGGATACCGAACTTGACGCTCGGCCATCCTTCATGGGACTGCGCTGCGAGATGCATGCCGAAGAATTCCGGAGCAACGATGCGACCGCCGTCGGCCGGCGCCGGTGAAGGAGCGGGCGCCGGCTCCGGAGTTGTCGTTGTCGTGTCTGAATAGGCACATGTTTTGGCAACGCCATAGACAGGATCGCCAAACACGCTGTTGGTGCACTGAACCGGGCCGGTGAGGGTGCGGTAAGCATAGGTTCCATTGGCGCCGTAGCGTACCTGACGGGTTCCGGAGAACGAGCAGGTTCCGCCTTCGCTCGCGCAGTCGGTCCACGTCTCGGTTGGCGCAGGAGTGGGTGCGGGAGCAGGGCCTGTCGTTGCCGTGGCTGCATAAGCGCACGCTTTGGTGACGCCTGGAACCGGATCGCCAAACACGCTGTTGGTGCACTGAACCGGGCCGGTGACGGTGCGGAAGGCATAGAGTCCATTGGCGCCGTAACGTACCTGTTTGGTTCCGGAGAACGAACACGTTCCGCCTTCACTCGCGCAGTTGGCCCAACCATCGGTTGGCTCCGGCGCGGGAGGCGGATTGGAAACCTTGACCTTGCGTCCCAGGCTTACGCTCGCGGACTGGTCCGCGTCCGAAGCGGTCGCAACGCTGACGGAATCGCTGCTGCCGGAGCCGCCGCCGCACGCGGTCATCAATGTGACCAGGCCGGCGCCCAGAATTTTGTGCCAGGTGGATGTGCTGAATTTTTTCATCAAAACTCTTCGGAAAGACAAGGACGCAAAAATGCATATCCTTGAGTTGATCATTTGCCAGTTAGTTGCCGGCAGGAAGAGTTTTGACGTACGGCAATATTATTAGTTCCGTACGGCAATAAATTTATGAGCGGCATCCTTGAAGAAATATTTGCCGTTGCGTAGTACGGTGAAACTTTTGATGAATTGGCATCATCAACTCTTCACCTTCAAAAAAGATGAAATGCAAAGTAGATTCACGTTGCCCGAATTTGCGTGAGGCAGTCGAAAAGTTGCTTGATGCGATGAATGGCACACGGGATTGTTGCGCTATCATTCGTCACATGATTACCGAACAAACACAACCGAGCGCTTTCGATCTCATCGGAGGCAGCGCCAAATTACGTGAACTGGTCGATCGGTTTTACGACCTGATGGATCTGGAGCCTGAGTTTTCCGTCATACGTGCATTGCATCCAACGCCGCTCGACGGCTCCCGCGACAAGCTGTACTGGTTTCTCTCAGGCTGGACCGGCGGCCCGGATTTGTATACCGACCGTTTCGGTCATCCGCGTTTGCGCGCCAGGCATTTGCCGTACACGATCGCATCGGCGGAACGCGATCAGTGGTTGCGCTGCATGGCATTGGCCATGCAGGACGTGGACATCGAGGAGACATTGCAGGAAAGACTGATGCAATCGTTTTACCAGACCGCCGACTGGATGCGCAACAAACAAGGTTGAACAGATTCACAGTAGAGAAGCAGTTGACCGGATAACGAAAACCCCATGACAGAAACAGAACTTATCGTATTGGTACTGGTGGCAGCAGTCATCATCGTCCTGCAAATCATCACGGTGGTGCGCAGCCGCGGAACGGACATGTCTGCGCAATTGATCCAGCTCCAGAATGCATTGGAGCGGCATCAGCAACAGACCAGCGAACGCATGGAGCGCGAATTGCGCTCACAGGTGCAAACTACCGCACAGAGCAACCGACAAGAACTGACCGGCAATCTTGCTCAGTTTCAGCAAACGCTGGCGGCGCAGCTGACCAGCATCGCGACGCTGCAGAACAGTCAGATCGACGGGTTTTCCCAGCAACTGGTCAAGCTCAACGAAGCCAATGCGCAGCAGCTGGAGGCGATGCGCCAGGCGATCACGTTGCAGGCGCAGACCGGGCGCGAAGAGCAATCGGTGGCGCTGAAACGCTTCGGCGATACGCTGAACCAGACCTTGACCACGTTGACGGAATCGAATGCGCAGCGTATGGCGGAAGTGCGCGCAACGCTGGAAGCGAAGATCAAGGATCTGCAGAACGACAACGGAACGCGGCTCGAAGAGATGCGTAAAACCGTCGATGAAAAACTGCATGCCACACTGGAACATCGTCTGGGCGAATCTTTCAAGCTGGTGTCGGACCGGCTCGAAAAAGTCCATCAGGGCCTGGGTGAAATGCAGCAGCTCGCGATTGGCGTGGGCGATCTGAAACGCGTCTTGACCAATGTCAAGACGC